>CAZRQL010000004.1:59292-150017 GCA_964602415.1 uncultured Roseobacteraceae bacterium
CACCGAAAAGTTTCTTGAAGCCGAAATCTGTATAGGGATTGATATAGCGTGCCATCGAAGTACGAAGTTTTGATTATAAACAAAATTACCAAATCCTTGGTGCCTTGTCTGTCAAAATTAATCCTTAAGCACCTGATTGATGGCTTGTTCGATATCCTCTGTAGGAAGCGAGCAAGTTTGGTTTTGACAGACATAAACAAGAGTCTTTCCTTCTTGATAGCGGTTGCGAAGCAAAGGCAGCGTACTTTTGTAAGGCGCAGCAGAGATGACAACACCGGGTAGAAAATGCCGATTAAGCACTTGGGCAAAGTCAGTAGCTTCTTGGCCGCAGATGGCTATTTCTTTGTCGCCATATAAGTTTTCAAGGTACAAAATACCCCAGTTTGCCATGTATTCGATATTTTGAGGCAGATAGGCCACGATTTTCTCAAGCATGTTTTTAGAAAGTTCAAGATACTTCGACTCGCCCGTGAGTTTACCTAAAGTCCTCAAAGCTCTGGCCATTATGGAGTTAGAGCAGGGAATCACGTTGTCAAAAAGTTCTTTTTTACGGGCTATGAGTTGTTGGTTGGATGAGCCACTGTAAAAAAACAACCCGTCTTCAGTGTCATAGAATTCGTCTATAGCCCTGTCTATGAGTGCTTTGGCTTGAAATAGGTATCCTTCTTCAAAAACTGTCTGGTACATATCAAGCAAAGCAGTAGCAGTGGTGGCATAGTCATCGAGGAAACCCCATTCTTTGCCTTTGGAGGAATAGACATGCAATACCTTGTCTTGCTCAATGAGTCCTCGCTGTATAAATTCGATTGCTCCAAGAGCCAAATCCAAATAAAGCGGATCTCGTGTAGCCTGGTATGCCTGAGACAGTGCGCTGATAGTCAAAGCGTTCCAAGTCGTAAGTATCTTTTTGTCTGTCGTCGGTCTGATCTTGTGCGCACGTGCAGCAAAAAGCTCTGATTTGCAATGATTTAGTTCTTGTCTCCATGCAATTGGGTCAAGCCCGTGTTGTTGGGCAAATTCCTCTTCGGAGAGGGTGCGATAAAGTATATTTTTGTGTTCTTCCCAATTTCCCTCGGGGGTTATTCCATAGTATTGCTTGAAAAGCAGGCTCTTTTGCGCCAACACTTCATCAATTTCTCGCTCTGTCCATACATAAAATCTGCCTTCCTCGCCTTCGCTGTCCGCATCAATCGAACTGTAAAAAGCTCCACAGTCATCGCGCATCTCTGCCTCTAAAAAAATGGCAATTTCTCTGACAACATCCAAATAATGAGTTTGTTGTGTGGCTTTGTAAGCATTGGCATAGAGTTGGAGAAGTTGGGCATTGTCGTAGAGCATTTTTTCAAAGTGAGGAACCAACCAAATGGAATCGGTAGAATAACGGGCAAATCCGCCCCCCAAAGCATCATAAATGCCACCATAAGACATTGATTTTAAAGTAATAGCCAGCGGCTCAGATGCAGAAGTTTTAGGGTTGAATCGGGCGTAAATATTCAAAAACTCCCAAATGGAAGGCATAGGAAACTTAGGGGCTTTTTTCATGCCTCCATAGCGCAAGTCGAACTTTTGACTCAAGGTATTGAAAGCCTCATGCGCCAATTGTTCGCTGAAAGTACGAATTTTGAAATCTTTAGAAAATTCCAACTCATTGGTTGTAAGTGCCACTTTGAACTTTTGGGCAGACTGTTGCAGTTCTTCTTTATGGTTTTGCCAAGCGTTCTTTATCTGCAACAACAAATGTATCCAGTGGTCTTTGGGAAAATACGTTCCTCCGTAAAAAGGACTCCCGTCGGGAAAAAGAAAAACATTCAAAGGCCAACCGCCACTCACACCCATCAAGTGCAGCGATTCCATATATACCAAATCAATATCAGGCCGCTCTTCTCTGTCCACCTTGATGGGAACAAAATAAAGGTTCATCAATTCAGCCACTTCATAGCTTTCAAAGGTCTCTTTTTCCATCACATGGCACCAGTGGCAAGAGGAATAGCCAATGCTTAAAATAATGGGTTTGTCTTGAGATTGGGCAGTTTGTAAGGCTTCTTCTCCCCAAGGCCACCAATCCACCGGATTTTGAGCGTGTTGCTGGAGATAGAGTGAGTTTTCTTTGGATAATCGGTTCATTATACAAAAATAAGCTCAAATAATAAATTTAGTATTATTTACGACAAATATTTTGCAACAATCCTTACAATGGCTATTTTGCAGAAAATCCTAATTCGTCATGGTAAAAATAGCTTCAACAGATTTTCCGGTTTCAGACATAGTCAAAAACCGCTGGAGTGCCCGCGCTTTTTCGGCGCAACCCATCGCCCAAAATACCCTGAACACTCTTTTTGAGGCCGCTTCTTGGGCTGCCAACAGCGTCAATGACCAGCCTTGGGTCTATGCGTATGCACACAAAGCCAACACCACCCAATTCAATAAATTCTTGCAATGCCTCGATTCGGGCAACCAGACTTGGGCAGCCAATGCCGCCGTGTTGGTGCTGAGTTTGGCGCGCAAAAATTTCGTACACAACGGCAACCCCAACCGCCACGCCATGCACGACGTAGGCGCGGCCAATGCTACTTTGCTATTGGAAGCCATCCAAAACAACATCTACGGCCACTTGATGGGTGGATTTGATATGGCAAAGACCATCCAAGACTTCAACATCAACACCGAAGTCTATGAAGTAGTGGCTTTTATGGCATTGGGCTATTTGGGCGATCCCCAAAGCCTGGCTGAGCCAAACCGTACCAAAGAACTCAGCCCCCGTACCCGCAAAAAATTGGTAGATTTTGTGTTTGAAGGCGGCCTATGAGCCAAACAATCACTTGGCAAGACTTTGAAAAGATTGACATCCGTATCGGTACGATAACAGCGGCTTCCCTTAATGCAAAAGCCAAAAAACCTGCGTACCGACTCGAAATTGATTTTGGTGATTTGGGTGTCAAGACTTCGTCTGCCCAAATCACTGAACTTTATGATTGTCAGGAACTTGTAGGCAAACAAGTTGTGGCAGTGGTCAATTTCCCCCCCAAACAGATTGCATCGGTGAGTTCAGAGTGTTTGGTGCTGGGGGTAGTGGGCTTAGACAGTGGGGTTGTGCTTCTTAGCCCCACCCACACTGTCCCCAACGGCCTAAAGATTGGATAGACTATTTTGGCTTATAGACGTATTTCCAGCGCGGGGTTTGGAGTTCTTGAAACCCAGCCTCGCTGTTAGTTTGAGGTGGCTGATTTTTGTCTCTTGATGGTTCGCTGTCCAATTTCCTCATAGTAAAAGAGAGCCAAATGCCAAAAAACGCTCCGCTCAAGTGCCCCTCCCAAGAAACGCCCTGTTGAATGGGAAAGAGCCCCGAAATCATACCGCTGTACAAAAAGTAAACCCCCAGTGCAATGGCAATTGATTTGGGCTGCCTCCTGACTATCCCGCTGCCCACCAAAAAAGCCGCCAAGCCATACACCACCCCACTCGAACCGATATGCACCAACTGCAAACCATGAAAACTCACATCCCTGCCAAAAAGCCAAATCCCAAAACCACTCCCTAAATAGACCCAAATCAAAACGGAGGTTGCCGAATTAGGATAAAACAAATAAACCGTAGTACCCAAAATCAACAGAGGCATGGCATTGGAAAGCAAATGTTGGCCATTTCCATGCACAAGAGGAGCAAAAAGAATCCCAAAAAGCCCTTGCCAACTGCGCGGATAAATACCGTATTCGGCAAAACTAATCCCTATTTCTTCCAACAAATAGAAAAAAAGCATTATGGTAACCAAATAGACCGGTATTCGAGTAGATTGATAAATATTCATTAGAAAATAAAAACTGCCTAATTTAAAACGAGATTTGAGCAATTTCATCCTCCAATTTGAGGTCAAATTATTTGTCACATCTTCAAATCATAACCCAAAGCAAGAAACAATAAAATAATCAGCCCCAAAATAATACGATAGTATCCAAAAAATTTGAATCCGTATTTGGTCAAAAAGCCGATAAAAAATTTAATAGCCAACATCGCCACCACAAAAGCCACCACATTGCCGATAAGCAAAACCGTTATTTCGCCCTCACCGATTTGCTTATAGTCTTTCAAAAGTTTGTAGGCTGAGGCCGCAAACATGGTAGGCACAGCCAAAAAAAATGAAAACTCTGCCGCAGCCTTGCGGGAAAGCCCCAGCCATTGTGCCCCCACTATCGAAGCCCCCGACCTCGAAACGCCCGGTATCATGGCAATACATTGAAAAAAACCAATCTTCAATGCCGTGGGGTAAGGCATGGGGTCGGGGTCGGCCTGCGAAGAAGCAAACCATTTGTCCACAAAAAGCAACAAAACGCCCCCCAACAGCAACGAAACAGCCACAACCGGAACACTCTCCAATAAAGAATCAATAAAATCATTGAGCAAAAAACCTATCACAGCCGCGGGCAAAAAAGCCACCAACAGCCTGAAATAAAAATCAATAGATTGCAAAAATCGCTTGTAGTACAACACCAAAACCGACAAAATAGCCCCAAACTGTATATTGACCTCAAAAACCTTGACAAAACTCTGCTCGTTTATGCCCATCATGCTCGAGACAATGATCATGTGTCCTGTGGATGAAATGGGTAAAAACTCGGTTATTCCTTCGACTATTGCCAAAATAATGGCTTGTAAATATGTCATGTTTGTTAGTTTTAAGCACAAAACTATGAATTATCCCACATGTCAACTATTAGAATAACCAAACCACAATGATTTGCCGAAAAACTGCCAATCGTAGCAGCGACTCACAAACAAATTTCATTTATTAAACCTGAATAAAATTTTATTTTACACTTAAAAACAAATAAAATATCTTGAAAGTCAGTGATTTTACCTGTCATCATGAGGTTTTCCATCTCATACAAACCTGCAAAGAAATGGGGCTTGACAAAAAGCCCTACTCGGACGTGCTGGATGCAGAAGGCCATCAATACGTGCAACTGGTGCAAGGTGGCGGCGGGGTGCTGGGAGTAGCCATGGCAGGGTATCTGCACGTACTTGAGTCTATGGGGATACGGTTTTTGGGGCTGGCGGGTAGTTCGGTAGGGGCACTGAACTCTTTGTTTATAGCCGTTTTGGAGGATATAGACAAACCCAAAACCGAATTGCTGATAAAAAATCTGGTCAATAAAGACTTTTATGATTTTGTGGACGGGGGAGCAGAGGCCAAAGCCTTTGTGATGGCTTTGACAGGCAAATACTCCGGCTTGCGCCAGTTGTGGACTACTGCACGGATATTGCCCGGCCTGCTGCGCAATATGGGCATCAACCCGGGCATCCATTTTTACAACTGGGTAAGTGAAATATTGGCCAAATACAGCGTAAAAACCACCAAAGATTTACTGGAAAAAAGAAGCAAACTGCCTGCTTCTCTGCACATAAGGGAAGGGGTCAAACAAACTTTGAGCGGCTTGACGGCTTCATTGAATATCATCGCCTCCGATATCACCACAGAAAGCAAAGTCATTTTTCCGCAAATGGCCGATTTGTATTGGCAAAATCCCGAAGCGGTCAATCCCGCAGCCTATATAAGAGCCTCGATGTCGGTGCCGGTTTTTTTTGTGCCTTACCGCATCAAAAACTTGCCGCAGGGCATCGAAGCCATGCAAAAGTGGTACGATTATGTCAAATTTATCGGCGAAATACCCCAAGAAGTGGCCTTTGTGGACGGCGGCGTGATGTCCAACTTTCCGATTGCCGTCTTCCATCGCCCGGGCACTGTGCCCAGATTGCCCACTTTTGGGGTCAAATTTGGTGTGGAGCGCAACAAAGTCAATACAATCGGCAACTTTCTCGAACTGGCCAAAGCGCTGTTGGACTCAGCCAAGCAAGCCAGCGATTTTGACTTTATCGCCCGCAATCCTGATTATCACAAACTGGTCAAAGAGATTGACATCGGCGGGCACGACTGGCTCAATTTCAACCTCAGTCCGGCTGACAAAATTGACTTGTTTTTGAGAGGGGCTAAGGCCGCCAAGTCGTTTTTGACGGAGTTTGACTGGTACAACTACAAAAAACTTCGTACCAATAATTTGACAATCATTTAATTACACCTTTATCCAAAGACCGCCGCTGCGCAATTCTACCTCAAAAAGACGGGCTTTGCGGGTGCGTTGCTTTTGCTCTTCTCCAGTAAGCAAATTGTAACAGTAGCTGTGCCAAGGGCAAATCACCTCGTTCATGGCATTGAGATGCCCCATCGAAAAATAAGCCTCGTTGTGCGGACAACGGTCGTCTATGGCGTAAAATTTTTCTTCGCAAGTGCGCACCACGCAAATCCGCAAGTCAGCGGCTTTGACGGCAATCATCTTACCCACAGGCAAATGTTTGTCTATCAAGTCTTTGGTTTTAAAAATCTCGTACCATTTTGCCATATCAATCTTCGTAATAAATGCGTTTGACACGCTCGTTTACATGGGTGAGCACTTCATAAGGTATTGTCTGCCAATTCTTTGCAATGTCGGTTACATGGGGATTTTCTCCAAATACCACTACTTCATCGCCCGCTACGGCATCCAGCCCCGTTACGTCTGCAAAGCTCATATCCATACAAACATACCCAACAATCGGCACTAATTTATTTTTTATCAAGACTTTACCCACTCCCAAACTGTTGCGCCTGTCAAACCCATCTGCATAACCGATCGCTATGACAGCTATTTGACAGTCTCTGGCAGCCACAAAAGCGCGGTTGTAGCCTACGCTTTGCCCTGCTTTGATGTTTCGCAGTTCTATGATGGTGGTTTTGAGAGTGCCTACTACTTTGAGAAGACTCTGGATGTGAGGATTTTCCGAGATTCCATATAGCCCGATGCCAAGCCTGACCATATCAAAGACCGCTTGAGGATAGGCCGCAATGGCCTCAGTGTTGGCGATGTGTCTCAAGACGTGCTTACAGAGCGATAACTCTTGTAAGTAGCTCTGGTAGAGACGAATCTGTTCCAACGTAAAGTCTTTGTGCAGGTCGTTGCCCGAAGCCGCCAAATGGGAAAAGATGCTTTTTATTTGTAAATGAGGATGTTGAGCGATAAATTGTTTTAAAGTGCCGATTTCGTCAAATCCAAGGCGGTTCATGCCGGTATTGAGTTTGATGTGAAAAGGAATTTGAGGGTATTTCAGGGCGATTGCTCTGAGAAGTTCCAAATTAAATACTTCAGGCTCAAGACCAAATCTATCAACAGCCTCCAACTGTTCGCTTTGGGTACTCATCACCATAATCGGCACTCTTACGCCGGCTTTGCGCAGGGCAACCCCTTCGTCCACAAAAGCCACCGCCAAATAGTCCACTCCCAAGTATTCGAGTACTTTGGCCACTTCAACGCTGCCACTGCCGTAAGCGAAAGCCTTAACCATGACCATAATACGCACATTTTGGGGCAAAATACCTCTGAATACCCGAAAGTTGTGTGCCAAAGCCGATAGGTTCAACTCCAACCGTGTAGAGTGGAGCTTGGCCTCATAAGCCCTGACAACTTGCTCAAAACCAAAGTGTCTGCTCCCCTTAATCAGCACAAAACCATCAAAAGCGGGTAAATGCCGTTTTAGCTCATCGGTGGTAGGGAAAAAATAATGGCTGCAACCAAAATCATGCGAAGAAAGCGACTCAAATCCCTCACCCACCGCCACCACAGAGTTCAGTTTGGCTTGAGAGACCAAAGCGGCCACCTCCCAAGCACTGCATCCTGTGACTTGCGAGACTATCAGGTGTTTGGGCTTGGTTCCGGCCTTTTGATTCAAAAACTCCAAAGCCACTTTAAGGCCTTGCAAATCATTGTTGTAAGTGTCGTCTATGAGGATGCAATTGCCTCCGTCTTTTATAGACAGACGCATGGGCAGGTTGCGAAGAAGACCGATGCGTTCTTTAATTGTTTGATAATCAACACCAAGCAACCTACTTGCAGCAATACAATGCATGGCATTTTCTATCGAGGGTAAATCAGAGAAAGGCAGCATCAATTCATGTCGTTGATTCTTTTCCCTCAAAATCAAGCGTGTAGCCGTGCCTAATGGCTTTTGTTCCTCAACGGCGATGTAGGCTTCCTGTGCTCTGCCCCAAAGTAGAACAGGGATATTTTGTTTGCGGGCTTCCTCGACTACGGTTGTGTGTTGGGCACAGACAATCAAGGTTTTAACACCTTTAAAAAGCGACATTTTCTCGGCTGTCTTTTGCCGATTGTCGGCAAAATTTTCGCTGTGCGCCGTCCCTATATTGGTAAAAATACCATAATCGGGTCGCAGGATGGCCGCCAAGTGCTGCATCTCGCCCGGTTGCGAAATGCCAGCCTCAAAAATACCCAACTCGTGCCCAGGCTCTGCTTCCAGCACAGAAAGAGGAACACCTATTTGCGAATTGTAACTTTTCGGACTTTTAATAATAGAAAAATTGGGGCTTAACAGCTCATAAAGCCACTCTTTGACAATGGTTTTGCCGTTTGAACCAGTGATGGCTAACATAGGAAAATTGAGTTTGGCTCTGTGATGAGCCGCCCAGCGTTGCAGTGTAAACACAGGGTCGCCCACTTGGAAAACGTAGCCGTCTTTTAGATGTATCTGTTTGCTTACCACAAACTTGCGTACACCTTTGGCATACAAATCCTCTATGAATTCGTGGCCGTCGCGATGGCCGCCTTTTAGAGCAAAAAATACGGTTTGGGCGGGGTTGGACAGATTGCGGCTGTCGGTCAGAGGTTTCATATTCTGCCAAAACTCTTGCTCAAAATCGGGTTCAGCTTGTGTGTATAGCATTTACAAGATGTTGAATGTCAATTTTATTTGCACAATCAAAATGCCTTTTGGGACATGCGCGATGGCCATGAAGCCCGCAAGGTCGGCAACTGAGCGGCTCATCAATTTGGACTAGCTTGGACACGTCAGAAAGCGGCCCAAAACCAAATTCTGGCACAGTAGAACAAAAAACCGCACAAACAGGGGCATTGACAGAGGATGCCAAGTGCATAGGGGCCGAATCATTGACATAGTTCATGACTGCCCCTTGCATCAAAGCCGCTGACTGCAAAAGAGTTAACTTACCACAAAGCACCTCAACCTTGCGGTCGGTCTGCCGAACAATTTCCCGTGCAAAATTTATATCGCCTCGGCCACCCAACAAAAATATATCCCCTTCAAAATCAAGTGCATTGATAAAATCAGCCCACTTTTTGGCGGGCAATTGCTTGGTAAACCAAACCGAAGCAGGGGAAATGGTGGTATATCGTTGTTTTTTATAGGAATCAACTTTTTGGTAATCAAATTCTTTTGGATACAATTTGGGTCGGCGGACAGAAATTTCAAAATCGCCCTCCAACAGCGAAAGGTTTCTTTCTACTTCGTGCCTGCCATCTAAAAGATGCTTTATTTTTTTGTGAAAAAAGGCAGAAAAAGGGTTTTTGTCAAATCCAAAAATTTTATTGCTCCCCGAAGCCAAAGCCAGCAGGCCGCCGGAAGCAAAGCGTTGCAAACAAAACACACAATCGTATTTTTGTTTTCGTATCTGCCAAGCCAACCGGAGTAAGTTTTTATTTTTTTGTTTAGATTTGTCCCAAATCCAAAGTCTATTTATTTTTGGGTGTTGAGCCAAAAGATCTTGGTTTCCAGACCTAAGCAAAAAATCTACGTTGCAGCCGGCCTCAAACAAATTTTCAATCAAAGGCGTTGCCAGTATAACATCGCCGATAAATGCAGTTTGGATGATAAGAGTTTTGGAACAAGATATGATTTTCATCTTTTTTTTATTATGTTTGGTCGAAATTCTGATTACTTTCTTGTCAACGAATGTAATTAGTTAGCACAAACCATTTTTATAGATTGCAAACGATTACGGTTAATGTCGTGAAGATAATATTTCTATTTTGCTTACTTTTTTGCTTTTATGTAGCTCATTCACAAGAACTTGAATGGGTAAAACTTGCCAAGACTTCATCTATTTTTGATTTAAGTGCCGACCATCAAAACCAAATTTACCTGAGTGGAAACTCAAATACTTCGGCAAATTTTGGAAAAGAAATCCAATACAACGGCTCTTATATTGCCAAATTGAATTCCACAGGCAACTTGCTTTGGTTTAAGCCTTACCCCCACAGTTGTAGGTATTTGGTTGATAATCAAGGGATGGGATACATCCTATCCACAGGCTTTAGGCGACTCAGTTGGGCTGGCAAATCGGTAGAAACCCGATTTAATGCCCTATTTGTCGTAAGAGCAAATGAGCAAGGCGAGCCGCTTTGGATGAAGGCTCTGGAAAGCCCCAATGGACTGAAAAATTTTAAGACTGCTCTGAAAGGAAAAAACGTTACCATACAATTTAGATTGGAGTCGGCTTTGATGTACGAAGGCCAAGAAGTACTTGCAGAGCCTTCTCATCCCTTGTCTGTCAGGATAGAGATAGGAGAATACGGTCAGATCACATCCATACAATCCTTTGAGGCAGACAAAGAGGTACTGTCAGATGTATCAACAAATGACTACTTCTACGACTCAAAGGGATACATGTATGTGATGGGCAAAGACAACAACCCTTTGATTCATTCTACCACCTTCAATCCGCTGGGTTTGGATTATCTGACCAAAATATCACAAGATGGCAGGGTGCTTTGGAGTTCTACCTTGGCCGACAAAGCCGAAAAAGGGGGCTTTCAAATGACCGGCTGGGCTGAAAATACATTAGGCTTTGTGGTAGGCGGCAAGTTTTTGGATGAAATTCAAATCAACGGCCAAAAATTCGGCTCAAAAGGCACAATCAGTGCTTTTGTTGGCCAATTTGACGAAGATGGCAATATGATTTGGTTCAAATACGGCAGCAGCGAATTGAACCTTTTTACCTCAAACGTAGCCACCAGCCGCAACCGTATCTTTGCTGCGGGCAGTATCAATGGCTTTGCTACATTTGAAAAAAACAGGGTCGTCCCTATGGGAATGGATTATTTCCTGTGGAATATACCCGTGGACGATGCTGCCGCTGTATGGGTTATGGGCAATATCAAAAGCCTGAACCAAAAAGATTGCGAATTGGCGGGGCATGGCTTGGAAGGCTTTCGGGTTCAGGCACAGCCAAACGGCCTGTTTGCCTCAACCGACCGCAGCGGCAACTACAAAATCCGGCTCAGCGAAGGAACACACACACTCAAACAAGCTATTCCTCAGCGATTTAAGGCTTTGTACGCCCCGTACTGCCCTTTTGAGTCTCAAATACAACTCGAACTCAAAGCCAAAAATCCGCCTGTAAACAACATCAATTTCAGAAATTTGGGTAGGAAAACCCATTTCTTGCGCGTAAATCTAAGTTCAGACCGCCGCCGTCGCTGTTTTAGAAACCAAACCCGCGTCTATTACGAAAACTCAGGCAATCAAGCCGTTGAGGGTGTAGAAATCGTGGTTACTTTGGACAAATACATCGTGCCCATCCAGAGCCTGCCCTCATGGAACATAAAAAATGGCAACCAATTGCGCTACCAAATAGGCAGGCTTGAGGCAGGAGGCAGAGGAATCATCCACATCACCGATTCGGTCATTTGTGGTATGGAAGAAATTCGGGGGATGGTTCAGTGCAGCCGTGCCGAAATTTTGCCGCTCAACCCACTGGGGTTCAGTGATGAAGACCTTTGGGACGGTTCTGATTTGAACATTTCAGGGTTTTGTGTAAATAACAGAATAACAGCCCTTTCTATTACCAATATAGGGCAAGGCAATATGTCTGACAGCACAGCTTATAGGCTTTTTGTTGACGATCGCCTGGCTATAGCCAAAAAAATAAAATTGACGGCGGGTGATAGCCAAGCTATCTCGGTGGACGCTGCCTCTGCAACCGTAAGACTCGAAGCCGACAATACGCCCTACAACCCAAACCGCCGTCGGGTCGCTCGTACCGTGCTGCCTTGTTTGGAATTTGAATTTCGCCCGCAAAGTACAGAAAACCAGATATTTAATCAAGATGACGAAAACGCAAGAATCAGCGAAGAATGCCTGACCATACTGGACAGCTACGACCCCAATGACAAATTGGCACAGCCTCGCGGTTGGAGCGAGCAAAACTGCGTGCTTAACAACGAAATACTCAACTACAAAATCCGTTTCCAAAACACGGGCAGTGACACGGCTTACAAGGTCGTTTTAATTGATACGCTAAGCCCACATTTCGATTTGGAGAGCTTCGAGATAGGCACTGCTTCGCACCGCTTCGACTGGCAACTATTGGGCGACAACCAGCACAGCCTTTTGGTTTGCACTTTCGAAAATATTATGTTGCCTGATAGCCTCAAAGATCCTGTTGGTAGTCAAGGTTTTGTAGATTTCTCTGTCAGGCTTAAGCCCAACCTGCCCCCCGCCACGCAAATTACCAACTCTGCTGACATCTACTTTGATTTCAACAGCCCCATCCAAACCAATACCACCCTACACACTGTCTGTGAGTTGCCGCTACCTGACCCTCAACTCAAAACCAAAGTAAAACAAGGGCATGTATTCGATTCTCAAATCAATATATTATGCTACCCCAATCCTGTGCAAAACGAACTCACCTTGAGACTTACTCAAAGTGGCTGGGACACTTTCAACAATTTGGAAGTATTGTTTTGGGACTTGACAGGCAGGCACATCAATACTTATTTGATAGAACCCAATGAAAATCAGGTCTTTGAAACCAAAATAAGTCTTTCCGACCTAAGTGCCGGCATTTATATTGTAGAACTGAGATCGAATGGCTCGATAAAAAGTCATACCAAAGTGCTGAAAGCAAATTAAATTTGCGCAGTGGAGTATTCGCATCAGTCAATTTTAGATATCGCTCAGATTTGTGCGCAACATGGTCTGACCCATTGCATAGCTTGTCCAGGCTCTCGTTGTGCACCTCTGACCATAGCCTTTGCGCGTCATACTGCTTTTAAAACCCTCTCTATCAGCGATGAACGGTCAGCCGCTTTTGTGGCCTTAGGCTTGGCAGAAGCCACAAACAAAGCCGTAGTACTGATTTGCACATCGGGCACAGCGACCCTCAATTTTGCCCCTGCCATTGCGGAGGCCTACTACCGCCAAGTGCCGCTTTTGGTGCTGACAGCCGACCGACCGCCCGAGTGGATAGACCAATGGGACGGCCAAACCATCCGACAGACAGGTATTTACGCCAATTTTATCAAAGCATCTTTCCAACTACCCGACAGCTACCAACACAAAGAACAAGTTTGGCAGATTCACAGAACCATCAACCAAGCTCTCCTTTTGTGCCAACAAGGCCCTGTACACGTAAACATTCCCCTGCGAGAGCCGTTTTATCCTCAAGCAAGCCAACTTTTGTCTTATGGAAAGAACCTACCTTTTTTTAAGAAGATACCTGCTTCAATATCGCTTGCACCTAAAGAAATAGCACATTTACAACAACAAATCAACAGTTTTTCAAAAATCCTGATGGTCAAAGGGCAAGACAAAAGATACAGTATGCAAGTGCCCGAATCCGTTCCGCTTGTGGCCGATATCATCTCCAATCCCGAAAGAAACTCAACGGCGCATCATGACCTGTTTCTTGGAGTTAAGAATTTGGATTTCAATTTTTTAAGACCTGAATTACTCATCACCTACGGCAAAAGCCTCATTTCAAAAAACTTAAAACTTTTTCTAAGAAAATACCCGCCTTTGGAGCATTGGCACATAGGCAGCAGCTATGCCGATGTTTTTCAGTGTCTTACCCGAATTGTGGATGTTGAGCCGCCAGAGTTTTTTGAGGCACTTGAGTGGGAAAAAATCTCAGACGACTACTTACAGCAATGGCGAAATATTGACCATCAAACCCATGAACTGTTGCATGAAAAACAATTTGAAGGATATTTTGGACTGGTGGGTGAATTTTTGAGAGGCCTAAGAGAGGTAGATTTGCACCTTGCCAACAGTATGAGCGTCAGGTATGCCAATTTTTGGGGGGTGGACAGCAGCGTGCGGGTGTTTGCCAATCGGGGCACCAGCGGCATTGACGGCTCTACCTCTACTGCCGTAGGGCACTGCGTCGCTAAACCGCACAAAAAACAAGTCTTGATTACGGGCGATGTGGCTTTTTTCTACGACCGCAACGCTTTCTGGAATCAACTGCCCAAAGACAATCTTATCGTGCTGCTACTCAATGACAAAGGAGGTTCGATTTTCAAAATGATAGACGGGCCGGCACAGCAAAAAGAAGTAGATGATTTTTTTGTAACCCAACAAAAATTGGATGCCCAAAAAATCTGTGAAGAGTTTGGTATTCAATACGTAGCCCTTGAAAATATAGGGCAATTGACTGAGATAAATCAAATCATTTTCGATTCAAAAGGCTGTGTTTTGATAGAAGCCCTGAGCAGTAGCAACGCCGAGGCTTCAAATTTTAGAGGTGTTAAGGATTATTTGCAGTCCAAACTTCTCCGAAGTATTAGCAAAGATTAAGTTTGTCATCTATTTACAAATATGAAGTTGATATTTAGCTTTTTAATCGTAATGCTGTGCTGTGGTTTAATTTGTGGGCAGGTGGATAGTGTAAGAATTATGAATCCGGACGAGTTGGCCAATGTGCTGAGCAAAAGAGCCGGCGCAAGAATCCTAAAAGCCAGTGCAAGTGATTCTTCATCAAATCTTTGGCCTCAAAATATCATAGATGAAAGTTTGGGCACTCTGGCAAGGTGGAGGGGCAAAATAAATAAATGGAAAGAGCCACTGGATAGTTGTTTTGTTACCATCAGGTTGCCTACTTTTCAAGTTATTAACTCATTGGTTTTCAATACCAACGGATGTAACTCAGAAAACCACCACGACGCTACAGTCAAAAGCATCAGGGTTGAATTTTCGGATGATTCGCTCTTTAGTACACCAAAAAAAATAATTACGGACAAACTCTATAAAAACCGAGAAAATCAAATATTTACTATTGAAAATCAACCTGTTAAATGGATAAAAATATGGATATTGAGCAATTACGGAAATAAATCGTTTTTTGAGTTGGGGAGGGTATATGCTTACAACGATGCACAAATTTCTCAAATCCAACGAGAATTCTCCGAAGACGGCAAAATTGATGAGCCTATTGAATTTAAGGAAAAATCTGCTGTCATAGAAATACACAGCATCCCTATCATTGAGCAAATAGCCAAAGTATTGCATGAAAACCCCGATTGGCAAATAACCATCGAAGGACACACCGACAGCCAAGGCAGCGCAACAGAGAATAAAAAACTCTCCGAAAACAGAGCCAAAGCCGTATTGGAGGAATTGGTCAGATGCGGAATTGAGCGAAAGCGTCTGAGCAGTGTCGGATATGGACTTACTAAGCCAAAATGCCCCAACGATACACCGGAAGGAAGACAATGCAACCGCAGGGTGTCTTTTGTATTGAAAACCGATAACAACCTACCGGAGTAATCATTTCAATGACTCATACCAAATCCTGACTTGTTTTTCGTGAGGCAAAAACACAGCAAAAGCCCCCAAAACAGGTATCCAACTGCAATAAAAAAGCATGCTACCCAATCCCACGACATCGGCCAAAGCCCCCAAAGCCAGCGAACCCAACGAGGACAAACCAAAGGCCACTCCGAAAATAAGCCCGGCCACTTTGCCCACTTGGCCGGGCATGAGCTGCATGGTATAGATAAGCGAAACAGAAAAAGTGCTGTACAAACTAAAGCCTGCCAAAAACAAAGCCACAGGCAGCCAGAAATCATTGGCTATATTGATGGACAAAGCCGCCGGAGCTGCCACCAGCAAGGAAAAAACGATGGTATTTTTCAAACCAAAGCGGTCGGCAATAGGCCCCCCAATCATCGTGCCCATAGCCGCAGAAAGCAAAAAAACAAAGGCCAATCGCTGCCCGTAAGCCTCGCCGTAACCCGTTTCTATTTCTTGATACAGCGCAAAAAAGTCTTTTATGCCGGCACTAAACCAAGTCCTACTAAAAATCCCCAACATCACCAGAGCCACAGCAAAATAGACTTTGCGCCGCAAAGGTTTGGGAAGTAACGAAGGACTTTGGGTTTTGGGGGGCAAAAGTGTCATGCGTTCTTTGTACCACAAAGAAAGAAATACAGAAACCAGCACGGCCAGTCCCGCCACCGCCGTAAAGCCAATAGCCCCCTTTTGCCCGATGGGCACAAATACCCACAGCGCAATAAGAGGAGCAAAAGCCTGACCGGCATTGCCGCCTACCTGAAAAATAGATTGCGCCATGGCTTTTTTGCCGCTGCCACAAGAAAGTGCCACAATCCGAGAGCCTTCGGGATGAAAAATAGAAGACCCAACCCCTACGAGCATCACCGCCACCACAAACCAAAAATAAGCCCCTGCCAGTCCCAACAATAACATTCCCAGCATAGTAAAAAGCAGACCCAAGGGCAGTAAAAAAGGCTTGGGATGGCGATCGGTGTAAGCCCCAATAAAAGGCTGTGCCAGCGATGCCACCAAGTGATTGGCGAAAGTGAGCACCCCTAACTGTGTGTAACTGAAGCCATAAAGTTTGTAAAGCAAAGGGTACATGGCAGGAACCACCGACTGCATGGTATCATTGAGCAGGTGCACAAAACTCACAGCGGCCAGCACAGGAACAATCATACCGCTTTGAGTGGACTTTGTAATAAGCACGAGAATAAATTGGCTGCAAAGATAAAAACTCAGTCGTGAACCAGCACCACCGAACCCAATGTACAAACCCCAAAAAGGGATACTTTCACAGCTACGGGCTTGCTCTCAATAGGTGTAGAAGAAAAAAAGGATGCGATCAGACGTTTTATTTTTTGGTGGCTATGAGATACTTCGCCCAAATAGCAGGCGGCTTGGTTTTCGAGGGTCGCGCCCTTGGGCAAAATAATCCTAACCTCTCCCATAACAACAAACAACTGAATTTGAATGTGTTTGCCCGAAAATTGCTCTGCCCGCAAATCAATCTGCTGGCTGCCCATGATAGCCTTGAGTTCAAGGCCCAGCGTATCGCCCTCAATAGTGGCTTGCCGGAAGCCGACTTTTTGTTCGCCCAAAAAAGATGACAACCGCAAAGAACCGCTCAACTTTTCAGTAAACTGATTGTTTTGTGTGCTCATCAAAGCGGTAATCTGCTTGCTGACAGGGGATTGGGAAAGCGGGGGATGAACCTGCGCAAACGGCGCGCCTGACCCTTGCGGAAAATCCGCCACAATTTCGTTGAGCTCTTCTACGCTCTTGGCTTGCAGTGTTTTAGAAAGTCGCTGCTCGTAGTCTTCTTCTTCTAAGTTTTGGTCTATAAAAGCTTGCTGAAGCATATTGAGAACTTGTTCGCGCTTTTTGGGAAGGCCGTAGGTGGTGGGCATAAGCGTACTTTTTTTAACAAATGTATTTTAGAAATTATTGTAATGCTCAATTCTGTAAGATTTTTAAAAATTCCATAGACTTTTTATTTGATAACCATAGATTTAACTCGGACTACGCAACAGGCTTTTTTCTAAAGCTTAATCAGGATTTTAAGGGATGAATTGCCCCAGAGGGGCACTATCCGTAATAGTTCGCCATGAACATTCCATCCACAGCCTCGTAGAGGCGACATCCATAGATATTGGCATTAATATTTTGCTCTTACGGAGCTACCCCACCTTGCTGCGGGAGACTTGAAATCAAATGAGTTATAAATGCCGACTTTTACCTATTGCTTAATTTGGGATTAAACCATTACCTTTGTGATAAACACCTGACTCCTTATCGCCGAGCAATCGGAGGAAAGTCCGGACAGCTTAGGGTGCCGCACTTGCTAACGGCAAGGGGCTTTCGGGCTACAGACAGTGCCACAGAAAACAAACCGCCCCTTTTGGGGTAAGGGTGAAAAGGAGGTGTAAGAGACCCCCGCTTTTTTGGCGACAAAAAAGGCATGGCAAACCTTGCGGGCTGAAAGACCAAATAGGGCGGCAACTGAGGGCGACCCGCCCAATGCCGTCGGGTAGGTCGTAAGACTGTATCGGCAACGATACAGCCAGATAAATGATAGGGGTAGTACAGAATCCGGCTTATAGTCAGGTGTTTTTTTAAAAAAAACTTACATGAAAAATATTTATCTCATAGGTATGCCGGCCAGCGGCAAAACCACACTGGGCAAAAAACTATCCATGATTTTGTCCAAAAATTTCATGGACACCGACACTGAAATAGAAAAAATGGCGCGTATGAGTGTGGCCGATTTTTTTGCCCGTTATGGTGAAATACCCTTCCGAGAGCTGGAAAAAGACGTGATGCTGAGAAGTTTTGAACTTAAAAATTATGTTGTGGCTACCGGCGGCGGGCTGCCAGCCTACTCTCAAAATATGAACCTGCTTTTAGCCAATGGGGTGGTGGCTTACATGGATACCCCCCTGCCCAAGCTCATCGAAAGAATGCGCAAAGAGCCTGCAAAACGCCCACTTTTCCCCCAAGAAAACATAGGCAAAATATTGGAAAACAGGCTAAAAGAAAGAGAGCCTTACTACAACCGCGCCCATCTGGTCATCAAGCCTTCCGACGATCTTTACGCTTGCGCAAGCTACTTGGCCGAGCTTCTAAATTCACAGACAAACCCAAAATCCCCCTAATAGCCACAGAGGCCACCGTACACCCAAAAATAGGCGGCAAATAAGAGATAGTACCGATGATAGAACGCTTGTTTGTACCGCCTTGTATCTCCTTGACGCGGCTGTCGTCTATTTCTTCGGGCGAAAAAACAACCGTAATACCCTGTTTTATACCCAAATACCTGAGTCTTTTGCGTACATAGCGCGCCAAATTGCAGTTGTAGGAGTCGGAAATATCGGCTACTTTGACCTGACAGGGATCTATTCGTCCCCCTGCACCCATAGAGGAGACTACTTTAATGCCCCTTGTTGTGCATTTGTGGAGCAAATGGATTTTGGGTGCTAAGGTATCTATGCAATCCAATACATAGTCTATTGGCCTGAAAGAGAGCACTTCGTCCGTTGTTTGGTCTTTGAGGTAGGTCTTGTAAACATACAGATTGACCTGCGGGTTGATGTCTTTGATGCGCTGCTGCCAGACTTGGGTCTTGTCCCGGCCATCTGTGCTAACCAAAGCCCCAAGTTGGCGGTTGCGGTTGCTGGCCTCAACGGTATCGGCATCGACTATGGAGATATTGCCCACGCCTGCACGGGCTATCATTTCTACTGCCGCCGCCCCTACTCCTCCCAAACCCGCCACCAACACATGCGCCTCGGACAATTTGTCGAGATTTTCATCGCCCACCAATAGCGCAGTTCTGAGCCTCCAGTCATTGGACATATCAGTAAATAATTTTTTGGCGGCAAATTTATTTGCATTAAGTTTACCCACTGTTTACCTTTGTAAAAAAATCCTAAATCAAAAAGTTATTGGCTTGGAGATTTGAATGGGACTATTGCTATCTAACTGACTATAAATATGAACTCAACTGCTTACGCAGACATTACACGTTTTGGGTACATCCAAAACGGTAAGGTCTATCTAATCGGCTACCTTGGTCTGCCGGACAGGCAGGTCGGCACAGTCAAACAAAGCGAAGAGGCCAGTCTTCGATATTTTATGAACCGCTACGACATCATGAAAGCCAAAATTGATGAGGTAGCTCATGCCGTACAAACATCAGAAAACAAAGGGTCTTTTTTGATGAAACTCATCCACTACCGCGAAGGACTCGACACTTACAACGCAATAGGGGACTTTGAGGCTTTGTACAATCAGATAGATGAATTGGAAGTTCATATCAAAGACTACATAGCCCAAAATCGAGTCAAAAATACCGCCCTTAAACAAGGGTTTATCGCAGAAATGGAATCCTTGCTCGCCCAAATTACAGAAAATCATACTTTAAGTGCGCAAGATCTCAAACCCATCAACACCAAAATAAAAGAACTAAAGGGCAAGTGGATTAAGACCGGAAGCGCCGAAGTTGAGTACAACGATACGCTCAATAAAATTTACAAATCGCTGATAGACAAATACCAAAACCTTAAAAGAAGTTTTGTGGGCGAGTCAAGCAGGCGCATGAAAGAATCTACCGCCAAAATGAAAGAGTTGTACTCGCAAATACGAAAAATCAACCAAGCCGGCGGTGGAGCAGAATACGTAGAAACGGTCAAAGAAATGCACGAAACTTGGAAGCGGCTTTTGAGATCCCTAAGCAAAAAAAGCCGGTCTATGTCCAAGGCATTCAAAACTGAGGTCAATACCTTTTTCACCTATTACAAACTGCAAGCACCCGATTACACCAAAAAAGACCCCATTGATGCCAAAAAAGATATTTTGGATATGATGAACAAATTTTTGGACAACCAGATGCCTTACACACTCAATACCATAAAATCCTTCCAAAAAACATGGAAAGAGTTGGGCAGACTCAACAGCCCCGAAGACAAAGACCTCAACCTTTCTTTCCGCATATTGTGTAACGAAATATTTGAGTACCAATTTTTGGAGCGCACCATCAAAACCGATTACAGCGACTTTCAACGCAAAACACCGTTGGAAAAAATCAATATCAGAATTGAGGTGCTCAGACGTTCTATACAAGCAGAATCTGAGGTATTGAGCAAGTTCGTCAAAGACAATGAAAGGAGAATCGCAGAGGGAGACCCTCAAACAATGCTGGAAAAAAACAACATGATCAACAAAATCAAAACCAAGCAGCGAATAATGAAAAAATTGCAGGACGAAAGAGAAATGCAAAAACTGAAATTAATTGATTTGAAGATTTGATGAACAATTTGAATATAGGCGACAAAGTCAGGCTCAAAAGTGGCAGCGAAGAAGGGTTTGTGGTTGGTTTTATAGATGTGGATACGCTGGAAGTAGAAATTGTGGATGGTTTTAGGCTGCCTTTCAGAAAAAGCGATTTGGTGCTGGTATCCAGAGACGAAGACTATTTTTTCCGAAAGGCGGCTATCGAAACCCCCGAAAAAAAACGCGCCGAGATTTACGCCGAAAAGGGCTTGTCTTGGGCTTTTGTGCCTTACAACGACTACCTTTTTGACCTTGTTTTTATCAACAACACCGACCTGCAAGTAGCCCTTAGTGCAGGTGAAGACGACGGCCAAATCGTCAAAGGCCTCATCTGCAAAGTCATAGAAAAACGCTCTTTTGTCAAAGTTGCCCAATATAATTGGCAAAAATTTGAAAAATGGCCGGCTCTTTACACACAGGTACTTTATTTCTACGAGCGCATCCAAACGCCCCGCCCGCCGCTGGTATCCAAATTGCGCTTCAAGGCCGAATCCTTCCTCAAAGCCAAAACCAAAGCTCCGCAACTCAACACTACCGCCCATTTGTTTTCTATTGACTCCAATCAGCCCATCCATGAAAACAAAATAGAAATCCCACAGCCCCAAACACTCAAACAAGCCATGCTGTCTCCAAAAATAGAGGAGCAAAAAATTGACACCCCCATCATCAAAGTTCCAAGTAGCAGAGAAATTGACCTACACATCGAAAAAATCATCTCCAATCCAGAAAAAACAGACAAAAAACTCTATTTGGACATCCAAATCAAAACTTTTGAGCAAGAACTTGACAGAGCCATTGTAGAGGGTGTGGACGAAATCGTGTTTATACACGGCACAGGCAATGGCATACTGAAAAATGAAGTCCAAAAAAGACTCTCCAAGCACCCCAACGTGGCTTTTTTCCAAGATGCAAAGCGTGAGAAGTTCGGATTTGGCGCAACCATGGCAAAATTGAAGTAGAAACTTACACGAGTTTAGGGTAGATTTTTTTTGTTAATAACTTCTTATATCGCTTGGTAAAGAAGTTTTTGTTTTAAAATTGCAAAGAAAATTCTTCCAAAACAACATGGATACAATCTGGGAACTTTGTCCTGAGCCTATATGTATATTAGACAAAATACTAAAAATCAAATCCGTAAACGCTGCCTTTTCCAACTGGGTGCACAGGTCGCCCTCTGAGTTGGAAGGCTTGTCGCTGAAGCTATTTACCCAAAAAGAGCAAAATATCTTTTGGCCTATCAGTTACCCTGATGAAAAAGCCGTTTTACTTAAGAAAACAACCCTCTCGCAGGGAGAGACAGTCATGTTTTTTTCTTTGGGCCACTCGCCCCAAAAAGTCAACCGTGAAATAGAAAACCTCTCTTTGGTAGCCCAATACACCACCAACTCGGTCATTATCACCAATAAAAGCGGATATACCGAGTGGATCAACCAAGGCTGTGAACTGATGACGGGCTACAGGCTGGCAGATTTTTTGGGTAAAAAACCCGGACAACTCCTGCAAGGGCCTCTGACCGACAAAAACACTGTTGACTCTATCAGAAAGCAGCTCAAACACCAATCTGCCTTCAAAGAAGTCATTCTCAACTACAATATAGATGGTAGTACCTACTGGGTCGAGCTCAATATTTCGCCCATATTTTCTCAAACTGGTCAGTTAGTAAGGTTTATAGCCGTCCAGAACAATATCACCGAATTTGTAGAAAGAGAGCAAGAATTTGAGCGGCTTGCAGTGGTAGCCCAAAAAACTTCTGCTTCCGTGATTATCACCGACAAAAATGATGTAGTAGAATGGATAAACGAAGGATGCCGCAATTTGACGGGGTATTCGTTGGAAGATTTCAAAAACAAAACCCCGGCGCAAGTGCTGCAAGGTAAAGACAGCGACCCCTTTACTGCCCGGCGCATCCAAGCAAACCTTGCGGCGCAGATTTCCTTTTCCGAAAAAATTCTCATATACCGCGCCGACGGAACCACTTGTTGGACAGAGTCAAATGTGTCTCCTATCTTTGATAAAATGGGGGAACTCAAAGGCTACATCCGCATAGAGCGCAATATAGATGAAGAAATCAAGCAAAGTCTAATCTTTGAAAACCTCTCTTATGTAGCTCGCTTTGTTACCAACTCGGTCATCATTGCCAATCCCGACGGATATACCGAATGGATCAACGATGCCTGTACAAAAATATCCGGCTACACATTGGCAGATTTTAAAGGCAAAAAACCCGGACAAGTCCTGCAAGGTCCCCTAACCAACCCCGAAACCCGCAAACGAATCGCACAGGGACTCAAAGAAAGAGTGCCCGTCAAAGAAGAAATCATCAACTACCACCGCAACGGCACTCCCTACTGGATAGAACTTAACATCAACCCTGTTTTTGATAAGGATGGCAAGTTTTTGAAGTTTGTGTCGGTGCAAATAGATATAGATGAGCGGGTAAAAAGAGAGCGTGCCTTAGCCGATTCGGTAGAGCAAATCTCTCAAAGCAATGAAGAACTCCAACAAATGACAGAAGAACTCCGTTCTGCATTTGACGCAGCTAATACCTCAAAACAACAAGCCGAAGAGTTTTTGGCTTACCAAAATGCCATTTACAACAGTGTAGATGCCTCGATTATTACTTTTTCCAATGATGGGGAAATCTCGCAAACCAATAAGATCACTCAAAATTGGCTCGGCTACGATGCGGATGAAATGGTAGGGCTTGCGTTTCCGCATCTGCCGTATTTGCTAATAGAGGAAACAAATGCTATTGAGCAAGAGCTTATCAAGCACTTTGGTATAGGACTTGACAAAGTGGTTGACAACATCTCCAACCTGCACTACATGCAAGTGCTCTCAGAAGGCATCCAGACCTACCGCCGCAAAGACGGTTCGACCTTCCCTGTACGTGCTTACTTTTGCCCCATCAAAAACATACACGAAGAGGTGCTGGGCTATTTGACCATAGCTTATGATATTAGCAAAACCAAAAAGCTCGAAGAGCAAGTGCGCATCCAAAACAAAAGGCTCACCGACTCTATCAACTACGCTCAGCGCATCCAGTTGGGTATCATCCCCCGAGCCGGCAGCTACGAAGGTCTTATCAAAGAAGGTTTTGTCATCAACTTGCCCAAAGATGTGGTAAGCGGAGATTTTTATTGGTCAAAAAAATTGTCTGATTCTATGTTTTTGGCTATTTGTGTGGACTGCACCGGACACGGCGTGCCGGGGGCTATGATGAGCATGTTGTCAGTTGCATTGCTCAACTCAATTGTGAATATAGAAAAATGCTACCGCCCTTCTGAAATACTTCAACGGCTTGATAACTTAGTGCAAAACACACTGGGGCAAGACAGCCAAATACCCGACGGTATGGATGTGGCCGTTTGTCTTATAGATGTAGCCAACAAAAAAATGGAGTTTTCGGGGGCACTCAGACCTGTTTGGATAGTGGATGAGCGGGGCTTGACCGTGGTGGAGGGAAGTAAGTTTTGGATAGGAGGTACTTTCGACAAACGAGCAAAAGTATTTGACACACAAACCATTGATTTGCTTGATAATATCATGATTTACCTTTTCAGCGATGGCATGCAAAGCCAATTTGGGGGTGAAAACGACAAAAAGTTTGGTGTCGATCGTCTGAAAAGGAAATTGGAGAAAATTTATTCTTTGCCCTGTGAAGAGCAAAAGAAACAGCTTACCGAAGATTGGCAAACTTACAAATCGAATAAAGCCCAAACCGATGATATTTTGGTTGTCGGCTTTAGGGTGTAGGCCTATTTTTCTCTCTCAATCACATAAGCTATCAGTTGGGTCAATGAGTCGCGATATACAGTTTTCGGAAGCAAATCCAACAGTTCAAGTGCTTGATTGTAATAGGCTTGCATGGTATTTTGGGCGTACTCTATGCCACCCGACTCTTTGACAAATTGTATGACTTTGCCGATAACTTTGGGGTTGTGACTGTCTGTTTTGATGCTGAAAATGATTTGCTGTCTCTTTGCCCAAGAGGTATGTCTCAAAGCATAAATGAGAGGGAGCGTAAGTTTTTTCTCTTTGATGTCAATGCCGACAGGTTTGCCGATTTCAGCCGTGCCGTAGTCAAACAAATCATCTTTAATCTGAAAAGCCATCCCGATTTTTTCGCCAAATTCGAGCATCTTGGAAGTAATTTCGTCGGTTGCTCCGGCGGCACAAGAACCTACGGCACAGCAAGCAGCCATCAATGTGGCTGTCTTTTGTCTAATGACCTCAAAATAAACTTCTTCGGTGATATTGAGCAAACGGGCCTTTTCCATCTGGAGCAGTTCGCCCTCACTCATCTCCCTAACAGCCTGAGAAACAATTCTAAGCAAATCAAAATCGCCATTGTCCACCGACAGCAGCAGTCCTCTGGAAAGCAAATAATCCCCCACCAAGACAGCGATTTTGTTTTTCCACACGGCATTGATAGAAAAAAAACCCCTCCGGTAGGCCGATTCATCCACCACATCATCGTGAACTAAGGTAGCTGTATGAAGCAACTCTATCAAAGCCGCACCGCGATGGGTTCTGTCGGTTACGCCTCCACAAGCACCGCTCACCAAAAAAACCAGCAGTGGGCGGATTTGTTTGCCTTTGCGCTTGACTATGTAGTTCATAATCTTGTCCAGCAACAAAATTTTGGTACGGGTGTAGGAGCTAAATTTTTTCTCAAAATCTTGTATATCAGACTCTACGGGCTTTTGAATCGTCTCAAGGATGCGGCTCATAAGCACAAATAAACACATTTCTGAGCCGGCATCCAACTAATCAAATACAACAAAAACCGCGTCGGGATTGCCCCCTACCATGACGGGGGTTTGTTCGAGGTTGTGCAGTTTGCGCGACATGTTGGGCACGCCCCGAGTTCTATCGCCCACAAAATCATAGATTTCCCGAAAAGTGAGTCGCCCGTCTCTATTGGTGTCCGCGTTGCGGTTGTGGATGGCTTTAAGAAAAAAATAAGTAAAAAGTCCGTGTTGTTTTTCTTTGTACCAAGTAGAAAACTGCGCTCCGGTGCTGGAGGCCAAGCACAGTAGCTTGTCGGAATAGGTCGCCACAGAGACCGGTTTCATGCCCGAAACATTTTTCATCAGTCCTGCCCCCGAAAAACAAGCGTCCAAAACGATAGTTAGAGACTTGACATTGAGGGCGTTGAGGTGTTGATAAAACATTTTGAGCGAATAGCCGCTGCTCTGTATGTAGTTCAAATCGGCTTCGATAGGCACAAAATAACCGTCGTCGTTAGTTGGCGAGGGGTAGCCGTGGCCTGAATAATAAACAAACACATCGCTGTTGGGTTTACAAAGACCACTCAAAAGTCCGGCTTGTTGCGCTGTGCCAAAAAGAGTATTGAACTCTCCCAGAGAAATATTGTATTTAAGTATAACATTGCCTTCAGAAAATCCCAGTACCTCAATAAGATAGCGTTTGATGGCAATTGCGTCATTGGTGGCGTAATCCACTGAAGCTATATTGCGGTAGCTTGAGTTGCCTATCACAATGGCCACAGCATCTGGATTTTTCGTGCGGCTTTTGGGCAAATTGGACTCAATGTCCGAATCTTCAAAAAAACCATTTGGCTTGTCAAATTGATAACTTGGTTTATCAAACTGATTTGATGCAATTTTCCTTTTTATTTCGTTGATTTTGGTTTCGTTTTTTGGATTTTTTTCCATTGCCAGCGACAAATCTTTGTAGGCGGCATTGGCCTGCCCCAGACGGGCTTTGGCTTGGGCGCGGGCTATCAGCAAATCCGACTCATCGCGCCGGCTTTTTGCAAAACCCAAAGCCTGATCGTAGCTCTCAACGGCTTTGCCAAAATTCACCGCGCCTTCGTAGCAAATGGCACTAAGCCACCAAATGTCCATTTTGTCGGGATGTCCAAAATCCAACGATTGCTCAAAAGAAGCGACCGCCTCTACAAAACGATTCAACTCTTTCAAGGACAGAGCTTTGTAATAATGCGCTTCATATACGTATTGTTTGCCGTCATTGGGGTTGGAAAAAAGATAAGAGTTGAAGTTCTTGACGGCTTGCTCGTATTGGCGGGCTTTGTAGGCTTTCATAGCGGTATTGAAATGGCGGTATTGAGCATGAAGATGGCCACTTGTCAGCAAGGCCAAAAGGAGTACAATTCTTTTCATAATGTTTTTTTAAAGACAATTAAAAACGCCTTCTATCGAAACTCAAAAAAGACTATCCTTTGCGAGATAAAAGTCTTATTTGGATTTCATGATGGCACTCAAATCCACAAATGAGCCTGTATTTGAGCCCATTACAACGGGCATCGCCCCGTTCCATTGCTCTATGGCTCTGAGTTGGAGCAACTGGGGAGTGAGGGTTTGTTGGAGCATGCGCTGGGCTTCGGCTTGGGCGCGGGCGCGGGCTATCTCGGCCTGGGCTTCGCCGTCGGCTTTGGCTTTGGCTTGCTCGGCTTCGGTCTGTATGCGCGTCAAATCGTTGCGGGCGCGAAGTGCCGATTGTTCGGCAATTTGTTTTTCTTCGATGGCTTGTTCAAATTTTTCGGAAAACTTAAACTCCACAATCGAAAAATCAGTTACCACGATATTGTAGTTTGAAAGCCTCTCTTTAATCTCTTGATAAACATTCACTTTGACATCTTCGCGGCGGGTGATGAGCTCTTCGGCGGTGTATTTGGCTGTGGCGGCTTTGATGGACTCTTGCACCGCCGGCTCGATGATGGTTTCGGTGTAGCCCAAGCCAATTTCTTTGAAGACCACGTCAGCTTTTTCTCTGTTGACATAAAAATTGATGGCCACAATAGAGGTTACATTTTGCAAATCTTTGGAAGAAGCCGTGCCCTCGCCTTGGATTTTTTGGACGCGCACGTTCATTTGTTGGACTTTGGTGCGCACAGGCACTACAAAATGAAGCCCCTCAGGCAACACGCCCGGCTGAACCGCACCAAAATGAACAACAACCCCTACATTGCCGGGCTCTACAATATAAATCGGCCAAACATAAATGGCGGCAATCAACAACAGAACAGAACCAATGACTGTGTTCCTGACAAATGGAGATAAATTTTGCATATATTTTAAATTTTATTTCGATGCAGCACGAGAGTTTTGCTCTCTGACCTTTTTGTAAATCCAAATTCCTAAAAAGAGCAAAACCATTAGCCCCACAAGCCCCAACAGCCCCCAAAGAGCACCCAAACTATTTTTGAGAACCACCAAAAAAACGATAGACACCAAAAACAGCGTAGCCACTTCGTTCCAGACCCTCAATTGCAATCCATTAAAACGGACAATGCCCTTTTGTTGCTGGTTGAAAACCCATTGGCACAGCAAATGGTAGGTGTACAGACCCACCACAAAGCCCAGTTTGACCCAAAGCCAGCCTGTCATGGGGTAATAAAAAAGCATCCAAATCCCAAAAAATCCGGTCAAAACAGCCGAAGGAACAGTAATTCCATACCAAAGCCGTCTTTGTGCCCCCAAAAAGTGCTTTTGCAAAATACTGCGCTCAGGCTCTGATAAATGCTGTGTCTCAGCATAATAGACAAAAAGCCTTACCACGTAAAAAAGACCGGCAAACCAAGTAACCACAAAAACAATATGCAGGGCTTTTATATACAAAAACAACATGGAGAAAATAAAAAAACTTTGTTTGCAAGTTGAGAAAAGAATTTGAAAAAGCGAAAATTGGCTGCCAACTAATCGGCCTTTTAAAAGCAATTCTTTAGAAGCGACCAACATAAAAACCTCAGTCTCTCAAATTGGTAAGGGGTTTTGACCTGTGGAGTTGAATTATTTGTCTATAAAAAAGGTTATGATTGTAGTAGTTTTTCAAAGCTAAACCAAATGTTGTATGCGGTATGTATTGATAGGATTTGTCTTGCTGGGTAGTTATGTTTGCAAAGCACAGGTAGAAACCGACCCTGTGTATTTCAGCAAAGAAGACCGTGCGGCTTTGCGCGAATCCAAAGCCAAAAAGTTCGCTGCCCAAGCCCAACTCAACCAGTCAAGGTTTCAAAATCCTGATTATCAAGCCTCAAATCGCACTCCTGACTCAAAAAACAAAGCCTCTCGCTATTGGGACAGAAGGTACGCCACCGCCCAAGCCCCCCGCCTCAGTGTAGGCATAGGCTACGGGATGCCCGCTTGGCACAGAGGATATGGGTACCGCAACAGCTACATGTACGACCCCTTTTTCGACCCTTGGTACTGCCAAAGAGGCTATTGGGGTCTCAACAATTGGAACTCCCCCGCTATGGGCTGGAACAGCCACATCGGATGGGGATATGGCTCTATGTTTTATGACCCTTGGGCATACAATCCCTATGGCATGGGCTTTTACAATCCTTATTCTTTTGGTTTTTACAATCCTTATGCGTCTTATTATTCGCGCCCTTCTTATGTGCCCCGCAACCGAGTGCGTGCCCCTGAGCCGCCCCGCGTAAACACAACGCCCAATACCATACGCAGGCCTACCAACACCAATTCAAGCCCTTCTTACAGACCTTCGCCTACTTTTAGCCCCTCCAACCAACGCGGCAGCAGTGGCGGAAGCGGAGGCACGTACAGAGGCGGAAGCGGAGGCGGCGGAAACTCACCCTCGCCCGGTATTAGAAGACCCCGATGAACCTAAGCCAAAAATCTGCAATAGTTAAAGAGATAGCCCAAGAACTGGGCTTTTCGTTTTGTGGCATAGCCAAAGCCGGTTTCCTTGAAGACCAAGCCTATCGCTTAGAAAACTGGCTCGCGCAAGGCAAACATGGCACAATGGCCTACATGGAAAACCACTTCGACAAAAGGCTTGACCCCCGCAAACTGGTAGAAGGCAGTCGCTCGGTGATTTCGCTTATGTGCAATTATTTTCCAAAAAAGAAGCTCAATACTCACTACAAAATAGCCAAATACGCCTACGGGCAAGATTACCACCATGTTATCAAAAAAAAACTCGTGGTTTTTTTAGAGCGACTCCGCGAACGGTTCGGCACTATCGAAGGGCGGGCTTTTGTGGACTCTGCCCCTATAATGGAGCGCGTTTGGGCACAAAAGAGCGGCTTAGGGTGGATTGGGAAAAATACCCTTTTGCTACACCCAAAAGCAGGTAGTTTTTACTTTTTGGCCGAACTTGTTACAGATTTAGAGCTTCAAGCGGATAGCCCTTTTCCCCGAGACCTCTGCGCCTCTTGTACCCGCTGCATAGATGCCTGCCCAACCCAAGCCCTGACCCCTTACAGTCTGGATGCCAACAAGTGCATCTCCTACCTGACCATCGAACTCAAAGAAGCCATTGACCAGCGGTTCAGAGGCCAGATGCAGGATTGGGTCTTTGGTTGCGACATTTGTCAGGACGTTTGCCCTTGGAACAAAAAAAGCAGCCCCCACCATGAGCCGCTATTTGAGCCCAACCCTGAAATGGAAAACTGGTCAAAAAACGACTGGCAAGAAATGACCCAAGAAACATTTGGGCGGGTATTTGGAAAGTCAGCCCTAAAAAGAACCAAATTTGAGGGTATAAAGCGAAATATTTTCTTTGCAGAATCAAACACAGAACCTAAACAACATGAAACACCCACAACTCAATGAACTCATCGCGATAGGGCGTTTTTTTGAATCAAAAGGCTGGGCAGCAGCTACTTCCGGCAACTATTCGGTGCGGCTTGACCACCAAACCATCGCCATCACCCAATCCGGTAAGCACAAAGGCGAACTCACAAGCGAAGATTTTGTCCTTGTGGACTACCAAGGCGACAGCCTCGACAACCGCCGGCCTTCTGCCGAAACCTTACTACATACATCTCTTTACCAACAATTTGGGCAAGTGAACTGCGTGCTGCATACCCATTCTGTAAACTCTGTGGTGGCCTCGAGAATCTGGGAGCGTGAACTACCGCTCCAAGACTACGAAATGCTAAAAGCCTTCCCCGGTGTGCATACCCACCAAAGCCGTGTAAATTTGTCCATATTTGACAACAGCCAAAACATAAAAGAACTCGCCGAACTCATAAGCCCAAACATACATCCGCAAACCCCCGCTTACATCATTAGAAATCACGGAATTTATGGCTGGGGAAGCTCGCCCGCCGAAGCCCGAAGGGTTATTGAAGCAGTGGAGTACATGATAGAATGCGAACTCAGGCTCAAAATGTATAAAGTATGAGTTTGCAAAGCCTTGATTAACTTTGCGCTGTGAAGCAACAAAAAAACTGGACACCCACAAGAGTCATACTAAAAAACGGTGAATTTCGCGCCGACATCAATCAAGTCAGTCCTTCGTCTTATTATCTGGTGGAGGCTTTGCTTTTAGAGTTACCCAAAATCATGCAAACTTACTCTAAAGGAGTGGCTTTGGACTGCGGATGCGGTCAAGTTCCTTATTTTGAAATTTATTCAAAGAAAGTTGATGCCGTTTTTTGTGTTGATTGGGAAAACTCATCGCATCCCAATCCTTATGTTGATTTTTTTGTTGATTTGAATAAAGATAAGCTGCCCTTTGAAGACAATTTTTTTGATACCGTTTACCTCAATGATGTGTTGGAGCACATCTACAACCCATTTCATTTGTTGAAAGAGCTAAAAAGAACTCTTAAAAAAGATGGGCATTTGATTGTTTCGGTGCCTTTTATGTACCAAATACACGAGCAGCCTTTTGATTATTTCAGGTACACGGAGTTTTTTTTCCGCAAATGGGCGCAGGACAACTCGTTTGAAATCTTAGATTTGGTGGCCTATGGTGGCAGATTTGATGTGGCAATTGACAATTTGCACAAATTTTTATACCAAAAATTAAAAATATCAAAATTATTTATCAAATATACAAGCCCTTGGTTGCTTTCTTCTTGGATAAGAAAGTACGTAAACCGAAGCGGAAAAATACATTTCCCGATAGGCTATTGTGTGGTTTTAAAAAAATAAAATGAAAAAAATTGCTATTTATACTGGGTATCACTTTTTGGAGCATTCGATGACATTTGTTTACAGGCAATTGGAAAAGATGCGCGAACAGGATGTCGAATTGATGATATTTTGTACCAAAAGAATAAATGAACATGATTTTCCTGATTTAGGCCAAGTCATAGAAATAAAATATAATATTGCAGATAAAGTTTATGTCAAGTTTTTTTCGGCTGATTTTGGAATAAGAACCGATTTTCCTCCTTTTCAAGGTTATCAAATTATCGGCCATTTAAAAAAATTCAACCCGGATTTGGTTTACGCTTTTTTTGGCAACAATGGCTTAGAAATCCTACCCGTTGCCAAAAAATTGAATGTTCCTCTTTTTGTTTCTTTTTTGGGAATTGATGCTTCTACATTTCTAAATAGTAGTTTTTATGCAAAAAATTTAAAAAACTTATTCGATTATGCCAAAATTGTTGTCCTTTCCCAAGAGATGCAGGAAAAGTTTGTAAAAATCGGTTGTAAAAGAGAAAAATTATTTGTCAATCATTTGGGAATACCTGTATCAAAATTTAATTATGTAAAAAGAAAACCCCTTGGAGAAAAAAAAGCAAACGGCGAAAAAATAATGCTGTTGCAGGTTTCGAGGTTTTTTGAAAAAAAAGGCCACTCCTATACCATACGAGCCTTTGCAGAAGCCCTGAAACAATATCCCAATTTGGAATTGGTATTGGGTGGCGACGGGCCACTGTTGGAGCCTATGCAAAAACTGGCTGAAGACTTGGGCATAAGCGATAAAATTAATTTTGTGGGCAAGGTATCGCATAGCGATGTGATTACGTTGATGGAAAAGGCCGATATCTTTGTCCATCACAGCATTACGGCCTCAAACGGCGACCAAGAAGGCACACCCACCGCTATTTTGGAGGCTATGGCCACCGGCTTGCCGGTCATTGCCACGCTGCACGCGGGCATCCCCGAGCAAGTCATCGAAGGAAAAACCGGTTTTTTGGTAAAAGAAAAAGATGTTGCTTCTTATAGCCAAAAAATCATAGATTTGCTTGACCAAGATTCAGAGCAGTTGGGAATGGAAGCCAGAAAACACATCATCGGCAACTTTAATATAGAAACAGAAGTCAATAACCTTGTCACATTTTTTTATCAATGAAAAAAATCATCTCGAAAATTCTTTCTAAAAAAGAAAAAATCAATTACAGCACAGCCGATTTTAGTGATTTCGAATTGGAAACAATAAATTCTGCCAAACCTTTCACCATGACAAGCCCTGAAAGAATGGTTTCACTCATCAGAGCCACCGAATACACCATAAAAAATAATATAGAAGGCGATTTTGTGGAATGCGGTGTTTGGAAAGGCGGTAGTGCCATGCTGATATTGAAAACCTTGCTTAAATACGGAATTGATAATAAAAAAATATACCTGTACGATACTTTTGAAGGCATGAGTGTGCCCACCGAAAAAGACGTGAGTTTCACAGGGAAAAAAGCCGAAGTCTTGCTACAGGAACAAGACAAAGCCGTATCGCACTCGGTTTGGTGTTATTCTTCGTTGGAAGAAGTAAAGGCAAACATCCGACAAGTCGGTTATCCTGAGGAAAATATCGTATTTGTGCAAGGCAAAGTCGAAGAGACTATTCCTGCCACCATTCCCGAAAAAATATGTTTGTTGCGATTGGACACAGATTGGTACGAATCCACCCAACACGAACTGCTGCATTTATACCCTCTTTTGGCACAGAGAGGTATCCTCATTATTGACGACTACGGCCATTGGGAGGGATGCCGAAAAGCCGTTGACGAATACTTTGAGGCCAATGAGATACCGATATTTTTGAGCCGTATAGATTACACGGGTAGGCTGGCTGTCAAAATATAGCAAATTATTTGCGTTGAATCAATTGCTCGGAGTAGTAAGGAATTACCTTAATATAGAATTTTGTCTAAAATTCTGCAATCAAATAAAGAATTATTTCTTTATCGTGTTATTATTGCGATAAAGTAAATTACCGATGATCGAAACACTTGTCAACGAGCGCAAAGCCATTTTGGAATCTTTCCTTCAGCAGTACGCCCAACACCCCCGTTACCGTGCGCCGAAAGGCAATGAACTTCACGCCAAATCTTGGCAAAGTGAAGCGGCTCTGAGGATGCTTCTTAATAATTTAGATGAGCAAGTAGCCGAAGAACCGGAAAAGTTGGTGGTTTATGGAGGCACAGGACAAGCCGCCCGTAACCGCGAAGCATTGGAAAAAATCATAGAATCTCTACTTTTTCTGGAAGATGACCAAAGTCTTTTGGTGCAATCGGGCAAGCCTGTGGGCATAGTACGCACCCATAGCGAAGCCCCTCGCGTCTTGATAGCCAATAGCAACTTAGTGCCTCATTGGGCTACTTGGGAGCACTTCGAGCATCTCAAAGCCCAAGGCAAAATGATGTACGGGCAAATGACAGCCGGCAGTTGGATTTATATTGGTACTCAGGGGATTTTGCAGGGTACTTATGAAACTTTTGCCGAGTGTGGCCGCAAATACTTTGGGGGCAGCCTGTCGGGCAAACTGGTGGTAACAGGCGGACTTGGAGGGATGGGCGGTGCTCAGCCCTTGGCGGCCACAATAGCCGGTGCTACATTTTTGGGGGTGGACATTGACCCCGAAAGAATAGAAAAAAGAATAAAAACCAGGTACTTGGATAAAATGACGGACTCTTATGAGGAGGCCGTAAATTGGGCTTTGAGTGCCAAAGAAAACGGCGAAGCCATCTCAATCGGTCTGGTGGGCAATGTGGGTGATGTATTGGCGAGGTTGCTCGAAGACGACATCATCCCCGAAGTACTCACCGACCAAACCTCAGCCCATGACCCTGTCTATGGCTATGTGCCTCACGGACTTACGTTGGAGCAAGCCAAACATTTGCGCGAAGAAAACCCCGACTTGTATCGGCAGATTTCCTACAAAAGTATGGCACGACACGTCCATTACATGCTCGAAATGCAACGCCGTGGCTCAAAAGTCTTTGACTACGGCAACAATTTGCGCGAGTACGCAAAGATGGGGGGAGAATCCAACGCCTATGATTTTAAGGGCTTTGTGCCTGAATTTATACGTCCTCTATTTTGTGAAGGCAAAGGCCCTTTTCGTTGGGTGGCACTATCGGGAGACCCGCAAGATATTTTCACCACCGACCAAGCCCTTATAGAGGCTTTCCCCGAAAATCATCATTTGCATCGCTGGATAGAAGCCGCACAGCAGCGGGTGGCTTTTCAAGGCTTGCCAGCACGAATCTGCTGGCTGGGAATGGGAGAGCGCGAAAAAGCCGGTTTGGTATTCAATGAGTTGGTCAGAACGGGCAAAGTAAAAGCCCCTATCGTCATTGGGAGAGACCATCTGGACTGTGGCTCGGTGGCTTCACCCAACAGAGAAACCGAAGGCATGATTGACGGCACGGATGCGGTCTCCGACTGGCCGCTGCTCAATCTGATGTCCAACACAGCTGGCGGAGCCACATGGGTCTCTTTTCACCACGGCGGAGGTGTGGGGATGGGCTACTCTCAGCACGCAGGTATGGTGGTCGTGGCCGACGGGAGCGAGCGAGCAGAGCGGTGTTTGCGCCGCGTGCTGCACAACGACCCTGCAATGGGGGTCTTCAGACACTTGGATGCAGGCTATGATATTGCCATTGAATGGGCTATCAAGTTTGGATTGATGCTGTGAACCGCCACATAAAAATATTGAACTTAGATTGAAATTCATTTACTTGCCAATAAAAATGTAGCCTCGCGATTGAAGCCCCTGTATCAAGGCAGTATCCCTAAGGCCGGGGCAATGATTGATTACAGCAAAAGTTAAATTGCTCCGTTATATTCTGGTAAAGCACCAAAAAACATTGCTTGATAAAAGTAAATTTCTTTTTGGTGTCTTAAACTGTCTATGTGTAAGTTGATGGTATTTTTACGCTAAAAGTTATATTTTTATGATAAAAAAGATTACTATTTTTTATTTTGTGCTTGTCGCAGGGGTTTCTCTGCTCAAGGCACAAGACGGTACAACCCTGGGAACTGAGTTCATGTTTGGTTTTCCCCAAAACTATATCAATGACGTACAGCAGAACCCCGAAATTTTTGTGAGTGGCAAACCCGGCACAATCATCAAAATCTCCCAACCTGCCTACATCAGAAGACCTTGGCACGGTACTTACAAACTCAATGACAAAGGCTACTGGGGCAGCGGGCCTTTGGAGCGGGGCGACGTGGCGGCTTTTGGTGATGGCAAAAACCAGTTGGGTATCCTTTTGGAAGCGAGCGACACTGTCTCGGTGTATATCAACAGCTTGCGCGAGTACAGTGCCGATGGTACAGTGGTTTTGCCTATCCCGTCTTTGGGCAAAGAGTACTATGTATCTGCCTATAAGGAAAACTTCAATCCATATTCTTCTGAATCACAAATACTCATAGTGGCAGCAGAGGACAGTACCAACGTTATGATTTGGCCGGCAGGCCCTACGAAAGTGCCCGCCAGAGGGCCTTTAGACCCCAAAAACGAACGAATCATACCCTCTCACGTCATACAACTCAAAAAAGGAGAATGTTACTTGGTGCAAGGCACTCAAGTAGGCAATACAGGAGGGGCAGACTTGACGGGCACAAGGGTCATGTCTTTTGCGCCTAATGGCCAAAGATGTAAACCAATCGCTGTGTATGGAGGCAACGCCTGTACCAATGTAGGCATACCTGCCGGATGTGGCGGTTATTGCGATGTGGTCTTCGACCAGTCTTACCCCGTTATTTCTTGGGGCAAAGAATACATCGGTATGCCTCTGGCCAACCGAACTATGGACAGATTCCGAATTCTTGCCGCAGAAGACAGTACACTCATCTACCTGAACAACAGCCCCAACCCTCTGAGAGACCAAGCCGGGAAGATTATTTACATCAACCAAGGCGGCTTTCATGAGCTCAACCATGCCACAGGCAATGCTCCCGAAGGCCCTACCAAAACACCTGTCTCAATTAGAGGTTCAAAACCCATCGCCGTAACTCAATACTGTGCAAGCCGTACCTGCGAGGTATCACTTAGAAACCAAGGTGATCCTTTTTCTATCGAACTCTCGCCCAACGAGCAGCGCATTACCAAAATGGTATTCAATGTGTTTCAGATTAATGGAGGAGCACAACCCAAAACCTATACCGCCAATATTTTGGCTTTGCGCAAAGACATTGGCAGAATCACATTTGACGGAAGACCTATTGCCGAAGACAATTTTTACAAGCCGCCAACCCTTAGAACCATTGATGGAGAGGGGCTTACCTACGCCATTTTGCAAGGCATCACCCCCGGCACACACACCATCGAAGCCCCCAACGGCTTTGTGGGCACTGTTTATGAGATGGCGACAGACGAATCCTACGGCTACGCAATGGGGGCAAGGCTCGCACCGCTTAACTTCAAAAATGATTTTCTGGATGGCAAGTACCCACAAATCCGTCAAAATATTGACCCTAAAGATATTTGCTCAGGTCTGGATGTGGTTTACACCATCAATGATGAACTGGGCAGGTACCGCTTCTTCACTTGGGATTTTGGAGACGGTACGACCCGCGTACGTCCTATTGCCGACCGCAACGGACAAAGAGGCGATACAGTCAGACACACCTACAGCCGCTCGGGTACTTTTTATGTTACCGTAGGGGCATCCAAGAAACTCAACCCCGAAATATGCGACAACGTAGTGGAATATAAGTTTAGGGTAGTCATAGAACGCCGTCCCTTTGAAGGCATCCAGCCCAACGGCCCCCGCTCTGTTTGCCCCGACCAAAAAAATGTCCGCTACCGCACTTCCGCCGCAAACCGAACCATATACAAAGAGCTTTTTTGGGAAGTGGTCGGCAGAGGAGCAGGAATTGTTACTTTTGATAAAGATGGCAATAAAGTATTGGTCAAAAACCTGCGCGACACCACCGGAGAGGTTCGAGTGGATTGGGGCGAAGCCGACAATTTTGCCAGAGTCAAAGTAAGGGGCATAGAAAAATTAGGCTGTTGGAGTGATTTTGATTCTATTCGCGTGCGGGTGGGCAGAGACCCCGAAGTTCCGGCGGATACCGTGCAAGGCCCCGAAATAGTATGCTCTTCAGACCATAAATCCGCAACTTATGGCGTAAAAGAGCCGGGCGGCACTTCTTACTACTTCTGGAATATTTCGCCCAAAACAGGCTACCGCATCATAAATGCCAAAAAAGACAGTTCGCAAATCAATATCGAATGGCTTAAAGAAGCCTACGGCAAAACCTATACCATAAGAGTCAAAGAAGTGGACAGTGCCATCGTTACTTGCCTTCCTTTTACTGACCTGCCTGAGTTCAAGACTTATATCTATCCAAAAGCAGATACCGTGCTGGACATGATTTCGGTGAGCTATCCCCCTGCAGGGCAGGATGACGACCGCATCAACGTACAGTACGAACTCTTTGACAATGTATTCAATGGCGAGGAAATCGTATCCATGAGCAAAACACGCCTTCAAAAGCGCGTCCTTGACCCCAAAACCCTCACCCAAATCGGCCAAACGGAGCTATCGGCCACCAATGGCAGGTTGAGCGACGGCCAAATCAAACCCCAAGAAGAACTATATGAATACTTTGCAACCGGAGTGGACAACTGTCCCTTGGGAGAACAGGCCGTGTTGCCTTCAGGTACTTTGAGAAGTATTTATCTCAGGGCTGAAGCCAAAGAGGCCACAGTACCCAATACTCCTGCCGTTACTTCTTTGCAATGGACTCCTTTTGTAAACAGGCCTGATGTTACTTACAGCGTCTATCGAAAAACGGAATCTGAAGATTGGAAAGTTTACTCTACTGCGCCCTTAACACAAACAAGCATAGAGTACCAAAACGGAGACGAAGCCGTTGTACACCGGTACAAAATCCAAGCCCGCTACCGCTCGCGCAACGGCAACATGATAAACGTGTGGTCAAACGAGGCTTCGGTTATCCACGCCAAAGATGTATTTGGTACGCCTATGATGACCCCCAACGGCGACGGCAAAAATGATGTGCTCGTAATCGTAAACCTTCGCTCCCACCCTGTGGTAGGGCCTAAAAAAATGACCATATTCAACCGCTGGGGACAAGTGGTCAATGCCATCGAAGACTACCAAAACGACTGGGCAGGCACAGGACCAAACGGTGAACAACTGGAAGGAACTTACTTTTATGTAGTCATCGACTCACAAGGCGGCTTAGTAACCAGAGGAGCCGTGACGATTGTGAGATAAATCTTTTTTGCACCCAATCAAAAAAACCTTACTTGCTATGTGCAGGTAAGGTTTTTTGTTTTAAACCCTGATTACAAAATAAATTTTTCTTAATGCTTAATCCGTGTTTTTTTACAGAAAATCATCAACACCAATTGCTAACATTTCTTAACAATCCAAAATCTTTGCTGTTACGTTATAGGTTTGTATAAAATTTTTTATTATGCACAAAATAATATTGCCATTTGCAATTCTGCTATGTTCTCTAAACGTACATGCACAACGAACGATTTGGATAGAGACATTTGAGGATTTGGCGGCAGGCACGACAACCGATGCAGGCACAACAGCCTGGACACGAGATGTCAGCACTGCCAACCTTGGCGGAGGCGACTTTTTTGAAGTCAGAGAGATTGATTATTGGAATGGAGGGGCTCCCTCTTTTACCGCGGGCGACAGAAGAGCCTTTGGTTCGGGCAACATAGGGGGAGCAAGCCCCAACAACATAGCCAGTTGGACGAGCCAAGCCATAGACATATCCGCATACACCTGCACCGGTTGCAGCGGGGTGAATGTGTCGGTGGATGTATGGGAAACAGGTGCATTGGATTTAGGAGACAATGTAAAAGTCCAGTACAGCCTAAATGGTGGTAGTTCGTGGACTAACATAGTAAACATAACCGATGACCCGATTAGTTACGATATCTCAAACAGACCCAATGCGGAATGGAGTGCCGAAAATGTATTTGGCTGCGGCATAGGCGCAGGAACCTCTGCGGCCACCATAATCGTAAGGGTGCTCATACAGTCCGATGACGACGCGGGCAATAACGAAACCTATTTTTTTGACAATGTGAGGGTCTCTGCCACGGGGCTTACATTTACGGAAGTGGCTTCCTCTGCCGGCATCACGGTCGGAGGACTCGATAAAGACGGGGGCAACCTATGGGCTGACCTGAACAATGACGGCTGCCTGGATTTATTTGTTAATCTTAACAACGACAACGGCAGGCTATTTCTGCAAAATCTATCATCGGGAAGATGTGCGGGCACTTTTACAGACAGAGGCAACGACGGCACCAACCCAATATTCAGAGATGAGCAGTTTTCCTCAAGATGGGCAGAAAGAAGTATCGTAGCCGGAGATATGAACAACGACGGCTATCTGGACATCGCGCGCAACAGCAACCCTTTTTTCACCATCCACTACAACAACGGGATTGACGGGACGGTAACTTTTGGTAACCTTGCAACTTATCAACACAGCATTCGGGGCTTCAATAATATTCTTTACACCGATCAAAACAATTTCAACACCGAAGGGCTGGCTTACCTTGACTACAACCTTGACGGCTGGCTTGACCTCATCATTGACAACCACAATACCGGAACGCTGGCATTCCAAAAAGTTGTCTCCACCAATGCAGCCAATTGCAGGACTGACTTTTTCAATCTGATTAGCTCGTCTAATACAGGGCTTAACGCATCGGTGTCTGACGGCGATTACCTTGCAACGGGAGACTACGACGACGATGGGAAATTGGATTTTATAGTCAGAAAAGACGGCGATGCCAACGATCTTTTCAGAAACAATTTCACCAACCCAACGGTTACTACCTACTTTTCGCTTGATTTGATGGGCAACACCAATTTTACCGATGCCGATAACAACGACAAAGGCGGCTGTGCTTTTGTGGACTTGGACAATGACGGAGATCTAGATTTGATTTGGACATCAAGAGGCGATGGAACAGGCAATTTCAACACAACCATCTGGGAAAGAACAGGTACGACTTGGACACTCAGGGGTGCGCCCATATACATGACCTACGAACAAGCAATAGACTGCGTAACCTTTGGCGATGTGGACAGCGACGGAGACTACGATCTATTTTTTAGCAATAGCAACAACAACAACGGCGCGGGATACCTGCTCATCAACAACTACGACCCCGATAATTCCGATAACAACTTCACTTTTTCTCGGCACGCTTACAAAAACTGCAGCGGTATCATCGTCCCGGAAGCAAGAAACGGCGAATCCACCACTTTGGTGGACTACGACCACGACGGAGACTTGGATTTGTATGTGGTGCACACCAACCAAGACAACAGACTGTACAAAAACAATACACTTTCTACTTCGTCTCCTGCATCAGCGCGCAACTATATGCAAGTGCGGGTGGTAATGCAAAACGAGACCAGTGCAGCCACCGACATCTACAACCGCACCATGATAGGGGCCAACGTTACGCTTTGGGACTCTACCTTCAACCGCAGGATCGGCGGCACACAAACTTTGAGCGGGGCACGCGGGCATGGTTCGCAAGACCCTCATATCATGTATTTTGGGGGGCTGAACCGCTTCGCTACTTACAAGCTGGTGGTTCGCTACCCTCGGATGGGCACACTGGCACGCTGGACAGATACCATCACGGTAGTACCTGCTCAGATTGCATCGCCTCTGGGAGGCCATGCTTTTCAAACTTTGACTGTGGCGCGCCCGGGTGAGTTTTTTGGCATCAACAACCCATGCAACGATTTGATACAATGCGAAAATAAAGCCACAGGCATCAGAGGGCCGGGCGGTGTGGGCAGCACAAGCGCAGGGGATGTATTGTCCCTTTGGCTTAGGGGCGCAAACATCAACCTCAGCAATGGCGCGGCCATCAGCCAGTGGGACGAGCTATCAGGCAAAAACAACCATGCCGTACAAACCTCTGCCACCAACCGCCCCACTTACGTGGCTGCATCGGCCAACCTCAACAACCGCCAAGCTGTTTCTTTCAACAGCTCAAGCCGACAGTTTTTTGCCATAGCCGACGGGGTAGTGGACAGCACCATCCTATCTAAAACCAACACCATTTTTGTGGTAGGTTCTAGAAGTGCGAGTTCTTCAGCTGCCGATTACGCTTTGTACGCCAGCAACCAAGAGAAAGGAACCGCACCGACGGCCACAGATGCTTATGACGGCGGAGGACATCCGGGGTTCAATCGCTACGAGTTCAACATGGGCTTCAACGCCTCGGGAGTGCCAAGAGTGGACATAGAGGACAACCAAAACACCGTCTTCACAACCATCACCACCACAAGCGGAGCCACCGGAGCAGAGCCTCAGATTATTACTTTTGAATACCAGCAAGACGGTGTCTCGTCCCTATACCGCAATGCAGCCAGCTTGGGCACTGCCGTAGCCCCAAAAACCAGTGTCTCGCCCCGCACCTTGCTCATAGGCGGACATGGCTCAAACAACACTAGCCTACCAAGATATTTTGATGGTGAAATAGCTGAAATCATTGTTTACAACAAAAAAATCAACAAAGCCCAACAAAGAATCATCGAAAACGCCATGGCCGCCAGATACGGCATCAGCTTGGCTACCACTACCACAGCACCGACCGTTTCGAGGGTGCAAAATGCCCAAAGCGATGTAGGCTCAGACAATAGAACAGCTACTTTCGGTTCTGCCATAACAGCTGGCAATCTTTTGGTAGTTTCTTCAGCTCACTACGGGCCTTCCAGCGGCAATGCTCCGGCTACTCCCGGTATTGAAGGGTCGGGCTGGACAGGGCCTATCATCAGAAACGAGGACCCTACCGGAACAAAAAGAGGCATAGCTTTTTGGTATAAGATAGCTTCCAGCGGCGAGCCAACCGCCGTTACCGTAAACTGGGGCACCAACCGCCATCGGGTCATCGCCCAAGAGTTTAGCGTGAGCAATGGCAATTTTGATTTGTCTGGTGTGCAATCGGCTACCAATGCGGGAGGTGCTGCTTCAGCCTCCACAGGTACGACTCCGTCTGTAACTTCTGACTATTCCTTAGTGGTAGGCTTTTTGGGGACTATCAACACAACAGGGGCAGTGTCAGGTTGGGCAAGCATGGCTCTGTCAGGCAACATAGGCAGCTCTGAGAGTACAGTCTCACACTGGACAGCTTTTGGGCTTTCCAGTGCCGCCGGTACCAAAACCAGCACGGTCAGCTATGCGACATCAAGGAATTTTGCATCGGGTATTTTGGCTGTGCCCATCAACGTAGGCAATACCTCCGGTTCGGCCTACAACTATGCCTCTACCCATGGAGAAGACGTGGCCGGCTTGGGGCAAGAAATAGGCAGTTGCAACCGCCAACGCGATGCACAAGGCCCCGGCCCTGTGCGCATGTGGAATCCCACAAACCTTAATGATAGCGAATACCTCTTGTGGGGACATAACGAACTGGCCATGAACAGCAACGGCATCTCCAACCCCGTCGGCACAGCCAACAAAGCCGCCGTGGACGGTGGTGGGACTGAGACACTCGAAAAACGCCTCAACCGAGTTTGGAGGGTAACAGAAACGGGAGAAATCGGAACAGTGAATTTTTCAATTGACCTCTCTACCGTGCCGGGCAACAAAAGAGAAGTTGATTTGAGGCTCATCGTGGACAGCGACGGGGATTTTTCTGAAGGTTCTACTTCATACACAGGAACGTTTGATGCCATTACCCAAATATTTACCGTAACAGGCAAAGTCAATTTTGCGGATGCGCAGTTTTTTACAATTGCCTCTGTGAATGAAGCGTTTACACCGCTACCCATACAAATCATCAGTTTTGATGCCTCTATGTGGCACAAGAAAGCCGTTATTGACTGGCAAATCGAAAACGAGCAGAACCTCGACTATTTTGTAGTAGAAAAAAGTCAAAATGGCCAAACTTGGGAGTCCATCGGGCAGGTCAAGGCAAACAAACTGCCTCTCTACAAAACCTTTGACGAAAAGCCTTATTTGGGAACTTCATACTATCGCCTGAAAATAAGAAGTTTGGACGGTGAAATTGAGTACTCCAAAGTGGCGGTATTGCAAAATGATTTTCTCACACCCGAGCACATCTACATAGCCCCCAACCCATCAACAGGCGTTTTCAATGTGCTTGTTGAGGGCGAAGGATTTGATGAGGTGATTGATTTGCAAATCCTCAATACTTCAGGAATCAGTGTTTACAACACATCCATTCCTGTTCGCAACGTCATAAACTTGAATCTGAGCTTTTTACCCAAAGGCATCTATCTGGCAAAATTCGCTCAGGGTCAGACCGTGGCAGTCAAACGGATTTTAATTGAGTAAGTAGTTCGGGAAAAATAAGTTTGTAAAGCTAAGTTGGGGGTGAATCCAACTTAGCTTTTTTCTTGACCGACTAAGTGACGGGCTTTACATGCCGTTGGCTGTAGAGTTTGTGAATTGTAGTGCGGTTTTTATCGGAGTTCAAAAAGATTTGGTATAGATTTGCGTAGTTTATTGCGGTATGCTTTTTCTGATAGACCGGCTTAAAAGTATTATTTACGATAGCAAGTCGCGCGCGCTAAAGATTCTGGACTTTGCAGTGGTGGTAAACCTTGTGATTGCGACAGGCTTTTTGGTGTTGAGGTACGGCTTTTACTACTACAGCCGTGAAGAGCTTGACGTTGTATTTGAGTTATTTGACTACAATTTTTGGTTTTTCACACTGGCTTTCGGTGTCAGGTTGATTTTTGAAGACAGCATCGTTGATACGTTGAAAAAATCTTGGTTTGAAGCCTCGATTATAGTTTTTTCGGTTTTCCACCTACTTTTTGACTACAGGGTACAAGAACGGTTTTTTATTCTTCTGGGCTTGGCAGAGAGGGAGGATGACTTTTTGAGCTATCAGTACATTATTACAGTGATTTTGCTGATTTTGATGGGCATAGAACTGGTTCGTTTCAGTGCTCTGTTGGGTCGTTTGAAGATTTCGTTTGCAGCAACGTTCCTGTATAGTTTCATTATCTTGATACTCGGCGGTGCTTTTTTGTTGACGCTGCCCGCCATGACAGAAGGAAAAGCCGGTATGATTTCCAAAGAAGAAAGCATGCCGTTTATAGATGCTCTTTTTACTTCTACCAGTGCGGCTTGCGTTACGGGTTTGTCAGTAGAGCATACAGGGGCTTATTTTACGCTCAAAGGGCAACTGGTGATTTTGTTTTTGATTCAGATTGGGGGTATCGGGATTGTTTCTTTTGCCACCTTTTTTGCCACTTTTCTCTCCAAAGGAGTGGGAATCAAGCAACAATCCATGATTCAAGATTACTTAAACAGCGAATCTCTGGCCGCTACCAAAGGCTTGCTCCGAAAAATTATCTTTATCACTTTGCTGGTAGAAAGTGTAGGCTCGGTGTTTATCTTTTATTCTTGGGGGCAGGAAATTAAGTTTCCCAATACTGCATCAAAGATTTATTTTTCTGTTTTTCACTCTGTTTCAGCTTTTTGCAATGCGGGCTTCAGTCTTTTTGGCTCAGGGCTTTACACCGATGAAGACCCCGATTTGCTCGGTGAACACAGGCTTTTGCAGGCGGAACGAGGCGAAACTGATGCCGCCCAGCCCGATGCCATTATGAACGTCAAACGCATGTACGGGCTTCACTTTGTGATAGCTTGGATTATTGTGTTGGGCAGCATAGGATTTAGTACCATAGACGACTTACGTCGAAAGCTAAAGTTGAAAAAAATCCTCAAGGGAGATTGGAACAATTGGAATATCAGCACCATAGCCAGCGTAAACACGACCGTGCTGTTGATTTTGATGGGAACCATCGGTTTTTTGGTGTTGGAGTTTGAGCAAATGCGTGATAGAAACATTTTTCAAGCCCTCAACACGGCATTTTTTCAGTCCGTCACGTGCAGAACAGCCGGATTCAACACCATAGATTTTTCGCAAATCCAGCCTTCCACAGCCATCATGTGCATCTTTTTGATGTTTATAGGGGCATCGCCCGGTTCTTGCGGAGGCGGAGTAAAAACCTCGACATTTTATTTGATTCTGCTGTCTTCCATTGCCAACATCAGCGGACATGAGCACATCGTATTGGGCAGACGAACAATACCAAAAGACTTGATTATTAAGGCTTTTGCTGTTTTTATTTTTGCAGCCACTTACAACATCATTATTATATTTTGTCTTTCCATTACCGAAAGCCATCTTATAGAGCAGGGCAGGTTGCTGGAGGTTGTTTTTGAAGGTATTTCTGCTTTTACTACTACAGGTTTGAGCATGGGAATCACCTCAGAACTAACGGATTGGGGCAAAATGCTCATCATACTGTCCATGTATATCGGCAGGGTTGGGACACTGACCCTTGCCATAGCACTTTCCAAAAAAGCAATTTCAAAATCGTACCAATACCCCGACGGATACATCATGGTAGGATAAGACAACACCAAACCAAAAAGTTTTCTATATGAAAATAGTTGTTACCGGAGGAGCAGGCTATATCGGCTTCTCACTTGCCAAAGCCTTAGTTTCTATGGAAGCAGTGGATAGAGTCTTTGTATATGACAACCTATCGCGCGGGCACTACGGCTTTTTTTTTCAGGGCTTGGGCAAAAAGATAAAGTTCATCGAAGGCGAACTGCTGGACAGCCGTACTTTGAGCAAAGTACTCGATGGGGCTGAAGGCGTTTTTCATTTGGCGGCCAAAGTCAGCGCGCCCCACTCCAATTTGGATTCGCATTTTTTTGAGCAAACCAACCATTGGGGTACGGCAGAGTTGGTCAATTTGGTCGAAAAATCCGATGTCCGTTTCTTTACTTACCTAAGCAGCGGGGCGGTGTACGGACACAGCACCGAACCATTGGACGAAGACTCTGCCCTGATGCCCGTTTCTTTTTACGGACACTCCAAAATGAGGGGAGAAAATCACGTTTGGAGGCTCTTTGAGCAAATACCCTTCGCTTACGCCATTCGCTCCGCAAACGTATATGGCTACAACCCAACGCTAAGGATGGATACCGTGATAAACAGGTTTGTTTTTGAGGCAAATTTTCAAAACAAAATCATCATCAACGGAACAGGCGAGCAAAAACGCGCCTTCGTGCAAGTGGACAAACTCGCCGCTTTTTTGGCCAATTTGACAGTAATCAAACCCAAAAGCGGTATTTACAACTGCGCCCAATACAACTTTTCACTCAATCAAATCGCCGAATACCTTAAATCCCTATACCCACATTTGGAAACCATGCACCTCAACCAACACATCACCCTACCCTCTGCGGAGTTCAAATTGCCTGTTAGCCTACCAACTGAAGGAATTTGGAATAAAAAGTCTTTTGAGCAAGAGCTTTTAGAAATGAAAAACCGCTTTGAGTTTTAGACTTTCTGAAATTTTGCGGTCAGCACACCAAACCGAGGCTCAGGGTTGGAGTGGTTGAAAGGCACAGCGGCTCTTATGCTGCTGTACATTTTTTCGCCCTCATAGTGCCGCTCAGACAAGCAAACCACCTCAGGCTCAAATCGTTTGGTGATATCCCAACCAAAAGCCGAAGGCTCGCAAATGGTAGGCTGCTCATGTACATCGGTGATGAGCAAAAATAGCCCGCCTGTCTTTAGCACCCGCTTTATTTCTGTGATAGATTGTTCTAAATCATCCACATGGTCTAATGAGTTGAAAGAAGAAACCACATCGAAATATCCATCGGGAAAGGGGATGGATTCTGCCACGGCCTTAATGATTCGCATACCAGACAAGGGATTGATTCGTTGATAAAAATCTGAGAGCGGGTCTATACCCACACGCAACTCGGCTTGCTCAGCCCACTGCAAACTGCCACGAGGCCCGCATCCTATATCCAATATTTTTTTGCCTTTGTAGTAAGCAGCATCCAAACCAAAGTAAGTGGTAAAAAAAGGCTCATAATGACTATGACTGAGTCGCTTTTCTTTCAGATATACCCAACCCCAAAACAAAGTCTCTGCACCGAGTTTTAAGGCACTGCGCCCAAACAGGTTTAGGGCAAAATTTGAAGCGGGTAAATAAAATTTCTGTTTGAGGCTCTTGGAAAGATTTCTAAAAAAAAACATAGTGTAAATTTGCAGAAACTTATATTTATGAAACGCAACTTACTGGTTTTTTTGATGTTTTGTCTCCCTGTATTGGGTTTTTCACAACAGTACCAAGCCCAACGAAGCTACTTGAGTGCCGGCGTGGGAATAGGCGGTTATTCTGATAGGGAAGGGATTCCTATTTGGATAAACTACGAATACGGCTTTGGGTCTTGGGTTTCGGCAGGCGGTATGCTGGCTTTCCAAACTTGGGAATACAACTACCCCGGGATAGGCACTTACAGCTACACGGCTACATTTTTGGCCCTTCGTGGCTCGGCTCACTTTAGTAAACCTTTGAACATAGAAAAATACGTTGATTTGTATGCAGGCTTGGGGCTGGGCTACATCAGCTACTCAGAAAAATGGAGAGCCGCCGGCGGCGGTGGCCCAAAACCTGTAAGGTCAGGACTCTCCTCCAATTTTCTGGGCATCCACGTAGGAGCAAGGTACTTCTTCAACAAAACCAAAACCGTGGGCATCAACGGCGAACTGGGCTACGGTCTTTCGCCTTTGCTGCTGGGGGTAACTTTCAAGTTTTAAACTTCGCTCCCATAAAGTGTGGTCAAACAAACCAATTGCGTCAAATCTGTTTTGTTTTTCCACACTTTTCTACTTTTGGTTGTTGCAGTTAATTCAGAATGTTCGGATTGGATGTTAAAATGTCCAGCCCACTATCCTTGAAATCTTTGTCATTTGTCAGCAGGACTAAGTTGTTTTCAGAGCAAATCGAGACGATGGCTTTGTCTGTAAAATCAAGTTGATTGGCTACCAGTAAACCTTCAACTTCAGTTTTATTGAATGATTTGCCAATAACACTAAAACATTTAAGGATATTATCTTTAACCATTAGATAAATATCACTTAAAGCCTGTTTTCCATGTTTGCTGGTTCTAAATGCTTTAAATGTTTGATTAGAATGCAATTTTTGATGCTCAATCCTAAGTATGCGGTTAACAACCTCTGAAATTACTAAAAAATCCACATAAAGACCGTTTTTTTCTTTTAGCAGATTTCCAAATACTTGGGCGTAATCCAACTCAAAAGAGTGTTGCCCTGTTGGCCAAAAGAGGTAGATCAGTACATTGGCATCAACAAAAATACCCCTTCCCGCAAGATGCTTAAAATCCTCAAGTCTGTATTTTTTTGCCATTAACTAATCTTCGATTATTTCCTGAATGCTTCTTTTCAACGCCTCTGGATCTCTGTAATAAAGTTTAGCCGTGTCAACCACTCGTTTCAAAGCCACTTTACCGGACTCTGAAATGTCAGAAACCGTTAGTTTTTCTCTGATATAATCTTCTGTGAAATCTTTGTAAAGTTGGCCCACCGCCGTATTTAAAAAAGCTGTTGTCAGTATTTCTATGTTTTGGAAAGACAGGGTAACTCTTTTTTCATCTTTGAAAGATTTGACAATCAACTCAAATACTTTTTGACCATCCTCTGCTTCAACACCGTAAACATCCCCAATTGTGTTTACTATATTTATTATTATGTTTTCCATGTGTTTAAAATATATCTTTTATACCAATCTCACTTTCAAGTGAATAATTATCGTTATCGTCGGTTCTGAATTGTAAATTTACAATAGTTCCGGGAAATTCTCCTTGAAAAGCCCTCAAAATTTCTCGATTATCATCAAACTCGTAGAATCCGTCGTTGCTAACAATTTGCATTTTTCCTTTGTTGGCAAAAATAAATTCCTTTAATATAGCAAGTCCCAACCCTCCTGAAATACCCTCTTTAGTAGTTCTGCTTTCTTCAACTGCCCATTTGATAGCTTTTATAGCGGAGAGATTGCTTTTAAACCTTCGGTTGATTTTTTCTCTAAAACCAATCCCCGTGTCCACTATTGTAAACTCGATTTTATTTTTATTTGGAAAAAACTGTCCGCAAGTATATATAAATTCGGTTTCGCTGTGAATTTGCGCATTCACAAAAATTTCATAAATCCCTTCTATTATTTTTTCTTTTACCCCTTGAGACATTTGAGGCAAATTCGTAGTATGCCCTTCAATTAATTCTTCAATCACATACTTCTTAAAATATTTTCCATCTGTAGGCTTTAACTTTTGGTATTTAATGGTTGTGTTGTGTATATCAATAGCTCTTTTCTTTCCAAAATATGTTAAAAAGTCATTCTTTGATAAAATAGTTTCAATTTGTATATCTAAATAATCAAAATGAACATCATTCAAATTTGAAGTAAATTTGTCTAATATAGCCCCCAGTGCAGCACTCATATTGGCTGCAAAAAAACCTCGAATCTCAAGGCGAACATCCCCGAACATTTTATCTTTATGACTTTGATAGAGCCGAATTAGGCTTTGAAAACTTTCGAAGGTATTGTTTATCTTGACTAATTCGTTCATATAGTTTTTTATTCTTATAAATTCAAAACTGTGATACTTTATTGATTGTATTTTGTAAATTTATCATTTCTTAGAACAGAGTTGCTACCTCTCTATTTTAACAACCCTTGTATCGTAGCTTAGAGCCGTAAAAATCCCTATCCCGCCTTTGGTATTGGATTTGATAAGGGCAGGCTGAAAGAAAGGATTGCCGGAGGTAAAGTTTTTGGCTTCGTCTATTGTATTGAGAAAATCGTAGTAATCAGGGCTTAAATGGTAGAGAAAAACAAATACCTCTTTGCCCTCAAGGTACCTTGGGCGGGTAATCACCGGAAAAGTCTGCCCATTGGTGCTGGCATCTGAAATCGAGAAGTCAATCTTTTGAACCTTGTCTTGGCTGTCCACGCTCAAAATCTTAACTCGATAAAAATTGCGCTCACTGACCTGGTCTTTGATATAAACCCCCAAATAAGCCAAAGTATCCTGCGGATCGGTAAATTTGAAAAAAACCGAGTCAATTTTGACTACGGGCATCACAGTGGTTTCGGCGGTGATATCCGGGCCGCCTCTCTCATCGGTTACCCGCAGTTTGCAGCGCGTACCCGGCGGCAACAAAGGATAAAAATCCCCCACATAGTTGTAAAATTTGTTGTTGACGGTATCCAAAAAAACTTGGGGGCGCAATCGGTAGCTTTTGTCTGCTATTTGGATGCTTACCGAACTGCCTGCCGGGGAGGGTATCAAGGCCGTATCAAAGAAGCTGTTGGTTCGGGTTACCAAGGCCCTGAGCTGTTTGCCCGACTCCAAGTAGCACTCTACTACAATTTGGGACTCAAACGGAGGCAAAGGCACTTTGACAGTCTTGGTCAAGTTGCAGCCGGCCAGCAGCAAAGCCGCCAAACAAATCTTTGGATTCATTGGTGTTGGTTCTAATCAATTCAAAGACGTAAAAAAACGCTCATTGGCACAGTGGCAAATACCGAAAGCGGAAAACCGGCTTACAATAAAAAAATATAGAATAGATTTGCGGCCAATAAGAGTTTTAATTGGGTTTTATCCTATCAAACAAGATGCATTATTTCGTTACCGGAGGGAATGGTTTTGTCGGCAGCTATATCATCAAAGAGTTGCTGTCAAAGAACCACACTGTCAGGGCTTTGCACCGCAAAAGTAGTGATATGAGCAAGGTCAAAGGGCTTGAGGTAGAATGGGTCGAAGGCGATTTAGCAGACATTAGCCGCCTTATTGAGGTGGTCAAAGGCTGCGATGCGGTGGTTCATGCGGCGGCACTGGTGAGTTTTTCGCCTGCTGATACCCAAGTGCTCTACCAAACCAACGTGGAAGGCACAGCCAACTTGGTAAATGTATGTATAGATTTGGGAATCAAACGCTTTGGTTTTGTGAGTTCGGTAGCGGCTTTGGGAAGGGGCGAGTCTGATGTGATAGACGAAAGCAGCAAATGGGTTGATTCTGAAGAGAATACTTTTTACGCCCAGACCAAATTCAAAGCCGAACTGGAAGTATGGCGCGGCCAGGCCGAAGGGTTGGAGGTCAGCATTGTCAATCCTTCTATCGTGCTGGGGCGGGGCGATTTGTCGCGCTCCAGTTTGCAGATACTGAACTATGTACGCAAAAAAAATCGCTATTACACCAAAGGGCTTATCAATGTGGTAGATGCAAGGGATGTGGCAGCGGCTTTGGTCGCTATGATGGAACAAGGCATTACTTCGCGCCGATATGTACTCAACGGGGCTACGCTCGAGTACAAAACTTTTTTCCAAATGGTCGCCCAAAGGTTTGGGGTCAAGCCCCCCGACAAAGAACTCAGTGCCACCATGGCAGAGCTGGCATGGAGGCTTTCGGGGGTCTATTCATTTTTTACGGGTAGCAAGCCCTTGATAACCAAAGAGACAGCCCGGAGTTCGCAGCACCGCTACACTTACAGCAGTCAAAAAATTTGTGATGAAATGGGCTTTATATTTCGTCCATTAGAACAAACATTAGATTGGTGTTGCACAAAATCAAAATAGGCGGTGTGCCTGAGCCTTTCAATCTGGCTTGGACTGAACCCCTCGAAACAGTGGAATGGAGCTATTGGCCGGCAGGCTCGGGGGCTATGGGCAGGGCTTTGCTCGATGGACAGCTTGACGCGGCCTTTGTACTGAGTGAATCCGCTGTGTATCATGGCCTCACCATCCACTCCGTACAAACGCCGACCCCTTTGATTTGGGGGGTGTACGGCAAACAAAATACCTCGTTTAGGCCGGGAAGAGTTGCCATATCTAGGCAAGGATCCGGCTCACACCTGATGGCACAGCTTTTTTTGGCCGAGCAAGGCTACGACCTAAACGGCGTTCAGTTTTTGGCAAAAGGCAGTTTTGAGGCCATGTGTCAAGCCATTGAAGAAGAAAAGGCTGATTTTTTTCTTTGGGAAAAAAATTTCGCACTTAGTCACTGCAAAAACCTCAATTTTTACACCTACTACCAAGCAGGCTGGCCGGCCTTTGTGTTGGCCTTAGCCCCCGGCTTCGATGCTCTGCCGCAGTTGGAAGAGGCATTGGAGCACTCCTACCGTCGTTTGGAGCAGTGGATAAGCGACTCTAAAGTAGGGCCACTCATCCAAATGCGCTATGGGCTTGATGAGCCATCCACCAATATTTGGCTCAGTGAAAATCGCTGGCATACAAAAAAAGTAAAACTTGAAGCGTCTGTTTATCAAATGATTGAAAAACAGTTAAAGGATGTAGGTCAGATTTTTTTTAAAAATTTGGCCTAAAAATTTGGTAGATACATTTCAAACCACAACCTTTGCAGCCCGAAATATGAGGTGCGGTAGCTCAGTCGGTAGAGCAAAGGACTGAAAATCCTTGTGTCGGGGGTTCGATTCCCTCCCACACCACAAAAGCCAAGGTCTTAGGTCTTGGCTTTTTTTGTTTGGGGAACCAGCAGGCTATCAAAGCAACAATAAACACAGGTTACGCAATAGGATTTTTTCCTAATCGTTCAATCCGAAACAAACCTGCCCGATGCCTTAGGCATGATACGTTGATGGGATTCGACCCCGATGGGCAATGCCGCTTTTCTACAAACATGCCATTGACGATGCACCATGCCCGCAAATACTGCTTATGACTATTGCGTAATCCGGAATAAATCCCCCCAACCATGGTCAATTGATTGGCTCGTTGCTGCTTTGGCCAATGCGTCCAAACTCGTAGGCTTCGGGGTAATTTGGTTACTCGTTTAAGTGAGTTAGATAACAGTATGATTTTCAAATATTTGTAATATATTAATAGATTGTTACAAAATATTTAAGAAAATATTAAATTTTTAACCTTCAATATTATATTTTTGTTACATAAATTTCATAAATAGTTGATAATTAGCATAAAATTCAATTTTCAATTTTCAATTTTCAATTTTATTGTTTTATCTTTAGACTATCAAATTGATGGCAAAAACAGATGCCCCAAACACTCCCGACAAGCCGCAGGCATCCGGCAGGGATGATTTGAGTGTTTTTGCAGATGATTTGCGCCGGCTTTTGGTTGGGGACACGAGTGTATTTTTTTTAATTTTTTTATCTAAATTTTTTAATTTTATGAAAATCAATTTTAATCGTTTAGCGGCTTACGTGGTCGCAGTGTTTATGCTTATATTGGGAGTTTGGGCTTGTCAAAAAGATCTTGACAAAATAGATGAGACAAAAAATACTGCTATCGACACTCCACTTTCTGGACAGTCTAATCCTTTTGATTCCAATACTTTTGGGTATATGAATGGTTCAGATTTTATGCCTCTCACTCAAGCACAGTTTAGTAATCACGTTATTAACTTTTTGGGTATGAGTAGCGGTTCGGCAGTCTCAAATTTTGAACTCATTTATTGGCAAGATACAGCAAGTTCATCGGTTATTTCTTATTTGCGATGCCAAGTTTCTAATTCTTCACAAAGAGTCAGTTTTGCAATCCTTTTAGACAAATCATCTGATAATGTTTATCAGCTTACTGGTTCTACTTGTACTTGTACCAGTAATGATTGTAAAAACAGCGGTGATTGCGTAGTAGATGCCGGATCTTCTCCATGTGGTTGCACTTCATGTTTTTACACTTGTACGAAAACACATACTGTATCAACAAGTTTTAGTTACTTACCGTAGTTTTTTTTCAAAAAGTTTTTTGGATTGAGTATAGAAACCCTAATTTCTTGGAATTTTCATATCCCTAATGTAAAACCAATTAATTTATAGTATAACTTGGACTGCGACTCTCAACAGTTTGGGCTTTTACGATTCGGAGATTTTTGTTTATCATCAGTAAAGTTTTTCGGAATCACAGCACATTTGAATCGTGCTGTGATTCTTAAATTAAAAAAGTAAATTTCATTATGAGAAGCATAGTCCTTTTATCCTTTTTTGTGAATCTCTCAGGTTCAATTTATTCACAAGTCTATATTAATGATTTATTTAAACTAGATACTATTTTATTTGTTGAAAATACTACAGAAGAGACAAGCGGATTTGATGTTAAAACAGCCGTTCATGGCAGAGATTTGTATTTTTTCTCCCCCGGACAAAAAACGGAAGACCATGATACACTTTTTTTTAAAAAAATGAGTTTTAAAGACTATAAAATTAAAGATGTAGTAGCTGTCGTACCGGAATTAATTAACAGAAACTACAGTAGTCAGGAGATATATTCCTTCAGCGTAGACGATAACTCATTCCATATCCAATTTTCTAAGTTCCTTACTGTTCATAAATTATCCGATGATCATCTTATATTTCAATCATTTATACCGATTTCAATTCCATTCACATATTTTAAGTCTTACAACGGTTACTATTATTTTTATAATGACTATAAAAATTCAGAATTAGACGATAAGTGGATTTATTCGTTGAAATACGATTTATCTAATCATAAATTCATTAATTCATATTATTTTGATTTCTTGCATCCGGAATTTTGCTATTTCAATCCCAATAATTGGATTGATTTCTACAACGGTTCTTTTGTAATGTCTCAAACCACAGAATATAAAATTTCGATTTTAGATAGTTCTTTAAATCTTGTCAGAATATTAGAAAGATCTCATTTAAAAGAATGGAATTTTTTTAAACCGACTGCTGTTTTTGATACGCTTAAAAATATCCCAGCAGACCCGTGTGGATTGCGTAATTCATCACCTATTATATCATATCTTAGCCGCTACATCAGGAAAATCAGCAGAATTGAGGAGGTATATTTTATGAATAAAAATCACCTGTTTGTCAAGTGGCTTCCCAAAGAAGTAGCAGATAGTGCGTTAAATGACCCTAAAACCATTATTGAGGGATATGATATTTGGAATTATAAAACCGGAGAACTTAAATTTGCTTCTCTTAAAACAAAAGAATTCTCTCAAGATGAAATCCTATCAAAGGATAACTTTCCAATTTATTTAGATGACGTAAAGATTATTTTTTTACCGGAGTTTGATAAATTAATCATTCTAAGATTTGGGGGCGAGTATGAAAGCTATCTTGGCCAATCATTTGGAATGCTTAACAATTTTGAAAATAGGTTTTTAAAAAATAACAAAGAGATATTACAACTTTATATATACAGTTTCAAACTGGATTAAGATTTTAATCTTAATTTACCATAACGAAATTAAATGTTGATATATGATCTTGAAATTTAAGTTTCTTATTTTATTGAATTTCATTTCTATATTTTGTTTTGCTCAGTTTATTGAGATTACCGATTTTTCTGGAGGGAAAATTGAATTAAAAAGCGATTCCGTTTACTTATTTATTGTAATGGATCATCCTTTATGTAGGTCTTGCGCCGAACAGCTTGGTAATGAATGGGGTATTAAAAAAGCTGTTTATCCTTATCGAATTTCTCTTTTATCATTACAAGAAGATGATATTAGAAATCGTAGATTAAAAACCAGTGCCTTCAAATACTATTTTCCTTCGGATCCAGAAGTTTTCTTTTTAGATACCAAGCATTGGGATGTATTGAACCTTAAAGTGAAAAATCAAAGACAGTTCCCTGCTATTCTTTTGTATATCAAAAATAAATTTCACTACATAAACTACGATAAAATATTTGATAATTATAGAAATTTAAAAATTAAAAGAGCAGATATTGATCAATTAGTTGAGAATCTCGACTAAGTCTAACCATCTAACCAAACAGGTCTTGTGAGGTATTTTTCTGTTTTGATGGTTGATATCGGGATTTTTAGACGATTTGGATTTGGTGGAAGGGGTTAGGTTATATTTTTGATAAGCCTGACGGTAGGGATTGATTGGTTGCATGACAGATGAATTTGCGCCGGATCAACAAGTTTTAGTTACTTGCCGCAGTTTTTTTTCAAAAAGTTTTTTGGATTGAGTACTCCTCTTTTAAAAGAGGAATGCTTTTTTTGGCTTTATAGCTTAAAAGATACACTGCCAAAAATCCCATTCTATCTAACATTTGAGGCATTAATGGCCGGGTCAAGGCGTAGCTTTCTTATTTGCAAAGCTCAAACCATATTCCGTAAGATAAATTTACCAAATGCTAAACATTAGAAAAAACCTATTGCGTAATCCGTGTTACACTTCACAGAAAGCTGTAAGATTTTGGAAACCTTACAGCTTTCTTCACGATTGGATGTGGTTTTTCTTTTGCAAAAAGTCTTTCAAAGCGGCCAATCTTTTGCTGCCAATGAGTGCCTGTATCTCTTCATCAGGTACTTGGGCGATGTTATCAAGCGATTTGTAGGCTTTGAGCAGTTTTTTGACTGTAATTTCTCCAAACCCTTCTATCTCTGTGAGTTGGGTGAGGATGGCATTTTTGCTGCGCAGTTTGCGGTGAAATTCGATCCCAAAGCGGTGTGCCTCATCGCGCGCACGCTGCAAAAGAGCCAGCGATTTGGATTTTTTATTGATATGCAAAGGGTGTTGGTCGCCGGGGAAATATATCTCTTCCAGTCTTTTGGCTATGCTGACAATTGGGATTTGGGGATAAAGCCCAAGGGTTTTGAGGGCTTCGACGGCGGCGTTGAGCTGGCCTTTGCCGCCATCTATCACGATGAGGTCAGGCAGGGGAAGTTGTTCCTCCAAAACGGTGGTGTACCTGCGCGTAACCACCTCAAACATAGAGGCAAAGTCATCAGGGCCTTCCACCGTGTTGATTTTATAGTGGCGGTAGTCTTTCTTCGAGGGGCGGCCACCTTTGAAACAGACCATCGCCGCCACGGGGTTTGTGCCTTGGATGTTGGAGTTGTCGAAGCATTCGATATGCTGAGGCAGTTTGGGTAGGTTCAGATCCGATTTGAGCTGGAAAAGTGTGTAATTTTTCTCTTTTTTGGATTTGAATTCGTCTGCCGAAGCCTCTTTGTCGCGTTTGAAATACAGTAAGTTTTTTAGCGACCACTCAATAATTTTTTTGTGGTCGCCGGCTTTGGGTACGATAATTTCCACCTCCGGTATCTCAATATCAAGTGGTATGTTGGTGAGTATTTTTTTGTTGGCAGAAGAGTAGCGGTTGCGAAACTCAATGATGGCCAGAGCCAATATCTCCTCATTAGGCTCGTCCAATTTCTTTTTGATTTGGGAAGATTCGGCTTGTACCACGCAACCATTTTCTATTTTTATGTAATTAACGTAAGCGTTTTGCTCGGTTGATATGATGGTATAGGCTTCTAAATCAGTGGTTTTTGAACCGGCTATCAATGATTTGGATTGATAGGTTCGCAGGTATTCGATTTTCTTTTTGTAAAAAGCGGCTTTTTCAAATTCGAGTTTTTCGGCAGCGGCAAACATTTTCTCTTCCAAATTTTGCCTGACCTCTTTAAAATTGCCCTTCAAGATATGCTTGATGTGGTCTATCATCTCCATGTAGCTTTTTTGGGATTGCAGGCCTGTGCAGGGGCCGAGGCAGTTTTTGAGGTGGTACTCCAAACAAAGGCTGTACTTGCCTTTTTGGACACTGTCTTGGGTCATAGCCAGTTTGCAAGTGCGCACAGGGTACAACTGTTTGATGGTTTCCAGCGTGTAGCTCATGTTTTTCACACTGGTAAAAGGGCCAAAATAGGTATTGCCGTCGGCCTTTGCGTTGCGCATAGAAAAAACCCGGGGATAAGGCTCATTGGTGATGCAGATATAAGGGTAAGACTTGTCGTCGCGCAGCAGGATATTGTATTTGGGTTGAAACTCTTTGATGAGGTTGTTTTCCAACAACAGCGCGTCATGCTCGGTTTGGGTTACAATAAATTCCAACCGCCGAATCTCCGAAACCAGTGTTCGGGTCTTGTAGTCTCTGTCTTCCAATTTGACAAAATAGCTGCCTACCCTATTGCGCAAGTTTTTGGCTTTGCCCACATAGATAACTATATCTTTGGAGTTGAAGTACTTATAGACTCCCGGCTCATCGGGTAAGGTCTTTACTGCAAATTCCAACCCTTGCTTCCAATCTGTCATAGACGCAAATTTAGTTTGAAAACTTTGGCTAACTTCGCAGCGTAAAACCACAATCCATGAAATTTGGCATCGTCCGCGAGGGCAAAATTCCTGCTGACCATCGCACACCATTGACTCCTGTGCAGTGTGCAACTATCATCCAAGAGTTTCCCCAAACACAATTCTATATTCAGCCCAGCCCGCACAGAGCTTATCAAGACTCAGAATACCAAGCACTTAACCTACATCTCACCAACGACCTGAGCGACTGCAACATCCTGTTGGGAGTCAAAGAAGTTCCTATTCACGAGCTTATCGCCAACAAAACCTATCTGTTTTTTTCTCATACCATCAAAAAACAGCCTTACAACCAAGCCCTTATGCGGGCTATGGTGGCAAAAAAAATCACCCTCATAGACTACGAGTTGCTCAAAGACGAAAGCGGAAACCGAATCGTGGCCTTTGGTTATTATGCCGGAATCGTGGGGGCTTACCATGCTTTAAGGGGCTACGGTCTCAAATTCGGGCAATACACATTGCCGCCTGCCCATGCGGTGGGTGATTTGAAATTGCTCTTAAACCAAAAAATTGCAATTAGAGGCGGGAGGTTTTTGTTGACGGGCAGTGGAAGAGTAGCCAAAGGGGCTATCAGCGTCTTGGAAAACTTTGGACTAAAAAGAGTCAGTATCGAAGAATTTTTAAACCAAGACTTTGGAGATGAATCCGTTTACCTGCCCCTGCGCTCTTGTGATATTTACAGAAGAAAAGACGGCAAGCCTTTTGGTGAGGACTTTTACCAAGACCCTAGCCCTTATGAAAGTATTTTTGAGACATACCTACAAACTGCCAACGCACTGGTGGCAGCCGCCTATTGGAATCCCAAAGCCCCCAAACTCTTCAGCCATCCCAAAAATCTAAAAATAATCGCAGACATCACCTGCGACATCAATGGCTCCATCCCCACCACCACACAAGCCAGCACCATAGCCGAGCCTTATTACGACATAGACCCCAAAACCCTTGAAATACAGCCCCCTTTCTGTGGGGAGCTGACGGTCATGGCCATTGACAACTTGCCCAGCGAACTGCCGCGCGATGCCTCGGAAGGCTTCGGACAGATGCTCTGTGAAAAGGTTGTCCCCGAATTTTTTAAGCCCAATAGCGAGGTACTCAGGCAGGCTACCATCCTTCAAAAAGGAGAATTAATGCCTGATTTTGAATATCTTAGGGATTACGCAAGCCTATGATATAATTTCTACTTTTGTGCGGGTTCGTTTGATTTTGCCGGAGTTAGATGCCAACACCCCCCAGCCGCCCGAACCTATCAAAAAGCCCAAAGCGTACCACTGACCGTTGTTGTTGGGTGCGTACATGGCCACCTGTTCCCAAATCAAGGAAGCAAAAAAACCGAAAGGCGCAATAAACCCGTGCCAAATTCCCGACCAAAAACCATAAGGCTGACCTTCATAGCAGTCTTGAAGCATCACAGGATTTTTTGCACAGGCAGATAATAATAGAATTGATAGAGAAAGTAAACTTTTAAGTTTCATGGAGCAATATAAGAAATTTAGATATCAACTACTTGAAACTTTGCTTTGTTTATTTACTTTGTTGTAAATAGGCAAATCATTGTTAGCCTGAACAAATCGCAGTCCAACAAATTACGTCATTGGACTGGAGATGAGCAAAGTTCAAATCACCTTCGCTTCCTCTTTGAGCAACCTGACCAACTCGTCCAAATTGGCAGGGTCAATCATTTTGACACCGCTTTTGGAGGGTGGAAGTTGGAAATTTTGGTGGGTGGTAATATCTTCGACAGCCACTGGAGGCACTACTTTGAGAGGCTTGGTACGGGCGGCCATAATACCGCGCATGTTTGGGATTTTCCACTCGGCAATAGGCTCTTGGCATCCTGCCACAAAAGGCATAGGCACTTCGAGGTATTCTTTGCCGCCTTCTATCTCACGCGCCAGTGTGGCTGTGTTGCCATTGATATCCAATTTCATACAGGGAACGATACAAGGCCAACCCAACATCTCAGCCACCAACCCATGCACCAGTCCACCGTTGAAATCGCTGGTTTCGCGGCCCATCAAAATCATGTCATAGCCTTCTGCTTTGGCGTGTTCGGCTATCTGAGTAGCCACAAAAAGCGAATCGGTTGGCTCTGCATCCACGCGCACAGCACCGTCCACCCCCAAAGCAAGGGCTTTGCGAATGGTAGGCTCGGTTTCGGCTGTACCTACGTTCAAAACTGTCAGGGTTGCTCCCATTTGCTCTTTAAGCTCGACGGCGCGCGCCAAGGCGAAGTCATCATAAGGCCCTATGATAAAAGATACCCCTGTTTTGTCCAATTGATCGCCTGTAAATTTGATGACAGTAGTCGTATCGGGTACATGGCTGATGCAAACCAAAATTTTCATAATTCTCTTTTTGCAAAAATATAAAAACCAAACTCGTTTTCGATTGAAAAAAATAATTTTTGAACCTAAAAACAGGTATTAAAAGGCATAAAAAAAGCCGCACTTTGGCGACTTTTTGGCTCCCCCTCTAGGACTTGAACCTAGGACCCCATGATTAACAGTCATGTGCTCTAACCAGCTGAGCTAAGGAGGAATTTTGTGGCTGCAAAATTGCAAATTCGAAACAGATTATGCAAATTTTTTTTGAAAAAACTTCATATTTTTTCTAAAATTTCTTTGCCCCCCTCTTCCAATACCTGTTGGGCTGCCTTTTTACCTATCTCTGTACAGTCTTCAGGCTTTCCTTCTATGTGACAGTGCACTTCTTGTTTGCCGTCAAGACTGATAACACCCGCCTTTAGATACAGTCTGCCTTGCTCCAATGTGGCCAATCCAAAAGCAGGTACGCTGCAACCTCCGTTGATGTGGTGCAAAAAGGAACGCTCTGCCGACACACACAGCTCAGTATGTCTGTGGTTAAGAGCAGCTTTTACAGCCGTTCTGAATTTGTCGGAAAGTTTTGGGGAGGCTTGCACGGCGATAGAGCCTTGGGCGACGGCAGGAGTAAAGACATCCAAAGACAATTCTTCTGTAATCAAATGGTCAAAACCCATTCGGTGCACCCCTGCATACGCCAAAATCAAGGCATCACAACTGCCTTCCTCCAATTTTTCGATTCGGGTTTGCAAATTGCCGCGCATGTCCTTGGTTCGACATTTGGGGTAATGGCGGCGAACAGTAGCCACCCTGCGCACAGACGAAGTGGCGACCGTAAAATCTGCCGAATTGACCAAACGGGCAGAGCGGTTGAAGGAGAGCAATACATCGCAGACCTTCTCTCGCTCTGTGAAAGCTATGATTTCCAAGCCTTTGGGTTGGGTAGTTTGCATGTCTTTGGCACTGTGCACGGCCAAATCGGCAGTGCCTTCGATTAGCATCAACTCTAATTCCTCAGTAAATACCCCTTTAGAGCCTATTTTGGCAATGCTTTTATTCAAAACCTTGTCTCCTTTTGTTTCTATGCTTACAATTTCGGTAGAAAAACCGGCCTCTTCGAGCCTATTGCAGACCCAATCGGCTTGCCAGAGTGCCAGACGGCTTTTTCGGGTGGCTACTTTGAGCGTTTGCATACTTTTAGAGTTTAATAATTAAGACATCACCTTTTTTCAAAGAGTCCAAATGGATGGTGGCTTGCATTTTGTCGGCACTCAAAACCGCAGATGGGTGGTTGATAGAGCGTATCTTTTTAGCAAAACCAAGCAGCAACTCACCCGAAAAACCCAACTCATCTTGCTTTATATCTCCCGAATGCTCATATATGAGTGTATTTTTGCCTTTGAGGCTAAAGAAACGCCTCTGAGAACTGTACACAATATCTTTATCTTTGCTTTCAACGAATTTAAGCAAAAAATTTTCAAAAAGTTGATTCAAAGCCTCTAAGTCCTTGAACCTTGCGGAGACTATCACTGAGCCTTCGTCAGAGTCATTGATGACTTTTATTTCACTGATTCCCTGTGTGAGAGACAATTCTGTCTCAATAGATTCCATTTCTTGGGCATTGAAAAATTCAGCTAAAGAGCCATCGGTTGAGTCGAGTGCAGAGATCATAGCTTTCATTTGGTTGTAAGAAATATAGAGTCTCACCTTACCTGACCAGTTTGATTCGAATCGGGTTTCCAACGATAGACTACAACCCGTAAGAATAAAAAAAAGGGCTAAGCCAATAGCTTTTGCCCTGTTAAAAATTATCATACAAAAAAAGCTACCAAACAATAGACAATAAAATCAAGCGATTAGAAATGGATACCAGGATAATAAGCTACCTCTCCCAACATTTCTTCGATACGCAGCAATTGGTTGTATTTGGCAATGCGGTCGGTACGGGAAGCAGAGCCTGTTTTGATTTGGCCTGTGTTGAGGGCTACCGCCAAATCGGCGATTGTGGCATCTTCCGTCTCGCCCGAGCGATGGGATATGACTGACTTGTAGCGGTTGCTTTTGGCAAGATTGACCGCCGCAATGGTCTCTGTCAAAGTACCTATCTGATTGACTTTGACAAGGATAGCATTTCCAATATGCTCATCAATGCCCTGCTGAAGGCGTTTGACGTTGGTTACGAAAAGGTCGTCGCCTACCAATTGGATCTTGTCCCCGCAAAGTCGGGTCATCTCTTTCCAGCCTGTCCAGTCGTCTTCGGCATGGCCATCTTCGATAGATATAATGGGGTATTTTTTGGCAAAATCCGCCAAATAAGAAGCCATTTCAACAGAGGTGAGTTTTTCGCCAGTGGATTTATGGAGGTGGTACTGTTGGGTTTTGCTGTCATAAAATTCCGAACTTGCCACGTCCAAGGCCAAGGCTATCTCTTCGCCGGGCTTGTAGCCTGCCGACTCGATGGCCTTTAGTATCACTTGCACGGCCTCATCGTTGGAGCGCAAGTTGGGAGCAAAGCCGCCTTCATCGCCTACGTTGGTGGCCATACCCATGTCTTTGAGCACTTTTTTGAGGTGATGAAACACTTCCACGCCCGCCCGTATGGCTCTGGAAAAAGAGTCAAATTTGATAGGCATGATCATAAACTCTTGGAAATCAATGGAGTTGTCAGCATGACTCCCTCCGTTGATGATGTTCATCATAGGCACAGGCAAGGTGCGGGCACTCACCCCGCCAATATATCTGAACAAAGGCATTTGGGCTTCTTGAGCCGCCGCCTTGGCGCAAGCCATAGACACACCCAAAATGGCATTGGCTCCCAGTTTGGATTTGTTTTCTGTGCCGTCCAAATCCACCATGATTTTGTCAATGGCGTTTTGCTCAAAAACGTCGTGCCCGACCAATTCTTCGGCTATGGCGTGGTTGACATTGGAAACTGCTTTCAGTACACCTTTGCCCAAATAGGCTGCTTTGTCGCCGTCGCGGAGTTCTACGGCTTCATGGCTTCCGGTGGAGGCTCCTGAAGGTATGGCAGCCCTGCCCATGTATCCATTTTCGGTTTGGACTTCAACCTCAACAGTGGGATTGCCTCTGGAATCCAAAATCTGTCTGGCGTGTATTCTTCTTATGTAACTCATTGGATTATCTTTTGGACGTAAACCTACTACAATTTTCAGTGCTGTGCAAAAATGTTATCAGATAGCTATGGGATTTTAAAATTCAAGACTTTGTAGATAAAATTGCAACTGTTTTTCTTTAAGAATAGAAATAACTTGGTGTAAAAATTTACGAAATTAAGTTGCAGAGGCAACCATTTTTTGTAACTACCTGAAAAACAAAATTACAGAGTAATGAAAAAAATTTTATTTGTTTGTTTGGGTAATATCTGCCGCTCGCCTTTGGCCGAGTGTATTATGCGTAATTTGGTTGAGCAAAGATTTGATGATCAAATATTTGTAATAGACTCTGCGGGTACATCCGGCTATCACCAAGGAGAAGAATCTGACCCCAGAGCCCGAAAAGTAGCCCGAGAAAATGGACTCAGCATCACCCACCGCGCCCGACAAATACAACCACAAGATTTTGATAAATTTGATTTGATTATTGCCATGGATGGTTCGGTAAAACAAAAAATCGAAGAAATGGGGATAAATTGGGGCAAAACACACCATCACATAGAGTTGATGAGAAAATACGACGACCAACAAAGTTGTCAGGACGTTGCCGACCCCTACTATGGAAGCGATGAAGATTTTAGGAATTGCTACCAAATCATTTTGGAGAGTTGTAAAAACTTGGAAAAACATTTGAATTGATGCGTGCCAAGTTCTTGATATTGTTGGTTTTGCTGTGGCCTAATCTTTACTACGCCCAAAGCTCAAAGAGCATCAAAAAACCAAATCCCGTCAAAAGGAGCACCAAGAAAATCCAGCCCAAACCAAAAACTCAAAAGGCCGCCGCAAACAAAATCGTATTCCGTAAAGACGGCAAAAAATTTGAAGACACGGTGGCGCGCAATCCTTTTGGCTGTACCATCGTGATAGACCCGGGGCACGGCGGCAAAGACCCGGGGCGTGAAGCCGGTGGCAAAGGGTTTCAACATGAAAAAGAACTGGCACTTGAAATTGCCATTCTGGTGGGGGAATACTTGGAAGAAATGCTGCCCTCTGCCAAATTGGTCTTTACCCGCGAAGACGACGTAACGGTCTCACTCGAAGAGCGCGTCAATCTGGCCAACAAAATCCGTGCAGACTACTTTGTGAGCATACACCTGAACTCCAACCCAAACCGACACATCAAAGGCTCAAGAACACATATCCATGACCACAATTTCAAAATAAGCAAGATGTTGGCCTTGGCCATCGAGGAGCAATACAAAAAAATCGGCCACACCAGTAGGGGTGTCCAAAGTGCCAAAGATAGAGGAGAGAACTTGTATGTGTTGCAATACACCGAAATGCCCGGGGTGCTTACAGAAGTCGGTTTTTTAACCAATCCCGAAGAAGAAGCCTTTTTGAATAGCAAAGAAGGCCAAGAAAAAATCGCCAAGTGTATCGCCAACGCTATTGCTGAAGTGGTTACTACCAAACACCGCTTAGAAGTACACAAAAGCTATTATTGTGTGCAGATAGAAGCCTCAGACACCCCCCAAGACCTCAATGCCAAACGGTTTAAGGATTTGGGCATGCAAGTGCGGGAAGTCTTGGCACCGGAAAGCCAATTGTATCGCTACAAATATGTGGTGGGAAGGGAATACGAAGAAAATCTGGCGCGGGAACTGGCGGCCAAAATCCGCAATGCGGGGTTTAAAGGGGCTTTTGTGGTGAGAATTGACCCCCAAAATTAATCATTTGAGGGTGAAAATTTGACTACCTGCTTGCAAGCGCAGGATTCGTTAGCTACTTTTGGGCAATAACTCTCAAATTTGATTATGAGCTGGATTACTAAAACACTTACTTCCTCGATTGGTCGAAAAGTGATTATGTCACTTACAGGTCTTTTTTTGATTTCTTTCCTCTTGGTGCACCTTTCGGGTAATTTTTTGTTGCTCAAAGGTGATGAAGGAGCGGCCTTCAATCTTTACACTAAGTTCATGACAACCAATCCTGTAATCAGAGTGTTGGAACTGGGGCTTGTAGCCGGATTTGGCTTGCATATTTACACGGGTCTGTTGTTGTCAAGAATCAACAACAAAGCCCGCCCCGTCAAATACCATTACGAAAACCCTTCTGTGTCAAGCAATTGGTTCTCAAGAAACATGGTGCTTTCAGGGGTGATAGTGTTGCTGTTTTTGTTGCTGCACCTCTACAATTTTTGGGTTCGCTACCACTTCCAAGGCGATACGCTCAATGTACAAACCATAGATGGCAAATCGTACTTGGATATGTACCAAGCCGCCGTCGAAACTTTCAAAATGTGGTGGTACACAGCGGTTTATTTGTTGGCTTTTTTGCTATTGGCTTTTCATTTGAACCATGGATTCCAAAGTGCTTTCCAATCTTTGGGGCTTAATCACCCCAAATACAATCCGGCTATCAAGGGGCTGGGTACTTTGGTAGCTTTTGCCATTCCTGCGGGATTTGCACTTATTGCAATAGCTATGTTTTTGAAAGCCAATGATATAATTGGCCTTTAAACTTCATGTTTTCAAATAAAAAAGGGAGTCCGAAAAATCAGGACTCCTTTTTTTTTGTAATCAGGCTTATTACAAAAATCTGTGAGTTAAATCTGTTTTATCTGTATTCTATTTTGGAGCAAAGATGACAGGGATTAAACAGATGGAAAACAGAGCTTTTCAGTCAATGTTAAAAAGTTAATCAAACTCTTTTAGTTTATCGTCCTCACTCCCCTACCCCCTGAAGTATTGCGGCGTTCTTTGCCGCCCAAATCCATGTAGTACCTGTCTGAAATAGCCAAATCCCGAAAAGTATAGCTCAAATCATTCTTTATCAGACTATTCCAAGCTCCCCCGCGATAGCCGCCTGTCTCAGGCCATGCTGTCGGCGTAGAGAGGTTGCCATCACCATGCCGGGCTTTAAAGTCCGTAACTCGCACAGATACGCACATTTCCCAGACGTTGCCGGCAAGCTCCCTAATCCCCCACACACTCGCTCCCGCACTAAAACGGTCATCGCCTTGCCCAAAACCACAGCGCAAAGGCCCTTGCAAAAAGTCAGCACCCCAAAGCCCCCCGCTATTAGCCAAACCCCCACCCAATGAGGCCTGTTCTGTAACTGTTTCATTTTCAAAACCATCAAAAACAACCGTATTGGCATTGACAAATAAGGCAGTCCCCCATGGAAAGCCCTTTTCAATGAGCGAGTCAGTGCCTCGTGCCGCCTTTTCAAACTCCAGTTCGGTGGCAGGACGCAAAGCCGCCCAATCCAAATAAGCAGTCAAGTCCTGCCAAGACAAAAAATTGCAAGCTCGGTGCGGGGTCGGGGTCTCATAACGGCCTTGAGAGGTCATGGTTATCGTATTCCTAAAAGAGTCCATCCCGTTGATAACCATTGCCAAACCCGGCGAAGCAGAGGCCGTTCTTTCTATTTGTTGGGCTTTGGTGAGGGTATTGAGAAACTCAGCGTATTGGGCTTGAGAAATTTCGTATTTCATCATATAAAAACCAGCGTATCCCTTGGGATAGGTCTCGGGCAGGTTCACTGTAAGGTCTTGGTTTTTAATGGTCAAATCCATTTTGCTCTCGCCAGTTACTCTGACAGGCTGCTTGGTTTGTGCACCCAGCAACGAAAACTGGCAAGCCGTATCCCCCAAAACAAACTCGCCCCGAGGAACGTAAACCATTTCAACAGCAAAAAGTTTGATTTGCAAATATTTATCCGACTGAAAGTTTTTAAACTCTACTTCAAAATCGCCCGAAATCGAATCGAAAGCCCCTGTTTGGAAAGTGTAAACCATGATTCCTTTGGCATCATCGGGAACAGCCACTGCCAAATTGCCGCTTGCCGTAGCTATATCGAGGTGCTCAAACAATAGAGATTCTGTTTGGCCTTTGGCAAAAACCCAAACGGCATCGTGATTGTCGGCTCGCCAAGCGTTATGCCAACCAATGGAAAAAGCCAGTTTACCTGAGCTATTTACATGCAAGTTTTTTATAGTCAGCCCATTGGAGTAGCCCACTGAACAACAAAAACAGGCCATAGCCAATCCGATAATTGTTCTCATCTCAATATAAATAAACCCCTGCTTGTTCGCCATCAAAAACCACGCTGATGTGTTGCCTGAAAGTAGTAGATAGCTCATAACCAACTACATCGGCAGCAATAGGAAACAGTGTGTGTCCTCTATTGACCATAACGGCCACAGAGATTTTGTCTATTTGCAGAGTACCAAAAGCCGCCAAAGAATAAAACAGCGTTCGCCCGGTATTGAGCACATCGTCTATCAAAAGTAGGTTTTTAGGCACGTACTCCAAGTCAATCAAGCCAAAACGATGCGGCTCGGCTTTATTGATTTCGATGGTGATGCTCTCAACTTGAATAGGAGAAATTGCGCTGAGTTGCTCTGAAAGCAAATCGGCAAGCCTGCGGCCACCGCCTGCAATTCCGGCCATGGTAATTTTTTCAAAATCATCGTTTTGCTCCCAAATATTGTAGGCCATCCGCCTTATTTTTTGCTGCAACTTCTGCTTTGAGAGAATCATATTTTCCATAAAAACTGCTTTTGGCCTGCAAACTTACCCAATTTTGGTTCGATTTGGGATGTAGTGCTTCAAAAGAGAAATTATACGTAGTACCTCTTCAATCGAACAGTAAAAGTAGTACCTACATCGGGCGTGCTTTCGACTGAAATACTGCCTCTCATGGCTTCTACTTGTCGTCTGGTAAAAAACAATCCCAATCCGCGCCCCTCCGTTCCTTCGTGAAAGCGGCTGCGCATCTTAAAAAGTCTATTTCTATGTTTTTCTAAATCAATACCTATGCCTTTGTCGGCGACAATAAAAACCACCTCATCTTTATCGTAATAAGCACTGATAGAAATCTCTGCTTTTTTGAAATTCTTGCGGTATTTGATGGCATTGGTGAGCAAGTTGTTGATGATGCTGTCCAAGTAAGCAGGTATGGCCTGAACAAAAATATCTGGGGCAATATCTATATGCAACTCGGCGTGGCTCTCAATTTGGCTTTTCAAAAGAACTATGTTTTGCTCAACGGCCTGCAACAAATGAATCCCTTCTTGTGGTTGAAAACTGGCTTCATGTTCGATGGTCAGCAACTCGTTCATGGCGTGGATGGTATCATCGAGTTGCTTAATGGTAGTGTCCAAAAGCCCCAGCATTTGTTCGTCGCTGGGATTTTCCCTGAGCAGTGTATTGATTCCCAAAAGATTGGCTACATAAGAGCGAATATTGTGCGAGGTGATATAAGCGTATTCGTTGAGCACTTGATTTTGGTCTTTTGTAATCTGCAAGAGTTTGACTGTGTCTTGCTCTTGGTTTTTTCTATCGGTTATGTCGTAGATATAACCGTACCAGGTCATTGCTCCGTCGGGCATTCTTTCGGGCGAGGCAATGCCTGCCAACCAAATAACTTTTCCATCAAGGCCTATTTTCCGCCATTCGTGTTTCCATAGCTCAAGGGTTCGTGCAGATGTTTTTATGCTTTCTGCCAATAGGGTCGCATCGGTGTCCCATATATTTCTGAAGGCATTTCTTCCGTCTTTCAACAGCTCTTCGGACGAGTGTCCAAACATTCGCACGCCGGAACTCACATAAGGAAAGTAGCTGCTTCCATCCGGCCTGAGAACAAACTGATAAATAAACCCCGGCAAATGCTGGACAATTTTTTCAATCCTCTCATCAAGTTCCCGTTTTTGTGTTTGGGCTTGTCTTTCGAGTGTGATGTCTAAACTTGAGCCAACAATATAGCCATTTAATAAATTGGTTTTCACTGGTGTAAGGGTGGTTCGCCAAATTCTTGCACCACCCGGCAGGGTCAATTCCTCTTCATAGACGATGGGTTGGTTTGCATTCCAACAACGTAGGTAATTGGCTTCTATCTGATCGCCCAAAGACTCTCCTAACAGTTCATGCGGAGTTTTGTCCCTAAATTTTTCTAAAGGAATGCCTGTAAGCCTTTGGTGGGTCTGATTGCTTCGCAGGTAAACAAACTTACCTGAATTGACTTTGATAAGAAATAAGGCATCTTGAGTGCCTTGAAATACTTTTTCGTATTCATAGGCCAATTTCTGAAATTCAAATTCGGCTACTTTACGCTCTGTGATGTCATTGAAAGAAATGACAACACCCAATTTTTCGCCGTCTCTCATCTTGGCTTGGAAAAGTTTGATATCATACCAGCAAGGGCCTTCCCCAAAATCAATCAACCGCTCAAGTTCTATTTTTTCACCGTCGGATGCTTGAACCACCAAAGCCGATATTTCTTGCTTGACAGAAGAAGGCAAAAAATTTGTAAAGGGCAAGCCATAAATGTTTTGATTGAATCGGGCAAAAAAGTTTTTGGCGGCTTTGTTTACATAAATAACAACAAAATCTCTGTTTATCAACAATATAGCTTGTGGTAAACTATCAGAGACTGATGCCAAAATAGCCTCAGATTCCTCGAGGTCTTGTTTGATAAGGGTAAGCTCTTCGAGGTTGGTTCTCAGTTCTTCATCGGCTACCAATAGTCTTTCATTTTGTTTGATGAGTTCGTGCTCCAACTTTTTGCGTGCATTGATATCTTGAAACGTGCCATACAACCTTTTGCACTCCCCATCCTCAAATTCCACCAAGCCCAAAGCCCTGACCCAGACGGTATTGCCTTTGGCCGTAACAATCTGCAACTCTTCGTCAAAGGGTTCGCCTTTTTCTATTGCATTGGCTACTACTTGCGCTATTCTTTCTCTGGAATAGCCTTCTTTGTAAAATTGAATCCCATTTTCGACCGTAGAAACAAAGTCCGGCTCAACCTCATGAATTTCACGGGTTACCCTGCTCCATATACTGGTTTTTGTTTTCAAATCCACCTCCCAAGTGCCTATTCTGGCGGCGGCGTTAGACCGCTCCAACAGCTCTTTGGTCTTGGCCAATGTTTGCTCCGTTACAAACGAGCGGGTAATGTCATAAAAACTAATCAAAATGGTATGTCTCTCCCCTGTGAGTGAACTGCTAAGTGGCCAGCTACGCACCTTAAGCCATATAAGAGGCTCATTTTCTGCTTTTTGGAAGCCTAAAGAAGTCTGATAAAACTGTTGAGACTCTGTGGCAAAAAGCTCTTTAAGTTCTGCAACTGTGTAGGGCGATAAATTGGGCTTGAAAATCTTAAAAGGCCGATGCTTAAGATTCAGTATCTGTTCTCTGTCAAGTGAGAGAATTTTTTCAACTGCATTGTTGAAACTCAGTATATTGAAGTCTTTATCCAAAATCAACAACCCATCACTAATACTGTGAAACAACGCGTAGTAAAGTTGTTCCGAAAGATGTTGCTGCTCATCCTTGTATTTAGAAAGAGTGATATCTTGATAATCCCCAATCAAAGCAGTCGCTCGTCCATCAAGTGCTCTATCTATCGCATTGATTTTCAATAAAAAAAATCTTAGTTGACCTCTTATTTTACTTCTGTGGGTAAGGCTGAGGGTTTGGAGTTGTCCGCCAACGACTTCTTGGATTTGTTGGCTGAAATTGTCGGTATTTTGCTCGCTGTCGAGCATCTCAAGCCATTGGGCAAAATTTGAAGGCTTGTCGTCAGGGTCTGAGAGGGGAAGGTGTTCAAACTTCCCACCCCAGCGAATTCTATCGGCTTCTACCTCCCAAATCCAAATGCCTGTATCATGGCAAACGGTAGGGTATTGTTTTTTGAGTAAAAATAAGACACCACTCGGTAAAACTTCAGTTTTAAAAGTATAGAAATACACCCCACCAAGTACATCGGTTACTTCAAGTTCGCCTTGCGTAGAGATACGGGCTTTGGCAATGGATTGGATATTTGATATATCTTTGGTAGTTAGGTGTTTGAGTATATTTATTTCATCCGAATCAATGTAGCCCAACAGTAACTTAGATTTGGAATTGACCCAAAATTCCTCGCCGTCCGCCGAAAACCAAATCCCATCCAATCCATCATTGATGATTATTTCAAAAGTTTGGGGATTTTCAAGAAGGCTTTGGTGCAATTGTTTGATTGTCGTTTTCATAATAAAATCAAATGCAAGTTGTAGAAAAAAAACAGAATATGTAGAATTTTACAGCAGCCTCTTCTCAAAAAGCCAAACATCTCTCCAAACCCCAAAATGGAGTCCCATTTTTTCTCTCACCCCCACAAGCCGAAAGCCCATTTTCTCGTGAAGAGATATACTTGCTTGATTTTCAGGAAATATAGCCGCCTGAAGACACCAAAATCCATTGCCCTGTGCAACTTCTATTAGTTGGGCAAGTAAAGCTCTTCCCAACCCTTTGCCTCTTGCGGCAGCATCTATGTACAAGCTCACTTCGGCCAGTCCCCAAAGTGCTTTTTTGGTAGATACAGGCGAAAGTGCCGCCCATCCAACTACTTTATTTTCAAGCTCAACCGCCAGCCTCCCAACCGGCAAATGCAATTGATCCCACTGATGCTCATCGGGACACTCCGTGTCAAAAGTGGATTGACGCTCTTGGATGGCCTGCTCATAAATCTGCAAAACCCTGACCATATCCTGCCCCTGCATCAATCTGATAAAAGCGTCCACTTTTCCTTTGTTTTATTTTAATTTACGACATGAATACAGACAAAAAAGAAATGGTGGTGCTCTGCGACAACACAGGAAAAGTGCTTGGCGAGATGGAGAAAATGCAAGCCCACCGAGAAGCCCGACTGCATAAAGCCTTCTCTATTCTGATTTTCAACAGCAAAGGAGAAATGCTTTTGCAACAGCGCGCCAAAACAAAATACCATTCGGGTGGGCTGTGGAGCAACACCTGCTGCGGACATCCCCGCCCACAAGAGGACAGTGCCGTAGCGGCTTTGAGAAGACTATACGAAGAAATGAGTATGGTCTGTACCCTGAAAAAAATATTTACTTTCGAGTACCAAGCCCAATTGGACAAAGAGATGAGCGAACACGAACTCGATGAGGTCTTTATAGGCTACTGCGACGATTTGCCGCTTCCCAATCCAAATGAAGTAGAAGATTTTAAATACCAAAGTCCGGCGGAGGTTTTGACGCAACTCAAATTTGCTCCCCACCGCTTCACGGTGTGGTTCAAAATATTGATGGAAAAACTTGAAGAAGCAGGCTTTTTCGGTAAAAAAAACACCCCTTGAGTGCAAGGGGTGTCGGTCGTTTTACTTGTCTAATTCGGGGAATCCTGTTAGCCTAAAACCATAGTAATAAATAGTATCTTTATCTACTTCATTGTCTTTGAAGAGCTTAAAGTCTATGTTCAAAATGGCTTTGATGCTGATGCTGTCCCTACCGCTGGAGTGTTTGAAAATTTCTCCTGCAATCTCAATCTGAATGCTGTCTCTTGAGACTGTATCGGCTACACCTCCACCAAAATTGAAAAAAGTATTTTCAACTGGCTTGCCTGTACCTGCGAACTTGCGAGCACCGCCGGCTGTGTTGATGGTAGCAAAAGCCCTCAAACCCAAAGGAGTAACAGTGCCTGAAAGGTGGTACAAATCGCCAATAACAATCTGGTTGGGGTCAGTGGACGAATTGTAGATGTGCATGTCTTCGGTCTCGTCGTTGTAGCTGTTATTGGAGAAAAATTGCCCCCTATAATCGCCCGAAAATCCAGAAGATGCGGCTGGCAAAACCTGCTTTTGTTCAATTTCATTGCAGGCCATACCCAATAATAAAATACTAACAATCAATAAGTTGTTTTTCATTTGTTGTCAAGTTTAAAGTTTTAGAAAAACACGAAGGACTGCTCCAAAGTAAGTAGGGCCGTCTATAACAGACCACTGAAAGCCAGTGTCAGTAATTTTGGCATTGGCAACATACACTTCTTTGCCATTGACCCCGGGTTGAGGCGGCCCGACTATCGTATCTCCGTTTGTGTTAAAAAATTGGAAGTCAAATATGTACTCCGGCCTTCCGGGTACGCCCCCTATGTTATTGGCGGAATAGTGACCATTGCCGAGTTTGGTAACAGGAAAAGTTGTTGTATTGGTATTGCGGCGATAAGTACCGGAAATATCGCGGCTTTTGTTAGCCTCGCTCACAATCCCTACATAGCGCGCATCACTGATTTTAAAACCATCCACATTGACAGCAGTGTATTTGATTTGGTACACCCCCGGCACCGAGGTAGGTATTGAACTGAGCGGCGTGAACTTGCCCTCTGAAAATCGCGCAAACTGAACCGAGACCTGAGCGTCTTTGGTGCCTTCTTTACCCACTGCGCCGGGGTCTTGGAAAGGAGTCCCGATGGGGTGGTTGATGATTCTGTCTCCGTTGAGCCTAATGGTAGGAAAAGTCGTGATTTTAGAAACCCCCATAGTGGTTTCTTTTTCACAAGAGAAAATCAAAAAGCAACAAGATACGGCAACGAAAAATGCAAATTTTGTTTTCATAATAATTTCATTTTTTAGTTAGTTAATATCCCACCAAACTTTTGTAGTTAGAGGGACTTGTGTAGGGGTATTGGGGTTTCTTTGGATTTCAGACAGCGGGAAAAGGAGTCTTCTTGGGAAAATATTATTGGTTACATTTTCTTTGGAAGGCGAAAAAGGAAGTTTGGTCTCCGGTATGCGGGTTCGGTTGGTTTCAAAAAAAGACTCCAATCCTTCTCTGTTGCAGAGAGCAACCCATTTTTGGATGGCTACGGCCTCCAATTTTTCGGCAGTAGTTCCTTTGAACTCATAGACTTGCCCCGGCCCCAAAAGACCCGCACTGCTTACGCCCAAAGAACTACAATGACTGCTTACGGCTTGGTTGTAGAGTGTTTGGGCATCGGCATCGGATTTGCCTGTCTCAGTAGGAAAACGCAAAATGGCCTCTGCCTGCAAGAGATAGCTCTCCGATACGGTCATAAAATAAACCGGTGTGGTGGCTTGTATATTGGGCTGGGCGAAGTTACGGTAGCCTTTGAGAGCTGTGCTGCTGTTGAAATCCCCCTGATCCAAGCCTCTAAACAAATTGCCTGTTTGGGAGCGGTTGTACAAACCGGGCAATCTGGGGTCATCGTCGGCAGGGTCTGCATTGTCACGGGTCAGGAATTTTATCATGGTATTGCTGGCCACTACGTCCACATAGCCGCGACGGGGACTACCCGAAGCTATTTGGCTCTCGTAGAAGGGATTGCGTCTATTGACTTCAGCAGTAAACTGGCTCATGGTAGCGTCTGCTTCCAAAAACTTAGCTCCCGCGTCATAAAGTTTTTTGATGCCCGCCGCCGCAACCTGTGGTCTTTTGAGAGACTGACGAATGAAGATTTTGAGTTTCAAAGTATTGGCAAATCTTATCCAATTGTCAAGACTGCCTCCATAGACCAAGTCGTCTTTGCCCGGAACAATTACTGAAGAAAGAGAAAAATCTTTCGCCAATGCCTGATCGAGTTTGGAAATCAGGCTGTCGTACACCAACTCCCCATCGTCAAATTTGGGGGCTGTGTTGCCAGCAGCTCCTTGTAAGGCTTCTCGATAAGGAATTTTGTCATACAAATCAGCCAACATTTGGAAGGTGTACGCTTTCATGGTTTCGGCCATCAGATAATAAATCCAGTTGCCTTTTGAAGCCGCAACCTTGGAAACATAGTCAAAGTCATTGAGCGCGCCTGAGTACAACTCTTGGTAAGCCCTCCCGTCCATCGCATCGGACTGCATATTGTATCGGTCAATGTTGACATATTGGGTGGCATCGGTGGCTTGCGTCCAATACTGCGACCAAAAGCAGCCCAGTACTTGGTAATTTACCCCGCCAAAAACATAGGCCGCCGAAGAAACAGCAGCAGGAAAAGTTATGGCCTCACTGGAAGAAGCAGGGTTGTTGGGGTCGGTGTTGATATCAAAAAAATTGGCACATCCGGTTGCCAGAAAAACGCCGGAAGCCAAAAAGATTCTTTTTAATGTTTTCATTTTCAAAAATTTTTAGATTAGAAAGAAAAACGCAGGTTGAAGCCCCAGTTGCGGGTGGTAGGTGTGGCACCAAAATCACCAAATGCCGACTCTATGCCCGTGCCAAAAGTGGTGGCTTCAGGGTCTTGGAACTGGTTGGATATGGGCACCCAAATAAGTAAGTTCCTGCCAGTAAATTGTATAGAGGCATCCCTAAACGGTGTTTTGCTCAATATCTTTTTGGGTAGCATGTACGTCAAACTGACTTCGCGGAGTTTGAGAAAATCTCTTTGGAGCATAAAAGTTTTGTCCAAATTGAAACCCCCTCTATCCCAAAAAGTCTGCAAATCGCCTCCTACATGGTGTCCGATGGGTGTGGTGTTGGGCGAGTACGTACCGTCTCCATTGTCCACCACAGAGTTAGGTATCACAAAAGGCATACGGTTGTTGTAGGTAGTGGCGATGGCTGTACCCGAAAAATAATGAAGATCTACATTTCTGGAATAAATCAACCCACCCCTTCGGGTATCAACGGTAAAACTCAAACTCAGTCCTTTGTAAGAAAAGGTATTGGTAAGCCCTGCAATGTACCGGTTCTGGCTATTGCCCAAAATGGATTTGTTGGGGGCGATGACTGGATAGCCATCTGCTGCTCCGACTATAATTTTGCCGTCTTTGGTGTACTGGGGCGCATTGCCTCTAAAAACACCCAAAGGCTCTCCGGGTATAGCAAAATAGCCTATTGAGCTCAAGCCGCCGATTTGGAGTTCGGTTTGGCCGTCGGGCAAAGAAAGCAGTTTGTTTCTATTGGCAGAGTAGTTCAGGCTGGCATCCCAGCGGAAGCCTCGCCTTTTGATGGGAGTAATCCTGATGAGCATCTCAAAGCCTTTGTTTTCGACAGAACCTGCATTGACGGTCTGGTTGGTGTAGCCCGAGGAGGCAGGTATTTGGCGGGTAAGAATCAAATCGGTCGTGGTGCGGTTGTAGAGCGTAAAGTCCAAACCGACAGCGTTTTTGAGAAATCTCAAATCAAAACCGGCTTCGTTGGTAACCACAAACTCAGGTTTGAGGCTGGGGTTGCCTATGGTATTGCCTACTTCATAAGACTGTACGCCATTGGGAAGTGGATAGGTCAAACTGGTAAAACCGTCACTGTGGTCAGCAGACACAAACACAGGCTTGATTCGATAGACAGGTGCGTCGTTGCCGGTCAAAGAGTGAGCCAGTCTGAGTTTGCCATAAGAAAGGATTTTTTCATTGGTTTCAAGCAAATCTGTGAATACAAAGCCCGCGCTAAGTCCATAGAAAGGATAGACATTTTTGCCGGCAGGCAATGTAGAAGATATATCAACCCTTCCGGCAGCGGTGAGGAACAAAAAGTTTTTGTAGCTCAACTCCGCCGTAAGATAGCCTGCCCCATTTCTGCGTCTGAAAATTGCTTGTTCGGTGGTAGGCCTTTCGGTGGAATTGCTAATGTGGTAAAATTCGGGTATCAAAAGAGTGGCTACAGAGGAGCTGAGTTCGGTATTTTCGCGGTGTTGGATATTGATACCTGCCATCACGTTCAGGCCAACCACCTCGTTGAGCTTGCGGTTGGCACTCAAAAATACGTCTGCGTTGAGCAGCCTCTCGGTAAAGACAGACTCCCTAACCGAGCCCGGGTTGGTGTTGGCTGAGTTGGGTGTAACAGGAGCTAAAATAGGTGCCCAGTTTTTGGAGCGCAAAGTTTGCAAATCTGTACCCATCCGAGTATTGAAACTAAGCCAATCGGAAATTTTGTATTTGAGGAAAGCGTTTCCATAAAACCGCTCCGTGCGTGCGTCGTTGCCAAATTTTTTCAAAACCAGCCAAGGGTTGATGGCGTAGGAGTTGTAAAAGCCATTCAAATCATTGAAAGGGTTGTCAATATCTTTCAAATCCAATAGGCTGATGTCTCTTGGGGTTTGTAAGATTTGGTTGTAAACCGAAGCACCTTGACCCGTTGGAGAGTACCCTTGGGTTGTTTTGGCGTAGTTAATCGAAAAAGAAGAAGTGATTCTGTCAGAGAGTTTGGTCTCTGTTCGGGCGGAAAAAGTATGCCGATTGTATCTATCAAAACCTGTAGGCATGATGCCATCGTGGTTGGCTACGCCATAAGACAGATAGTAAGAGCTATTTTGAGTGCCTCCGCTCACTGCTGCCGTGTAGGTCTGGATGATTCCGGTCTCAAAAAAGTCCTTTACGTTGTTGGGGAGGGCTTTGTAGGGTTTGAGTTGCTGTTGGTTGTTTACCTTTCTGCCCCAAAGCCTCATTTGACCGTTGAACTCAGGCCCCCAACTGGTGTTTTCGTCCAGCACTTCTTCACCAAAAAATCCTTGTCCGAATTGGTTTTGATAATTGGGCAATTTGAGAATATTTTCAAAATTGACCCCCGCCGTAAAGCTAACCGTTGGCTTTTGGTCTTTGCGTCCTTTTTTGGTTGTAATAAAGATTACCCCCTGAGCACCACGCGAACCGTATAGAGCCGTACCCGCTCCGCCTTGCATGATGGTGATGTCTTCAATGTCTTCAGGGTTTACGGCATTGATGCCGTTGCCCAAGTCAGTGCCTCCGTTTAAAGAGTTGCTGCCGTAGGAGGTGTTGTTCATGGGTACGCCGTCTATGACTATGAGCGGTTCGCTGTTGCCTATCCGAGCGTCTCCGCGAAGCACGATTCGGGTAGATGCACCCGGTGCACCCGAACCAACGGTGATATTAGCACCCGCCACCTTGCCTTGCAGCGATTGGAGCAGGTTGGCGTTGCGCCCTTGAGTCAAGTCAGTGTTGTTGAAACTGGCACTGGTTACACCCAACCTTTTCTTTTCCGTCTCCAGACCCAAGGCCGTAACCACCACCTCAGAGAGCACTTCGGACTCGGTTTCCATCTCTACGTCAATCTCAGATTGTGAGCCAACCAAAAGCTCAACATCTTTCAATCCCACAAAGCTGAAAACCAGTATAGAGCTGTCGCTTGGCACTTCAATTGTGTACTGGCCTTCGGCGTTGGTGACAGTTCCTTGAGCAGAACCTTTGACCACAATGGTAACCCCCGGCAGAGGCGTTTTGTCTTCCTTGGCAAGCACCTTTCCGCTGACTTGCCGCTGCGCCATGGTGTAGCCTCCAATCGTAAGGCAACACACGAGCATAAGTAGTTTTTTTCTCATTTAGTTTGAAACTTTTAATTTCCCTGCAATACAGGTTGCTGCCAAGTTAGACATTTTCCATAAGTGGTTTATTGAAGTTTGTAATATGAATTTATGATGAATAAACAGTAAAAAAATAACTTATTGATTGTTATTATTTTAAATTAGCCAAGCAACCTTTTTTGCATTTCAAAAAATCATAAAACAGTTGCCTGTCGTAAAAAAAAAAAATGCAATTGTATTGCATCTAAGCCTTTTCTATCACGTCCCTAAATTTAAAGCTCAGAAGTGAGGTACAAAAACAAGCCCGAGTTGAGAGAAATCAAGCAAGATATTTTTATGGCGTAAGGACAATTGCTATATTCGCGCAAAACTTATATTTTATGAAAATAACCGTAGTAGGAGCCGGAAACGTAGGTGCCACTTGCGCTGATGTATTGGCTTACAAAGAAATTTCAAACGAAGTAATACTGGTTGATATCAAAGAAGGTTTGGCAGAAGGTAAAGCCTTGGATATCTGGCAAAAAGCCCCAATAGACCTCTATGACACCCGTACAGTCGGCTCAAGCAACGATTACGCCAAAACGGCCAATTCCGATGTAGTGGTGATTACTTCCGGGCTACCCCGCAAACCGGGCATGACCCGCGATGATTTGATTGAGACCAACGCCCGTATCGTCAAATCCGTAACCGAAAACATCGTCATGCACTCCCCCAACGCTATTATTATTGTGGTTTCCAATCCTTTGGATGTGATGACTTATGCCGCTCATGTGGCTGCAAAACTCCCCCGCACCCGCGTGATGGGCATGGCCGGAATCTTGGATACCGCACGCTATCGGGCTTTTTTGGCTGAGGCACTCAATGTTTCTCCCAAAGACATCCAAGCCATGATATTGGGTGGGCATGGCGACACCATGGTTCCTCTGCCACGCTATACCACAGTGGCGGGCATACCTGTTACTGAACTTATTGATAAACAAGCTCTTGATGCAATCGTACAAAGAACCATAAACGGTGGAGGCGAACTGGTCAAACTCATGGGCACTTCGGCTTGGTACGCCCCGGGTTCGGCTGCCGCCCAAATGGTAGAAGCCATTGTCAAAGACCAAAAAAGAGTTGTACCTGTTTGCGTTGAATTGCAAGGTGAGTACGGCATACACGGCGTATATCTGGGTGTACCGGTGGTATTGGGAAAAAACGGGGTAGAGAAAATCATCGAACTTCAACTCAATGATTCCGAACAAGCCCTCTTGCAGACCTCAAAAGGACACGTAAAAGCCGTTATGGATGTGTATGACAAAATAGCTTCTACGCTTTAAAAATTGGCAATCAATAAAAAAAGCCACCGATTGCGGTGGCTTTTTTTATTTAAAAATTTTTGAAAACAATGAAAACAGTCCGCCATCAGAAGCAGGGATTTGTTTGTTCTTTTCTTCCCACTGAGAGTGAAAAACTTTGTCTTTGACAGAATCTTCAAAAGCACACACAAACCCAATCGAAACACCGGATTTAAAGGCTGAAAACCTGCAAGAAAAACCATCTTTAGAACGTGTGTTGTACCTAATATCAAAAGCACTGAAAGCAGTTGTATTGGGAACATTGCCAAATATATTGCAGTTCAATAGCTCCGAAAGCTTGGAGACAAAAGAAGCAACCAACACATTATTGATTTCGTTGAGCACAGAGTCTCTCATTTCAGTGTTGTTGATATACTTTTCGGGCAGCATTTTTTTGGAAACCTTCTCAAAACTTGGCGCGTCAAGTGCCATAAGAGTAAAAGCCCCAAATTCACCTATGATATCAGAGTGTACTTGATGTTCATCAAGTACAAAGGGTATTTTTAACTCTGTATTAAAACTCTTGACCAGCACTTCATCACCCAACATATCGCCAAGGGCGTAGGCGGAGTTCATCAAGCCTACTTTGACAATATCCTTAAAATAAGCTCTTTGCCAAATGCTTTTCATTAGGACTCCAATTTGAATTTTTCGAGCGCGAGGCGCAAATCGCCGGCCAAGGCCGAAAGATTTTTACTTGTCTGCCCGATACTGCTCACCGAATTGGAGAGCTGTTCGCCTGATTTAAGTACATTGACTGTTCCTGAGGCCGTTTCTTCCGATACCACCACAATTTTCTCTATGTTCTTCACAACCACACCAATCGAAGATTTTTGCGCTTCGGCGGCCTCCAATACATCGCGAGAGAGCCTGAAAGTTTCTTTGCTGGATTCAAGAATAGAGCCAAATACCGAACTAACCTCTTGGGTGGCCTGATTTCCGGTTTTTACGTTGCTCTCCATTCTGTCTATCGCTTTGCCGGCTTGGGCTACGTCTTTTTGCACGTCTTGGATAACTTGATCAATCTCAACGGCGGAGCGGCGAGAGTCTTCAGCCAGCTTTCTGATTTCTTCGGCAACCACTGCAAAACCTCTACCGGCATCTCCGGCTCGGGCAGCTTCAATGGCGGCGTTGAGAGCCAACAAGTTGGTCTGAGAAGCTATCTCTTTGATGACCGAAAGGGTACGTGATATTTCTTCGGAGCGACGGGTCAAAATCTCGATAGATTTAAAGGTTGAGTCGGCTGAGGTAGCTATCTCTGTCATGTTATTGACCAACTTACTGACTATATTCATACCACTGTTACTATTCTGCACCCCTATCTCGGCAGAAGTGTTGATGATGCGTGCCTTTTCACCAGTATCTGTAGAGGCTTTCAAAATGGCATCCACCAATTTTGAGGACTCATCCGTGCGCTGTACTTGCTCGGTTGTACCAGCACTAATTTGCTTAATCTCAGCAATTACGGAAGTGGTATCTCTCTCCATTCCCACATACTTCTCGAGCATCTGGTTGGCAGAAATATCCACAGTAGCCGTAGAATTTTTGACTTCCAAAAGCAACCTATTCAAATTTTGCAGTGCTGAATTGAGGGCATCGGACATGGATTTGATGTCTCCACTCGCTGTTTTGGTAAACCTTTTGGTCAAATCACCTGAGGCTAAGGCTTCTACAATTTCTTTTACACCATAGATAGGCTCAGAAATACTATCTAACAAATTGTTAATCAATTCAGAAAGTTCTTTCCAAGAGCCTTCAAGACCCGCAATGGAGAGCCTTTCTGTGAGCCTACCCTCTTGAGCGGCTGCGGCCACAACTTTAGAAATCTCTGAAATAATGGTTTTTAAATTGTCTCTCAAAGCGGTATTGGAGCGAATCATTGAAGCTATATCAGCCCTGAGTTTGAGGTCACCCAAGTTGATTTGGGCATTGAAATTACCTTTCTGCAACTCCAATAAAAAGTCACTCAAGGCATTGAAAGCCAATTTAAAATCTGTAATATCCTGAGAATATTTAACTACTTTGTAGTAGTTGCCGTCGTAGTCTTGGATGGGATTGTAGGTAGCTTGGAGCCAGACGACACTGCCATCTTTGGCAATCCGCTTGTATTCACCACTTTGGTAGATACCTTGTCTGAGTTCAGCCCATAGTTTTTGGTACTCGGCAGAGCGAACGTAGTCCGGTTCGCAGATTTGGCGGTGTTGCATAGCGGTCAACTCCGATTCTGAATAGCCGAAAAGCTGACAAAATCCCTCATTGGCTTTAAGAAAATTGCCTGACAAGTCTAATTCTACCACCAAGTAAGATTTGTCAATGGCGGCGAGCTTGCCTCTGTTTTCTGAGTTGGCAACCCGCCTTTCGGTGGCATCGTTTCCAATGAAGTTTATTTTAAAAACTTGAGAATCTACATCTTTGATAGGGTTGTAGCTACCATCAAACCAGCGATACTCCTTATTTTTGGCTACAAAGCGATAAGTGTCTTTAAAATATTCTCCTTGCTCAAGTCGCTGAAAAAAGCCATTTGTTTGCAAATCTTTAGCTGTATCGGCAAGCAGAATGGACTGCAAAGGCTTGCCTCTGAGTTCGTCTGAATCATACCCAAGCCGCTCGAGCACGTAAGAGTTGGCAGATAAAATCCTGCCTTGCAAATCAAACTCAATCAAAGCATTGGACCTGCCGATGGCTTCAAATTGGCCCTCTACTTCTACTTGGTTTTCTATGCGCTTGGTGACATCAATCCTGATACCAAAGTATTTAATTGTGTGCCCTTTGTCATCAAACACAGGGCCTATTGTGGCATCTACCCAATAAGCCGAGCCATCTTTGCGGCGGTTACGGTAAGTGGCTTGGAAAATTTTCCCGCTTTTAATAGTCTCCCAGAGTTGCCTGAAGGTCTCTTTTGGAGTAGCCGGGTGGCGCAACATGCTGTGTGGACGACCGATCATCTCCTCAAGGGTGTACTGAGATACTTCGCAAAGTTTGGAGTTGGCATAGATGATATTGCCATAAAGATCTGACTCTGAAAGAATAGCCGCAGCATCCAAACCGGAAAGGCGTGCTTCCAAATCTTTTCTGACCAAAGAAATCTCTATTTCCCGCTTGCGGGTCTCTTCGAGTTGCGCAACAGTTTGTTGTTCAAGTACCTTTCTATCTGTAATGATTTGAGCGTACTTAACCACTTTGAAAGGTCTATCTTTTAAATCATTGATAACGGTATATGTGCTCGATAGCCAAATTTCTTGGCCGCTCTTGCTCAATCTTCTAACCTCTGCTGTAACCGATTGGCCGCTATTTAGTTTTGCCCATAGCAAATCATATTCACCCGATTCGATATAGTCTAAAGGACAAAGAACTTTATGAGGCTTTCCAATCACCTCTTGATTGTCAAAACCCAAAGCCTCAAGAGCGATTTGGTTTGCATACAAAACTTTGGCATCCAAACCGAACTCCATCACAAAGTTAGTGGCATTGATAGCCGCTAACTTTGCCCTATTTTCGGAGTTGGCAAGCCTTCGCTCCGTAACATCAAAGCCATACATGACAATTTTGAAAACCTCACCATCGTAGTTTCGGATGGGGTTGTAAGTGCCCTCAATCCAAACTTCACTACTATCTTGGCAAACAAAGTTATACACCTCTTTGTCGGCAACACCTGATTTAAGTTTATTCCAAAGTTGCTGATAGTCTTGACTTTGGGCGTAGGCTTCGTCCAATAAATCTCTATGGTGCAGAGAGGTGAGTTTTTCTAACGTATAACCCAAAGTTTCTAAACAGTAATCATTGGCATAAATAATTTTGCCTTGCAAGTCCATTTCCAGAACAGCGTTGGACTCACTAATGGCTGCCAACTTGCCTCTATTTTCGGAGTTGGCTTCCCTACGCTCGGTTGCGTCTTGGGCTATCATCACAATTCGATTGTCTGCCGAGTCAGATTGAGACTTTGCAGAGGCATAAGTGGCATCAAACCACAAATAACCGCCGTCTTTTTTGACAAATTTATAAGTATCTTCTTGTGTTTTACCCGAATTGAGTTCAACCCAAAATGCTTGATAATCAACACTATTAACAAAACTTTCTTGACAAAGTATTTTGTGGTGTGCACCGATCAACTCTTCTTGGGAATACCCCAACAAACGACAGGCCAGTGAATTGGCTTTCGCTATATAGCCTGTGGAATTAAACTCCAAAACTATGTGGGTATTGTTGAGGGTCTCTACCAAACTTTCAAACTCTATTTCCCTCAAAAGCCTATCAGTAATATCAATTCTGATACCGAGGTATTTGTAAATCTTGCCATTTTCATCAAAGACCGGCGAGACGGTAGTATCTACCCAATAGCTGGTCCCATCTTTCCTGCGGTTTCTGATAATGGCCTGAAACACTTCACCCTGCTTGATGGTATCCCACATCTGCTTGAATACTTCTTTTGGGGTGCTGGGATGGCGTATAATATTATGAGGTTTTCCAATCAATTCACTTTCAGAATATTGTGAAACTTCACAAAACTTTTTATTCGCATAGGTAATCGTACCATACAAATCTGTCTCGGAAATAATGGCCAGTCTGTCAAAGGCTTGAGAGCGAATTTGAAGTTCTCTCAATAGTTGAATCGGTACAGGTTCACTTTGTCCGGAATTGGGTGTAAGATTGGAAAGTGAAAGATTTTCTCCTAAAGCCATAGTTTACTCATTAATGCACGAAGATAAAAAAAACCACACAATATGAAAATGTGTGGTCTGTAAAAAAAAATAAAAGTCGCCAAAAACTCTACTTAACTTCAGCTTTAACAGCAGAGTAATTGATTCTTAACGCATTAACATCGCGGAGTTTTTGTTTCACGTCATTGATAATCCCCATCTTAACCAAATGATCGACCTTAAAAGAAACAATAAGTTTCTCGCGGGCTTCTTTCAATTTTTCGCGCTCCGATTCTACGAACTGAGGAATGGCATCAGGACTAACCAGCCTGTCATCCCACTGAATAACAGGCTCTTTTCCCAAAGCAGCATCTTTGGGTTTGCCAATATAAAGATAAGAAACAAATTTTTTCTCTTTCTCCAGCTTTTGAACCTGAGAAGCAGAGGGCAATTTATTTTCCACCAAAAGCGTGCTTTCTCTCATCACGGTAGTAACCATGAAGAAAAACAAAAGCATAAAAATAATGTCGGGCAATGCCGATGTGGGTATATTTTGGGAGGTTTTTGTTTTTTTTCCAAATTTCGACATAGGGTATTATTTAGCTTCTGAGGGGTCAGCTTCGGAGATATTGGCAGGAAAAGCCTGTTTGGCCAACTCCAACTTTTCTTTGTCGGCAGGCTCGTCGGGATCCAAAGAAAGGTATTCTTGGGGCGTAATGCCCAAATGCTTGGCTCTCATTTGGTGATAAGCTGCTTTTATGGCATCAAGTACTTTGAGATAGACTCCGTAATCGGTACCTCGGTCGGTTTTAATGGAGATAATCGCTTTCTGGGGACTTTCAGAGGATTTGGGATCAACATCGTTGTTGGTTACAAATTTAATAACGGCATCTTTAATCTGTTCAACGGCCATAGGCTCCTCGTCAACCAAAAGTTGGTTGCGTGAGTTGACCAATACGTTGAGCAAATTTCGTTTGTTGATCTCTACCGGTGGTGCGTTTTCGGGCTGCTTTTGTGGCAGAGTCATAGGTAAACCCTTGTCGCTGGCTATCGTGGTGGTAACCAAGAAAAAAATCAGCAACAAAAAGGCGATGTCTGCCATTGAGCCTGAATTGATTTCTGCCGTAGGACGTGATTTGGATTTTGCCATACTACTTAAACAGTTTAGATGCTTCCAAATACGCAATGCCTACTACCGTCAAACCAATCAATATGTAAGTAAGGTAAAGCAAACCACCCACCAATTGAGATATCCCCGAAGTGATGGTGATAGGGCCTTTTCCTTGGAAAGCAGGTGCGACTTCATTGCCCGAGCTAAAATAACTCAGCAAAAACAACAAAAGCAATGCACCAAAGCCGATAAGACTTTTGACCAATGCCTTGGGATCGAGTACCAAAGAAGTAATCAAAGGAAGCAATATCGCTCCGGCTACTGCGCTGATTACCAAAAAGTAAGACAGATACAAACCCCAAGAAGTCATAAAGGCTTCGGGATTGAAACTGTTTAGCAAAAGACCTATCAAAAAAACGGCGGCTATCAGGCCCACCATGCCAAATTTGATGATTTTATCGGATATTTTTACCATACTATCGCTTGTTATTGACCAACATATCAACCAAAAGGATAGAAGATTCTTCCATATCGCTCACCAATGAATCAATCTTGGTAATGCAATAATTGTAGAATACTTGGAGAATAATTGCCACAATCAAACCGGCAACGGTTGTAATCAAAGCCACTTTGATACCGCCCGCCACGATGGTGGGAGAAATATCGCCGGCAGCCTCAATCATATCGAAGGCTTGAATCATACCAATAACCGTTCCCAAGAACCCCAACATAGGAGCCAAAGCGATAAAAAGAGAAATCCAAACCAATCCGCGCTCCAATTTGCTCATCTCAACACTTCCGTAAGAAATGATGGCTTTTTCAACATTTTCAATCCCTTCAGACATGCGTTGGAAACCTTGCGCAAAAATAGAAGCCACTGGTCCGGGAGTCGCTTTGCAAACGTTCAAGGCTTCTTCTTGGCCGCCATTTTGATAGGCTTCTTCTATTCTTTTCAAAAGTTTTGAAGTATTGGTGGAAGCCAAATTGAGGGTAATGATTCGCTCAACGGCAATGGCCAAGCCAAGGATCAAACAAATCAAAACCGTGCTCATAAAATTCCAACCACCTTCGATAAACTTGGTCTTGAGAATTTGATGAAAACTTTGGCTTTGAGCCATCTCACCGGCTTCTTGGGCAAAAATTGCCATTGGTGCCAAAATCATAATGGCCACGAGTACAACAAAGACTGAAAACTTTTTCATTTGTGTTTATGGGGTTTATTATTTTCTCAAATCTAAATTAAAATTTCTGATGCGGAGAGGGTGGGATTCGAACCCACGATACCCTTAGGAGGTATACACACTTTCCAGGCGTGCTCCTTCGACCACTCGGACACCTCTCCCTTAATACAGTGCAAATAAATTGATAATAATTGCTTTGTCCAAATTTTTTTTGCAAAATACATTTGCCAAAGTCAACCCCAACCTGTCCCAAATTTCTCAAGAAAAAACAGCCATCAAAATACGTTAAGGCGCGGGACTGCAAAGAGCAAACTACTTTTCGCGGAACATAACGATAACCGGAACCCCCTCAAAATCAAAGTGTTTTCTCAGCTTATTTTCTAAAAACCGTTTGTAGTTGGCTTGTATGTATTTGGGATGGTTGCTGAAAAACAAAAAACTGGGTGTATGGGTGGGCAACTGGGTGATGTATTTGATGCTGACAACTTTGCCGCGATAGCCCTGAGGCGGGAAATTTTGAATCTCTTTGAGCATAATATCGTTGAGTTGAGAAGTGGGAATGCGTTTTTGTTTGTTTTCAAAAACTTGTATGGCTTTCTCCACCAACTTAAAAATTCTCTGTTTTTCCAGCACCGAAATAAAAACGACCGGAATGAAATCATTGGGTTTGAGTTTTTCCAAGATTTCATCTTCGTACCGTTTGGCCGTCATGGTGTCTTTGGATACCAAATCCCATTTGTTTACGGCCACCACCACGCCTTTTTTGTTGCGCAAAGCCAAATCAAGAATATGAATGTCCTGTGAATCCATTCCCACCGAAGCATCTATCATCACCACACACACATCGCTGGCCTCTATGGCTTTGATAGAGCGCAGCACCGAATAAAACTCAATATCCTCTTTGACCCGTGATTTGCGGCGGATACCGGCAGTATCAGTCAAAATAAAATTATGGCCAAAACCATTATAATGGGCATCCACAGAGTCGCGGGTGGTGCCGGCTATGTCGGTTACGATGGTTCTCTTGTAACCCAGAAGGGCATTGGTCAGGGACGATTTGCCCACATTGGGGCGGCCAACGATGGCGATTCGGGGCAGTGTGGAAGGCTCTTCTCGGTGGTCTTCGGGGATTTCGGCGGTGATTGCATCCAGCAAGTCCCCCGTGCCAGAGCCGGAAATGGCACTCACTGCATAGTATTCCCCCAAACCCAAGGCATAAAACTCAACCGCGCTTTGTTCCCGCTTGGGGTTGTCGGCTTTGTTGGCCACCAAAAAAATAGGTTTTTTACTTTTGCGCAGCACGTTGGCAAACTCTTTGTCCAACTCGGTAAGTCCTGTGTCACAGTCCACCATGAAAATAGCCGCTGCACACTCCTGAAGTGCTATTTCAACCTGTTGGCGGATAGCCCCTTCAAATACATCGTCAGAACCAACCACATAGCCGCCTGTATCCACCACCGAAAACTTTTTGCCGTTCCACTCACAAAGGCCATAGTGCCTGTCTCGGGTTACGCCGCTCACATTGTCCACGATGGCCTCCCGAGATTCGACCATGCGATTGAAAAGCGTAGATTTCCCAACATTGGGGCGGCCAACTATGGCTACCAAAAAAGATGACATAAAACAAAATTAGCCTGCAAAGGTAGGTATTTTCAGATAAAATCTTGAAACTGTTTGAAAACACCATCGAAAAGCCAAATTATTGCTTCCTGAGCAATTTGTCAAAGGCTTGGTTCATAGCAATATGCTCTTCTACAGCCAGACGAAACCGGTTGCCCCTGTCTTCATAGTTTTTGAACAAATCAAAACTGCTGCAAGCCGGCGAAAGCAACACCACATCGCCCTTTTCGGCTAACTGATAGGCTTTTCGCACGGCATCTTTCATGTCTTGGGTGTCTATGATGACGCTGATTTCTTCGGCAAAAAAATCCATGAGTTTGCGGTTGTCTTTGCCGACACAAACCAATGCTTTGACTTTTTGCCTGACCAAATCAAGGATTTGCTCGTAATGGTTGCCTTTGTCAATGCCGCCGGCTATCCAAACAATGGGAGAGGAATAAGCATCCAGCGCATAAAAAACCGAGTCCACGTTGGTGGCTTTGCTGTCGTTGATGAAGGTGATGCCGTTGATTTCGCCGATTTTTTCCAAGCGGTGGGCGGCATTTTGAAAACTGCTAAACGACTCCTGAATGGTTTTTTCATCAATTCCTATGCGCAAAGCCGCCAACACCGCCGCCGCTATGTTCATGGCATTGTGTTTGCCGGCCAGCGGCAGACGGTCAAAAATATGCTTTTTGGGAATGTTTAAATCTTCATCATAATACCGAGAAGCCGGCAAAAATAAACGTTCATCTTTGAAATAAGCCAACATAAAAGGCTCTAATTGAGTATGTTCAATTGGCTTTTTGTTCATTCGGCGGGCGATATTTTCGTCATCGGCATTGTAAATAAACAATCCCGCGCCGTCCATAAACCTACACAAGTTGAACTTTGCTTCGATATAGTGCTCAAAACTGTCGTATCTATCCAAATGGTCGGGGGTGATATTGAGCAAAATCCCCACGTTGGGTTTAAAAGCATGAATGTCGTCAAGCTGGAAACTGCTCACCTCCAGCACATACCAGTCGTAATGGTCAAAAGCGACCTTTTTTGCAAAACTTTCGCCTATGTTGCCGGCCAGCCCCACGTTGAGGCCTGCACTTTTGAGCAGGTGGTAGGTAAAAAGGGAAGTCGTTGTTTTGCCATTGGTGCCTGTGATGGCGATGATTTTTGCTTGGGTGTGCCGATAGGCAAAATCAATCTCAGAGCTGATGGGCAGGTTTTTGCTGCGAATGTGTTGGATGATTGGTGATTTTTCGGGTATGCCCGGGCTTTTGATGACTTCGTCGGCGGACAAAATACGCTCCATACCATGATTCCCCTGCTCAAATTCTATGTTGTGGTATTGCAGTTCGGCCAAATAATCGGGTGAAATTTTTGCTGAGTCAGAGACAAATACATCATAGCCGCTTTTTTTTGCTAAAATAGCCGCTCCTATCCCGCTCTCTCCCCCGCCCAAGACCACGACTTTTTTCATGTGTGAAGTTGGATTCTTGCGCAATTTTAGTTAAAATTTTGAGTATCACGTTTTTTTTATTTAATTTTTAAAAGAGTGTATATCTCCCAAATCATAATTGCCTTGGCTATCGAAGCAGAACACTTTAGTCATTAATTTTCGCAAAAAATCAGATTTTATTTTTGATCGTTCATAATTCATATATTTGTAAGCCTACAGTTTAAAGGCATAACAAATGAAAAAGAAAAATTTGCTATTTGGCGGGGTTCGCTGCAATTTGTTGCCCCCCCCCCCCCCCGCGAAGTTCTTCGGGCTGATGATTGCCAC
>CAZRQL010000005.1:0-144490 GCA_964602415.1 uncultured Roseobacteraceae bacterium
AAGCGGGCTTAATCCAAGGCACCATCAACCCGCCGACCATCAAATACTGCATCAACAAACAAAACTGGGCACAAGCCAGAGAGTTATTTGCAGTTTTTTTTGAAATAAAAAATTCTTAATTATCGCAAAAAATATGCAACCCAAAACAAACTCACTCGTATCGCTTTGGTTGGAAGCCCGCACGCGCTTCTCCAACCAACTGGAAGCCATCACCGAAGCCGACCTACCCAAAAAGTTGGCCGATTCGCCCAATTCGGTGGGCTTTCTGATTCGACACATAGGCGATGTGGAATTGCTTTTTGCCAAAAATGTGTTTGGCGATAGCTCGGTTAAAGTTTTTGCCAAAACCGTCATAGACAAGCAAGACACCGGCGAATGGACGGACTTGCAAGCCTTGAAAGCCTACGTGGCAGAATCGTTTGAAAAACTCAAAACTGTGCTGGACAAACAAAGCGATGCAGATTGGGAAAATACCATCACCACGCAGGAGTTTGGTACAAAAACCAAAGCGGAAGCCTTGGACAGGATTACCTCGCATACAGCCTACCATGCCGGGCAGTTGGCCATCATCAAAAAATATGGTACAACAAATTGACAATGAAAAATCTGCTGGCAATTGTCCTTCCGGTGCTTTTGGTTTTATGGCAAACAAGGGCTGATGCCCAAAATATCGTGTACGGCGGCATTTTCCCCACCATTGACCATAGCGGCAAACTCTCAGACAAATGGGCTTACCACAGCTACATATTTGCAGCCATCAAGCCCTATTCGCACCAAGACCAAACCGACAAAAGCCGCATGCTGTATGCTTATGGCGAGTGGGGGCTTACGTACAGCTTGACAGAGCGACTGAGTGCTACTTCGGCCTATGTCTATGAAAGACAGCAGCCTTTTGAGGGCGACTACCGCAACGAAAACCGTTTTCATCAACAACTTACCTACCAATTACCCCTTTCCGAAAAACTGACTTTAAAACAACGCCTGCGCTTTGATGCAAGGTTTATCGAAAACAGAGCCACCAAACAAACGCCTTTTACGCATCGCTTGCGTTATCTATTAGGGATTTCTCAAAATATTACGCCTTCTGTGTATTGGTTTGCGTACAGCGAATTTTTCTTTGATACCAAAAACCAATTCAAATTCAATGAAAACTGGTCGGCTTTGCAGATAGGCAAAAAAATCAAGGCCCGGCACGCCGTCGAGTTGGGCTATTTGTACGTGGGTTGGGTGCGCAATTCGCAAAACGATTGGCTGCACCAGCACTATTTGCAGCTCACATGGGTCAGCAGGGTTGATTTTTCCAAAAAATAAATTCAAATCAGAAATTGTTTGTTTTAAAAATATATTTCGTTTTTTTGCGAAATACTAAATTCTACTTCACTAAAAAAATCTATATGAAAACCATTAAAATTTTGGGAACAGGTTGCCCCAAGTGCAAGCAAACCGAAGCCAATGTGAAAGAAGCCGTTTCGCAGTTGGGCATCCAAGCCAATATCATCAAGGTAGAGGATATTCAGGAAATTATGGCTTACAACGTGCTCACTACGCCTGTTTTGGTGATTGACGAGCAAATCAAAATCAAAGGCAAAGTAGCGCAAGTCAATGAAATTGTTGAACTTTTAAAATAAAATACAATGGAAACCACAGAAAAAGTAAAAGAAATTTGCCCTACCACCACTCAGCAGTGGATAGCCGAAGGGGCTGTTTTGGTAGATGTGCGCGAGCAAGACGAGGTCAATGAGCTGGCTTACGATGTACCCAATTTGTTGCACATTCCTTTGAGCGAATTTGAAGAGCGATACCAAGAAGTTCCCAAAGACAAAAAGGTGGTAATGGCCTGCAAAGGCGGAGGCAGAAGCCTCAAAGCGACCTATTATTTGATCAACCAAGGCTACGACCGAGAAAAAGTGGTCAATATGCAGCATGGGATTATCCGTTGGGTACAACGCGGCTTTCCCACCAAAGGCGATACTTCCGCTGTTTTGGGCAACCAAGGCGATTGTTGTTCTACACCCGGCTGTTGCTAAAAACTGACGCTATGTTCGATTGGATACAAACTCTTGCCGATTGGTTGGTGTATCAAGTGTTCGGAATTGCCCAAGGCTCACACTTGGGCAGTTCTTTGAATTTCTTTATTTACGATACACTCAAAATTTTGCTGCTGCTCTTTCTGATCACCTTTGTGATGGGCATTGTCAATTCTTACTTCCCGATAGACCGCATCCGCAATTTTCTATCGAGAAATAAGCTCTACGGCTCAGAGTATTTGATAGCCTCAACTTTTGGGGCAATTACGCCGTTTTGTTCGTGCTCTTCCGTGCCTTTGTTTATTGGTTTTGTGAAGGGTGGGATTCCGTTGGGGATTACGTTTGCGTTTTTGATTACTTCGCCACTGGTCAATGAGGTGGCAATCGCGATGTTTATTGGCATGTTTGGCTGGAAAAGCACACTGATTTACGTTTTGAGCGGGATTTTGTTGGGTACGGTTGGCGGGTTTATTTTGGGCAAACTCAAGTTAGAGCCATTGCTTTCCGATTGGGTACAAAATATTTTGAACAATGCCCAAACAGAAGCTGAATTAGAAGAAGAGCCTAAAACTTTTGTACAGCGTTTGCCTGAAATTGGCAAAGAGGCTTTGGGTATTGTCAGAAGCGTATTTTGGTATGTGATTATTGGCATTGGGATTGGGGCTTTGATGCACGGATTCATCCCGACAGGCTTTTTTGAGCAATACATCAGCAAAGACAATCCCTTGGCTGTGCCTTTGGCAGTGATTTTAGCCGTGCCTATGTACAGCAATGCAGCAGGTATATTGCCTATTATTCAGGTGTTGGTGCAAAAGGGCATCCCTTTGGGTACGGCAATTGCCTTTATGATGGGTGTGGTGGGGCTTTCACTGCCCGAGGCTACTTTACTCAAAAAAGTAATGTCTGCCAAATTGATAGCCATTTTCTTTGGTATAGTAACGGCTTGTATTATTGTTTCGGGGTATGTGTTTAATATATTGCTCTAAGAATAGCAAATGAACAGCTTAATCTGTTTATTTAAATTCTCAAAAAATAATAAACATTGACACCAAAACCATCAATCAAATAATAATCTAACAATAAAATTAAACCAATAATAGGTGATTCTTTTGTAATATTATTAGCCAATTAATTAATTTCAAAAGATTAACATCTGATTGCAAGCCCAAAACCACAGAGTCCGATCAGTTTTTAATTTTTTGGGCAAATAGTTGTTGGGTCATCCTTTTATTGGTTACAATTTGCTAACTTGCGCCGTTAAATTGAAATTTGCTCAATGTCGCAAGAAAATATTGGAAGCATCATACCCATTTTCATAGAAGATGAGATGCGCGGTGCTTACATAGATTATTCTATGTCAGTGATTGTTTCTCGTGCGCTGCCGGATGTACGCGATGGCTTGAAGCCCGTTCATCGGCGAGTGTTGTTTGGTATGCACGAGATGAACCTTTACAGCAACCGTGCTTACATGAAGTCAGCCCGTATTGTGGGGGAGGTGTTGGGTAAATACCACCCTCACGGGGATGCTTCTGTGTATGACACGATGGTCAGAATGGCTCAAGATTGGTCTTTGCGTTATACGCTGGTGGACGGTCAGGGCAATTTTGGCTCTTTGGATGGAGATTCGCCTGCCGCCATGCGTTATACCGAGGCCAGACTCAAAAAGATAGCCGAAGAAATGCTCACCGATTTGGACAAAGAAACTGTGAATATGCAGCCCAACTATGACGACAAACTTACCGAGCCAACGGTGTTGCCTTCTCGCATTCCGAATTTGCTCGTAAATGGTTCGGCGGGTATAGCAGTGGGTATGGCCACCAACATGCCTCCTCACAACCTTTGCGAAGTGGTGGACGGTATTGTGGCCTACATAGAAAACCGTGACATTTCGGTTGATGAGTTGATGAAGTATATCATCGCCCCTGATTTCCCTACGGGCGGGCAAATTTATGGCTACGAAGGGGTACGGTCTGCCTACCGAACCGGCAGGGGCAGGGTCGTAATCCGCTCTGAAGCCACCATCGAAGAACATAACGGACGCAGTACAATTATTTTTACCTCAATACCTTACCAGATTACCAAAGAGATATTGGTCAAAAAAGTAGCCGAGTTGGTCAATGAGAAAAAAATTGAAGGCATCTCTGATTTGAGAGACGAGTCAGACAGAAATGTCAGGATCGTGGTAGAAGTCAAAAGAGACGCTGAACCTCAGGTCGTTTTGATGAATTTGTACAAATACACTCAGTTTCAGCACAGTTTTTCCATCAACAATATTGCTCTGGTAAAAGGTCGTCCTATGACCCTCAATCTCAAAGATTTGATACAGTATTGGGTAGAGCATAGGCATGAAATTGTGGTGCGGCGAACAGAATTTGATTTGCGCAAGGCCCGCGAAAAAGCCCATATTTTGGAGGGATACCTCAAGGCTTTAGACCACATTGACGAGATTATAGCCCTGATTCGCGCTTCATCGGATACCAAAACGGCCTCCGAAAGGCTTATAGAGAGGTTTGATTTTAGTGAAAAGCAAGCCGCTGCAATTTTAGAAATGCAATTGCGCCGTTTGACTGGCTTAGAGCGCGACAAGATTCAGGCAGACTATGCCGAAATCATGAAAAATATTGAATACTTCGAGTCTTTGCTGGCAGATGAAGTTATGCGTATGCAAGTGATTAAAGATGAGCTTCTTGAAATAAGAAAAACTTATGGAGACAGCAGACGCAGCCAAATCGTTTATGATGCCGAAGAGATTGGGATTGAAGATATGATAGCTGATGATCAGGTGGTTATTACCATCTCACACCAAGGCTACATCAAGCGCACGTTGCTCACCGAATACCGATTGCAACATCGGGGGGGAGTGGGTCTCAAAGCCACCGGCACCAAAGACAACGACTTCACCGAGCATCTTTTTGTTGCCACAACCCACAATTATTTGCTCATTTTCACTGACAAAGGCAAGATATACTGGCTCAAAGTGTACCAAATACCCGAAGGTTCGCGCACCTCAAAGGGCAGGCCTTTGCAAAATTTGATTCAAATAGAAAAGGAAGAAAAGGTCAAGGCCGTCATCAATGTAAAAAACCTCAACGACCAAACCTACGTAAACAGTCATTTTTTGGTCATGTGCAGCGTGAAAGGCACTATCAAAAAAACTGTGTTGGAGGCTTTTTCAAGGCCACGTACTGCGGGGATTATTGCCCTCAATATCGAAGAAGGCGATTCGCTGCTTGACGTACAACTTACCGACGGGACGGCGGATGTTATTTTGGCCACCAAACGCGGTTATGCGGTTCGTTTCCAAGAAGATAAATTCCGCTCAATGGGCAGAACGGCAACCGGAGTGAAGGGCATCACACTGGCCGATGAAAATGACAGGGTCGTAGGAATGGCCTGCGTGCAAGACAGGAACTCGCACCTTTTGGTGATTTCAGACAAAGGATTCGGCAAAAGGAGCGAAATAGAAGAATATCGGCTCACCAATCGAGGAGGCAAGGGGATTTTGACCATGCGCCTGACGGAAAAAACAGGGCAGCTCATTTCCATCATGAATGTAAATGACAACCAAGAACTAATGATTGTTACCCGTGCGGGAATAGCTATCCGTATGGAAATGAGTTCGATGCGCGTCATGGGTAGAGCCACCCAAGGCGTGAAACTCATTCGCCTCAACGAAGATGACGAAATCGCCTCTATCGCCAAAATTGAGAAATTGGAAAACGGTCATGCTATTGAAGAAAACCAAACAGAGATAACAGAACTTGATTCAGAATCTAATGATTTGGAGTCATAATGCCGCCCTTGACTCCGTGTTTTACGTTAAAAACTTATTCTAACCAATAATTTTTATGTCCTCATCCAAAATTTGGCTTTCCTCTCCTCATATAGGTCAAAAAGAACGTGAATACGTAGCTCTGGCATTTGATACCAACTGGGTAGCTCCCTTGGGGCCTAATGTCAATGGCTTTGAAGAAGACTTAGCCCGCTACACAGGGACGAATTTTGCCGCCGCTTTGAGTTCTGGCACAGCCGCTTTACATTTGGCACTCATTATTTTAGGCGTTGAGCGCGGCGATGAAATCATCTGTCAATCTTTTACTTTTTGCGGCAGTGCCAATCCCATCGCTTACTTGGGGGCTACTCCGGTTTTTGTGGATTCGGAGCCTCAGACATGGAATATGAGTCCCGATTTTTTGAGGTTGGCGATAGAAGACCGACTTGCCAAAGGTAAAAAACCAAAGGCTATCATTCCCGTTCATCTGTATGGTGTTCCTGCTAATATAGTAGAAATCAAAAAAATAGCCGATGAGTACCAAATCCCTATCATTGAAGATGCGGCTGAGGCTTTGGGCTCAAGCCTCAATGGCCAAGCCTGTGGAAGTTTTGGGGAACTGGGTGTGCTGTCTTTCAATGGCAACAAAATCATAACCACTTCAGGAGGAGGGGCTTTGATAGGCAACGACAAAGCCAAAATAGAAAAAGCCCGTTTCCTCTCTACCCAAGCCCGCGATGCAGCCCCACACTACCAACACTCCGAGTTGGGCTACAACTACCGCATGAGCAACATCTGCGCCGGAATTGGCAGAGGACAAATGGAGGTCTTAAACCAACGCATAGCCGAAAGAAGGAAAAACTTTGAATTTTACAGAAATTTATTGAGTTCAGTAGAAGGTGTTGAATTTCAGGGAGAAATAGAAGGCAGTTTTTCCAATCGTTGGCTGACTGCACTGGTGATAGACTCTCACACAACAGGATTTAGCCGCGAAGACTTGCGTTTGCACATGGAAAAAGACAACATCGAGAGCCGGCCGCTTTGGAAGCCTATGCACATGCAGCCCTTGTATGCTGATGCTCCTTATTATGGCGAGAATGTGTGCGAAAAACTTTTTGAAAACGGTCTATGCCTACCTTCGGGAAGCAATTTGACTGACGAAGACAGAGAAAGAATTGCAGCGCAAATCAAAAAAATGCTCTAAACTTTATACACACCCATCGAAGCAAATTTATTGATTCTTTGGGCAACCCTTTCTTCAGGTGTCAGTTGGCTTAGTTGCTCTATATCTCTAACAATCACTTCTTTGATTCTTGAAGCAGCAGCGGCGTAGTCTGTATGAGCACCCCCGATTGGCTCTTCGATGATTCCGTCTATCATACCCAGTTTGAGCATGTCGGGGGCGGTTAGTTTCAGGGCTTCTGCCGCCTGCTCTTTGTAGTCCCAACTCCTCCAAAGAATGGATGAGCAAGACTCAGGCGAAATGACTGAATACCATGTATTTTCGAGCATATACACCCTGTCCCCTACTCCTATGCCTAAAGCCCCGCCTGACGCGCCTTCTCCTATGATGATACAGACAATGGGCACTTGCAAAACAGCCATCTCCTTGAGGTTGTGCGCGATGGCTTCTCCTTGACCTCGCTCTTCGGCCTCCAGACCCGGAAAAGCACCGGGGGTGTCTATTAGCGTAACGACAGGAATAGAAAATTTTTCTGCCAGTTTCATCAACCTCAGTGCTTTGCGGTATCCCTCGGGGTTGGCCATCCCAAAATTGCGGTATTGTCTTTGTTTGGTATTGCGCCCTTTTTGTTGCCCGATGAGCATGACCGCTTTGCCATCTATTTGGCAGAGGCCACCTACCACAGCCGGATCGTCCTTAACCGAGCGGTCGCCATGAAACTCAACGAAGTCTGAGGTCATCAGTTCGATATAGTCCAATGTGTAAGGTCTGTCGCTGTGGCGAGAAAGTTGTACTCTTTGCCAGCGAGTCAATTTTTTGAACGTATCAACCTTTAGTTGTTGAAGTGTGGCTTCCAGTTGGGCAATAGGTGCTGATATATCTATATTTTTTTCAGTGGCTTCGCGTTTCATGTCGCGGATTTTTTGCTCCAGATCAGCAATTGGTTTTTCAAAGTCTAACAACATGTGCTTATTTTTTCAACTAACGCACAAATCTAAGTTGGCTTGGTTCAAAAACAAAATCTAACTCCAGCCCTCTTTGCCGTCTCCGTCTGTGTCGCGGCGGCTTTCAAGTTTTTTCAGGTATTCCCAACGATTGGAGGGTGGCTGTTTGCGAGCGGTGGCTTTAATTCTTTCAGTTTTGCTCTTGACTTGCAAAAAGATGCGAGGCCAAATCTGCCATTTCCAAAACTTCCAAATAGCAGGTGCAACTTCCGACTCTTCATCAGAAGAAAAAACTTCTTCCTCCTCCCATTCTTCCTCTTCAGGCTTAGGCTCAGGAGCTACCGGAAGTATAAGTCTATCTATATCAAGGGTTTCTATCAAAAAATAAATCCCTGCAAAGTCTTTGTACGCTGTTTTGAGATTGAAATGACTCCAAATGGGTTGTTCTAAATTGAAGACAAAAAGAGGTTTTTTGTAGTCAATGGCCGCATAAATTTTATCGCCTATCAAAGATATGGAGCACCTGAGTTTTGTGCGCTTGTAAAAAGCCAAAACAGTGGGCATTATCGCTTCGAGCAACTCTTCACCCAATTTGACATCTTGGGCATAACAAGAGAAAAGTTTGTTGAAATTTGGATCTTTTGAAGCGATAAAATTCATTCTCAACGGATTGTTTTCAGACGCAGCGCGGGCTGCATAACCAAACTTTTCTTGCAAATCATTGGCAATCAAAACCAAAGAAGTTTTAAACGGTCTTGGATAGGTGGCTACCATAAATATGCCATTAAACATATCTCGCCATTTTTTAGGGCTTATTTGGCTTTTTACTTGCAATTCACTTATCTTTATTGGTATGCCATCAATTGTTCCCTCAATAAGGTCGTCGCCTGAGTAATGGTCGGGGACATCTATAAAAATTTTACTTTCTTGAAATGTGTCAAAGTCTATCAGTGAACTGGGGTGATAACTAATCGAATCGCTAAGGGTATCCATAAACTTTTGTACAATTGCTTTTTTTACAATTGGCTCTATATCAGTTTCTTTATACTTTTTGGATAGCCCCAAAGCAGCAAGATAGGCTTTCCATGCAGCAGGGGTGTACTGCACAGTGGTCTCTGCTTGTTTTTTAGCCAGTCTCAAAAAGACCAATATCTTGTTAAGCCGACTTTGCCGGATGGTTTTATTTTGTGTGATAGGGACATAGATGGCTCTTTTGTATTTTAGAAAAGAGAGTATAGGCCCCAACGCAAGGGGAAAAGCCAAAGACCAAAGCGGAAATCTGCCCAGATAATAAAACGCCCACCAGATGAAAGTAAACAGCAAAAAACTACCCAAGGCATCCATTCTCAACTCGTAAATTTTTTTTCGCAAATCCTCAGCCGCTTGGTCTTGCAGCCTAAGTTTTTCGGCTATAATGGGTCTGAGTTCTGAAAATGGTTTCATATTGCTTTACTGCAAGTCCACAAAATTAGATATTCTATAATAAAAATTGCAGCGAAATTGTTTTTGTCAAAAAAACCTTCTTTTTTTGTAGTAACATGATGAGTTTGGTTCGGAAAACACTTCTTTGCTTTATTTCTTGTGTATTGGTGCTATCGCGTACCTCTGCCCAAAATATTGACAGTCTGAAAAGTCTGCTCCAAACTTCTATATCTTCCGAGTCTAAGGTGGATATTCTCAACCAATTGGCCAGTTTACATTCGAGAAATGACTCTGCTGCGGCTCTTGGCTTTACTTATCAGGCCATTGAGATTGCCAGTGAAATTGATTACCCCAAAGGTATAGCCCAAACCTACCTCATACAGGGCACTGTTTACTACCAGCACGGTAACTACATAGAAGCCAATAAGTACTACCGTCGTGCCATTGAGGGCTACCAAATGGCCAAGGATCCCGTTGGGCTTTCCAATGCCTATGTCAATCTTGCCAATGGACTTGATAAAATAGGGCATTTGAGCGAGTCGCTGACCTATATTGAGAAAGCCCTTGAAATCGGTGAAGAAATTAAAGACCGCAAAATTATAGCTCAGACTTCTTTGTCACTGGGTAGGATATACAACCGCTTAGAAAGCTATGAAAAGGCTTTAGAAATGTTCAATCGGCACAAAGCAAGTACGAAAGAACAAGGTGACATAGCCGGTTATGCTCTGGCTTTGAATAACTTGGGCGATGTCTATAAAAACAGAGGCGACTACACGCTGGCACTGGAAGTGCTTCATGAAGCACTGGGCATCAATGAAAGGTTGGGGCGCAGTTTTCAAATGTTGTACAACTACGCTACACTCGGCGAAGTCCACCAAAAACTAAAAAGATTAGATTCCGCCTACATTTATGCAGAGAAATCTCTTCAGCTTTCTCTTAAAATTGATGACCCCTATGAAATCGCTTACGGCTATTGCGACATGGGAAGGGTACTCAATGGCATGAAGCAATATGACAAGGCTTTAGAGTACCTCAAAAAAGCCTATTCGCTATCCACGTCTATCCAAGCCAGTGAGGTTATAGAACTCACCGTCAATAATTTGCACCAAACATATTTGAATTTGGGCAAATATGACAGTGCTTATTTTTATCTAAACGAATATTTTCAACGCAAGCAAGAAATTTGGTACACTGAATCCAAGAAAATTACCTCAATCATAGATTATTATGACCAACAGCGGGCACAAGCAGAGCAAGAACAACTTAAAGAAGTCGAAAAAAATCGCAGGGTTAGGGTAACTTTAATTTGGATTATTGCGGTGGTAGTTATTGTGGGTTTGGCTATTTTGTCTATTCTCCAATACAGAAAATATGTCCAAAAGCGTCAGGCCGAGGAAGCCTTGATGATAAAAAATAAAGAAATAGAAGCTCAAAATTTTGAAATAGCTAAACAGAAAGAAAAAATTGAGCAATCATTGGTAAACCTGCAATTATTGAGTGATATTGGCAAAGAGATTATTTCAAGCCTTGATATTGAGACCATTGTAGAAACGGTTTATGAGAAAGTTACAGAGTTATTCAAAAGTGACGGCTTTGGCATTGGTATCTATAACCCCCAAGAGCAAAGCATTGATTTTGTGGCTTTTATAGAGAACGGGGAAAAACTGCCTTTTAGCAGGGACTACCTCAATGACGATTCTAAACTGTCGGTTTGGTGCTTTAAAAATAAATCTGAAGTTTTTATTAATGATTTTTTTGCGGATCACAACAAATACACCGACACCATATATTCTCCCGATGTAGGAGAACAGACAGAGTCCATCATATACGTTCCATTGGCTTCATTTGAAAAAACGCTTGGTGTGATTACGGTTCAAGATTTAGAAAAAAATGCTTTTACTCCTAATCACCTCAATTTGGTCAGAAACATTGCGCTTTACACTGCCATAGCCATAGAAAATGCAGAGGCATACCGTAAAATCATAGAAAACCAAGCCAGCATACAAGAAAAAAATGAACAAATAGAAAAAACCAACCAAGAACTGATTGCCCAAAAGACTGCATTAGAAGAAGCCTATCAAGATATGAAGCTACTCAGCAAGCTGGGCGGCGAAATTACATCCAATCTTGATTTGGTCAATATCATCGAAACCGTTCATGCCAATATCAATCTGCTGCTGGATGCTGAATTGTTTTCTATTGGCATATACAACCCCAAAACCAACAAGATAGACATGCCTCACACCATCGAACGTGGTGTGCCTTTGCCTTTTCATTCTTATGACTTGGAAAATGAAAACCGTCTTGCGGTAGCCTGTTACCTAAAAGCGCAAGATATTCTAATTAATGATTTAAGTGTTGAGTACAACAAATACACCCCCAACGTCAAAGAGCCCCCACGGGCGGTAGTGGGCGAGATACCTTCGTCAGTCATTTATCTGCCTTTATTCAACAAAGGAACTGTGTTTGGCGTGATAACGGTTCAATCTTTTAAAAAGAATGCCTACTCTGAATACGATCTCAACATAGTGAGAAGTCTGGCTACTTATGCCGCCATTGCCCTTCAAAACGCCGAATCTTTCCAAAAACTTTCCGAAAGTAACCTCGAAGTAGAACGCTCTTACAAGAATATTAAACTTTTGGGAGAGATTGGCCAAGCAATTACCTCAAAGCTCTCAGTATCGGATATTATACAGACAGTTTACAGCAGCATCAACAATTTGATGGATGCTTCTGTGTTTTGGATTGGTATTTATTCAGAGAAAGATCAAGCCCTGCTCTTTGAGGGTGGAGTTGAAAAAGGCAACATCATGCCCAATTTTTCTGTGTCTCTCAATGATCCGGGTAGATTGGCTGCTTGGTGCTTCATTAATCAAAAAGAGACCCTGATTAATGACTACGAAAACGAGATACATGATTATGTCCAAGTTACGACCCTTACAGTAGTGGGGGATTTACCGGGATCTCTTATTTATGTACCGCTTACCACACAAAACCAAAGGCTGGGAGTGCTTACGGTGCAAAGTTTTCAAAAAGGTGCTTACTCGGATTACCACCTTGATTTGGTAAGGAATTTGGCTGTTTACACCGAAATCGCTTTAGAGAACGCTTTGCTTTATCAAAACCTCGAACAACAGGTCAAATTCCGCACCCAACAAGTTGTCCAGCAAAAAGAGGAGATAGAAAAGCAAAAAGAACAAATAGAGAGTGCTTTTGAAAATGTGAAGTTGCTGTCCGAAATCGGCATCAAAATCACGCAATCACTATCTACCGAAAGAATCATCGAAACGGTTTATGAAAATGTAAACCAACTCATGGACGCGGTGGCTTTTGGGATTGGTATTTACCAGCCCGAAATGGGTAGGATTGAATTTAGAGGCGCGATGGAGTTGGGTAAGCGGCTGCCGGTTTTCTACCATTATCAAGGAGATGAAACACGCTACTCAATCTGGTGTTTGAATAACAAAAGGGAAGTTTTTCTCAATGATGCCTTTACAGAGTATTTCCGTTATGTCAAACGCAGGGCTTTGCCGGTTGCGGGAGAAGACCCCGAATCACTTATTTACATGCCTTTGATATCTAAAGATGAAGCCATTGGGGTTATTACGGTGCAGGCATTGAAGAAAAATGCTTACACCCAATACCACCTGGATATACTCAGAAACTTGGCTATCTACATAACCATTGCACTGGAAAATGCCAAAACCTACCGCCAAATCGAAGAGCAGTCCATCCAATTGACCAAAAGTAATAACAAAATCACGGCTTCCATCAACTATGCCAAGCGCATACAGAGGGCTATTTTGCCTCAGAGGTCGGCTATGATTAAAGTATTTGAAGATTCTTTGGCACTGCTAAAACCAAGAGACATCGTGAGTGGGGATTTTTTCTGGTTTGCCCAAAAAGGCAGTATCGCTTACGTTGCAGTAGCAGATTGTACCGGACACGGCGTTCCGGGTGCCATTATGAGCATGATAGGCAGCGTTTTGCTCAACGAATGTGTAAATGTGATGGATTTGAACCAACCGGATGAAATTTTGAACACATTGCACAACAGCATCCGAAAAGCACTCAAGCAAGACAGCTCAGACAATAGGGACGGCATGGACATAGCTCTATGTGCTTACAATCCAAGCACAAGGGTCATTCACTATGCAGGGGCACACATCCCGCTGATTTATATTTTGGAAGATGGCACGCTGCACATCATCAAAGCCGACAAAATGGCAATAGGGGGAATGCAACAAGAAGTTACAAGAGAATTTACCCTTCATCACCTGCAACTGCCCGATCAAAAAGCTACTGTCTATTTGGTAACCGATGGTTTTCAAGATCAATTTGGTGGTCAAAAAGGCGACCAGCCTACGCAAAAGTTTATGGCACGCAGGCTCCATCAAAAATTAGTCTCCATCCATGCAGAGCCTATGATAGAGCAATATAGAATATTGGAAGAAACCTTCAATGAGTGGAAAGGGGATGAAGCGCAAACCGATGATGTGCTGGTTATAGGTTTTAGGGTTTAATGCACCCTATCGCTTCTCATATCAAGTTCTAAAATGATTTGTGATTCTGCACTTACCATTTGCTGCCAACGCACTTCTACCTCATCAGAGGGAAAGTAAATTTTCGCAATTTCAATGAAGTTTTGGTAATGGCCTGCCTCCGAAATCATTAGCCTTTGGTAAAATTTTCTCAAATCTTCGTCTTTCAAATTTTGGAATAAGACCCTAAACCGCTCACAGCTTCTGGCCTCAATAAGAGCACTCAGCAACAGGCGATCCAACAATTGCTCACGGTGAGAGCCTCCCTTTCTCAGCAAAGAAAAGAGTTTGTTTACGTACTCATCTTTGCGCATTTTCCCCAAGGAAAAGCCTCTTTTGCGAAGTTCCTCCACCACTTGGCGAAAATGTGCCCATTCCTCTGCAACAATAGGAGTCAGTCTATCTACGAGTTCTTCGTACTCAGGATAATTGACTATCAACGAGATACAAGCCGAAGCCGCCTTTTGCTCACAGTAAGCATGGTCGGCCAGCAACTGCCCCAAATCGCTATAGGCCAACTCAGCCCAGCGGGATTCTGTTCTAAGTTTGAGATCCAACATAATAGAATAAGGAAAGCCCCATATTTTTATGGGGCAGTTTGTTGTTTATGATTCCAAAGCAGCCACACCGGGCAAGACTTTGCCTTCCATATATTCAAGCAAGGCTCCGCCACCAGTAGAAACATAAGAAACCCTATCGCCAAAACCAAGACTATTGACGGCTGCCGCCGAATCTCCTCCACCTATGAGGGAATATGCCCCGTTTTCGGTGGCTTTGACGACCGATTCGGCAATTTGAAAAGTGCCTTTTGCAAAATTTTCCATCTCAAAAACTCCAACCGGACCGTTCCAAAGAATGGTTTTAGAGTTTTCGATTATGCTTCTGTATTCTTGTATGGCTTCTGCACCAATATCAAGACCCATATAACCATCAGGAATAGATTTAGAATCAACGATTTGGGTGTTGGCATCGTTGGAAAATTTATCGGCTGCGACCGAGTCGGCAGGCAGCAAGAGTTGTATGCCTTTGGCTTGGGCTTTATCTATGAGTTGCTTTGCCAAATCCAGTTTGTCCTCTTCACAAAGTGAGTTACCGATGGAGCCTCCCAATGCTTTGATGAAAGTGTAGCTCATACCGCCCCCAATGAGCAGGTTGTCCACTTTGTCAAGTAACTTTTCGATGATTAGGATTTTGTCGGAAATTTTGGCACCTCCCATAATTGCCGTGTAAGGATGCTGAACATCTTCAAGCACCTTGCGGGCATTTTCAAGCTCGGCTTGCATCACATAGCCGCAGACTTTTTCGCTAAAATATTGAGCCACAATAGTGGTGGAGGCGTGGGCGCGGTGGGCAGTCCCAAAAGCATCATTGACATACACATCACCATGTTTGGAGAGCTTTTCGGCAAAACCGGCATCACCTTTTTCCTCTTGTTTGTAAAAACGCAGGTTTTCTAAAAGTAATACTTCTCCATTTTTTAAATGGGATGAAAGCGAAAAGGCATCATCACTTACGCAGTCTGAGGCAAAAATGACTTCCCTGTTGAGTTTTTCGCTCAAATAGGGCAATAGGTGTTTGAGGGAGTATTTTTCGGTGTAGCCTTCTTTGGGTCTGCCAAGGTGAGACATCAGCACTACAGAGCCGCCATCGCCCAATACCTTGTTGATGGTGGGCAAACAAGCATCTATTCGGGTGGTATCGGTGATTTGGTAGTTTTCGTTGAGGGGGACATTGAAGTCAACGCGAATCAAAGCACGTTTGCCTTCGAAATGGTATTGATCTAAATAAATCATCTTGATTAAGGTTTACTACAAAGTTAATCAAAAATCAAATATGCTCTAAATACGCTACAATTCAAGCCACAAAAAAATTATTCTGGATTAAATATTGGAAAAAATCCTATTGCGTAATCCGGGCTAATGTTGGCTTTATGGTTTAACATGATTAAAATTTTACTTCCTCAGCAATGTAAAGCAGGCGGCTCTTGCTTCTTTTACAAAAACTTAGACGTATTTCTGTGCTTTGTGTAGATTTGCGAGATGGAAAATTTGCAACTCCTCTACCAAGACAACCACCTCATAGCGGTAAACAAACCCGCCGGAATCCCCATCCAAGGCGACCCTACGGGCGACGTAAGCCTGCTTGATATGGTCAAAGAATACATCAGGGTGAGTTTCAATAAGCCCGGAGAGGCTTTTTGCGGCCTAATACACCGCATAGACCGGCCTGTGAGTGGACTTGCTGTTTTTGCCAAAACATCTAAGGCTTTGGAAAGGATGAATGCCCTTTTCAAGGAAAGGAAAATCCAAAAAACCTATTGGGCAGTGGTGGCCGAAAACCCTCCCGCACACCAAGAGCGACTGGTACATTGGATAAAGAAAAATTCCGAAAACAACACCGTAAAAGCCTACACCAAGCTGGTAACGGGCAGTAAAGAAGCCGTGCTGGAATACCGCGTCATCAGCCAATCGGGCGGCTTTTATTTGCTGGAGGTCAACCCCTTGACAGGCCGACCCCATCAGATAAGAGCCCAACTCTCCAAAATCGGCTGTCCCATACAAGGCGATACCAAATATGGCTTTGCAGAGCGCAACAAAGACCGTTCTATCTCATTGCATGCCAGAGCTTTAGAATTTATTCATCCTATCAAAAACGAAAAAATCATTATCAAAGCAACGCTTCCTAAAAATGATACATGGCAGAGATTTTGGGATTTTGAGCGCAACAACGGCTAAAAGTCTTCAAAAACTTTTTGTGATTGGTCTTCTCTTGGTTTCTTGTCAAGATGAAGCACAACAAGAGCCGGCTTATGATATTTTGATAGAAAACGGGCTTATCTTGACCATAAACGAACACCTACAGGTCTATGACAGAGGTTTTGTGGCCATCAAAGAGGATAAAATCGTAGATATTGGGGTGCACCATCCCCAAAAAACCGCCAAAATGTACATCAACGCCGCCGGAAAACTCATCATGCCCGGACTCATCAACACCCACACACACGCGGCAATGGTGCTGTTTAGGGGTTTGGCCGATGACCTGCCGCTCGAAGAATGGCTCATGGAACACATCCTACCAGCAGAGCAAAAATACGCCACAGAGGAAAACGTGGAAACAGCCGTTGAACTGGCTGTCATTGAGATGATTGCCTCAGGTACTACCACCTTCAACGACATGTATTTTTTTAGCGAAACCACTGCCAAAGTATGCGAGAAAATTGGCATTAGAGCCGTAATAGGAGAAGGATTCACCCGCTTCAAAAGCCCCAGAGGACTCAACGATACCCAAACCCTCCAACTCACAGAAAAGCTAATCAAACAGTATCAAAATCACCCGCTTATCACCATATCGGTTGCGCCACATTCGCCCTATGCCTGCACTGAGGAGTCGCTCACACAAGCCGCCGACCTCGCCCGCAAGTGGAACGCGCCACTTCATATACATCTGGACGAAACCGACGTTGAGCATGGCAGTTTTCTGACAGAAAAACGCAAAACGCCAACTCATTTTTTGGCTGACATCAACGCCCTGACCGACCGAACCATTGCAGCCCACTGCGTAAAAATCACTGCCAAAGACATGCTCATCCTCAAAAAAATCGGGGTGGGCATCTCTCACAACCCCGAAAGCAACATGAAACTGGCCAGTGGGGTAGCTCCTATTTCAGAAATGCTGTCCGCTAAACTCAAAGTGGGATTGGGAACGGATGGTGCGGCCAGCAACAACAACCTTGATATGGTGCAAGAACTCAGCACGGCTACCCGATTGCATAAGTTGGATACCAAAACACCGCTTTTTATTACCGCCAGACAAATTGTCAAAATGGCTACGCTGGGAGGGGCGCAAGTGTTGGGCTTACAAGATAAAATAGGCTCTTTAGAAGTAGGCAAATTGGCCGACTTGATTATTATTGATTTGCAAAAACCACACTTACGCCCCCTTTATGATCCTTATTCGGCAGTGGCCTACGCAATGGCTTCGTCAGATGTAGAAACCGTTATTGTAAACGGAAAAATTCTTATGCTGGAAAGAGAATTCAAAACCACAAACCCCTCAAGGGTCATGGGAGAAATAGAAAAAATATCACGCCGAATCAAGCGCGATTTTGGAATCAAAAAATAGAAATTTACTTTCTAATCAAAGCCCCTGCTTCTTTCTCGAAAGCATCAATCAATTTTTGCATGGTTTTGTCTATCACCTCGTCCGTAAGCGTTTTTTCTTTATCCACCAACGTAAAGCTCAGCGCATAAGCCTTTTTGTCTTCCCCCAAATTACTGCCTTGGTACACATCAAACAACCGAATCTGCTGTAAGAGCGACTTTTCCACCTTGTACGCAATAGATTCTACTTGCTGAAAACTCACCTTGCGGTCAATGACCAAAGACAAATCCCGCTCCACCACCGGAAAGCGCGGAAGTGGCTCATAGACAATTGGTTTGCCCCAAGCCGCCAGCAATTTGCTCCATTCGAAGTGGGCGAAAAAAACCTCTGCTTTGATGTCGAACTGTTTGCAAACAGAGGGCTTGACTTGCCCAAAAGCAACCAGACTGTCTTTGCCTTGTTTGTACTCAAGACCATACGCAAAGCATGGATTGTCAAGTTCTTGTATTGAATATTTGGATACAGAAAAATACTGCAACACTTTATTGACTATTGTTTTTAAAGCAAAAAAATTGGCTTTCTCTGCGCTCGACTGCCAGTTGGCTTCCTCAACCATCCCACAAAGTGCCACAGCCAAATATTCGCGCTCTTGGTAGCCCTTGCTTTTGTGGTACGTTTTGGCAATTTCAAAAAATTTGAGGCTTTTTTGCTTACGGTTGAGGTTGTGGGAGATGACTTCCAACATAGAAGGCAGTGGGCTTTGTCTGAGGATGCTGTAGTCCTCACTCAGCGGGTTGAGCATAGGCACAGCGGTCTCTTTATCGAGCCAATCAAATTTTTGCCAATAACTCTCTTTGGAAAGAGAGGAAGTAACAATCTGGTAAAACCCACTGTTAGCCAGCATATTAGCCGTATTCGAGGCGATGCGGTCGGCATCATTTTTAGGGAAAGGCGACAAAAACGCCGCGTGATTGTGAGGCTTCACGGCAATGCGGTCAAACCCATAAATCCTCAAAACCTCCTCTGCAATGTCGGCAGGTCTTTTCACATCCACCCGATACGGCGGTACAGAAACCGTAAAACCTGTTGCGTCTTGAGAAACGATTTCAATTTCGAGTGAACGCAGTATCGAATGGACGGTAGTGGCCTCTATTTTTTGGCCTATGATTTTGTCCAAATAGGCATAGCTGACCTCAAAAACAGCATTGGGAATGGGGCAAGGATAAAGGTCTTTGATAGAGCTGGCAACTTTGCCCTCTGTGGTTTGGGTGAGCAGGTAAGCCGCCCACTGGGCCGCCGCCACCGTGATATTGGGGTCGCAACCGCGCTCGTAGCGAAAAGAAGCGTCGGTTTTAAGTTTTTGATATTGAGCTGTTTGACGTATAGTCTCAGGCGAAAAATAGGCACTTTCAATCACCACATTGCGGGTTTGGTCGCTCACGCCTGAGTGCAGCCCCCCAAAAACACCCGCTATACACATGGGGCTTTCGGAGTCGCATATCATCAAATCTTGTGCCGTCAGTTTGCGCTCTTTTGCGTCCAAGGTGGTGAAGGGCGTTTGGTCGGGGCAGGTTCTGACCACTATTTTGCGGTCTTTGATTTTGTCGGCGTCGAAGGCGTGCAAAGGCTGTCCGATGCTGTGCAACACGTAGTTGGTTACGTCCACCACATTGTTAATCGGCTTGAGGCCAATGGATTCGAGCCTTTTTTTGAGCCAGTCGGGACTCGACCCCACCACCACCCCGCTCAGTGCCACCGCAGAATAACGCGGACACTTGTCGGTATTGACAATCTCTATTGAAAAATCCATTTCTTGGCTCACCGGAAGAGGCAGCAAATCGGCAAGAGGATTTTTTAGCGGCCTTTGCAACAGAGCCGCCAAGTCGCGCGCTACCCCGTAGTGAGAAGCCGCATCCGCACGGTTGGGGGTCAGCCCGATGGTAAAAATGTAGTCTGTCTGCAAGCCAAAGTATTGAGCAGCAGGCGTTCCGACAGGCAAATCGGTATCCAATACCATAATGCCATCGTGCGAAGTGCCCAACCCGATTTCGTCTTCGGCGCAGATCATGCCCTCAGAGACTTCGCCCCTAATCTTGGATTTGGCTATTTTGAAAGGCTCGCCGGTGCTGGGGTAGAGTTGCGTGCCCACGGTGGCCACCACTACTTTTTGGCCGCTGCCCACATTGGGCGCACCACACACAATCGAAAGCGGCTGATCTGCACCTATATCTACTTGAGTGAGAGATAGTTTTTCGGCATTGGGGTGCTTTTGGCAAGCAACAACATACCCGATGACCAAGCCTTTCAAGCCGCCTTTGATGGATTCTTTGGCTTCTATTTCCTCCACCTCAAGCCCGCAGGAAGTCAGCAATTGAGCGATTTCTTCGGCACTCTCCTGAAGGTCAATATATTCTTTGAGCCAAGAAAGGGAAATTTTCATCTCTAAGGTATTTGCGCAAAATTAATCATTGGCAATCAAGAATCAGCTAACGAAGCCCATTTTTTAATGGCCTGCACAAATACAAAAACCAACGACTTTTTTTAAAATCCGCTATCTCTGTTTTCGGATGTGCTATTTTCGTTTCTCAAAATTGAATAAGAAACCATCAATAAAAGTGCCATCACAATTAGCAAAAAGCCAATTCTCAAAATACCCGCCACTTCTCCGTTTCTAAGATAATCCTTGCACAAGGCTATGGCAGAAATGGCAGTTACCAATACCCACTTGGAGCCAAAAACCGGAATAGGATTTGAAAAAACACGGGTGTATTTCATATCTAACAACCCAAGAACATAAATTGCAAGTACCAAAGGCCAAAATGAATGAATCATAGTTTTTTTCGTAATGATTTTGAATTCTAAAGATGATAATCAGTATAAGGCGTTAAAATAACTATAATTGTTACATTTTCGCACAAAATAATAACTATTTAGTACCCAATAGTCTAAACCCTTGGCTGTTAATCAATACCAAAATCACTTCGTTTGAGTTGATAGAAGTTTATTTCTTCCCTTTTCAATTTGCTTCTTCTGTCTTTCATACATTTTTATTAAATCTTGCTTTATGATTAATTTTTGTTTGTCAAGCGCGGTACATGTATCAATGTAATGCTTTAGCTTAACCGGATCTTTACTTGTATAGAATCTGTTAAAATCATCTCTTATACATAGTGCAATACTATAATCAACCCTATAACCTATTTTATATCTTATCGTATCAATATTATCTAATAAAAAAATATATGCAGGATTTTTTGTATTGGGAAATAGTTCTATTTGGTCGCAAATTCTTATCAGTAGCATAGAATCAAATGGATTTTTTATGATAAATTCATCTTTAAAAAGATTAAAGGCCGAAAAATATGTCATATCATTTAGCTTAGCAAAATAATCTAACTCTTTGAGTGATTTTTCAAAACCAGATAAATTATGTTCTGTGTTAGTTGGATTATTTTTGGAATCTATAACTTTTTTTGTAATTTCCAATAATTCATCTACGCCTTTATAGCCCCCAACTCGCTCTAATAAATCGCCATCGCTTGAATAGTACAAAAGAGTAGGAAAAGAATTCAAATTTAGTTTCTCAACAAAATTTTTATGTTCAGGACTTTCCGCATTGATTCGTATAGAAATAAACTGTGCATTATAGGTTTTTGCGATTGCTTTGTCAGAAAAAACCACCTTTTCCATTTTTTTACAAGGCCCACACCAATCGGTGTAAACATCTATAAATAGTAATTTATTCTCAGACTTGGCCATAGCAAATGCTGAATCTATTGAAATCGGCAAAAAATAAATCGAGTGATTGCTTGCAACTCCTTGCTCTTTTGGGTAGAATCCCCAAAAAAAAGGTGTAAAAAATGCAATTGATATAAAAATGAGCATAAAATTTGATTTTTAAAAAAGCCGAACTTAAAAACGCTTAGTTCGGCATAAAATTAAGACATTAAAATTATAATTCTTCGCCACCCATGGAGGCATCCACCACAGCGTGTAAACAGTTTTTTATGCATTGGCGTTTACGCTCTCTACAATACCTACGCAACTCACTTGTTGCTCTTTCTGAACAATCGCCCCAATATGATTACATTCTCTTCTACACTCACTTCTTGAACTGTGTGCCTCATTGAAATTCTCTTGATAATCCTCAAGGGTTATGTCTCTAATAGCCAGCATAGAAGACGAAACCGTACAATAACTTATCTGTGAAAGCGTATCAAATCCGATTGTTACATAACAAGGGTAAGTAATCGAATTATGAACAAAATAAACGGTATCTCTTTCATAATAAAGGACTCCTGCGTAATTTGGTACACTCACATCAGATAAATCAGGGATAGTGATAAAAGTAGAATCAGCATTTACACTCAATTGCTCTTCAAATGCTTGAGAAGGTTTCGGCTTCACCGCCTCCCTACCCGCATACTGCGAACAAGCATAAAACACCACGCCCGCAACAAGGGCGAAAAGTAAAGGTTTTTGTTTTTCCATAAAGATTTTTGCATTAGTGCGAAGCAAAAATCGAAAATCGAAAATCGAAAATCGAAAATCAAACTTTTTATGTTAAATAATTGTTACATTTTAAGTACAATATAATTAACATCTGATAGCCAATTATTTAGCTGTCTTTAATGGATAGCATATTTACCTTTGTCGTAATCAACTGCAAAGCAGTCTTTGCGCTATGGCTCGTTTTCTTTCTAAACCGCTACACAATTGAACCGTCTGCAAACCTTTGGTTTTTAGTGGATGCCAATGAACTGCTCAAAAATCCTCCGGTTCTTGATACGATGCGTGGGTCGGGTTTGCCGCTGGCGTTTTGGTGCTGGAGAATGGTTTCCAGTACTTTCCTCTCATCCAAACGGTTGAGTTCGTCTGGGCTATTGATACTTTGGACTTTGGCTACTTCCGTTATGGCACGCGCAAAAATCGCATTAGCACCGCCAACACCTTGATTGATAGACATATCAAGAAGCGCACCTCTTCCCATTGGGGACTGTATGTAAGCACTCATGGGCAAGTTATTTACTGTCGTGTTCCCCAGCGTTACAGTGGGTCGGCGTGCAAAAGCCGGTTTGGCAAAGTTTTCGATGCCGTGCATAATCTGGCAGGCGATAAGTTCGGGTACATACCCGGCTCTGATAAAAAGCGCACACAAGATGACATCGGCGCGGATGGCTTTTTCTGCGTCAAAGCCCCTGACTTCACAAGAGCCATTTATGGCTTGTATATCAAATACAATCAACTCACCGCTGTTGATTCTATCGCCGCGCATTTCGGGGTTTACATCTACGCCAAATCGTTGGAAGTACTCTGCAAAAAGTTTGGGCTGCTCTATTTTCATCCTTGAAAAAGCCGCTCCTAACTCTCCTTTGTCGTTGCGCTCGGGAATCGTACCGGCAAACTGTACGAAGCCAAAAGAAAAAGTTGCCCTGTCCCATCCGTTGATGGCATCGAAGCCGCCTTCGTGAGCAGAAATTTTACGAAAGGCTTCTTTGAGGCCATCGTCGATTTTCAGATGGTTGAAAATATTGGGATAGGTGTCTGTTTTTATCTTTCCTGCATAGCCTATGCCATCATAAAATCGGGTAAACCCACTGAAAACGAAGTTTCTCAGGGTTATGGTTTCAGGTGCATTGGTTTGAGGGTGAGGGAAAGTTACCTTCCATTCTGCCAAATCACGCAACACCACAAAAGAAACATCTCTCACTCCAATAAGCCCCTGCGTAAAATCCGTGAACCTGCCTCCGAATATAGTGGCGGCGGCGGCATGTGTAGCCCAGCCGTTTACTTTTCTGCGCTCTTGAAATGTATTGATAGCGGCCAGCGTTTTGGGTATCTTTGTATCAGCTATTTTTCCGCTCTCTCTTGAGGTGTCTTCTCCGTGATTGGGGGCGAGATGCCCCAACCTGACCAACCTCTGCTGCACAAGTGCGACATCTTGGGCGTTGTTATCGCCGCCCTTGCCGACAGAGCCTGACAGACCGCCTTGCAACAAGGCACGTCCTGAGACTTCTTCCACTTTAAAAATAGCTCTTTCTTTGGCAAACTGCTCTGCTTTTGAGCGTGAAGCGGCGGGCACTCTGGACATGTTGTAATACCCTGAGGCTGCCGAAGGAGTAGGAGTTGAAATAGGGGCTGGAGCGGGGGTCGGGCGTTCAGTTGAGGGTGTTGGACTTACTGCGCCGGCAGGTCTAAGGTTTAGGGTTTGACCAACCGAAATTCTATCTGCGGGAGAGAGGTTGTTGTACTCTCTAAGCATGGCCACGCTGAGGTTGTAACGGGCAGCAATTCCAAAAATAGACTCGCCTGTTTTGACTGTGTGGGTGGTAGGTGCGCCTTCAGGAGGAGGAGCACCAACGGGGGCTACTACCCTGATTCTTTGCCCTATAGAGAGCGAAGAACTGCGGGTCGCATTGTTTAAATTAAGCAAAGCCACAACAGTCAGGCGAAATCTCTCAGCTATCTTCTCCCAAGTATCCCCCGATCCTACGGTATAAAACTCAGGACTTGAGGCGGTAGGTTCCGGTTTAGATACGGCTTTAGGCTCTGCGGGAGCCGAGGGAGTGGAAGAAGCCTGAACTTTGGAGACTTTTAGCACTTGGCCTACCGTGATTTGGGCTGTCGGCCCCATCCCGTTGAGTTCACGCAATTCACCGGGAGTAAGGTCATATTTTCTGGCAATGGCAAAAAGAGTCTCGCCTGCTTGTACGGTATGAGTCATTTTTGTAAGGCTTAGTTAATATTACAAATCTAATAGAAAATGAACAAAAAATTAAGTTTTCTATAATTTGATTCCCAAAATCAATACGTCATCTCGTTGATCTACATCTTGCTTGAAGTCTTGAAATGCTTTTTCAAGTTCTCTTTGCTGCTCACTGAGGGGTAAGTTTTTAATTTCAGAGAATTTTTTTTGTAGCCGCACTTTGCCGAATCGCACTTTTTCGCTGTTAATTTGGTCGGCATAGCCATCGCTGCACAAATAGAATACAGTCCCACTCTGCAAAAACAAGACGTGGTTTTGAAATTGATTTTTCAGTCCGCGCAGTCCTCCTATCATAGCGTTATTGCCTCTGAGCCTCAATATATCTGTTTGCATGGGAGTAGCATAATAAAAATCAGATTTCGCACCTGCAAATACCACTCGCCGAAGGTCATTATCAAAGTCTTGGATTGAAACAATACTGATATCCATACCGCTCGCCTCACCGGTACTCTGGTTTCTGAAAGCAAAGCGGATTTCATTGTGCAGATCGCGCAGGATCAGCGCAGGGTCAAAGTTTTCTTGCAGTAGTACGATTTTGTCCAAAATGGCATGCCCTATCATAGCCATAAAAGCCCCCGGCACGCCGTGACCGGTACAGTCTCCTACGGCCAATATGGCGGTGCCATCCACCTTAGCCATCCAATAAAAATCACCGGACACTACATCTCTGGGAATGTAGATAGCAAAAAAATCCGCACAAATCTCTCTCATCCTTGAGTCGTAAGGGAGCATGGCTTGCTGGATGGTATTGGCTGCCTTCAGGCTTTGTCCAATTTGCAGACTTTTATTTTTGAGGTCTTCGTTTTTTAGTTCTATCTCTTTCTTTTGTGATGCAATCTGATCACTAATAAGCTGAATTTCAATATTTTTTTGCGTTAAAAGTGTCAAATCGGCTTTGCGACGGCGGCTTGTCTTGAGTATGACAAAGGCCAAAGCAGTTGCCAAAAGAGCCAATCCCAAGCCTATAATCCCTATGATAAAATAGTAGCTTTGCAATTGCCGATCTTTTTTGAGCAGTTCGTTTTCACGCTGGAGTTTTTCTTCTTCGATTTTGCGTTTTTGTTCTTCTATTTCAGTAATTCTTTTTTCTTCAATTAAAAACGCTAAAGTTTTTTGCTTTAAAATGGAGTCTAAAACCAATTTCTTATTTCTTTGACTTTCATTCAACAACTGAATAGAATCCAAAAGATTTCTTAATTTGAGTATTTCTATTGCTTCGTTTGTTTTCTTCTCTTGCAGGGCTTTTTCCATTTGTTTGACCCGCTCTTTGGCTTCTGTGCTCAATAATTTCTCACTGATCTCATTAAAGAGTTTGTAATAGTACAAGGCAGAATCGCTGTTTTTTTGATAGTCGTGGAATTTGTAGAGGTATTCAAGATTTTCTCGCTCAAGCTCAGGGAAGGAGTTATTCTGGCAAGCATATTTGACTTCATACAAGTAAGAAGCCGCTTTATCAAATTCTCGTTTTTCTGTGTAAGATTCGCCTATATTTAGCTTGGCGATTAGCTTTAATCTCAGTATCTTATTTTTATCGGCATAGTCAAGCACTCGCTTAAAGTTGTTCAAGGCTTTATCGTATTCTTTTTGCTCAAAGTACACACCAGCAACATTGTTAAGGATGGTATTTATAGTCCTTTCTCTTTTGTTTTTGGTGGCCATGTCCATAACCTTATTATAGTACATGATTGCATCGGAATACCTTTTTTGTTTGCGGGCTATAATGGCCAAAAGATTATAGTTGGCTTCAAGAACACTTTCTTCACTATTAGCATATTTTTCTATTATTTGTATAGATTGTTGATGATAATTGATAGCCCTTTCAAAATTTTCTACAGCCGCAGATACACGGCCAAGATGGTAGTAAGCACCAGCTACACTTCGCCAAACTTTATTTTTTTCTGCCACTTGCAAAGCCTTAAGCCCATATTCATAAGATGTCTGATAGAAACCTTTATCATATTCCGCGTTTGCCAATGCAAGATATGACCTTATTACCCCAACCGGGTATTTGATTCGCTCACTGAGCCGCAAGGCAGACTCACTATATTTGATTGATTCGTTCGGTTTTAGTGCCTGTAAATAAAGAGAGGCCATCCTTAGATTGGTTTGCACAAGAATCGTATCGGTATGGGGCTTTTTAAGTTCACTCGAAAGACTATCCAGTACCTTTTGATCTTGTCCAAAGGCAGCCGAATAGCTCAAATGCAGCATCAAAACCAAAAAGTAAAGTTTGCGCAAGTTTGTATCCCTTTATTTGTCCTGCAAGAAGCATTTTTTTTCCAAAAAAATGAATTTTTTTTCTTCAAAACTTACGAATGTGTATGTAAAAAAACCAAAGGCGGGAGCAATTTCTTGTCCCCGCCTTTGTATCAAATAAAAATCAGTGTGCTTTACTTATAGCTTCTCTGGGTAAGTTTGACGTTTTCAAAAACCAAGTCCTCTTTGTGAAGATTCCAGCCTTGGTTGTAGCCTTTGTATTCCCACGCGGCAACATAAGCATAGTTGTTGTCGTCTCTGAGTGCCTCACCGTCTTCGGTTTGGTACTCTTCGCGGAAGTGGCCGCCGCAGGATTCGTTGCGGTTTAGGGCATCTTCTACCATCAACTCTCCCAACTCAAGAAAATCAGCCACACGGTAGGCTTTTTCCAAAGTGATGTTCAGTTCCTCGTTTGTTCCGATGACCTTTACATTTTGCCAAAATTCTTCCCTGAGTTTTTGAATTTCAACTTTGGCTTCTTTGAGGCCTTTTTCGTTTCGAGCCATACCGCACTTATCCCACATGATTTTGCCCAAAGTCTTATGAAAATCATCAACTGTCCGCTTGCCGTTGATAGAGAGCAATCTATTCATTTGAGCTTTTACTTTTTCTTCGGCATCCTTAAACTCAGGTTTGTCGGTAGTTACTTTTTCTCTTGGCACCGTAGCCAAATAATCCCCCAAAGTGTAAGGGATTACGAAATAGCCATCAGCAAGACCTTGCATCAATGCACTGGCTCCCAGACGATTGGCTCCATGATCTGAGAAATTGGCTTCTCCCAAGGCATACAAACCGGGTATGTTGGTCATCAAATTGTAGTCCACCCAAAGACCTCCCATTGTATAGTGAACGGCGGGGTAAATCCTCATGGGGACGCTGTAAGGGTCGTCTCCGGTGATTTTTTCGTACATATCAAAGAGGTTGCCGTATTTGGATGAAATTACATCTTTCCCGTCTCTCTGTATGGCATCTGCAAAATCAAGATACACAGCTTGCCCTGAGCCTACTCCCCGACCTTCATCACAGACGTATTTTGCATTGCGTGAAGCCACATCGCGGGGCATGAGGTTACCAAATGCAGGGTATCTCCTCTCCAAATAGTAATCGCGGTCTTCTTCTTTTATGTCTTGTGGTTTGACTTGTCCGTTTCTAACTTTTTCTGCCAGTTCTTTGGTTTTTGGAACCCAAACCCTGCCATCATTTCTAAGTGATTCAGACATCAAGGTCAACTTTGATTGGTGCTCTCCATGTACAGGGATGCAAGTAGGATGTATCTGAGTAAAGCAAGGATTGGCAAAAAGTGCGCCTCTCTTGTGTGCCCTCCATGCCGCTGAAGCATTTGATCCCATAGCATTGGTGGATAAGAAAAATACATTGCCATAGCCTCCGGTGCAAAGCAGTACGGCATGGGCAGCATGGGACTCGATTTTTCCCGTTACCAAATTGCGGGTAACTATGCCGCGGGCATGACCATCAACAACCACCAAATCAAGCATCTCTGTTCGGGTGTACATTTTCACTTTTCCGGTTGCTATCTGTCTGGAGAGCGCACTGTAAGCCCCTAAAAGCAACTGCTGTCCGGTCTGACCTCGGGCATAGAAAGTCCGGGACACCTGAGCACCTCCAAATGAGCGGTTGGCGAGCAAGCCGCCGTAATCCCTTGCAAACGGCACTCCCTGCGCAACACACTGGTCAATAATACTTACACTCACTTCTGCAAGTCTGTAAACATTGGCTTCTCTTGCGCGGTAGTCTCCACCTTTTACGGTATCATAAAATAATCTGTAAATACTGTCTCCGTCGTTTTGGTAGTTTTTGGCTGCATTGATACCTCCTTGAGCCGCAATGCTGTGGGCGCGGCGGGGGCTGTCTTGGAAGCAAAAAGCCTTTACATTGTATCCCAGTTCGGCCAATGATGCAGCAGCGGAAGCACCCGCCAAGCCCGTACCCACCACGATAACATCGTACTTTCGTTTATTGGCAGGGTTTACCAACTTCAAATTGAACTTGTGGCGTGACCACTTCTCGGCTATGGGTCCGTCGGGAATTTTAGAATTGAGTACCATATCTGCGCTTTTTCAACTAATTATTACTTTCTCAAAGATAACTTATTGATGGTTTAGCCCGCAAAGCAAAGGATTATTTTTAATTGTTCTAAATTGAAAGACATTGTCGATTGCAAAAGTAAGTGAATAGAACAATTGACTTGCCGGGCGAAGAATTTTAGACTTCAAACGATTGCATTGAACAATTGACTATTTTCAGAAAATCAACAAATTATATTTTTTAACTTGCAGACTCAAATTTTATTTTATGAACATTAAACATACACGTACCAGAATAATAGCGACCGTGGGTCCTGCAAGTGATACCCGCGAAAAACTTCTTGAACTGGTTATGGCGGGAGTAGATGTGTTTAGGCTCAATTTCTCACATGGTTCTTACGAGTCCCACCAAAAAGTTATTCAGTACATAAGAGACATCAACAAAACTTTTGGATTTAATATATCCATTTTGCAGGATTTGCAAGGTCCGAAAATTCGCTTTGGTGAAATAGAGGGAGGGGCAGTAGAGGTCAAAGAGGGCGAACAACTCATCATCACCACCGAAAAGGTGATGGGAAACAGTGAAATAGTTCATTGTGTGTATCAATCTTTGGCCAAAGATGTCAAGACAGGCGATGCTATCATGGTGGATGACGGCAAAATTGAACTTAAGGTATTCAAAATAGAAGACAATCGCGTCTTCACAAAGGTCGTTTTTGGGGGACTTCTCAAGTCCAAAAAGGGTATTAATCTGCCCGATACCGAGATTTCAGAAGCATCTTTGACGCGCAAGGACAAGGAAGACGCTGTATTTGGCCTTGAAAATGATGTAGATTGGATAGCACTTTCTTTTGTGCGCTCCGCAGGCGACATCATCGAACTCAAAAACATGATCCGCGACAAAGGTAAGTTTACCAAAGTAATCGCCAAAATTGAAAGACCTGAAGCCATCAGAGATATTGAAAAAATTATTGAAGCCTTTGACGGCTTGATGGTGGCCAGAGGTGATTTGGGGGTTGAAGTACAAATGGAAAAAGTGCCCATGTATCAAAAGCGCATCGTAGAACTTTGCAACCGCGCTGCCAAGCCCGTCATTATTGCCACCCAAATGATGGAGACCATGATAGACAGCCCACGCCCTACCCGCGCCGAAGTCAACGATGTGGCCAATGCCGTTTATGATGGTGCCGACGCGGTGATGCTCAGTGGCGAAACGGCAGCCGGTAAGTTTCCTTTGCAAGTCATTCAGGTGATGAACAGAATATTGGGAGAAGTTGAGAGTGAAGAGCATATCTACAACAAAACTTACGATGCCGACACTACCGACCCACACTATGGCAGCGACAGAATTGTGGCAGGTGCAGTGAGACTCGCAGAAATGACCAACGCAAAAGCCATCGTAGGGCTGACCTCATCGGGTTTTACGGCTTTCAAATTGGCCAGACACAGACCCAAGGCAAATATTTTTATATTCACGCCCAATAAATTTTTACTCCCTGTGTTGAATTTGGTCTGGGGGATACGAGCCTACCATTACAACAAATTTGTCAGCACAGACGAGACCTTTGCAGATATTGAAGAAACCTTAGTCAGGGATGGGCACTTACGCAAAGGTGATGTGTATGTAAATATTGCGTCTATGCCGATGAATGAGCGTAAAAAGACCAATATGATGAAATACAGCGTTGTTGGTTAAGGTCCGGAGCTTTTTAACACAAAGTTTAAGATTTGTTCACATCAAGACAATATCTCTGTTTGTCTTTGGTTTCATCTTTGCGAATAATTTTTAATCATGAAAACTATATTTTCTTTTGCTTTAGTTCTTTTTGCGGCCATCTCCCACGGCCAAAGCCTGAAGGTAAAGGGGAGCGACACCATGCTTCCTTTAGTTCAGTCTGTTGCCGAGATCTTTATGGATCAAAACAAAAGCATTTTGGTAAGCGTAACTGGTGGAGGCAGTGGCACTGGTATAACAGCCCTGCGAGATGGTTCGACAGATGCCGCTATGGCTTCAAGGTCTTTAAAGATGAGTGAAAAAATCGAACTCACCAACGCCAAAAAAGAATTTGTGGAGGTTGAAATTGCTTATGATGCACTGTCTATTATTGTACATAAATCCAATCCCATAGAAAAACTTACCAATAATCAACTGCGGGATATCTTTACCGGCGAAGTTACCAACTGGAAGCAAGTCGGTGGCCCTGATTTGGCGATAGTTTGTTTTACCAGAGAGTCAAGTTCCGGTACCTATGAGTTTATGAAAGAGCATGTTATGAGTAAAAAGGAATTTGCCAAAACAGCCGTAAGTAGTGCTTCCAACGCAGCTATTGTTCAGTCAGTGAGTCAAACCAAAGGCGGGATAGGGTACATAGGCTTGGCTTACATCGAAGATGTGATCAAACCAGTGTCTGTATCTTTCAATGACGGGCCTTTTGTCAAACCGACATTCAAAAATGCACTTGACAAAATCTACCCGATCTCAAGACCACTTTATATTTACTACTTGAAAGAAAATGAAGCGAAAGTCAAACGCTTTTTAGACTTTTTCCTTTCTCCTTTGGGACAGAAAATGGTTACGCACAAAGGTTATATCCCCATAGTGATAAAAAAATAAATATTTATGTTGCAGCCATTCTTTTTTTGAATGGCTTTTTTACTTTGCATATATTTTACCAATGATGAAGAATTCGTATCTGGTTGAAAAAGTTATTGAGAGCCTCATTAGATTGTGCGGCACTTTTTCGGCTGTTATTGTTTTGATTATTATTTTTTTTCTATTCAGAGAAGGTTCGGGGCTTTTTGAAAGACAACCTATTACCGAAGGGTTCAGTTTGGTAGTCAATCCTTACAACACGGTCGATGAACTCACACCCAGACAAATTCGGAGCATCATAGAGAAAGATATTCTCAACTGGAAACACTTTGACCCCAATTTCAATGAGGACATAACTGTTTTTACGCTTTCAAATATCGAAAAATACTTTACCGAAGATGAGCTAGGCCCCAATTTTGAGTACCTTACCGATAAAGTGATGGCACTCATAGGCACTAAGATAGGCATGTTGGCCATTCTACCGACTTCCAATGTTGACCCTTCTAAAGTTAAAGTCATTGAAGTCAAGAAAATAACACTCCTTTCTATGCTGACGGGGCATGACTGGTATCCTACCTCAGAGCCTGCACCTCAGTTGGGGATTCTGGCGATTATTTTAGGGACAATATGGGTAAGTCTTGGAGCGATGGCTTTTGCTCTTCCCATTGGACTTTCTGTGGCTGTTTTTTTGGCTGAAATATCAACGCCCAAGCTTAGGAATGTGCTCAAGTTTGTCATTGAGATATTGGCAGGGATTCCCTCTATTGTGTATGGCTTTTTTGGGCTGGTGGTTTTGGTGCCTTTGGTACAAAAAAGTTTCGATCTGCCCGTAGGCGAGACCGCACTTACAGGGGCGATTATCCTGTCTGTCATAGCCTTACCCACCATTATTTCTTTGTCTGAAGATGCCATTCGCTCCACACCGCGCGAATTGAAAGAATCCAGCCTTGCTTTGGGTGCAACGCACTGGCAATCAATTTACAAAGTTGTCTTGCCCTACTCTGCTTCGGGTATAGCTGCGGCTTGTATTTTGGGAGTGGGCAGAGCCATGGGCGAAACTATGGCTGTTTTGATGGTTACTGGCAACTCCGCTGTCATACCTGAGACTTTTCTAAAACCTGTCAGAACCATAACGGCCTCTATCGCTGCCGAACTCGGTGAAGCACCCCATGGAGGCATCCATTATCAAGCTCTTTTTGTGATGGGTTCTATTTTGTTCGTATTCACCTTTTTGGTAAATATTGTAGCCGAATTCGTCAAACCCAAAAAGTATTGATACCTATTGTAAAGCCGTTTCTATGAAATTTTTTACAGTCTGACTATACAGTTCTCTTTCATTTTTCAAAACAGAAAGATAGTCCCTGCAAAGTTTACCAATCGGTTTGTTTGCATACTTTTCTTGGGCGTATTGATATGCGCTTTTGAATTCTTGGTTTACAGGGCGAAGCTGTTCCTCTGAAGTGTAATCGAATGCGGGGGTGTTGTCTGCGCCTTGAAACAAAAATATCTTCAATACTTTCAAGTCTTCTTCTACTTCAACTTTTTGGGAAAAGTCAGGCTCAGATAGCAAATCTTCTCTCCATACAATTCTGTCCACCAATTGAGGTATGCTTATTAGGATTGCACCATCTTCCACAAAAGGCTCAGCGTCTTCTTTGGCTATCTTTTTTTCATATTCTACACAAGTTTGTGTTAAAAAAGAAGAAAATTTTTCGACGTAAAAATTTCTGTTGTTTTTCAAAAATAAACTCCCCTCAGTTTGGGTGGCCATAATGCCGTACTTGTGCAGCCTTTGATTTATTTCACTGGGGCTGTAATTGGGGTTGGAAATTTCTAAAGCTATGAAATCTGGGGATATGGTTGATATAACTCTATTGTGAAATTTTTTAAACTCCAAAAAAGCCATGTCATTGATTTTTGAGGCTTTTTTTTCAAATTTCTTGTAGAATAACTCTAAGGCAACTGGTATAGATTCCAATTGGCTTTGATCCAAATCGGAGAGTTCAGTTTGAAATTCTTTGAGTTTGAGGTTTTGATTTTCGTTTGGAGTTTGCCAGCGGTTTTGAGGCGATTCATTGCTTTGACAAGCCAATAAAAAATTCACAAACAAGAAGATAATAAGTGTTTTTTTCATAGATTATTTGAATTTAAATTCTTTGTCACTCTAAAATACGTAGAAAAACTTTTTTAGCTACAATCCGAAATTTGTTGAGGTGTAATCTATGTAGTAAATTTGTCGTATATTTCAAAAATGGCTTATTTATTAATCACGGGGGGGGCCGGTTTTATCGGGTCTAATTTTATTCCTTATTTCTTGTCAAATCATCCTGATTATAGGATTGTAAATTTAGACTTGCTTACCTATGCAGGCAATCCCGATAATTTGAGCGAAGTTGTCTCTCATCCCGGATACGAATTTGTGCATGGGGATATATGCGATAGGAATTTGGTTGAAAATTTATTCTCAAAATACAATTTTGAGGGGGTGATTCATTTTGCGGCAGAGTCTCATGTGGACAATTCGATATCAGGCCCTGCGGCTTTTGTAAAAACCAATATAGAAGGCAGCTTTACTTTACTGGATGTAGCCCGCAACCATTGGCTCTCTGCTCCCTTTAGTCCCAAAGCAGGTTATGAGCACGCGAGGTTTCATCATATCTCTACCGATGAGGTCTATGGCAGTTTGGGTGAGACAGGGTATTTTACCGAAACAACTCCTTACGCTCCCAACAGTCCTTACAGTGCTTCTAAGGCTGCAAGCGATATGTTGGTCAGAAGTTATTTCCACACCTATGGAATGAATACCGTAACGACCAACTGCTCAAACAATTATGGGCCTAAACAGCACGATGAAAAGCTGATTCCCACCATCATACGCAAGGCTTTATCCGGTCAAAATATACCCATATACGGGGACGGCAAAAACGTAAGAGACTGGCTTTTCGTATTGGATCATTGTAAAGCGATAGATTTGGTTTTCCATAAGGGCCGAAGCGGCGAGACTTACAACATAGGCTCCGACAACGAAAGAATAAATTTGGATATTGCAAATATGATTTGTGGTATTTTGGACAGGGTTTGTCCATCTACACAAAGTTACAAAAACTTGATTACTTTTGTAAAAGACCGAGCCGGACACGATAGGCGTTATGCCATAGATGCCTCAAAAATCAAATCAGAGCTTAATTGGCAGCCGGAGACAAGTTTTTTAGATGGGTTGGAGCATACAATCAAGTGGTACATATCAAAATATAAAAACATGTGATGGAAAGGGTACTCCTTGCGTGCTTTACATCTTTTTTTGTCTCTCTAACAATTGTTCCTTTGGTCATTAATATTGCCAAGAGAACCAATTTTTTTGATTTGCCCGGCGGCAGGAGAATCCACAAAACCAAAACCCCTTCTTTGGGAGGGATAGCTATTTTTGTGGGGTTTTCGATAGGTGCTTTTGCCTTTTTAGGTTTGGCACGCATATCAGAGGTGAGCTATTTTTTTGTGTCTATATTTGTTATTTTTTTGACAGGGGTTCGGGACGATATTGATCCGTTGAGTGCGAGGCTCAAAATGTTGGGACAGTTATTGGGTGCTTATGTATTGGTACACTTTGGCGGCTGCAAACTTACAGGCCTACATGGGCTTTTGGGCATACATGAAGTGCCTATTTATTTGCAATATCTTATTTCTATTCTAACGATTATTGTGATTACCAACTCACTCAATCTTATTGATGGCATAGATGGTTTGGCGGGGAGTATCTTTATATTGGCAGCCTTATCTTTTGGTACATGGTTTTATTTTGCTCAAATTGATTTCATGCTTTTGCTTATAGCCCCTATCATAGGGGCTGTTTTGGGCTTTTTGGTCTTCAACATATCGCCCGCCAAAATCTTTATGGGCGATTCTGGTTCTTTGGTGTTGGGCTTTTTTTTATCTTTTTTGGCCATATACTTCATAGAAAAAGTTGAGGAAGTCAGGGTTTTATCAGTATATGAGCCTGTTTCTCTTTCTGTGGCCATTCTTTTGTATCCTTTATTTGATTTGCTCCGTGTTTTTGTGCTTAGAATGTCCAAGGGACAATCTCCCTTTACGGGCGATAAAACCCATATTCATCATATTTTGCTCAGAACCGGCCTGAACCACAACAAAGCCACAGGTGTCATTTTTTTATATTCTGCCTTGGTTATTTTGCTGGCCTTTAGATTCAATCAATATGGATTGCTGGGTGGGTTTGCTGTCATTTTTATTATGTGTGCCATCGCTTTGGCTTTACTGCAACAAAGGGTCAAAAAGTTTACCAATAGGAGTCGTAGTTTTTCTTAGTACTGAATTAGAAAAAAGAGTTTATTGCATAGTTTTATTAGATACACTGTTAAATGAAAAAAACCATTTTAATAACCGGAGCTGCCGGTTTTTTGGGTTCACACCTCTGTGACAGGTTTTTGGCTGAGGGTTTTAAGGTATTGGCTATGGATAACCTTATTACGGGGAGTTTGGAAAATATAGAACACCTTTTTAAAGAAAAAGACTTTGTATTTTATCATCACGATGTATCCAAGTTTGTACACGTGCCGGGCGAAGTCCACTATATCATGCACTTTGCCTCTCCTGCCAGCCCCATAGACTACTTGAAGATGCCCATTCAGACGCTTAAGGTAGGCTCGCTGGGGACTCACAATTTATTGGGTTTGGCACTGGCTAAACGCGCTGTTTTTATGATAGCCTCTACCTCAGAGGTGTATGGCGACCCGCATGTGCACCCACAAAAAGAAGATTACTGGGGCAATGTAAACCCGGTAGGTCCTCGTGGAGTCTATGATGAGGCCAAAAGGTTTCAAGAGGCAATGACCATGGCGTACCATACCTATCACGGTGTAGCCACTCGAATCGTAAGGATTTTCAATACCTACGGGCCGAGAATGAGGCTCAACGACGGGCGGGCTTTGCCTGCTTTTATGGGACAAGCACTTAGGGGTGAGGATATTACGGTTTTTGGAGATGGAAGTCAGACCCGCTCATTTTGTTATGTAGATGATTTGATAGAAGGTATTTATCGTTTGCTCATGTCTTCTTACAGCAGCCCTGTGAATATCGGCAACCCAAGCGAGATTTCCATCAAACAATTTGCCGAAGAGGTCGTGGCTCTTACTCAAAGCAAGTCCAAGATTATCTACCAGCCACTACCCCAAGATGACCCAAAACAGCGATGCCCTGACATTTCGCTTGCCAAATCTTTGCTGGATTGGGAGCCAAGGGTGACCCGACATGAGGGCTTAAAGCGCACTTTGGACTATTTCAAAAGCCGCGCTTAAAGCTAACAAACTGAGTTAGGTTTAGTACAATAAGCTGATTTTGTTTCGGTTGAGGAGAAGTCTGCCTTCCTGCTCCAATTGCTTGAGCAGCCTTGAGACCACCGCCCGAGCAGTTCCCAGTTCATTTGCCAATTGCTCGTGGGTAACGTAAATATGCTTGCCGCCCGTGAGTGTGGCTTTTTTTTCCAAAAGCAACAACAAGCGGGCATCTACTTTTTTGAAGGCGATGTTTTCGATGGTTTCAAGCAATTCCTCAAAACGGTGGTGGTACAGCCTGAGCACATAGTCCAGCCAAACAGGGTTTTCTCTCAATAAATCGGATAGCTTTTCTACCGGCAAGAACAAAATACGGCAAGGCTCTTCGGCAATGGCTTTGACTTTGCTCGTATCGCCGTGCAATCCGGCCAAAAAAGACATGATGCAACTTTCCCCCGCTTTGATGTAATAGAGTAGTAATTCTCTACCGTCCTCATAGGTTCTGATTACCCTCAAACTCCCACTCAATACAATCGGGATAGCTCCAACAAAAGCATCTTCTTTGAGCAAAACATCGTCTTGTTCGTATGCTTTTATCGTGCCCAATGTCACGCAACCATCTAAAAAACTCTTTGACACTTCAAAATTTGTCATGGCTCTATGCTGTGGTTTTTTACAAATCTAATGCCTCAGTGAATCCATACACTCAAACCGCCTCCAATAAAATTGTAAGGGCTTACTCCAAAATAGGATTGCTTACGGAATTGAAAAAAGAAGCCCGCATCAATGGACTTTCGAGTCATAAGATTGAATACGGCTCTTAAAGCAAACTCCTGACGAGGTGTCTCTTGAAATTGATTACTCAAACCATATCTGTATTCGGCTTCCAAGCTTAATTTTCTGGAATTGGAATACAGCCCCATCGTGCCTCCCATATCATAAAATCCTATTTCTTCCGGTTTGCCTTTGGAGTCCACTATATTTATGCGGGTGTACGAATTGATATATTTTAAGGCGAAATTTTCGGTAGAAATAAGATTGAGATGCAGAAATTCAATATCATAGATTGAAAGCTGAGCCTTACGATTGATGCCTTGTTGATAGCCATAGTTGTCGGTAAAATACCAAAACCTAAAGCCTGCTCCAACCAGCCCGTATGTGCCTCTAAGTTGACCGTTGGCATAAACGGCATTGAACTTATCGCCTCTTCCCACATCCATGAGAATCTGCAAACCATTGGCCGAAGGATTGGACTCTAAAATAGACGTATGGTAGTCGCCAATGATAGCAAAAAGACCGGTGCACCCTTGTCCACAAGCCTCTCCTATATTCAGCGAAGATACACAGCCCTCCAAACAAGAAGAAGATTCATCTGAATCACTTGATGTTACATTATTTGTGTTGCTTGACTTGTTTTTTTCTGCCTCCTTGCGGATGTTGTCAATCTGCGCTCCGGCAGATACGCTGATGAGTAGAAGCACCACTAAAATTCTCATAACAACAAATTATATTAGATTTAAAACTATATAGTTTTGTTGTATAAATTTTAGGTAAATGCTTATTTCAACTCCAAAATATAAGCCGTATTGGCCTCAAGTTCGAAAGATTCTAAGTTGTCGAATGTTTTGCCTGAAATGACATCCCTACCGGATTGGTAACGGCTCAAAAACTCTGTAAATCTTTTGCCGCTCAGTTTGTAAGCGCGGTCTTGGTTATTGATGATGATCATCAGACAATCGCTTGGGTTGTGGCGGAAATAGACATAAGTATTAAATTCTTCATCGGATGTTTGCCTTCTTGGGATAAAATGGGTCAGCTTTCCACTGTGAACGACTGTTTTGTTTTTGCGCCAGTTGAGCAAATTGTTGAGAAAAGCGTAAAACTCTTTTTGCTGTGGGCTAAGACCTGTTTGGGTGAAGAAGTTGGTTTTGTCATTTTGCCATCCTCCGGGGAAATCCGCCCGCAACAGACCGTGGTCGCCTTTTTGGTCAAAAAGTGCTTCCATGCCATAAAAAAGTTGCGGCACTCCTCTTGTTGTCAAAAGCACGGCGACAGCCATTTTGAGTTTTGCAAGGTTGCCGTTGTAGGTACCCAAAGCCCTATCGGTGTCGTGATTGTCCAAAAAGGTAAGCAACTTGCTGGGGTCTTGGTAGAGAAAATCTTGGTTGAGCACTTTGTAGAGTCCGTAGGTATAACCTCCGGCAAAAGCGGCATTGAAGCCGCCATAAAGCGGGAAGTCGGTCAGGGAGTGTAAGTTGGAGCGATAGCCATCCTTATTTTTGTCAGAGTGCTGCCAATAAGAAAGGTGTACGGCATCGTCCACCCACACCTCCCCAACTATGTAGAAATCAGGGTATTGCTCTAAAACTTCTTTGTTCCAGCGCGCCATAAAGTAGCGGTCAGGATAGGGATACGTATCCATTCGGATACCATCCAAGTCGGCGTATTCTATCCAAAAAATAGAGTGCTGAATTAGGTATTTGGCCAAATACTCGTTTTTTTGGTTCAAATCGGGCATTGACTCTACAAACCAACCGTTGTGGAGTTTGTCAAAATCGAAAGCCGAGGCGTAGGGGTCGGTTGCAGTTGGGTTGTGGTAGTTGGTTTGGCTGAAAGTTTTGTTGCCATTAATCCAATCCGATGAAGGTGTCTCCTTCATCCAAATATGGTCTGAGCCTATATGATTGAAAACCAAGTCTTTGATAACTTTCAAGCCTTTTTCGTGGGCTTTGGCCACAAAATCAACATACTCTTGGTCGCTGCCGTGTCTGGGGTCAATTTTGAAAAAGTCCGTAATTGCGTAACCGTGATAGGAATATTGGGCTGAGTTGTTTTCCAATACCGGGCAATGCCATATCGCTGTGATTCCCATGTTTTTGAGATAATCTAAGCTGTTTTGCATCCCTTTGATGTCTCCGCCGTGCCTTCCGCCGGGTTTGCTTCGGTCGGCTTTTTCCAGCGTTTGGGGGTGGTTGTCGTTGGAGGGGTTTCCATTTGCGAAGCGGTCGGGCATGATAAGGTACACCACATCTTGATTGCCAATGGGTTGGGCTTTTCTTGGTTTGCGGGCTTTCAGTTCATAGCGATAGGAAGCAACTTTTTTATTTTGTGTCAAAAACTCAATTTCAAAGCTACCCGCTTGGGCTTGGGGAGATATTTCCAAATCAACAAAGAGATAATTAGGATTTTCCAAGGCTTTACTCGAAAGAATCCTTACTCCGCCGTAAGAAAGTCTGGGGGTTGTTTTACTGATGTCTTTTCCATAGGCAAGTAGTTGGAGATTAGGATTTTTCATACCTACCCACCAAAAAGCAGGCTCAACTTTTTCGAGATTTTGAGCTTTTAGGCTTAGGGTCAGACATGCTGCCCAAAGTCCTAGAACGATTCGATTTATCATTTTTTTGGATACTCAGGAAGTTCAAAACAAATCAATGGCGGCGAACTGTCCAATTTTGCGATGTATATCTTAACGCCATTGGTCATGACCAAATAGCTGGCTGCTTGATTTTGAAGGTATTGACAAGACTGAAAAAATGTGTTTTGCGTGATGGAAACTTCTGGGGCTTTACATTCTGCCAACAAAAAGAATCGGTTATCGGGCAGATAGACCACCAAATCAGGGCGCATTTTTTTTCCATTTAGAGAAATAACCCGCTCTACTTGCATCAAAGCAGTGGGGTATCCTAAAGTCATCAATTCGTGTATCAAATGTTGTCTAACCCATTCTTCAGGGGTGAGTCTGACAAATTTTTTTCGTACCAAGTCCCAAACCCAGTGTTGGCCTCTGGATGCTTTGACTCTCAAATTGGCAGGGGCAAAGATCAAGTCTTGCATCAAAACAGTTTCTTTTTTTTGGTACTTCCTCTAACGATGAGCCGGGTTTTTAAAATTTCAATGTGAGGGGTAAAAATCTCTTCATCAATATTTTCTATGGCTTCAATGCACAATTCTGCGATGACTTGTCCCATCTGGTAGCTGGGCTGTTCGATGGTGGTCAAAGCCGGTTCTACAAACAGGGTGGCCGGTTCGTTGCTAAAGCCAATGATAGAAACTTGCTCGGGGATTTTATAGCCCAATTTTTTGAGGGTTTGCATAGCCCCGATAGCAGTAGGGTCAGAGACGGCAAATACCCCATCAATTTGGTTTTCAATAGTCAACAGCACCTCCATACTTTGCTCTCCTTCCTCATAGCTCAGACCTGAGTAGATAATAAGTTCGGGTCTTACCCTGAAATTGTAATCGCTGAGCGCAGCAATGTAGCCTTCCATCCTTTTTTTACTAATGTTTAACGATTGTGGGCCGGCTAAGTGTGCGATTGTCTTGCATCCTGTTTGAATAAGGTACTCGGTGGCTTGGTATGCGCCCTCAAAATCATCTACCACTACACCGGGGACTGATACTTCTTCGGTCAATCTGTCAAAAAATAAAAGTGGGGTACCTCTTTTGAGAAGGGCGTGCAAATGCTCAAAGCTATCCGTTTGACTGGCCAGCGACAAGCAAATGGCATCTACTCTGGTAGCAAGCAGCGTCTGAATAGCGGCTATTTCTTTGTTTTTTAGTTCATTAGACTGGCAAATAACGATATTGTACTCTTTGGAGTTGGCAAACTGCTCAATTCCGGCGATTACATTGGCAAAAAAATAGTGGGCTATGTGTGGTACTACTACTCCGATAGTGTTGGACTTGGATTGGCGTAAGCTGCGGGCTATGGAGTTGGGTTGGTATTCCCATTTTTGGGCAAGTTCGATGACATTGCGCTTGGTAGCCGAACTGATATCGGGGTGGTCTTTCAAAGCCCTTGACACTGTGCCCGGCGAGATATTTAGCTCACGAGCAATATCTTTTATCGTAACTACTTTTTTCATAATCCAACTCTTTAACGCTTAATGCTACAAAAAAAGAATAATATTAACAATTTGTAAACGATTGCGCTTTCGATTGTAACATTTTTCACCTGATTTTAGCTAAATTTTCTTGTTTTGTAGGGGTGAAGTTTCTAAACTTGAAACCGAAAAAAGTAGGCGTGGGTTCAGTCGCAGTGTATTGTAATAACACACAAAATTAGTTCAGGTTTAAAAGTTTTTATTATATGATTAAATTTACTTTACTAAAAAAATTTAGGCATTGGGGTTTGGCCTTTGGGTTACTCCTGTGTATTCACTTGCCCCAAACGGTTTGGGCGCAAAGGGTGGTTAATGGCATGATAACCGATAAATCAAATGGGCAGCCTTTGGTAGGTGCTTCTATTTTGGTCAAAGGTGAATCGCGCGGTACTGTTACCGATATTGATGGAAAGTTCTCGCTTGAGGTGGCTGAGGGAGGCACTTTGGTTGTATCTTTTTTAGGTTACAAGACCGTAGAAGTGGTAGCTGAAGGCAATGAGTTAAATCTGGAATTAAGTGAGGATTTTAGTACCTTAAACGAAGTGGTAGTAGTTGGTTTTGCCATTCAGGAGAAGAAAGAAATTTCCGGCAACATCTCCAAAGTAAAGGGCAGCGAACTGACCATGTTCCCCGTAACGAGCTTTGAAACAGCCCTTCAAGGCAAAGCCCCTGGTGTGCAGGTAATTCAGGGTAGTGGCTTGGCTGGCTCGGGTGCGGTCATCAGGGTACGTGGTATTTCTTCTATTTCGGCAGGCGGTGATCCGCTGTATGTTATTGATGGAGTGCCTATTACCAACGAGCCTTTTTTAAATGGAAACAGGGGAGCTATGAACTACAACCCTTTGGCTACCATCAACCCCAACGATATTGAGTCGGTAGAAATACTCAAAGACGCTTCCGCTCAGGCCATCTATGGCTCTCGCGGTGCAAACGGAGTAATTCTTATTACGACCAAGCGCGGGGCGGCAGGTAAACTGCGGGTCAATTTTGGGGCACGCTTTGCTACCTCCAACCCAACCCGAATCACTCCTATGCTCAACAACCGTGAATGGTTGCAGCTTTATCAAGAGGCTTGGGAAAACGACGGCGGCGTGGGAGCGGCCCCCCTGCCCGGAGGAATCTCATGGGAAGATGCCCGTAAAACCAATACCGATTGGGTGGGGCTTACCACCCGCACCGGGTTCAAACAAGACTATAACTTGAGTCTTTCTTATGGTACAGAAAAGCTGAAAGCGTATTTTGGTTTCCAAGCCAATGGCAACCAAAGTTATTTGGTGGGCAACTCCTACGACAGGCTCAGTTTTCGCGCCAACGTGGATTACGCCATCACCAAAGACTTGAAAGTCAATCTATCCACTTCATACAGCCGAGGCGACAACTGGCGCGTACCTTCCGCTTGGGACGGCGGATTGGGTGCTGCACTCTCAACGGCTCTGCCTTTCTTTCCTGTCAAAACCAATGACAGCACTTATTTTACCAACGGCAGCAATCCGGTACGCCAGAGAGATCTGCTCCAATGGAGAACACGAGAAAACAGAACCATCAACTCTGTAAACCTCGACTGGAATACACCTATCAAAAATCTATCCCTGACTGGCAATTTTGGGATTGATTACATGGACATGAACGACGAAAAATACACCCCCCGCGATTTGGGTGGTTTTACACACTCCGGCCTTGCCGAAAGATGGCCTAACTGGGTAACCAATTACAATACCTTTTTGACGGCCAACTACAAATACGACTTATCTGAGCAACACAAACTTAAATTTCAAGTAGGCTTAGAATACCAGAAAAATACTCGTGAGTTTTACAATTTTATCAATTCCACAGATGCAAATGGGCCTTTTTGGTCTAAACCAAGCTACGGGCCCAATCGAGCAGACAATAGCCAAGTCGGACAAGAGCAAACATTTAGCTTTTTGGGAAGATTCTTGAGAGCGACCTACTCTTTCAATGACAAACTATTTGTCAATGCCATCATGCGGGTGGATGCTTCTTCGCGCTTTGGTAAAAACTTCCGCAATGGCTACTTCCCCTCCATAGGTGCGAGTTATTTGTTGCACAGAGAATCGTTTTTGGAGTCCTTCGATTGGTTGAGCAATTTGAGGCTTAGAGCTGGCTATGGAGTAACCGGCAACGCCAACGCCCTTCCCGCCAACGCACGCTATTTTATTTTTGCTAACAACGGACTGCCTTATAACGGAGACCCTGTCATCAATCCCTCTCAGTATGGCAATGATAACCTAAAATGGGAAGTGTCTCGCATGATTGATGCAGGTGTGGATGTTGGTTTGTTTGACGACCGTATCAAGTTGGATTTTTCTGTGTACCGCAAACGCACCAGCGATGTGCTCATTGCCCGCAAACTCCAACTCTCAAGCGGATTTGGCGAGCAGTTTACCAACATTGGTGTGATTCAGAACCAAGGCGTGGACATAGCCTTGACTACCCGCAATATAGTAGGCCGCTTCAAATGGACTACAGAGTTTGTGATTGGCTGGCTGCGCAATAAAGTGATTGATGTAGGGGCTACGCCTCCTGATGCCATAGCCGGTTCCGGCGATACCCGTGTGGTGGTAGGCCACCCGGTAGGTGTGAACTTCCTCAACCGATTCCACAGAGTTGACCCCAACAATGGCCTGCCCATCTTTTTGGATAAAGACGGCAACGAAACTTACCAATTCCGACTCAACGACCGCGTAATTACGGGCAGTGTAGTACCCGATGCGGTCGGTAGCTTTACCAACCGATTTGCTTACAAAGGCTTTGATTTGGAGGTGTTCTTTACCTACACCATCGGGGGCAACATTTATGACGATGCCGCCAAACGCCAACTGGGTATCGTTTCTGATTGGAACATGCGGCGCGACATCATCGATCGTTGGACACAGCCGGGAGACCAAGCCCGTTTCCCACGCCTGACACTCACCCCCCAAACTTACGGAGGATTGCCTTCTTTCTGGAACTTGAACACCACTCAGTTTTTGTACGATGGTTCATTTTTGCGCTTGCGCAACTTAAGCCTCGGCTATAACCTGCCCAGCTCAAAAATCAGTTCGTTGCGCTTGTCAGGTGTAAGGGTGTATATTGGGGCATCCAATCTCTTGACTTTCACTCATTATCCGGGCGTAGACCCCGAAATGGCGCGTGATATGGAAGGTATGCAAGGACGCAATATTTCTCCCAATGTTACTTATTTGACACCTCCTCAAGAGCGGTCGTTTTATTTTGGTTTCAATGTTCAATTCTAATCTCTAAACCCATGAAATACATTTTGAAAATATACTTCGTAGTTGCTGCTTTTGCGCTTGTCTCCTGTGAAATGGAATTCAAGCCCGGCAATGCACTATTGGCAGAAGATGCTGTCAAAACCCCTGAAGATGTACAGGCTGTTTTGGTAGGGGCTTATAGCGCGATGCGCGAAAACTTTTTGGATGGAAGATTCCAGCTTTTTGCCGAAGTGATGGGCGATAACATCAACGGAATACCCGGGGCACTCAACAACGCCGATTATTTGGCATTCTACAACAAGTCCACAAGCTATTTTACCGGATACACCCAAAACTCCTATGGCAACCCCTTCCGTGCCATCAACCGCGCCAATACCGCTTTTGCTTATGCAGCCTCTGTTGGCGGAATGACAGAAGAGAACCGCAAAAAAATCCAAGCAGAGGCACGTTTTGTAAGAGCTGTCTGTCATTTTGAAGTGGTCAGGCTTTTTGCTCAGCCTTATGGATTTACCCCCGACAACTCGCATTTGGGCATTACCGTGAGAACCGATTTTACCGATGTACTCAATAGCCGGAACCGCAACACCGTCAAAGAAGTGTACGACCAAATATTGACTGACTTGCGCATAGCCGCCGCCAACCTACCCGAAACCAACGGCAACTACGCTTCCAAGTACGCGGCTCAGGCTTATTTGGCCAAGGTCTTCTTCCAAATGAACCGCTTCGATAGTGCGGCCTTTTATGCCGAGTCGGTTGTCAAAAGCGGTAAATACACCCTTGACACCGATATGATGAACCGCTTTTCGACCAATGTATCCCCTGAGACCATCTTCGGACTCATCAGCACAGACAACACCAACCGTGCTTCGGCTGTTTTTGGAGACTTGAGAAGCGATTTAGCCAACAACCAGTTGCCTACTTTGAAATTTACTAAAGCCTTATACAACCTCTACGAGGATACAGATGTGCGTAAAAACTGGTTTGTAGTCAGAAACGAGGGTGGCAATGAGTTTATACTTATCAACCGTTTTGACGGGGATTATATCAACGTAGCCCTGACGCACTTGACTGAGATGTTGCTCATCCACGCCGAGGCACTGGCCGCTTCCAAAAACTCAATTACCTCAGAAGCAGTGGCTTCTTTGAACTTGATACGCAGCCGCGCAGGCCTAAGTGCTTACTCAGCTACCGGCAAAACGCTCAACAACTTTTTGGATGAGGTGCGCTTGCAACGCCGTTTGGAAATGGTGGGTGAAGGAGCGCGTTTTCATGATTTGCGTCGCCGCTGTATGCTGGACAGAAGTTTGACCATACGCGGAGCCAAATGCGATTGCGATGGTATGGCTGTCCAATTCCCTGACAATGAGATAGCCGGTGCGGGAGGCCCTGCCTTTTTCACTCCTAACGCCGAAGGCAATTGCTACTAAAAGAAACCCGATTTGGCGGCTAAATAAGACCTCATATTTAGCTGCCAAATCAATTAATCCTGTGTCTTAAAAAAAACTATTATGAAAATGTATAGAATTTTAGCAGTATCGTTGGCCATTTTGGCTTACGGCTGCACCCCCGAAAAATTCGGGGATTTGAATCCGCCTTTCAATAGAAAGGCGCAGATGGTTGGCGAATGGCAGGTGGCACGAGTAGTGCAGATTGACGAGCAAGAAGAGCGAGAGGAGTTCAAAACCTTTGATATTACCAACAAGTTTGATTTTTCGGCTATTAGCCTCAAATTACAGGCAGATGGGAACTTTAGTATTACTACAGGCACAGCTCCACAGTTTTTGGCCGCTTTTACCTCAGGGACTTGGGAACTGGACAGTGAGGTACAGCCAAGCAAGATTATGTTCAAAAGCGGCTCAGAGCAATCGGGGTTAAATCTTTCCAGCCTTAACCAACTCACAGAAGGAGGCAAACTCAACATCAAGTTTACCCGTGAAGTTAAATTGGATGGTGAAAAATTGACTCCTGTTTTGAGCTATCAATATGTATTCATAAAAAAATAACACATTACTATGAAGAGATTTATTTTTATTTTAACCATTGGGTTGTTTTTGAGTGGTTACGGCTTTGCTCAAAACTCCAATGCCAATATTTCTGCTGTTCCTTTTCCTTTTACGGGAGACGATGAAATTACCATCACTATAGAGGTCTTGGACGGTAAACTTAAAGGCTATACCGGCGATGTATGGCTTTGGGCTTGGGCACCCGGTGTGGGTGATGCGCCTTCAAATGAAAATCCCGCCGCTTCTCGTGCAGAACCCGCAAAACTTACCCGCGTAGCCACTGATAAATATCAAATTACCATGACACCTTCTAAGTTTTATGGCTTGAGTGCTTTGAAACTGGCCTCTGCCGGCAAGCTGGGTATGATTGCGAAAGGCCGCGATTGGGGCGATGGGCAGACAGTGGATTTGTCTTTGGCCATCAACCCTCCTAAGTTTGAAAGCCCTGTGGTGCGCGCATTTCCTAAGGCTTTTACGGCTCAAGACATTATAACAATTTTCTATGACCCCAAATTGGATGTTGATGATGAAGGAAAATCTAAAGCAATTCCTGTGCCCTACTTGTCCATATCTTTGGAAGGTGTTGATGCCAATGGGGCAGCTCTTTTCCCCGAAAACTATGAAGTTCCTATCAATGACAAAGTCAAAATGGTAGCTGAACCTAATGGCACATTCTCACTCACCTTTGTTCCCAATCGCCTTTTCAATATTACCAAAGGCGAAAAAATAACCAAAATCTTTATTGCTGCTCAAAGTTTGGACGGCAGTAAGTTTACCCCTGCTCCCCCCACACCACCTATTGAAGTTAAAGTTTACTAAATTGAATTCACAATGAAAAAGATAATTATTTTCAGTCTGGCGGCCTCAATGGTTTTGTTTTTGGCTTGCCAACCAAAACGCGAGCTCAACGGCCCTCTCAAAGAAGGCCTGTATGAGCCTACGCTCGTTACCCCACTCAATAATGCACAGGTGGCTCTCAACTCACTTGACAAACAAGGCAAACTCGTGATTGCTTGGACGGCTGCCCAGTCAGGCCTCAATTCACCGGTTACCTATAAGTTTGTGTTGGACAGACCTAACGGCGACTTTTCTTTACCGCTTATAGAGCTTCCGTCCGACAACAATGGTACTGCCACTACGCTGACTGTAACCCAAGAAGCACTCGAAAACCTGCTCGCTCAGTTGCAAGTGCCCAAAGACACATTTGCCACCTTCAAGTGGAATGTTGTAGCCAACAATGGCACTATCTCTAAAAAAGCAGAACAATCTTTTTTGGTTTCTTTTAAGCGGTTTACGGATGCAGTGGGAGTTTTTAATTTACTCTCACCACCCAACGGGTTTTCTTTAAATCTCAATTCGGGGACTCCTACAGCCCAAGTGAGCATCTCATGGGAAGCGGCTCCCTCCGGATTGGGCACAGCCCCAACCTATGAATGGCTTGCCGACTTGCCCAATGGAGACTTTTCTGCCCCAAAGCTCACCATCAAATCAGACAACAACGGCGCAGACAATAAACTCACCCTCACCCAAAAAGATTTGGATGATGCACTGGGTAGCATCGGGATACCCGAAAAAACACGCGCTAATGTGATTTGGACAGTTCGTGCCACCGCAGGAAAAGCGACCAACTTGGCCGCAGCACCTTTTGCTATCTCAATAGGCCGTTTTGGGTTGGGTATTCCCGTAACTTTCAAAGTTTGGGTTCCCAAATTCACCCCGGCCAATCTGGATGTTTTCTTTGCAGGTGAGTTCGGATTTTTAGGGGCAGGCTTTGCCAATTGGCAACAGCCCGGCACCAACGCAAACCTTAAACTGACCAACAACGGCGATGGCAGTCATTCTATCACTATCTTGATGCAACAAGGCAACGCCTTCAATTTCAAATGCTTTTTGGCCACAACTGCCGCACCCAACTGGAGCAACGGCGAGCGCAAGTTTCGCATGAGAGAAGGAAAGCCTGAAGCAACCGGCGATGGCACAGACCGCCGCTTTGAGTTTGACGGCGTAAAAACCCAAGTGGAACTCTTTGTTCAGTCTTGGGAGGGATTTGACCCTAATCTACTTGTTTTGGAGATGACCCCCGGTGTCAACGCCGCCATTCCTGCAGGCAAGGATGTGTTTGTAGCGGGAGAATGGGGCTTCCTTTCAGAGTTCTATGCTTCGCCCAATTACGCCAATTGGCAAGAGCCCGGCACCAACGCCAGTTTGAAAATGACCCTTGACCAAGGTAAATACTACTTTATTTTTCCGTCCAAAACCGGTTTAAGTTTTCAGTATAAATATTTCTTGGCTACCACAGACGCTCCAAACTGGGGGAACGGAGAGCAACGTATCGAAGCGGGTAATTGTGTAGGTCTGGCTGGAAATAGGTCTTTCAACTTAGTGGTTGATCAATCTGTTTATAGTGATGCGGTAGAGGTTTGGGAAGGATTCTGTCCAAAATAACACTTTAGTTACTTTTTTTGCTATGTTGTAACCCAAAAGGCTTCGGTTTTTTGGGTCTTTTTTTGCTGAAAATTAGATGATTGGCTCTGGAAGTTTTGAACTGTTAATAACTCTAAAACAAAACAGAAAGAATTTATTTTCAACTTATTGGTTTTAAACTATTTATTTATGTGCCTCTTGTGTATAAAGGATAATTTAAAATATTTTTTTCAAGAGTCAATAAATCTTTAGGGTACTTGTTGCGTTTATCTCAATGTTAAATTATTGTTACATGAAAATTACTTATTTTGTTTTTTTGCTCTTTGCCTTGTTTGCTTGTGAGTCCAAACCCACTAACCTACTTTCTCCCGAAAAGCTTTCAGATATTCAAATTGATCTACAACTCGCCGAGACAAGGGTATATCGCTATGCTTTGCCTTACGAACTTGCTTCTCAGACATTTAAAAGACTTCAAAAAGAAGTGTTTGCCAAGCATAAGATAGATAGCGCAACTTATTACAGCAGCTACAACTACTACCTGAACAACAACACAAAGACCATTGAAAAAATTTATCAGCGCACATCTGATTCGCTGGAGGCTTTGCAGAGGAGAGTGGCTGAAAAAGAAAAATCTACTTCTTCAAAAGATAATATACAAGCTATTAAAATTCATTGAGTTAGCTTTTTGAGTTGAATTTTAAATACAACTCTTTAGGGACTTTACTCTCAAAAGTGTAGGGTCGGTTTTGCGCTTTTTGCCACTGTAAGAAGCCTTTTTTCCAAGCATAAACCAACCCTACCACCAACAACAACATAAATGCGATGACCTCTATCAAAATCCATTTTGCCAAACTGCCTCCCAGTGCATAAACAAAGGGCAATAAAAAAATAAGTTCTACTTCAAAGAGCACAAACAACACGGCATAGCCATAGAACCTGTAATTGAAAGGCATCCAAGCAGTGCCGACCGTATCCTCACCGCTTTCATAAGTGCTGAGTTTTTCGCGATTGGGTCTATTGGGTCTCAGCAGCTTAGAAACCAAGAAAGCCACCGCCACAAACAGCGATGAGGCCAGCACAAAAAACAAAATACCTTCTAAGGCTTTCATGGGCGGTCGTAGCGATGAGAGTCTGTGTATTGGTCGTAAGCTGAAATGATGCTGCGCACCAGCCTATGACGCACCACATCGCGGGCACTCATGTGCACAAACCCAACTTCGGGAACGTCTTTGAGCACTTCGATAGCTTCAACAAGCCCCGAACGTACTTTTTTGGGTAGGTCTATTTGCGTTAAGTCTCCGGTGATAATCATTTTTGAGCCGGGACCCAATCTGGTGAGGAACATCTTCATCTGCATAGAGGTCGTATTTTGGGCTTCATCCAACAGCACAAAGGCTTTGTGCAAAGTCCTGCCCCTCATAAAAGCCAGCGGGGCAATTTCTATGAAGTTGTTTTCTATGTAAAATTTCAGTTTGTCTGCCGATAGCATATCCTCAAGTGCATCGTAAACAGGACGCAGATAAGGGTCTATCTTCTCTTTGAGGTCGCCGGGCAAAAATCCCAGATTTTCCCCTGCCTCCACCGCCGGACGGGTGATAATAATTTTTTTGACCTCTTTGTTTTTCAAAGCCCTTACAGCCAGAGCAACAGCTACATAGGTTTTGCCCGTGCCGGCTGGCCCCAATGCAAACACCAAATCGTGCTCGAACACGGCTTTGACCAATTTTTCTTGGTTTTCGTTGCGGGGGCGAATAGAAACCCCTCCGTTGCCAAAAAAAATGGCCTCCTCAGAAATCGGCAAATAAGAATCTGCACCGTTTTGGGTCATGTAGCTCCGAACGTTGTCCAGCGTTACTTGCCCGTAGCGGTGATAGTGAGCTATCAAGTTGTTGAACAGGGTATTGATAGAAACTATCTCAGTGGAATTGCCTTGAATTCGGATTTCATTGCCACGAGACAAAATCTTGCAGCGCGGGTAACCCTGCGCAATCTCTTTGATGTTGATGTTTTCTACCCCCAGAAAGTCTATCAGGGAAATGCCCTCCAGAGGGATGGTTTTTTCGATAAGATGCTCTATAACTTTCAATTTTTATTTGAACAAATGTAAAGAAAAAATCAACACACACTCACAAATTTGCAGCCTCTAATTCATTACAGAAAATAAAAACCAGTATTCCGAATTAAGCATTAGAAAAACCCTATTGCGTTATCCGAGATAAAACTGCCTCAACTCTTTTGTTGGCAAAGGATTTGTACCAAGCAAAAAAATACAAGATTTGTAGTCAAAAAGGCATTTAACGGGATGCACTGCAATAACAAAACTCTTCAAAGTATATTTACTTTTGTTGTACTGATAGGCTTGCAAGCGAGCGGTTTGGCTCAAAACACTGAGCAGGAAAAGCCACAATTGGAGGTTTCAGGTTTTTTGGAGGTGTTTTATGCTTATGATTTTAACCGACCAAAAACCGATTTCAGACAAACATTCTTGTACAACCACAATCGGCACAGCGAGTTTAACTTGAATTTTGGCTGTATGAAGCTTGCTTTGCGACAAGCTAATTATAGAGCAAATTTTGCCTTACAAACAGGCACTTACGCAAACGATAACTACCGCCAAGAGCCTGATTTGCTAAAAAATATTTTTGAAGCCAATATTGGTATTTCATTGAACCAGCGCAATGATTTGTGGTTGGATGCAGGTGTTTTTGCTTCTCATTTGGGCTTTGAGAGCAGTATTTCTGCCGACAATTGGACACTGACACGCTCGCTGGCTGCCGAAAATTCGCCTTACTTCCTTTCAGGCGCGAAACTCACCTATACGCCCTACAAAAAATGGGAATTTGCCGCATTGGTACTAAATGGATGGCAACGAATACAAAGACTTCAAGGCAACTCTATGCCCTCTTGGGGTACGCAGCTAAACTACAAACCTACAGATAACGCTTCATTGAATTGGAGTACTTTTTTGGGTACAGACGACCCCGACAGCACAAGGCGCATGCGGTATTTCAATAATTTTTACGCACAGTTACAAATTTCACAAAAACTTGGTCTGATAGCGGGATTTGATATTGGTATGCAACAAAATCGCAAGGGAAGCAGTTTTTACGATTTCTGGCTGGTTTATACCCTCATAGCCCAATACCAAATCAAAGAAAAGTGGAAAACAGCCCTAAGAGCTGAGTATTACCAAGACCAAAAAGAGATTATCATACAAACAGCCAATCAGAGTGGATTCCAAACCGGAGGTTTTTCTTGGAATATAGACTACCTGCCAAATGAAAAAGCTATGTGCAGAATAGAAGCACGACTATTCAATAGCCGGTATCCGATTTTTGAAATTGAAAATACAAAGGCAAGCAAAAATAACTTCATATTGGTTGGTTCAATTGCAATTAAATTAAACCAGAATTAAAAAAAACAATATTTAACCAATATTAAGGACGGTTGAAAAAATACGCCCCTATAAATGCTCTTATGTCAGCTTTTGTGGTTAATTAACTCGTTTATGAGAAAGGATAAGCTCGTTTCTTTTGTCGAAGAGAGATTTTTCTAAACCGACAGGGTAAATATGTGGGTTGGTGAACCTTTTGATGCTGGGGTGCAAAGCGTTCATCTGTTCCAAACAGCGGTTTTTGATTTGGGTAATGGTAGGGCGATGCAAAATTTGACCGTCTTTCATCACTTCTATGAGCAAATCTTCAAACTCGCCCTCTAATTTTTTTCTTCGGGTGGCATCAGCGGGGTCTATGATGATGTTGGAAAGTGGCTCTTTGCCCAACTCGTCAAATATCATATCGGCTAAAAATCCGTTCTCGTTGCGGTAGCGGCGCACTTGCAGTTTTCCGGGTATGGATGTTTTGGCGGCTTGTTCAGAGATTTTTATTTTAGGAATCCAAGTTTGGCCTTCTTGTAAGGCAGTGAGTTTGTACACTCCTCCCAGAGCGGGTTGGTCAAAAGCGGTAGAGAGTTTTGTGCCTACTCCCCAGATGTCAATTTTGGCATCTTGTTGGGTTTTGAGGCTGGCGATGATGTGCTCGTCGAGGTCATTGCTGGCCACAATCTTGGTATGGGTAAACCCTGCCGCATCAAGTTTTTTGCGGGCTTCGATACTCAAATAGGCCAAATCGCCCGAGTCAAGTCTGATTCCGAGCAAATCTTTGCCTTGTTCTCTGAGTTTCAAGCCTATGGCTATGGCATTGTCCACGCCTTCGAGGGTATCATAAGTATCCACCAGCAAGGTCGAGTTTTCAGGCATGGCTTCACAATAGGTCTGAAAAGCCTCTTGCTCAGTTGGAAAAGCCATTACCCAACTGTGTGCGTGGGTGCCCCGTACTGGAATATCGTGTATCTTAGCAGCCAAGACGTTTGAGGTAGCATCTGCGCCCCCGATGTAAGCTGCCCGTGAAGCCGAAATTGCTCCGTCAATGCCTTGCCCTCGTCTCATTCCAAACTCCAAAATTGTGTCTGTGCCGGCGGCCAAACGTATTCGGGCGGCTTTGGTGGCAATGAGAGTCTGAAAGTTGATGGTATTGAGGAGGGCAGATTCTACCAACTGACACTGCCACAAGTCGCCTTGCACCCTCATCAAGGGTTCGTTGGGAAAAACAACCGTGCCTTCGGGAATTGCCCAAACCTGAGCCGTAAACCTAAAATTTTCCAAAAACCGCAAAAAGCCCTCGTCAAATTTAGCCTGCTGCAATCCGGCTAAATAATCTAAGTCAGTGCGTGCGAACCGCAACGAAGCCAAATAATCCAACACAGGCTCCAAACCCGCACAAACACTAAAACCACCCATAAACGGGTTATGACGAAAGTAAAGATTGAATATAGCCTGTCGGGTATGAATTTGATTCTTCCAGTACCCATAAGACATGGTAAACTGATAAAAATCGCTCAATAGTGCCAAAGAAGTGCCGTATAGATTGCTCATGTTTGATAGCTTATTTCAAATTAAATAACTTTCAATTCAACGGCATCAAAATAAACTGCTCCTGTGGTTTGGGTCTGCAAGGCCAGCCATATTTCCATTTTTGAGGTTTTTGCTGGAATCTCAAAACTCATCACAAAAGTAGCCCAATCTCTGCTGCCAACTATACCCGTGGTGTATGCCCGACTGGTAAAAAGCACATAGCGAGGAGACGACTGGTCTTCGGTTTTGCACATAACACCAAACTCAAATCCTCTGCCCGTCAAATCCTCTGTTTTGACACTGGCTGAGAGCCTGACTTTGCGCCCTATCGGAATGGTGGATACGGGCTGAATCCATACGGCGTAGTTATCTTGCTCGTTGGCGGTGATGTAAGCCGAATATTTGTCGCAACAAGCATATTGGTCGGTGATACCAAATTCATAGCCTTTGCTTTGAAAAATCTCAATCAAACTGTCCTGCCAAAATCGAGGCCTTACCCCTCTTTGCAAGGAATCAAACAACTCAAAACTGCCATTTAATACTAAGTTTGAATAGGGACTCGGGGGCAGACTTTGAGAACCAGTGCCACAAGCTATTAGAAAAGGAAGTAAAATATAACAATAGTATTTCTTCATAAGCAAATTTTAGAACCGCCATAGCAAAGGAGGTTATCTCCTTTATTGTTGCAATAACGAAAAAAATCAGTGTTAGCTGCAATCAACGCTGAAAGGTGAGCCTTTTGCCCATTGCGGATTCGTCAAATTTGCCACTGTCGAAGGCCAAATGCCCGGACACGATGGTGTGGGTGATTTGATTTTGGAAGGTATGCCCTAAAAAAGGAGACCAATTGCATTTATAGAGCAAAGATTCCGGGCTTACGGTAGTGGTTTTTTGAGGATTGAACAACACCAAATCAGCCCAATAGCCTTCTCTGATGTAGCCCCTGTTTTGTATTTGGAAGCAGTCTGCCACGCTGTGAGCCATTTTTCTTGCGATTTGTTCAAGAGAGATGTTGCCCAATTTCCAATAGTCGAGCATGGCCGGCAAACTGTGTTGCACCAGCGGGCCTCCTGAGGGGGCTTTGAGGTAGCTTTGTTGTTTTTCTTCCAAGGTATGGGGAGCGTGGTCGGTGGCAATGACATCAATTTTGTCGCTGATGAGAGCCTCCCAGATAGCCTGACGGTCGGCGGCTGTTTTGACAGCAGGATTCCATTTGATGAGGTTGCCTTTTTGGGGGTAGTCTTCGTCGCAAAACCAAAGGTGGTGGATACAGGCTTCGGCGGTGATGAGTTTTTCGTTGGGGCTGCCGGCAGCAAACAGTTCCAACTCTTTTTGGGTGGATATGTGCAAGACATGAAGTCTGGCTCTGTGCTTTTTGGCCAAATCAACGGCCAAAGACGAAGAGGCAAAGCAAGCCTCTGCATCTCTTATGATGGGGTGATGCTGTGCGCTAAGGTTTTCCTCCCCGATTTCTTGGATGAGTCTTTTTAAGTTTTGGGCAATGAGTTTGTCATCTTCGCAATGGGTGGCAATCAAAACAGGCGAAGCGGCAAAGATTTTTTCCAAAGCCTCTGGCTCGTTGACCAGCAAACTTCCGGTTGAAGACCCCATAAAAATTTTCAACCCGCAGACATATTGAGGATTGATTTTTTTGATTTCTTCGAGATTTTCGCCCGAAGCCCCCAAATAAAACGAATAGTTGGCCAGGCTGACTTGAGAAGCGCGTAAGTATTTGGCTTCCAATAGCTCGTGGGTAGTAGTTGAGGGATTGGTATTGGGCATTTCCATGTAAGAAGTTATCCCACCGGCAACCGCCGCCCTTGACTCGGTGTAGATACTGGCTTTTTGGGGGAATCCCGGCTCTCTAAAGTGAACTTGGTCATCAATAACTCCCGGCATCATATACAAGCCCGAAGCATCAATTTCTCGGTCGTATCGCCCGGGTATAAATGAATCAATTTTGACTATATGGCCGTCTCTGATGAGTACGTCTGCCTCAAATTTTATGCCTTCATTGACAATAACCGCGTTGCGGATTAGGATGGATTGCATGTTGGATTTAATTATCTGAAGAGCAAAAATGCCTTAGTACAACGCAAAGTAAAGCCATTTTCTCTATTTGCCCAACCTCTCCTCAGCCAAGATTTGCCCAGAGTTTGATTTGTTGAAGACCCAAAATATGATAGGGAAGACCAGCAAAGTCAAAATAGTGGCCGTAACCAAGCCGCCAATAATGACAACAGCCAAAGGCTTTTGGGATTCAGAGCCTATGCCTGTGGAAATGGCCGCCGGAAAAAGCCCAATCGAAGCCATCAAAGCAGTCATGACAACAGGGCGAATCCTGAGTTTAACTCCTTCAAATATAGCTTGTTCCAACGTACTGTGCGCCCTGAGTCTTTTTTCAAATTCGGCCACCAAAATCACCCCATTTTGTACGCAAATCCCAAAAAGTGCAATAAAACCCACACCGGCAGAAATCCCAAAGTTTATCCCCGTAAGATGAAGTGCCAACACCCCGCCAATAACGGCAAAAGGAACATTGGCAATCACCAACAGCGCATCTTTTACACTGCCAAACATGACAAAAAGCAAAAAGAAAATCAAAATCAGACTCACCGGAACCACTTCCATGAGCCTTTGGGTAGCGCGCACTTGGTTTTCAAATTCCCCCGTCCAAGCGATTTTGTAGCCTCTGGGCAGGTTGATTTGGCTCACATTGGCTTGGGCTTCGGCTATGGTGCTGCCCAAATCGCGCTCGCGTACCGAAAATTTGATGGCTATGTATCGTTTGGTATCGTCGCGGTAGATAAAAGCCGGGCCGGTGATTTTTTTGATTTCCGATATTTCTTTCAGGGGTATTTTGTGCCCCGAAATGGTAGGCACTTTCAAATCGGCCACATCGTTTTCGTTTTTTCTAAACTCTTGGGCGTAGCGGATTCTGACATCAAACTTCCTTTCCCCTTCGTACTTTTGGGTGATGGTTTTGCCGCCTATGGCCATTTCGATGACCGATTGGGCATCGGCCAGCATCACGCCAGAAGCAGCCATTTTATCCCTGTCCAATACCACGCTCAGTTCGGGCTGCCCCACGTTGCGCAAAATACCCACATCTTTGACCCCTCCAACGTTTTTGATTTGGGCAATTACTTTGTTGGCCAACTCGTCAAGCAAATCTAAGTTGTCGCCGTATATTTTGATGGCGTTGGCGGCTTTGACACCGGCTGCCGCTTCGGCTACGTTGTCTATGATAGGCTGGGAGTAGTTGTAGGTAATCCCTTGGTATTGTGTGAGTTCTTTGTCCATCTCTTCGATGAGTTGTTCGAGGGAAATGTCTCGTTTCCATTGTTTTTTGGGATACAAATCCACCTGAAACTGCACAAAATAAAATCCGTTAGGATCGGTCCCGTCGTTGCTCCTTCCAGTTTGAGAAAGCACTTTTTCTACTTCTTCAAACTCCAAAAGCCTCTCGCGCAGCGTATTGGTCATTTTCATGCTTTCAGGCAAAGAGAGGCTCATGGGCAGTTCGGCAGTAACCCAGAGTGCGCCTTCGTTGAGTTGGGGCAAAAACTCCGTACCCAAAAAACGGGTTGAAAAAAGAGTGCCGACCAAAACCAAAACAGCTAACACAAGCGTGAAGGCTTTATTTCTAAAGGCGTACACAAAATTGCGCATCACCAGCCTGTCAATAAAATTGACAAAAAAGTTATTTTTCTCTTTTACGTTTTTGTTCAAAAGGATATGGCAAAGCGCAGGCACCAATGTAAGGGTAAAAAGCAAGGCCCCCAACAAGGCAAAGCCCAGCGTATAAGCCAAGGGCGAAAACATTTTACCTTCTACTTTTTGAAAAGCAAAAATTGGCAAAAGAGCCGAAATAATGATGAGTTTTGAAAAGAAAATGGCTTTTCCCATCTCTGCTCCGGTCTTTTTGATGTAGCTGCCTTTGGCCAGTTTGTTGTAGGCATCCATGCCTTTTTTGTGAGCCAAGTGGTCTAAACTCACAAAAATACCTTCCACCATCACCACAGCCCCGTCCACTATGATACCAAAATCAACCGCACCCAAAGAGAGCAGATTCGCACCCATCCCCATAGCATTCAAGCACAAAAACGCAAACAGCAAGGACAGCGGTATGACAAGCGAAACAATCAGGGTAGTGCGCCAGTCCGCCATAAAAATAAACACCACGAAAATCACCAACACAATCCCCTCGGTGAGATTAGTAAGTACCGTTTTGGTGGTGTAGTTCATCAGTTCGTCTCTGTCATAAAAAGTTTCTATTTGCACATCTGAGGGCAACACAAACTCATTTAGTTCTTTAATTTTATCTTTAATTCGGGATAAAACTTGCTTAGGGTTTTCGCCTTTGCGCATCACCACTATGCCCTCAACCACATCGTCGTTTTCGTTTAAGCCCACCTGACCCACTCTTGGCAACGAAGATTCAAGTACTTTGGCAATATTTTTTACTAAAATCGGGTTTCCATCAGCCGCATCAATGATAATATTTTCAATATCGCTCACCGAATTAAGCAGTCCAATGCCCCTGACGACAAAGGCTTGGTTGTTTTTTTCGATGATATCGCCCCCCACGTTGAGGTTGCTCCTTGCGGCGGCTTCATAGACCTCCAGAGGAGTCAAATCGTATTTGGAGAGCAAATTAGGGTCAACACTGATTTCATAGACCTTTTCTTGTCCTCCAAAAGCCACTATGTCGGCCACTCCCGAAATAGCCCTCAATTGCCTGTCTATCATCCAGTTTTGTATGGTCAAAAGTTCCCTCGTATCACGGGTCGGGCTTTTGAGTACATAGCGAAAAATTTCGCCTGTCGGTCCGTAGGGGGGTTGTACTTCAGGTTTGACCGCTTCCGGCAAATCTACATTGACAAGCAAATTATTGACTTGCTGCCTTGCAAAAAAATCTTCTACTTCATCTTCAAATATGATTTTTATGACCGAAAGACCAAACATGGTTACACTGCGCACGCTGGTCTTGCGCTGGACAGCCGCCATTGCGATTTCTATGGGGGTGGTTACAAAACGCTCAATTTCCTCTGCGCTGCGTCCTTTCCATTCCGTTACTATGATAATCTGGGTATTGGTTACGTCGGGAAAGGCTTCTATGGGCATGCTCCTAAAGGCCAAAAAACCCGCTATAAAAAGCAATACAACCCAAAAAAATGTAAATGCTTTATTTTTAATAGAAAAAGCAATAATATTTCTAATAAATTTATTCATCGGATATTTATTTTCAATCAGTCAAAGCATCGTAGATATAAAGCTGATTGCTGCTTACTACGATTTCTCCCTCAGAAATTCCTCCATTTAAATAAGTTAGGTTTCCTACTTGTCTGAGAACTTCTACGGCACGCACAGAAACATCATAAGGGCTTTTGAAAACCACCACAAAGTTTTTGCTTTTATCGAAAATTATGGAACGGGAAGGAACGCACAGTGCATTTCTATTTTCTTTGTAAGAAAGCAGCACATAGGCCCTCATATCCGGTTTGAGCAATAAGTCATGGTTGTCCAATTTGATTCTTACCGTCATGGCTTTGGTTTGGGGGTCTATGATATTGAATATTTTATCCACCCTGCCATAAAAGGTCTTATCAGGATAACTCAATGTTTTTATTTGCGCCTCTCCGCCCAGTTTTACTTGGTTTATATCGGATTCATTTACGTTGGCCATCACCCAAACATCTTCCAAATCCGCTACGTCAAATATATTTTCGGTTCTGTCGTCGCGCAACAGCATCCCTTCATTGATATTTTTTTGAATAATAAAACCATTAATAGGGGCACGCACTTCATAAACAGCCCCATTGCGAATGCTGTAAATATCGAAAGTGGTCATGATTCGATTCAAATGCGCTTTGGCTTTTTCCAATTTGCTCCTTGCCTCTATCACGTCGCGCTCCACACTCAAATTGCCCTCAAAAAGCTCTTGAATCACTTTTAAATCATTTGTTGCCACCAAAACATCGTTTTTTGCATCTTCAAGTTGCTTTTCAAATTCTGCCACCTCGGTACTGTGTATTTCAGCCAACAACTGCCCCTTCTTCACATAATCCCCCAACTCGACATAAACTTTGGTTACACTGCCACCAAAAACCGGAAATATCTCAATCAATTTATTTTTATCGGTAGTAATTTTACCATAAAACTTATGTTGGCTAATCAGGGGGGTTTCTTTTACGGTATCAAGAATAATTGACTCTTTGAGTTTTTCGCTCAATACAAAGCTCTCCCTTATGTTATTGTAATTGGGTTCTTGTTTACATCCATAAACAAGAATACCGATGAGTATAAAAAATAATTTTTTTGCCATGTTAAAATATATTTGAATAGGTCAATAAGTTAATTTCTTCAGCTGTTAAAATTAAATTAAGCTTAATTTGATTGAATAGCACGCGGCTCTGGTAATAACCCTCTGCAAAATCCGTAAATTCCAAAAGTGTAATATTGCGTTTCTTTATATTTCTCAAGAAGCTATCATAAACCTCACTCATGCTTTCAAAACTTATCTTTGAAGTGGCTTGGTATTTTAATTTTAAGTTTTGAAATTTTTTTATCGCGGTGTTGATTTTGGTTTGAAGCTCAAAAATCAGTTGTTGTTGTGCTATTTTTGCTTTTGTCAGCTCTGCTTTGGCGATTTGTATATTGCCTTTATTGGGATTCCACAAAGGCAGGGGCATGGATAGTGTCAAATTGAGTTCGTTTCGGAAAGCTCCCCCTTGTTGGTCGTAAGCTGTGCCTATTTGTAGGTTGGGGCTGGCAAGAGATTTCTGCCACTGCAAGCCCAATTCTGCCATATTCAAAGCCTTCAAACTACTCAAGTAAACGGGGCTGTTTTGTTTGGCACTGTCCAAAATCATTGACTTATCGTCTTTCCATCCATTCAAATACCTATCCAAGATGTTTTTTTCATCAACTTGAGGTTCTATTTCTGTATCGTTTTGAAGTAAAAGTTTTACCTCCTGTTGCTGAATGGAAATAAAATCGTTCAATTCATAGATTCGATTTAAAAGGGTCAGGGAAAGAGCTTGTAGGCGGGCTACATCTTTGAGAGGTATATTGCCTTTGTTTGCTTGAAGGGTATAGGCACTCAATAAGCTATCAATATGCACACTCTGTTCGATGGCTATTTGTAACTCTATTTTTGAAAAGTAAATGTTGTAAAAGTAATTTTTAAGCTGATATTTTAACTCTGCCAATGCCAATTCATACTGAATTTTAGTTAATTCTGTGCCTGCTTCATAAAAAGCACGCTCTTTGCGCTTTTTTTGTGCGGTATGTATGGTTTGAGAAATTCCTATGGTCTTTTGTCCGGTAGTGCCCACATCAAAAACCCTCCTTTCACTGGGGTTTAGGGTATTGAAAGAAGACTCGAAAAAAGGCAAATCTCGTATCCCTGCCTGTAAAGCGGCAGAGCCAGCAATTTCGATATCGTAGCCCATAGATTTCAAAATTGGGTTATTTTGTATAAGCAAATTTTCACATTCCTTCAAACTCTGTCCCCAAGATTGGGATTGGAAAAGAAGAAGAAAAACAGTGCAAAGACGATTCATATTTTTTAATTACTCTAACCAATGAAACAAATTTATCTCATAATACTTAAATTATGCTTAAATAATAATTAAATTATCTTTAAAATAATTTTGTGTTTCAAGTAGTGTATCCGAATCAATATCCTAAAATGACTCCAAGCTGTAAGATTATTGCTATCTTTGAGACCTAAAACAAGGGGTGAAATTTGATAATAAAAACAACATGAAACTACTGCTTTTGGAAGACGATTGGGTTCTGTGTAAAGAAATTAGTCAGTTTTTGACTCAAAAAGGTTGTGAGTGTAAGGTAGTTTATGACGGAGAGTTGTTTTTTAAAGAAATAAAACAACAAGATTTCGATGCTTATCTGCTTGATATCAACGTACCCAAAATCAATGGATTGGAGGTTTGTAAGTTAATTAGAGATAAAGACCCGCAAAAACCGATTTTGATGCTTACGGCTTATTGTGATATTGAAGATAAAATATCGGCATTCAAACACGGTGCAGACGATTATCTGGTCAAGCCATTTCACCTTGACGAGCTTTATATTCGTATTTTGTCCTTATTGCGCCGCAGTCAAAATATTAGCCCTCAGGAGGAAGAGTTTGTTATCTCCTTGCACGACTTGAGCATCAACACCACGCGCATGGAGGTTTACCGCAGCGGACAGCGCATCGAACTCACACCAAAAGAATACCAATTACTGCTGACGCTTGTCCAAGCAAAAGGTAAGGTCTTGTCTAAAAAAGTATTGGCGGAGATGGTCTGGGGTATTGATTTTGATACCAGCACCAATACCATAGAAGTTTATATCAATTTTTTAAGAAAAAAGATAGACAAAAATTTTGATGTTAAATTGATTCATACCCGCCCGGGGTACGGTTACTACTTAAATGCGCAGTAAATTATGACGCTCAAACATCGTTTATCTATTTACACGGCATCTATTTTTAGTCTGATTTTTTGCTTTAGTTGGATATTGGTATATGTTTTATTTGCAGATTTTAGATCGGAAGAATTTAGGGATAGACTCGAAGAAAAAGCATTGACGACAGCGAAACTGCTTTTGGAGGTTCAAGAAGTGGACGAAAACATCCTTAAACTGATAGAACAAAATACCGTAAACAAACTTTACAATGAAAAAATACTAATTTTTGATGAAAAATTTAATTTGATTTACAGCAGCATAGGAGGCGTGTCAGTTGAATGGAGTCCTGATGAGTTGTTAGAGCTTAAAAAAGAAAGAAAAATATTTAAAGCCGATAAGCAAAAAGATGTATTAGGAATCTTTTATGATTTTGAAAAAGCGGATTATTATGTACTCATATCGGCAGAAGACATTTATGGCAACAAAAAGCTTTCTTATCTTTTTTATTCTTTATTGATTACTTTTTTAATTTCAACCGCTCTGGTGTGGTTTTTTACTTACCGTGCAGTGGAACGGCAGCTTTATCCCCTTAAAAAATTTGAAATCCAAATATCGGCCATCACAGCCAACGAACTCAATACCAGAATACAAGAAACCTCATCAAGCAAAGAAATTCAGCAAATCACACATGCGTTCAATCTACTCTTAGAGCGCGTGGACAGGTCTTTTGAATTGCAGAAAGAGTTTACTACCAATGCTTCTCATGAGTTGCGAACCCCTATCAGTCGGCTATTGGTTCAGGTGGAGAATTTGGCCAATTACAATCATCTGAATGGTATTGCTTTGGAATACCTGAAAAATATCACCGGAGAAGTCAGCCGAATGTCTCAAATCATAGGCTCTTTGATGGTTTTGGCTCGGGACAACCAAAATCCGGCCTTGTTTACACTGGTTCGCATAGATGAGATTTTATTTTCCGCTTACAAAAAGATAAAAGAAAGTTGGGTTGATACGCAATTTTTCTATCAAATCGACGAGGGCTTAGAAAACGAAGAACAATTGATGGTCAAAGCCCATGCGAGTATTTTAGAAATTGCATTTGTCAATTTGCTAAAAAACGCTGCCCAATACGGCAATGAAAAAAAAATTTATGCGAAAATTGGCATCGCAAACGAGCACGTCAAAATTGAAATTTCCAACCGAGGTGAGCCGCTCAATGAGCAAGAGCAAGAAAAAATCTTTTCCCCCTTTGTCAGAGGCAGCAATTCGGCAGGCAGATACGGCTCAGGGCTGGGTTTGCATATTACCAAGCGTATTTTGGATTTTCATGGTTTTAACATCAGCTACCGATTTGAAGCTCCCGACGAGCATATTTTTTTGATAAACTGCAAATAATCAAAACGTTTCAAGCCATTCTTCAATTCTGTCCGTTTCGGAAAGGCTAAGCCTTTTTTTTAGGCGGCTTCTGGCTTTTTTTACGCTATCGGGCGAAATCCCCGTCATCGAGGCAATTTCTTCCCGACTCAGTTTGAGTTTAATAAGAGCCAAAAGCCTCTCGTCGCCTTGCGAAAGGTCGCTGTATTTGTCGCGTAGCTTGGCAAAAAAGCCTCCATAGACTTCCTCAAATCGGATTTTGAACTCATTCCAGTCTTCCGGTGTCAAAATGCTCAGTCGGGTGAGCTTTGAGATTTCTTCGTAGCGGCGGTTGTCTTTTTTTTGTTCCAAGGCTTCTTTGAGTCGGGTTTGCAGGTTGGCTAATGTTTCACTGTTTTTAGCGAGCATTTTAGAGTACTCCCTCAGTGTCTCTTCTTTGGATTTCAGGTCGCTTTGGGTGCGCTCCTCGCGGTATTTGACCGATTCAATTTCCAATTGAAGCATATCCTGCGTCATTTTGGCAAACTCCCTGTCCTTGAGAGATTTGTAGCGCAACACAAACAAAGAAGCCAACACAGCTATCAGAATCAAACTCAACCCCAATACGACCCCCGCCAAGCGCAACCAAAGGGCTTCTTTCTCCAAATTGGCCTTTTGGATGCTGTTTTCAAGATGTATTTGGACGATTTGCTCGATTTTTTTCTCGATTTTGAGTCTCTGATGCAAATCGTAAAAATCTTTGTGGGCTTGGTAGGCCTCCTCATAGCGTTGAAGGGCTGCAAAAGAAGCAGATATGTCTTTGAGGTTGCCGCGTTCTTCCTCTTGATTGGCGATATGTCTGGCTATGCTCAAAGATTGGGTATAGTGTTCAATGGCCGATTGATGCTGTCCTTGCTTGCGTCTGACATCGCCTAAATTGTTGAGCGTTATGCAGAGAAACAAACTATCGAAAGTTTGCCGGCAAATAGCTAAGGCCGTTTCCAATAACAACGCACAGGTATCGTATTTTTGAAAATTTTCATAAACACTTCCCAAGTTATTGTAGTACAATACCATACCTCGCTTGTCATCCTTGCGGTCAAAAATTCTTTTTGCTCTCTCCAAAATAGCAAACGATTCTCCATACAATCCTACATCTTCAAGAATATCAGCCAAGTAAGCAAAAGAATAAGCCATTTGCAAACTGTCTCCTGTGTTTTGATAGTAGCCGGCGGCGCGGCGGTAATATTTGATAGCCAAGTCTTTGTATTCAAAATAATCATAGCAAAGAGCCAGTCTTTTTTCTAAATCTGCCCGTTTTTTTTCGTTAGCCAAAAGCAGTTGGGGGTGTGCTTCGAGTTGAAGCAAGGTTTGCAAAGCCTCAACATATTTCTCTTGCCTCATAAAACTGTCGCAAGTGTTTATGCTTTGCTCAAAAGTCTGAGCCATAAGGCCATAACTCAGACAGACCCAACTTAAAAACACCGCTTTTTTCACAATGAAAACAAAATTCTCGTCAAAGAAAGGCTGTTAAGATAGCTTGTGCGTGAACATTAAGTTACGCGAAGGTTAAATGACTCCAAATGATAATCAATCTGTTTTGTCAAGCAAACTGAAACTTGAGGTAATGAATTTTTGCGCCTTCTGCTTTGAACATCAACTCATAACGGGTTTGGATTCCGTAGTGCTCTGCCAGCAGCGGGCTTTGGTCTAAATCATAGCTTAACTCCAAGTTCTTGATTTTTTCATTTTTCAACACTTCAAGCGTGTATTCAAAAAGTCCTTTGTTGTCGGTCTTGAGCCTGACCCAACCATCCTTGCAAAGCAACTTTCGATAGATAGCCATAAATCTGGGGCAGGTCAGCCTTCTTCGGGCATCGGCGTTTTTGGGGCGGGGGTCGGGATGCACCACCCAAATCTCACTCACTTCGCCTTCTTGAAAAAAATTCTCCAAGTTTTGGATGTGTGTACGCAAAAAACCTACGTTGTTGATTCCCAATTCGATGGCTTGGGTGCTCCCTTTCCAAATTCTGTCGCCTTTGATGTCCACGCCGATGTAGTTGCGGAGGGGAAGCACTTGGGCAAGCCCGACCGTATATTCTCCTCTGCCACAGGCCAATTCAAGCACTATCGGCGCATCGCGCAAAAATAGCTTACTGTTCCATTGGCCTTTGATTTGGCTGTAAAGGGGTTTGCCTTCTTCCAAAATATGCTCTCTTTGAGAAATTTGAGCAAATCGCTCCAATTTGCGGCGTGCCATTATTCTGCCAAGAGATAAATTTTAGATTCTTGCCAGTTTACTTCTACGCGCTGACCCTGAACGGTATTGACTGATTTTCCAAAATACTTGGGTTCGATGGGCAAATCGCGGCTGTATTTGCGGTCTATCAACACCAACAACTCAACCCGTGTTGGGCGGCCAAAAGCCAGCATCGCATCAAGTGCAGCCCGTACACTGCGGCCTGTGTACAGCACATCGTCAATCAAAATCACCTCTTTGTCTTCCACCACAAAGTCAATCTTGGTTTGATTGGGGGTCATGGCAATGCCTTTGTGCCGGACATCATCCCTAAAAAACGTAATATCCAAATAGCCCAAAGACGGGGGATTGCCATTGAGCAGCAGGGTGAGCTTTTCAAGAATCCGCTGTGCCAAATATATGCCTCGAGGCTGCAAGCCAATGAGAACGGAGTTGCTAAAATCGTCATGGTTCTCAATGAGTTCACAACTCAACCGCGTGAGTATGATGTCAATTTCGCGCTCGTTTAGCAAAACTATTTTAGACATAAGCCCCCGTAGAAATAAAAAGCAAAGTTAATGGTTTGTTGATGAGAGTATCAAAGCAAAACAACTGTAATTTACTATATCCATATAGCCTCCTTCTACCCCTTCAGAAACGAGGGTTTTGCCTTGATTGTCTTCTATTTGTTTGATTCTTAGTAGTTTCATCAAAATAATATCGGTTATGCTGCTCACTCGCATGTCGCGCCAGGCTTCGCCGTAGTCGTGATTTTTTTTGTGCAACAGTTCCACACACCGCTGAGATTGCTCTTTGAAAAGTGCCACTGCTTGCTCTTGGGGCAAATCCAGTCGGGTTTCGGCTTTGAGTTGGATTTGTATGAGTGCCATCAGGCAGTAGTTGATGATGCCGTAAAACTCACTTTCTACCGAATCGGCTACTTGTTGGTGGCCTGCTTCTTGTATGGCTCTGATTCTGTGGGCTTTGATAAAAATCTGGTCGGTTATGGAAGGCAAGCGCAAAATCCGCCAGGCCGTCCCATAGTCGCGGGTTTTGGTACTAAAAATCTCAATGCAGCGCCCTAAAATATGCTCAAAAGATTCGAGTGTTGTCAAAACGTATCAAATTTGTGCGCTAAAAGTAATTGTTTTGAGAGTTTCAAAGCCGACCTTGCTCAAAATTTCTTCGGGTCTTTTGGATTTGAGCACCCCGATAGTCATGGGCGTTTTGAACCTGACCCCCGACTCTTTTTATGCAGGCAGCCGTATTGACAAAAGCGGAGTGCTGCAAAAAGCCAGTGCCATGCTCGAAGAAGGCGCGGCTATTTTGGATGTGGGGGGCTATTCTACCCGCCCCAACGCCCCGGAGGTGAGCGCGGAAGAAGAAAAAAGCCGCCTTTGTGATGCCATTTCACTGCTAAGAAAGCACCTGCCCGAGGCTTGTATTTCTGCTGATACTTTTCGCCCTGAGGTAGCCGCTGAGGCTTTGGATGCCGGTGCAGACCTCATCAACGACGTATCGGGCGGAAGCCAAGAAATGTTCGAACTCATCGCCAAACGCAAAGTGCCCTATGTACTGATGCACTCAAAAGGCAATCCTCAGACTATGCAGTCTCTGGCTGTTTATGAGAACGTAGTCGAAGAAGTATTTGATTTTTTGAATCATAAGCTCTACCAAATCAAAGAGTTAGGAGTTGTTGATGTGCTGATAGATCCGGGCTTTGGTTTTGCCAAGACCATCGAGCAAAACTATTTGCTGCTCTCTGAATTGGAGCGTTTTTTGCTCATAGACGCACCTTTGATGATAGGAATTTCAAGAAAGTCATTCATTTACAAAACCTTACAAATTAGCCCCGATGAAGCCCTCAACGGCAGCACCGTGCTACACACGGTTGCGCTGATGAAAGGGGCGCAAGTGCTCAGGGTGCATGACGTAGCGCCCGCCAAGCAAGCCATAGATTTGTTGAAAAAAATCCCAAAAAACATCTCCTAAAAACTTGACTTTTATTTTTTGTTGCTATAGATTTGCGAAAAATCAATTTTTTTGAATTTCGGCTGCGTACATCCTATCTTAAACAGTTCATCTGTTTTTCTTCATTAGGTATTTGTGGACTTGAAACTTCCTTTTTTACTTAAAGAAATGTAGAACAAAATTTTTTTTTTATGGACATTCGTATTATCGAAGTCAAATCAGAAATTGGTGCAGGAACGCGCGGCTCAAGTTTGGGTATCGACGCACTAAAAATCGCCTCTCTCAACAAAAACAGCAAACTATTCACCCGCTACCGCAGTGAACAAGTGCAAGATGAGAACCATCTGTTGTACGCCTCTACCGATACACCCCATGCCAAACGCATTGAAGGCATTGCCAAAATTTACGAAAGAGTGAGTTTAGCGGTATCCAGCCAACTCAAATCAGGGCGTTTTCCTTTGGTACTGGCGGCAGACCACGCCAGCGCAGGGGGAACCATAGCCGGTATCAAACGCGCACTCCCCGACAAAAGGCTTGGCGTAGTGTGGATAGATGCCCACGCCGATTTGCACTCGCCTTACACCACCCCTTCAGGTAATGTACACGGAATGCCCTTAGCTGTGAGTTTGGGAATAGATAATCTTGAGTGCGCTCGCAATCAACCTTCTTCTAAAGCAATCGCTGCTTGGGAAAAACTTAAAAACATAGGTCTGCAAGCCCCTAAAGTACTGCCCGAAGATGTGGTTTTTGTGGCCTTGAGGGATACCGAACCCGAAGAAGAGCACATCATCGCCAAACACCAAATCAAAAACTTCAGCACCGAAGAACTCAAAACCAAAGGCGCAGTAAAAGTCTGCCACGAAATCAACCAACTTCTAAAGAAGTGTGATGTGATTTATATCTCTTTTGATGTGGATTCGATGGACAGCGAACTGGTCTCTCAAGGCACAGGAACCCCTGTACCCAATGGATTGAGCCCTGTACAAGCACAAGACTTAGTAGCCGAACTGCTAAAAAATGACAAGGTGTGCACTTTTGAAATAGTCGAAATCAACCCAACCCTCGACAACAAAGGCAATGCCATGGCAGAAGCGGCATTGAGCGTATTGGAAACTGCCTGCCAGACCATTGAAGCCTACCCCAGAACCATGTTTGTAAAACGCAGCCCTTCAGAGCGTTATTCCCATTTTTCCAATGCCGGAAGGCTTTCGGTGGTCAGAGAGATACAAACTAATTAGGCAAATCAATGGCTTTTTTCAGATAGTAATTGTAGAAATTGGTGGCTGCCATTTTATGAGGCATCAAGACCCCATCGGCGTTGCAGCCACTCAATTTTCCGTAATCAGCTTCATTTGAGGCCGTAAGGTAAATCTTACCTTCAAAATTCCTCTTTTTGAGGGCATGAACAAATTGCTTGGAATGTTCAAAGTTGGGTACGGTATTGACAATGGCTTTGCATCTTGCCAAAGGTAAGTGCTCCACTAAATCAGGGTCTTCCAAATCCCCGTAAACGATATTTTTGTCTTTTGACTTCCAGACTGCCACCACGTTGGGATCAAAATCAACCCCCAAATAATTGATTTGGGGGTGCTCATCGAGCATAGTGGCTAAGTGATTGCCAAACCTACCCAAACCCACAATGACCACATCGTAATTGCAGGAATGCAACAAATTGATTTGCTCTTCAGTAAAGTGATTTTTCTTTTCAAAAACACCCAGCACGGGGGCGAGCCATTCGTAGATATAATGAGAATACAAAATCATATAAGTGGAAAGCCCTATGGTGATAAGCCCAACCAAAGTGATCAGCCCCACAACTTCCTCCGTGATGTGCCCCACAGCCAAGCCCAGACCCGCAAAAATCAACGAAAACTCGCTAATCTGCGCCACAGTAAGACCCGCCAAAAATGAAGTGCGTTTGCGGTAGCCCATAGCCCCCATCATCACCAGTACAATCAAAGGATTGCCTATGAGCACAAAAACAGAGAAAACCACCCCTGCAAAGGCTTGTGAACCAATGACTTCGAGCTTTAGATTTGAACCCAAATGCACAAAGAAAAACAGCAGCAAAAAATCCCTCAAACTCACCAGGCGGCTGCCAATGGTATCTTTGAAATTGGATGAAGCCAAAGACACCCCTGCCAAAAAAGCCCCCACTTCGCCGCTAAAGTCCATGTATTGCCCCAAAGCCGCCAGACTCACAGCCCAAGACACCGAAAACAAAGTCAGCAATTCACTTGACCGCGCCAAATACGCGCTCACCGCAGGAATCAAATAGCGCATACTACCCAATGAAATCCCCAACAGTAACAAACCCGACCACAGCGTCTGTAAAATATTTTCAAAAAGACTGGTTTGTGCTTCTTTGCCCATGGCAGAAAGCACAATCATGGCCAAAATCACAACAATATCCTGCACAATCAAAAAACCAATCGCAATTTGCCCGTGAAGCGAATCAATTTCTTTTTTGTCCGAAAGCAATTTGACAATGATGACCGTACTGGAAAAAGTAAGAGCAACAGCAATGTAAAAACTGTGTAAAGGCAAAAAACCCAATAAAATACCCAAAAAATAACCTATCAAAGAAGTAAAAGCAACCTGCCCCAGTCCCGTAACCAAAGCAATTTTGCCAATGGATTCGATGATACGCAAATCCAATTTCAGCCCTACGATGAAAAGCAATATCGAAATTCCCAACTCTGCCAGTAGGTGAATGTTGTCTTTAGATTTGACAACATCAAGTCCCGAAGGCCCCACTACAATACCCAACACAATAAAAACCACTATCAAAGGCTGCTTGAAAAACTGACCCGCCGCCCCCAACAACGCCGCCAACGCCAAAATGAAAGCAAATTCAAAAAAAGGATTCGATGAAATAAATTCCACATGAAAAATTTACTGCAATAATAACAAACCAAGCACTTGAAGAACTTAAAATCAAAGTGCCACAACAATGCAAAATATTGACTAAATTGCCTTATCCGTAAACCAACCAAAACATGCAAAAAAAGATTGTTTACCTGCTGACAATTATTTGTGTTTTTTTGATTCAATCCGCCTTCGCCCATCAAGACGTAGTAAGGCTTCACTTTTTTGAAAACAAAGGACAGTGGCCGGAGAATGTCAAATACCGCGCCGATATAACTTCAGGGTTTGTTTTTATGGAAAATAAATCGCTGATTTTCAGTTTTTACGACAACCAAAATCCTCATTTTTTTCATCCGTACCGCCCTGTTTCCCAACAAACCTACCCAAACAGCGCAAACAAAGTGCACTGTCGGGCGTACAGGCTGTCCTTTGTTGGTGCGCTTGATACCCGGCCTACCCATTCGCAAGCCCGCTCAAAGGAGTACCGCAACTACTTTCTGGGGCAGCGAGCGGCAAGCCATGTATTTGGCTATGATACAGTCTATTACCCCAGTCTGTACCAAGGTATTGACATGCGCATCTACCAAGGTGAGTACGATTTAAAGTATGATTTTGAGGTCAAAGCCGGGGTCTCGACTGCCCAAATCAACATGCAATACAGCGGCGTGGATACCTTGTTTTTGAGGTACGGCAATCTGTATATCGTAAGCGGCACAGATACCGTCATTGAGCTAAAGCCCGTCAGCTACCAGAAAAAGGGCAAAAAATGGGTAGAAGTGCCCACCGAGTTCGATTTGCAAGGCAATACCGTGGGCTTTGTCTTTCCTCAGGGCTACGATACAAGCCAAGATTTGCTCATAGACCCTTTGCTGGTATTTTCTTCATTTTCAGGCTCTACCTCCGACAACTGGGGCAATACGGCAGGTTTTGACTCTTTGGGCAACCTCTATGCCGGCGGAACGGTGTTTGGGGCAAATTTCCCCACTACTGTCGGCAGTTTTGATGTAGATTTCAACGGCGAGGTGGACGTGGCCATCATCAAGTACGACACAGACAAACAAACCAAGCTCTACGCAACTTTTTTTGGAGGTTCGCAAGTGGACATACCGGTATCAATTATTTGCGATAGCGATCAAAATTTGGTCATGCTTGGGCTTACCGCCTCTCGCAATCTGCCTGTTTTTGCCAACTCGTACCGAAGAACCCATGCAGGGGGCAACAACGTCACCCCGATTTCGGGCTATGAGATGATAGGCGGGTCGGATTTGTTTGTGGCAATTTTAAGCCAAGAGGGTACGCAACTCAAAGCATGTACCTATTTGGGGGGCAACGGCTCAGACGGCATCAGTCTGCATCCCACCATAAACAAAAACTACGGCGATGCCATCAGAATGGAAGTCATCTTGGACAAACAAAACCATCCTTACGTCATATACGCCTCCAATTCAACCAATTTATCTCCAACCAATACATTTGGCAGCCAATCCCAAGGCTCAGTGTTTGTCCAAAAACTCTCCGCAGACTTGAGCCAGTCGCTTTGGCTGGTTTCCATAGGCAGCTCAGGCAGAGAGACCGGTTGCAGCATCAGACTCAAAGACAAAAAGCTACTCATCGGTGGCTCTACTACCGGAACAGATTTCCCCCTTACCCCCAATGCAGCCCAAAAAAACTATGCCGGTGGGGTTTCGGATGGATTTGTTGCCCTTCTTGATGCCGAAAAGGGCGATCTGTTGGCCGGTACTTACGTGGGCACAAGCGGCTACGACAAAGTCTTTTATGTGGACTTTGACCCCAACAGCAACGATATCTTTTGCTTCGGCCAAACCGATGGGCGTTTTGTGGTGAGCAGAGGGGTCTATTCCAACCCAAAAAGCGGACAGTTTTTGATGCGCCTCGATGCCGACCTGAGTCAGGTATTGACCAACACTGTGTTGGGCAGTGGCGACGGAACACCCGATTTTGTGCCCACGGGCTTTCAGGTGAGCCGCTGCAACAACATCAACATAACCGGCTGGGCTTCAAATGCTTTGAATACCAACACCCTCGAAACCACCGAAGACGACGGATTTGTGGGGGGTAGCACCAAAGGACTGCCCACCACAAGCGATGCTTTTATACCCAACTCGCCGCAAGATTCGAGCGATTTTTATTTCATGGTGGTTTCAGTGGCTATGGACAAACTCATTTACGCCACTTTTTTTGGCGGTACGCAAGGCAGCGGCGAGCACGTGGACGGGGGCACGAGTCGTTTTAGTGAAGACGGGACGGTGTACCAAGCTGTTTGCGCCTGTCGAAGCAGAGACCGACAAGGCACCGCCCCCAACATACCCACCACTGACGGCTCAAGTATGGGCAACTCACAAAACTGCAATAACATGGCTTTTAAGTTTGATTTGGGAGTGCCTACGGCGAGGTTTACTGCATCAAAAAACAGTGGCTGCGCACCGCTTACCGCCACTTTTTCTGCCCCAAAAGCCCAAGGCATTCGCTTCACTTGGGAAATTGACGGCCTGTTGCGCCAAACCTCCCCCAACAACACACCTTTAACCCACACGTTTAGCAAACCGGGTAAGTACGTAGTTCGGTACACCGTAGAAAATCCAAACTATTGCAGCACGGTGGCCGTGTTTGCAGACACCATAAGGGTTTTTGATATTGATTATCAAGTGATTGGTGACACCGTTTTGTGCATAGGCGAATCTACCACCTTGCAGGTACAGACTGAGGGAAGTGTGGAATGGCTTGCGCCCCTCAATGTCAATGCTTTCAGCGTTACGCTCAAGCCGCAACAAACCTCAACGTACCGTTTCAAAATAACCAAAGGCGAACAATGCCTAACCAACGGACAAGTCAAAGTTGAAGTCGTGCCCCCTATCGTGCCCAATATCAAGGTCTATGGCGATGGCGACTGCGGGGAAATGCCTTTTTTGGTGGCTAAAAACCAAACCCCCTACGCCGATGAGTTTGTTTGGTCTATCAATGGAGAAATTTTGCGAACCAAAGAAATAGACGCGCACATGTTGCCCGATACGGGCTGTTTTGTGATTGGTTTTAGTGCAAAAAAAGCTCATTGCCAAGTGGATACTACATTTGACTTTTGTATTGAACGCTTGGTTTTGCCCAACTTCATTAGCCCCAACGGCGACGGCCTCAACGAGCAGTTTGACATCAACGCCCGCTACGGGCCTCACAAAATCGTGATTGTAAACCGCTGGGGAAGAATTGTTTACCAAAGTGAAAACTACCAAAATGAGTGGTCTGCCGAAGGGCTGCCCCCGGGCGTGTACTATTATTCTCTTACCCCGCCCTCGGGAAGGGTCTGCAAAGGCTGGATAATGGTTGAAAAATAAGGTTTTAGCTTTTGATTTGCAGCAAAGCCCATCAAGAAATGATTTTTCAACCTACCTTTGCGGCATTTAGTTCGATACTATGCCCAAACGACAGGATATACGCTCTGTGCTCATTATTGGCTCCGGCCCTATTGTCATCGGTCAGGCTTGCGAGTTCGATTATGCGGGTTCTCAGGCGGCTCGCTCGCTTCGCGAAGAGGGAATCGAGGTCATTTTGATCAATTCCAACCCCGCCACCATCATGACCGACCCCGTAACCGCCGACCATGTTTATCTGTTGCCCCTGACCAAAGCCTCTATTGTTCAGATACTTGAAAAGCACAAAGTAGATGCCGTGCTCCCTACGATGGGCGGACAAACCGCACTGAATTTGGCCATAGAGTGCCAAGAGGTCGGTATTTGGCAAGAGTTTGGCGTTGAGATGATTGGGGTGGATACCAATGCCATACGCTGCACCGAAGACCGCGAACTCTTCCGCAAAAAAATGCTGGAAATAGGGGTCAATGTCTGCAAAGGCCGCACGGCTAAGTCCATGCTGGAGGGCAAAGAAATTGCGCAAGAAATCGGTTTTCCTTTGGTGATAAGGCCGTCTTTTACCTTGGCGGGCACGGGCGGTGGTTTTGTCCATACGCGCGAAGAGTTTGACGAGGCTTTGATGCGCGGCCTGCAAGCCTCACCCAGCCACGAGGTGCTCATCGAGCAGAGCATTTTGGGCTGGAAAGAGTTTGAACTGGAACTTTTGCGCGACAGCATCGGCAACGTCATCATCATTTGCACAGTAGAAAACTTCGACCCTGTGGGCATTCATACCGGAGACTCCGTAACGGTAGCCCCCGCCATGACCCTGCCCGATACCGTGTACCAAGCAATGCGCGACTTGGCCATCAAGATGATGAACGCCATAGGTGAATTTGCCGGAGGCTGCAATGTGCAGTTTGCTTTAGAGCCTCAATCTGAGCAAATTATAGGTATCGAGATCAACCCTCGTGTTTCCCGCTCTTCGGCCTTGGCTTCCAAGGCCACCGGATACCCCATAGCCAAAGTAGCCGCCAAGCTCGCCATCGGATACCACCTCGACGAAATCCCCAACGCCATCACCAAAAACACTTCCGCCTGCTTTGAGCCGGCTTTGGACTACGTCATCGTCAAAATACCGCGCTGGAACTTTGACAAATTCAAGGGCGCGGACAGCCGACTGGGGCTGCAAATGAAATCGGTAGGCGAAGCCATGGGCATAGGGAGAACCTTCCAAGAAGCCCTACAAAAAGCCTGTCAGTCTCTGGAAATCAAGCGCAACGGACTCGGTGCAGACGGGCGCGAAATCACCGACCAAGCCATCATACTGGAAAAACTCAAAAACCCAAGCTGGGATAGGGTATTCCGAATTTACGATGCCTACAAGATGGGCATTTCGACACGCACCATTGCAGAGCTTACCAAAATTGACAGGTGGTTTTTAAAGCAAATTGAAGAGTTGGTCTTGCTGGAAAAAGAAATCGAGCGCAACGGCCACTCAATCAATGATATACCTTATGAGCTATTGCTCACACTCAAGCAAAAGGGCTACGCCGACCGACAGATTGCCCACCTATTGCGCTGCTGGGAGAGCGAAGTCTATAAGCGGCGCGAGGAGTTGGGTATCAAAAGGGTTTGGAAGATGGTGGACACCTGTGCGGCGGAGTTTGAAGCCCAAACGCCTTATTTTTACTCTACTTTTGAGCACGAAAACGAAAGCACCACCGACGACAAACCCAAAGTCTTGGTCTTGGGGAGCGGCCCCAACCGAATTGGGCAGGGCATAGAGTTCGACTATTCTTGCGTTCATGGGGTGCTGGCAGCAAAAGAAATTGGTTATCAAACCATTATGATCAACTGCAACCCCGAGACCGTATCCACCGATTTCGACATTGCCGACAAGCTTTATTTTGAGCCAGTCTTTTGGGAACACATCTACGACATCATCCGCCACGAAAAACCCATCGGCGTGATTGTGCAACTGGGCGGACAGACGGCACTCAAACTGTCCGAAAAGTTAGACCGCTACGGCATCCCCATCTTGGGGACGAGCTTCCAATCGCTGGATTTGGCTGAAGACAGAGGCCGGTTTTCTACGCTCCTCAAAGAAAACAACATTCCTTACCCTAAGTTTGGGGTCGTGCAAAACGCCGACGAGGCTTTGGTGCTGTGCCGCGAACTGGGGTTTCCTCTCTTGGTGAGGCCTTCGTATGTGCTGGGTGGCCAATCCATGAAGATAGTCATCAACGAAGCCGAACTGGAAGAGCACGTCGTGCAGATTTTGCAGGATATACCGGAAAATCGGATTTTATTAGACCATTTTTTGGAGGGGGCTATCGAAGCGGAGGCCGATGCCATTGCCGATGGCGAAGAGGTCTATATCATGGGCATCATGCAGCACATCGAGCCGGCGGGGATTCACTCAGGCGACTCATACGCCGTGTTGCCCCCTTACAACCTGGGCGACTTCCTCATCGCTCAGATTGAGGATATTACGCGCAAAATCGCACTGGCCATGCAGGTAAAGGGGGTCATCAACATACAGTTTGCCATCAAAGAGGACACGGTCTATGTGATAGAGGCCAACCCCCGCGCTTCGCGCACCATGCCTTTTATTTGCAAAGCCTACCAAGAGCCTTACATCAATATAGCCACCAAAATCATGCTCGGAGCGGCCAAAGTCAAGGATTTCAATTTTCAGCCCCACAAACAGGGCTACGCCATCAAAATACCCGTGTTCTCGTTTGACAAGTTCCCCAAAGTAAACAAAGAACTCGGCCCTGAAATGAAATCCACCGGCGAAGCGATTTATTTCATCAAAAACCTGCGGGATGATTTCTTTTTGGAGGTGTACTCTCGGCGCAACTTGTATTTGAGCAGGTAGGGGCTTGGCTAACCCGCTGATGCCGATTGCGATACCTTCGGACTTTTTTACTTGATTTTGACAACCCATTCAAGCGTTGCCCCAAGCCCGGCTGATGAAACTGCCCATCAAGAAAGATTTACCCCAACTGTCCCGACTCTAACTTTTCGGGTGATAGGCTAAAAACATAAAAAAATGACACAATCCAAACCACTACCGAAATCAAAAACAAGTAAATCATCCAACTCAAATCGTATAACTGCTTGATATTGACAGAATAAACCATAATCACAGCCCAAGAAAAAAACAAATTGCCTATCAGCCCCAGGCCTTTTGCCCAAAGGCTAAAATTTTTAAAAAAAATCATGCTGTTTTTGGCCGAAGAAAGCCAGACATTTTTTTTGGGGGCGAAAATCAAATCTTTGGGCATATAAGGCGGTAAATTACTCAAAATCATAGAGAAGACATTGACCACCACCACCAGAGCCAACACCAGATTAAAATACGTGTTTTTGTGCACTGCAAGAGAAGGATTGCCGACGGCATCAAAGACTAAATACACGTTAATCCCTTCATAATGAGCATATACCAACACATGAACAAAAATAAAAACCGGAAAAGAGACCAACCACAACATCTTTAAAATTCTCATCACAGTTTGCTTTGAAGCAAAATTAATCAATTCTCAGACTTGTGGCTCCATGGCCGAGGGGGCGTTGTATCGTAAAATTAAAATTGAAAAAGAAAAATTCGATTATATACCGTTTATATTTTACCCTAAAAACACAGAAAAAATATATTTTTTGGAAAAATAAGTATTTTTTTTGACTTATTTTTTGATTATTTACAAAAATTCAACTACTTTTGCCCAAAATTTATACCTATTTATGGCAACACTAAGATTTTTGGCTATTGAGGAACTCTACCGCCGCAAACCCATCGAACCCCAGCAGATGAAGGGTAAAATCTCCGATTTTTTTGGAGAAAATGTTTTCTCGCTTTCTGTGATGCAAAAAATGCTGGCATCGCAGGTTTTCAAAAAAGTAAAATACGCCATCGAAAACGGCTTAAAAATAGACCAAGAGACCGCCGACGATGTAGCGGCTGCCGCTATGAACTGGGCTACCTCCAAAGGAGCCACCCATTATGCCCACTGGTTTCATCCGCTCACAGGCAGCACAGCCGAAAAACACGATGTATTTTTCAATATTTATGCGGGGATAGAAAAATTCAGCGGCAGCACACTGGTTCAACAAGAGCCTGACGGTTCTTCTTTCCCAAGTGGAGGCATTCGCACCACTTTTGAAGCCAGAGGATACACCGCATGGGACCCCTCCTCTCCCATGTTCATAATGGGCACAACTCTTTGTATTCCAACTATTTTTGTGTCTTACACGGGAGAAGCCTTAGACTACAAGACCCATTTGCTCAAGTCAAGTGAAGCCGTGGACAAAGCCGCCACAGCCGTATGTAAACATTTCGACCGCAATATCTCAAAGGTGAGTGCTTCTTTGGGCTGCGAACAAGAGTACTTCCTCATTGACAAGGCATTGTATTTTGCTCGACCTGACTTAGTGATGTCGGGGCGTAGTGTGTTTGGGCACACGCCTGCCAGAGGGCAACAGCTTGAAGACCACTACTTTGGCTCGATACCCCCTAGGGTCTTCAACTTTATGAAAGACTTTGAAGTAGAGGCTTGGAAACTGGGTATTCCTGTGGCTACCCGACACAACGAAGTGGCCCCCAGTCAGTTTGAGGTTGCCCCTATCTACGAAGACCTCAACGTAGCCATTGACCACAACCTGCTGCTTATGGACATCATGGAAAAAGTGGCAGAAAAGCATGACATGAAGGTTCTTTTCCATGAAAAGCCTTTCGCCGGCATCAATGGCAGCGGCAAACACAACAACTGGTCTTTGATCACCGACACAGGGGTCAATCTGTTTCAGCCCTCCGGCAGCGCAAAAGAAAATCTACTGTTTTTGACTTTTTTGGTCAATACCATCAAGGCCGTGCACCACTACGCCGATTTGCTTCGGGCCAGCATAGCCTCCGCCGGCAACGACCACCGATTGGGAGCCAATGAAGCCCCACCGGCTATCGTATCGGTATTTTTGGGAAGCCAACTTACTTCAGTGCTCGAAGAATTGGAAAATAACGGCAACGTGGTGATAGAAAAAGGCGACAACCTCTACATGAAACTCGGCATTGACAAAATACCCGAAATCATCTTAGATAACACCGACCGCAACCGTACTTCGCCTTTTGCCTTTACGGGCAATAAATTTGAATTTAGGGCGGTAGGATCGGAAGCCAATCCGGCTTTTCCTATGGCGGTACTCAATTTGATAGTAGCCGACCAACTCACTGACTTCAACGCCGAAGTGGAAGCCCAAATCGAGCAAGGCACAGAGAAAAGGTTGGCTATGATAGGAATCTTGCGCAGGTACATAAAAGAGTCGAAAGTGATTTTGTTCGGTGGAGACGGCTATTCTCAAGAGTGGCAAGAAGAAGCCGCCAGACGGGGACTTTCCAATATCAAAAACACCCCCTCTGCCATCAAAATATTTCTCAGTGAGCAAACAAGCGAACTTTTTGCCAGGCATAAAATTTGCTCCCACCGCGAACTGGAAGCCCGCTACGAAATTATGTGTGAGAACTACGCAAAAAAAATACAAATCGAATCGCGCATCATGGGCGACCTTGTGCTCAATCACATCATCCCCGCTGCTATTTCTTACCAAACCAAACTCATAGCCAATGCCAACGGTTTGAAAGATTTGAACTTGGACAACAGCGGAATAGTGGCTACCATTGCAGAAATCGCCCAACGAGTTAATAGCCTAAAAGCCGATGTTTCGGCTATGATCAAAGAGCGCGAACGAATCAACGCATTGCATGAAAATAAAGCCCAAGAGTATTGCGACAACGTCAAAGAAAAATACTTTGACAAAATCCGTTTGGCCGTAGATGAGCTTGAACTATTGGTAGATAGCGAAACTTGGCCTTTGCCCAAATACCGTGAGATTTTGTTTCTCAAATAAACATGGATTAACAGGTACAAACAGCATTTGGGGCTTAATACAAGCCATTCCTATGGCGTGGAGGCATTCATTCCGTAGGGATGGCATGTGTATAGAAAAGCGGCATCAAAGATGTTCAACTCGTCGAGGTCAAATACCATCAACAAATGCAAGGGCTACAAATATACAAAACCTTCATCATCAAGGGGTTATTTCAAATTAACGATTGGAAAAAATCGTATTGCGTAATCAGAGGGCTATTCCCTTTGCGCGGCAGTCAATACAACTCCCAAACCCCTTTGTTGTAGTAGTTGTGTAAAGTGGGCAAGTGGATTTTGTTGGGCAAAATAGCGGCTGTGTCTGTCTGAGAGATGGGCTTTCCAAATCTGGTTATCATATCCAAGGCATCTACGGTAAGCCATCTGGTAGGGATGGGAATTTTTTGGTGGCGCAGTCTTTGGAGTATTTGGTCGGTATTCAGTGACTTGCTGGCCAACTGAAATCCCCACTCCCCAAAAGTCAGCACGTGGTTGTGTAGCGGCACGACATTGAAACCGGCTGTTTGCAGTGTTTTTTTGATACAATAAAACGCCTCAGGGCCAAAATAAGGACTGCCGCTTTGTACGATAATAGCCCCGTTGGGACGCAAGTGACGGTAGCACATCACAAAAAACTCCACCGAATAGAGCCTGCCGATTTCTATGGTGCGCGGGTCGGGAAAGTCCACTATCATCACGTCATAAAAACCCATGGTTTCATCCATAAATTTGTAGGCATCTTGGTTGATGATGTTGATTTTGGGGCTGTGAAGCGAGGAGTCGTTGAGTCGGGTGAAAATGGGGTTTTCTTTGCCCAACTTGGTCATTTCAGTGTCCAAATCTACCAAGGTAACGCGCTCTACTTGCGGGTATTTGAGCACTTCCCTTGCGGCGCAACCGTCCCCGCCTCCCAAAATCAACACATCGGTAGCTCCCTGAGCGAGCAACATAGCCGGATGAACCAGCGGTTCGTGGTACAGGTATTCATCAAAACTGCTCAACTGTTGGTGGGTGTTGAGGTAGAGCCAGTGATGACCCTTCCACTGAGTAACCACAATTTTTTGGTAACGGGTTTGCTTTTGAAACACGATTCGGTCTTGGTAGCGGCGTTGCTCTCCCAAATCCACTACTGTTTGGGCAAAAAAAGCACCCATGCCAATAAGAACAGCCACCAAAACCGCCAAAAGGGGAAAAAACTTACGCCCCCTGCCTTCCACCAAAGGAAAAAGCCGGTACAAAACCACTGTGGCAACCAAGAAATTGACCGTTCCCAAGACAAAAGGTGTGTAAGTGAGTCCCAGCAAGGGCAGCCCTACAAAAGCAAAAAATACCCCTCCAATCAGTGAGCCGTAATAGTCTTTTTCCATAACAGCCGCTACGTTGATTTTGAGGGTTTCAAAAGCATCATTGAGCCTCATAACCAAAGGAATTTCTATCCCAATCAAAAAACCAATCGCTATGGCGAAAACATAAATAACCACCGCATCCAAGCCAAAAATGAAAACCTGCAACCCGCCCGCCGCAAACGAAGCCGCGCTGTAAGCCGCCATTGCGCTGTAAGCCACCAGCACAGAAAGCAAAAACTCAGCGGCAATGAATTTTTCAAGCAGCCTGCCCTCTATGTATTTGGAAAAACTGCTGCCCAAGCCCATAGAAAAAAGCATCACCGACAAAATCATTGTCCACTGTATGGTAGAATCGCCCAGAAAGTAAGAAGCCAGCGTGGATAGCACGTACTCCGCCACAATACCTGAAAAACCGGTTGCCAGCAGCGAAATTTTAAGAATAAAGGATGGATTGGATTTCAAGTCAGTTTTCTTTTTGTTGATGACAAACCAAAGGATAGAGCCTGCGAAACTTATTGATATAGAATAGTTTTTGTTGTAAAAAAGAATTTTCGCTCAACTCTGAAAATTCATTGAGCCATTGGAGGTACTTTTGGGGGTGCGCCTGACGAAACCCATCAGGGTTGATGTTTTGCTTTTTCAAGAAATCATCAAGCAAACTCGAAGACAGTATCATTTTGCAAATCTATTGAATGAGTAGGAAATTTATTTAGTCATAAACAACCCATCAATCCGGTTCGGTTGTTTGCGTCAAAGGTCGAAAAGTTTTTACAAATTCAGCAGCAGAGAGCAAAAAATCCCACTAAATCAACTCGTATGGCTTATTTTTGGCACAAACAGTTCAACTAAATCTTACATGCAAGAACTTACGTATTTTTTTGATGAATTTATCAACTTCATCAGGTTTCCTTTTATGAGTTTGGGCAAAACCCAAGTTTCTATTGCACTGCTCTCAGAGGTTGTTTTTTCAGTGTTTTTGATAACTTGGATAGCTAAAATAGCCGCCCGACTTCTCCAGAATAACCTCACCAAGCGATTTAACCTCGAACAACATGTAGCCCAAACTTCAGCCGTCTTTGTGCGGTATTTTATCGTTGGGCTGGGGTTGTATGTTATTATCCAAAATGCAGGTATAGATCTAAGTGCTTTTGGTATTTTGGTGGGGGCTTTGGGAGTGGGAATAGGTTTCGGCTTACAAAACATCACCAGCAATTTTATCTCCGGCATTATTATTTTGTTTGAGCGGCCAATCAAACCGGGAGATTTCGTGGCCATCGGACAAACCCAAGGCACGGTCATAGAAATATCCCCTCGCTCTACCGTCATCAGTACCCGCGACAACATAAGCATTATAGTACCCAATTCAGATTTTATCAACAACAAGGTCATCAATTACAGCTACACAGACCGAAAAATCAGGGTACATATTCCGGTAGGCGTTTCATATAGTTCTGAACCTCTAAAAGTTAGGAAAATACTCAACGAAGTAGGGAAAGCCCATCCGGGCGTGCTTCAAGACATGCCGGTGGACACAATCTTCATAGGCTACGGAGAAAGCTCCCTTGACTTTGAACTGCTGGTTTGGACACAAGACTACACAGACAACGAGCCAAAACTCAAAAGTGAACTCTATTACTCGATATTTGAGAGGCTGTCCCAAGAAAATATAGAAATACCCTTCCCTCACAGGCATATCATTGTACCCCAAGAGTTTAGGTCTTGGATAGCTGGATTAGTAAACAAGAGCAGCAATTAATTTTTTTTCGATTCGCCCGTGCTGCTATATTTGTGCATTGTCAAAAATTTATTATGCACAATCTTTACAACGATACAATATTAGGCTCTGCAATAGCTAAAATGATATACGGTGAAACGATTCACCGCCATCATTGGATAGACTATGCCAAGGCGCTGATGTGCATAGCCGGAGCGGACGGTGTGATTTCTGAGGAAGAAATGAAATGGCTTTTAAATGACTTTATGTCCATTTTGGATGCGTCCCAAGAGCACAGAGACGAGTTGATGAAGTTTGATTACCATAGTGCAAATCTGACTGAACTGCTGAACAATCTTTCAGGTGGAATGCCCATAAACTTTAGGCGTGCCCTTATCTACGATGCCGTACGAATGTCCCGCGCCGACAACGATTATTCGCCCATAGAGCGGGCAGCGGTAGAACTGGCGGCAGAGCTGTTGGGTGTGCCGCTTTATTTGGCCAAAACCATAGAAGGGTTGGTAAGCACCGAAATCTCCTTGGATGCAACCCGACGTTCGATTTTTGAAGCCCCTCCTATTCTCACGGCTGAACAACCACTGACCCCCAAGTGGCGAAAAGCAGGGATCGTTTATAGAAAAGTTTTTGGTGTTGAGTACATAAACGAAGAATTTGACGAGCTTTATTGTCAGGCACTTATCAAAATCGCAGGTGCTGATGGAGTGGTCTCTCAACCCGAGTACGACTGGCTATTTGAAGAATATGTAAATTTAACGGCCATTCCCCCTCACATTGTGGAGAGATTGCGAAAATTTGACTACAAGAACGCCGATCTCAATGCTATTTTAGAAAAACTCAAAGAGTTTATGCACATCAATCTATCAAAGGCTTTGCTCTACGATTCTATCAAAATGGCAAGAACCGACAAACTGGCATGGGAAGAGTCAGACGCTGTGGTAAAAGCTGCACAGATTTTGCAGGTAGATATGGAAATAGCCAAAACCCTTGTTTACCTTATTGATGCAGAGGAAAAAATCAGCAAAATGCGAAAAACACTATTCCGGTTGTCAAATTGAGCTAACTTTAAATCTTATATTATGAAACGAATCGAAAAACAAGACAACAGCAAAGTCATTTTACCGGTTTGTGCCAAGCCTTTTTTGAGCCAACCCCAAGATGTTGAGCAAGACACCTTTGTTTTTTGCCCCAATGCCCCCGAAGCCAAGCAATGCAAGAAAGACCTTGTCTAACTATTGTACTTTTGGTATCTCTACTTTTGGGCTGTGAGTCAGGCACCAACACCGAAGAAAAATTAGTGCCTCTTACCCCACCAAACACAGAGCAATACAAAGAGCACATTAAGTTCCTCACACTGCTCATCGAGAAAAATCCAAATTCAGACAAACTCTACTACCAACGCTGCCTGGCAAATTTTAGAGCAGGCAGGATGAGGGCAGCCCGTCGCGACATAGAAGATGCCATCAAAATCAGCCGTTATCAGCCCAAATACCACTACCAAAAAGCACTCATCGAAAACCGGTTCAACCAAATCCAAGAAGCACTCAACTCTGCCCTCACCGCACAAGATGAGGGCTATAACCACCCTGACCTAACGGCATTGCTGGGAGAGTTGTACTTCAAAGCCGGAAATTTTGCTCAAGCCAAAAGCTATTTGTTAGAGTGTGAAAACAATAGCTATTACAGCGATTCCACAACCTTACTGTATTTGAGCCAAATCTTTTTCAATCAGGCAGATACGCTTGCAGCCCGTCGCCGCTTGGAGCCTTTGCTGCACAAGTACCCACGCTGCACAGAAGCCGCCGATTTGCTGATGCAACTCCACATCAACAAAGCACAAAGCCGTAAAGCAATTGATATTTACAACAAATCAGCCCAATACCAAGCCGTAAGCCCCTCTATGATGACCACGGTGGCCACCGCTTACCTGAGGCTAAAAAAAGAAGATTCCGCACTTTACTATTTTGAAAAAGCCTACAAAAACGATTCCACTCAGTGGAGAGCGGCTTTGGCTCTCAAAGACCAAAAGATATCAGAAAAGAACCTCAAAGAGGCCGTGAAGTATTATGAAGCGGCATTAAGACACAATCCTTTGGTCAACAAAGGCTTCTTTGACTTGGGATTTATCTACGAATATTACTTCTTTGACTTTGAAAAAGCCCAAAACTGCTACCAAAAAGCCATCAAGTATTTTCCCGACGACAAAAAAGCATCGCAAGCCTTGGGTAGAGTGGACGCAAAAAAAGCCAAAGGGCGAAACTATTTTCTCAATCCGCCCAAGGCTGCAAAAGACTCCGTGATGGTAAAGTAGTGTTTGTATTCATAAAATTTAGGGAATTTAGGGAATACAAATTTTTCTACACAGGTATTTAGAATAATAAATTTATTGGTTGATTCTGCAAATGTGATTTGGGGTAGAATAGCAAACTCTAAAGCCCTCTCAAATAGCTTGCCCACATAGGTAGAGGCGATTGAATCTGAAAGTAAAATCATCCAAATACTCTTAGGTTTGTTTAGTGTCTCCGTGACAACTCCTCTGTTTATGTACTACCATAAAGCCAATTACTGAAGAAGATTATATTGTACGAAGATTAGCCGGAAAATAACTTGACTTTTGATAACTTAGCGCACGATTTGATCCAGTGAGTTTTTCGGATACCTTCAAAGAGTGCGTGTTTGAGATGAGTCGGCGGGACTTTGAGTCGGCGGCCTTGGAGGCTTTTGGCTATCAATACACTGAAAACGAGCTATATAGGAGCTACTGTCAGCACCTCAGGCGCACGCCTACGCGGGTGCGCTGTCTGCAAGAGATTCCTTTTTTGCCTGTTTCGTTTTTCAAAAGCCATACGGTCAAGAGCGGCAGATGGCAAAGCCAAGGAGTTTTTTCGAGCAGCACCACGGGCGGGCAGCGTCCGAGTTTGCATCATGTGGCCGATTTGGGCTTTTGTGAGTCGGTATCAAAAACCATCTTTGAGGAGCATTACGGGTCTTTGGGCGATTGGTATATTTTTGGACTGTTGCCCTCTTATTTGGAGCGGAGCGGCTCTTCACTGGTGTATATGGTGGAAAGTTTTTTGCGACATAGCCGAGGCGGTGGTTTTTATCTTTATGATTACGAGTCGCTTGTCTCTGAGTTGAGAGCGACCCGCACAGACAAGACCTTGCTGCTGGGGGTGAGTTTTGCGCTTTGGGATTTTGCGGAAAAACACCCCATGCCGCCGAACGATGTGGTGGTGATGGAGACCGGGGGCATGAAAGGCAGAAGGCAAGAGGTGGTCAGAGAGCAGTTGCATGGTATTTTGTCGGAGTTATTGGGAATCAAAGAGATCCATTCTGAGTATGGGATGACGGAGATGCTTTCGCAGTGCTACTCTCAGGGGGGAGGCAGGTTTGTTGCGCCGCGCTGGTGTGAGGTGCTGATTCGCCAAGCGCAAGACCCCTTTTCTTACACCGAAGGCACGGGAGGCATCAACATGATTGACTTGGCCAATATAGACAGTTGTTGTTTTTTGGAAATCAGCGATATAGGCAAAAAACACGCAGACGGCAGTTTTGAGGTGCTGGGCAGACTCGACCACTCGGACATCAGGGGCTGCAACCTGCTTTTTTAAAAAAATGGAATAATTTTTTGGTGCTTGTGATTTTTGGCTATCTTTGCAGCCCATTCGGAGTGTAGCGCAGCCCGGTAGCGTACTTGCATGGGGTGCAAGTGGTCGTGGGTTCAAATCCCGCCACTCCGACGGTTTGCCCCTACTGTGTTTTTAGGGGCTTTTTGTTTGAAGTAAAGGAAAAAAATAATAGTCATGAAAAGGACATTTCAACCCTCAAATCGCAAGCGCCGCAACAAACACGGCTTCCGTGAAAGAATGGCTACCGCCAACGGTCGCAGGGTTTTGGCTTCTCGCCGCGCCAAAGGACGCAAAAAATTGACCGTCTCCGACGAAAAACGCCACAAACTGGTGGTGAGGTATTAACATGCCGTTTTGAGTGGAGGGCGATGTTATCTCGCTCCTAAAGAGGGAGACAGATGCTCTCTCTTATGGAGAGCTAAACCACTGTACCGCCCCACTGTTGGGGTGGTTTTTCAATAAGTACCACATTACGCAATAGGATTTTTTCTAATCCTTTAAACCAAGATAGACGCGCCCCATGCCGTAGGCATCGCATGTGTTTATATACTATAAATTAAGTGGTTTTATATTCTCTGTAGAATTAAATCCTTTAAAATCAAGCGAATCAAGCCCTAAAATCTTAAAAATCACTTAAATCTTGGTATAAAATGCTTGTGCTAATCAGAGTTTTGTTGCACCCCCACTTTGAAGGCTTCGATGGCTCTTTGTCTTGCGAAGCTGTGCTCCACAATAGGCTCAGGGTACTCCATAGTCTGCCACTCGGCTATCCACTGTCTGATGTATTGGGCTTTGGGGTCAAATTTTTTGGCTTGCTCCGTGGGGTTGAAGACCCTAAAATACGGCTGTGCGTCTGTTCCTGTGCTGGCTGCCCACTGCCAGCCGCCGTTGTTGCTGGATAGCTCAAAGTCAGTGAGTTTTTGGGCAAAGTAAGCCTCCCCCCAACGCCAGTCCACCAGCAAGTGTTTGGTCAGAAAACTGGCCGTTACCATCCGCACGCGGTTGTGCATGAATCCGGTTTGGTTTAGCTCTCTCATACCCGCATCTACCAAAGGATAGCCTGTTTTTCCTTCGCACCAAGCCCGAAACTCTGCTTCGTTGTTGCGCCATGCGATGCCATTGTAGCGGCGGTTGAAGTTTTCAGCGACTACATGAGGGAAATTGTCCAATATCATCATATAAAACTCCCTCCAAATCAGCTCATTGAGCCAAACGGGACTGAGTTCAAGGCCAACTCTGACCATTTCTCTGATGCTGATAGTGCCAAAGCGGAGATGGACTCCGATTCGGGTGGTGGTTTGGGAGGCGGGAAAATTGCGCTTTTCAGCGTAGTGCCGTACAATTTCGAGATTAGGCTCTTTGTCGGGCAGATGGCTGTGGTTGGGAATGAAGCCCATTTGCTCCAAGCTCAATATAGGCTTTGGGTCAGACGGCAAAAGATGGTGCAAGAGGCTCTCAACATCAAAACTTTTGTAGTATTGGTCGGTTTGGGCAGGGTTCAGTTTGGCGAGCCATTTACGGCTGTAAGGCGAAAAAACCGTGTAAGGCAGCCCGTCGTCTTTGGAGATTTCGGCCTTTTCAAAAATACACTGGTCTTTGAAATCGAAAAAATCAATTCCTTTTGAGCGCAAAAACGCAGCGATTTTTTGGTCTCTTTCTTTGGCGTAAGGCTCGTAGTCTCGGTTGGTATAGACAGCCGCCACTTCATGGCACTCAAGGATTTGCCGCCAAACCTCTTCCACAAATCCATAATGCACCTCCAAACAAGCCCCTTGCTGTTGGTACGACTCATTGATTTTTTGCAAATAGAGGTGAATAAAACTAACTCTTCTGTCGTTTTTTTCGAGTTTGTCCAAAATAGCTCTGTCGAATATGAAAACAGGTTGCACGGCAAGCCCCGAGCCTAAGGCATGATAAAGCCCGGTGTTGTCGTGGAGTCTCAAATCTCTCCTATGCCAAAAAATCGCTACTTTCATAGCCCAAAGACGGCTTGGCTTGTCTTTACCCTTTGAGATTTTTATCCCCAATGAATTGTAAGCTATTCTTTTTTTCTATTTTTGACATCAAATGACCCTCTAAACAGTGAAACATCTTACAGTACTGGTTTTATCGGTTTTTTGCACCGTAGCATCGGGGCAAGTTCGAGAAATGAGCTTGGCTCAATTGGAGCAAAGAGTAACATCCGACACGCTTTACATAGTAAACTTTTGGGCGACTTGGTGCGGCCCCTGTGTAGCCGAATTGCCTCATTTTGAAAAAATTAACCAAGAATACAGTTCCAAAAAAGTCAAAGTCATTTTGCTGAGCATAGATTTTGAACAATACCGATCCAAACTTGAAAAATTTGTTGTGTCAAAAGCTTTGAAGTCAGAAGTTCGTCTTTTTAATGAAAAAAATCCAAACAATTGGATCAACGCCGTTGATACAGAATGGGGCGGCTCCATACCTGCAACAGTGTTGTACAAAAAAGGCAAGAAAATTGCCTTTCATGAAGGCGATTTCTCGTATCAAGGTTTGAAATCATTTATTAAATTACATATTCCATGAAAAATGTATTGAAGAAAATTTTGTTTGTTCCTTTGTTTGCTTGCTTGGCTTTTGTGCCCGGCGGCTACAAAATAGGCGATGCAGCGATTGACTTTAACCTCAAAAATGTAGATGGCAAAAAGTATTCTTTGGCCTCCATCAAAGATGCCAAAGGTTACATTGTCATTTTTACTTGCAACCATTGCCCCTACGCCAAGCTATATGAAGACCGCATCATCGAATTGCACAAAAACATGAGCCAGAAGGGCTTTCCGGTGGTAGCCATCAACCCCAACGATGCCAAAGATTACCCCGAAGACTCTTTTGAAAACATGCAAAAACGCGCCCAAGAAAAAGAGTATTCTTTTTTGTACCTTCTCGACCAAACTCAAGAAGTAGCCAAAGCCTACGGCGCAACCAAAACCCCTCACATTTTTGTGCTGGCCAAAGAAGGCAACAAAAACATAGTCAAGTACATAGGAGCTTTGGACGACAGCCCCAGCGATGCTGCTGCCGTACAATCGAAATATGTTGAAGAGGCAATAGAAGCCGTACTGGCAGGCAAAACCGTAAAAATTGCTACCACCAAAGCCATTGGTTGCAGTATTAAGTGGAAAAAGTAAATGCTGTGCACTAACATCTTGTTTATCAAAAAAATAAAATCTTGCCGTTTGACAAGATTTTATTTTTTTTGATGCTTTGTTATGCGTCTGAACAAAAGAGTCTTTTTTTTGATGCGAGTACTAAATACCATTAATTTGCCTTTCAAAAGTTTGTAATTATGAAAAAACGGAGACCATTTATTGTAGCCTTTATTTGGCTATTTTTCGGTATTGCCTCATCAAAAGCCCAAGACTGGGAACAGATTATTAAGGTCTTGGCTGACGAATCCTCCCGTTCGGGGGTTTCGTCTTCGGCGCGCGCAGAACGTACCAAAGCAGGGGAGTCAGTCGCTATATCAGGCAATTACGCCGTGGTGGGGCTTCCGAGCGAGTCCCGCGATTTTGCGGGTATATCCATCAGCAATGCAGGAGCGGCGTTGGTTTTCAAATTGGAGTCAGGCACATGGAGGCCAATAAAAAAGCTCACCGCCTCCGGCACCAACGCACGCCGCTCAGATGATGCTTTTGGCACTTCGGTTGCCATATCGGGAGACTACATTGCTGTAGGTGCTCCTAACAACAGTTTTGACAGCCGTGGCGAAGCAGAGGTATTTCAGGCAGGTGCTGTTTTCGTGTTCAAAAAAGACCAAGGCGGCTCAGACAACTGGGGGCAATTGGCTCGACTCACCCCATCAGGACTCAACAACCGCAACACCAGCGACGGTTTTGGCTCTTCGGTGGCTTTGTCAGGTGATTATCTGATAGTGGGTTCACCCAACAACGCCTACGATGCGACAGGAGGAGGCTTTTCCAGTAGAGCCGGTGCCGCTTTTGTATTTAAAAAAGACCAAGGGGGCACTGACTCATGGGGACAACTCAAAAAAATAGTGGCCTCTGACCGCCAGTCCAATGACCGATTTGGGGTGTCGGTAGCCGTCTCAGGACAGATTGCCATAGTGGGCGCACCCGGGCATAGCTTGGATGAAAATGGAGAAAACTCACTGACAGGGGCAGGGGCTGTTTACCTGTTCAGTCAAAACAGAGGCGGTACAGACGCTTGGGGACAATTAGCAAAAACGGTCGCAACCGGTAGGGCAGCTTCCAATGCCTTTGGCAGCAGCGTGGCCATTGACGGCAACTACGCAGCAGTCGGCTCTCCCTTCCAAAAAACTGATGCCACCGGCGGCAACTCTCTCAATGATGCAGGAGCAGCTTATGTGCTCTTCAAAGACCAAGGCGGCACAAACCTGTGGGGAGTGCAGGCAATGTTGATTCCCTCGGATCCCAATGCAAGGAATGAAAATGACGAATTTGGCAATTCGGTAGCCATTTCGGGCAATTTCGCTTTTGTAGGCTCTGCCAAAAATGATTTCAACAGTACAGGTGCTTCCAGTTTGAGCAATTCGGGCATTGCTTTTGTCTATAAAAAAGACCAAGGCGGCACCAACAACTGGGGACAACTGCGCCGAATAGGAACAACCCAAACCCGCAGCGCAAGCGATTTGTATGGCAGAGCAATAGCCGCTTCGGGCAACAACCTGTTGGTCGGTATGCCCGGATTCAAGTTCAACGCGCAAAATGCCTTATCTTTAGACCAAGCCGGGGCTGTTTGTTTGCACACCGTCAACCAAGGCGGTGCAGAAAACTGGGGACAAGCACAACTTCTTTTGCCCGGTAGCTTGGCCACGCAAGACAATTTTGGTTTTTCCGTATCTGTATCAGGCAACTATGCAGTGGTAGGTGCACCCAACGAAGACGAAGATGCTGCCGGTTCGACCGTTGAAAACTCAGGTGCAGCCTACATTTTCAAACGCAGCGGATCGCAATGGAGTTTTCTTAAAAAAATCACCCCTTCTTTACGCGGTATCAATGACGCATTTGGCTCGGCTGTGGCTTTGTCTGGCGAATGGCTGGCGGTAGGTGCACCCAAGAGAAGCCCCAATACAAACCTAAACCAAGCAGGAACAGTATTTTTATTTAGAGTTTCTCAGGGCGGCGCAGACAACTGGGGACAAGTAAAAGTCATCACTCCCACAGGCACAAATGCCCATCAGGCAGGAGATGAGTTTGGTAGTAGCGTGGCACTCTCGGGCGACTTGATGATAGTCGGTGCTCCCAAACACGACTTTGATGCCAACGGTGCCAATGCGGTCAATGACTTTGGCGCGGCTTACATCTTTGAAAAAAACCAAGGAGGAGACAATAATTGGGGACAAGTAAAAAAACTCATACCTTCAGCAGGCGGTTCACGGGCAGCGCAAGATAATTTTGGGACTTCGGTGCATATTGGAGGGCAGTACGCCATAGTAGGTGCGCCCAATGTAGCCTCCAACGCCACAGGCGGCCAACCCGTAATCGGTGCAGGGGCAGCCTTTATATTCAAAAAAGACATAGGCGGACTGAACAACTGGGGACAAGTTCGCAAAATTGTAGCTTTTGGAACGGAAAACGCAAGAAACTCAGGCGATAAGTTTGGCTCCAGCGTGGCCATAGAGGGCAGTTACGCTTTGGTAGGCGCGCCTTTTCACGGCTTTGATGCTTCAGGCGAAAACCAACTCGAAGAAAGCGGAGCGGCCTATGTCTTCAAAGCCTCAACCGGAGGCAACGATGCTTGGGGCGGGCTGGTCAAATTGCTGCCTACCGGCAACAATGCAAGAACCCAAGGCGATAAGTTTGGCAGTGCAGTCGCACTGTCAGGGGGATACGCGCTGGTAGGCTCACCCGAACACAACTTCGATGCCTCAGGTGCAAATACCCTTAACGATGCTGGCGCGGCCTTCGTGTTTGGTGCTTCGCAAGGCGGCAACGACAACTGGGGATTGGTTAGGAAAATATCCGTTTCCGGAACAGGCAACCGCGAAGCAAATGATAAATTTGGATACAGCGTAGCACTGAGCAGCGGTACGGCTTGGATTGGCGCGCCTTTCCATGCAGGTAGCCCCAAAGTGTCAGGTGCAGGAGCGGCTATCGTGTTTCAAGGCCCCGTTGTTTCGATTTGGACAGGTGGCCAGTGGGTCAATGGTGCTCCTACCTCCACGCGCGATGCCATAATCGAAGCCGACTACAACACCCAAACCAACGGTAATATTTCTTGCAGAAACCTAACCATCAATAGCGGCGTTACCTTGGACATACACACCCAAGGCTCGGTCATAGTAGCTGCCATCGCCTCAAACCAAGGCCGAATCCTCAATTGTCTGGGCGGCAACTTCAGTGCCCAATCTGTATCCGGCAATCCGGTAGGCACTCCCGCCGCTCGCCCCACTGCCCCCGCCAGCAACCTTGTGCTCACTTACCTGGGCAACAAACGCCTCGAAATCAAATGGACAGCAGGCAACGGAAGCTCAAGGATGGTCGTACTTAGAGAAGGTACAGCCGTAGGCACCTCTACCGCACAAGACACCAAAGTTTATACCGCAAATGCTGATTTTTTGGGCAATGGCTCCGAACTGGAGGGCGGCAAAGTGGTTTATGTTGGCAATGGCAACTCCGTAATCGTTACCAATCTGGGGACTGCTACTTATGCTGCCACTGTGTTTGAGTTCAACCAAAACGCTACCTGTGGCCCCATATACTCTCAGGGAACGGCCTCAAGCCCCGTGCTTGGAATAGAAGAAGACCTGCACAACTTGCATGTTTACCCCAACCCTACCACCGGAGTCTTATACGTAGAAGTCAGAGAGCCTTCCCAAATCCAAATCTTTAGATTGGACGGGGCACTGTTGCGCTCTTACCAAGTACAACATACCGCCACACTTGAACTCTCAGACTTGCCAAAAGGGATGTATCTATTATCCAATCAAAGTTTGACTAACAAAACCACTACCAAAATCGCGATTGAGTAAATCTCACTTGGCTAACCAACAAAAGCCCTCTTGCTTTCCGGCAAGGGGGTTTTTTATTTAAAAAACATGGGTATTTAGAATTCTCAAGCTATATTTACAGCATGAATTTGAGGTTGTTCCAAAAGTTCGCTGAAGACTCTTTTTGTCAAAGTATTCAAATGGTATTCTACAGAAAACCATAGATTTACCGCAAAAAGGTAGGCACTAAAGAAATTCAAGAGTATTTGAATGAGTTTAGTTTTAGATTAAATCACAGGACAGCCAATTATGTGGGCAAGCTATTCGAGAGGGCTGTGGAGTTTGCTATTCTAACCCAAACTACATTTGCAGAATTAACCGAAAAATTCGCTTGATTATTCTAAATATCCATAAAAGCCGATTTTTTGTACCAAGCCCTAAGAAACGAACACAGCCTCAAGCTCCTAAATGCGGCAAGCGTAGCTTTTGGCAGTGGCATAGTTATCACAACAGCGCATTTGGCCAAAGGATTAGAATTTGACTGCGTCATAGTACCTTTTTGCACAGAAAAAAATTACCAAACCGAACCCGATAAACAAATGCTTTATGTGGCTTGACCATAGCCATGCACGAACTGTTTATTACTTACACAGGTACAATAAGTCCTTTAATACCCTCTTAAATGAATTGCCCACTTTGTGATACAGAATTAGATAAAATGGCTGATGAATATTATTTCATTTGCCAAAATTGTAACGCTTATGTAAAAGATAAAAAGTTTTATTTATCCCATCAAGAAGAAAAAAAAGTGTACCAATACCACAACAATGATGTAGAAGACCTTCGCTATCAAAAATTTACTTCTCCGATAACAAACGAAATTTTAAGCAATCATCAAAAAGAACAGCTCGGTTTGGACTACGGATGCGGCACAGGGCCTGTTATCTCAAAACAGTTAATGGAAAAAAATTATCAATTAAAACTGTTTGACCCCTATTTTTTTCCTGACCAAGACTATCTCAATCATCAATATGATTATATTTTTAGTTGCGAGGTTTTTGAACATTTTTATCACCCGAAGCAAGAAATAGAGAAGTTATGGCGGCTTTTAAAGCCAAACGGGAAACTTTATATTATGACACAATTGTTCGACCCCTCAATTGATTTTAAAAATTGGCATTATAGAAAAGACCCTACCCACGTATTTATCTACACCCAAAAAACGATTGACTTTATAGCCAAACAGCATCTTTTTGGAATAGAAAAGCTATCAAATAGATTGACGGTAGTAAAGAAACTGCTCATTCAAAAGTCATGATAGAGCCTGAGTGGCTACCAAATTGCCATGCCCCCCACCCTGCGAGATTATAAAACTTGGCTGTAGGCTAAGAGCGATAACTTTTTCCCAAGATAACTGATATTTTAGGATTGGAATAAGATTTTCAATCCCTTTTTGCGAAGTTCAAGTCGTAAATTCTATAATATCCCCTGCTCTATTCAATATATTGAATTGATTGATTTTTAAATTTTTGTCTTCTTGTATTTGGATTTTGTGCCAAAACTTGAACTGCCACCTCCACTGGTAAGACCACAGCCATCCTCTTTGGAGATAGGCACGCAGGTACGGATGTACGACCAACCGGATAGAAGTTTCGTTTTGAAATTTATAGAGATGCCGAAGTGATTTTTGAATCTCTTCCACTACATCATCTGCTGACATTTGTTTGCTGACATTTGTTTTGGCGGCAGCCGGGGGCGTGGATTTTTCGGTTTTGGTTTCGATGGTGAGTTCGGGGCGGACACGCTGGCGGGTGATTTGCATAAGTCCAAATTTTGAAAGGGGCAGTATGGTATGGCGTGAGCGGTCTGGTTTCATGGCCTCTTTCATTTTATCATAAATGATTTTTTTGTGCTCAGCGGATTTCATGTCAATAAAATCTACGACTATGATTCCGCCTATATCTCTGAGTCTGAGCTGTCTGGCTATCTCTTCGGTGGCCTCAAGATTGACGTGGAAAGCTGTATTTTCTTGGTTTTCTTCGCTGTTGGATTTGTTGCCGCTGTTTACATCAATGACATGAAGGGCTTCGGTGTGCTCAATGATTAAGTAGCCTCCGCTTGAGAGGTTGACGGTTCTGCCAAATAAATTATTAAGTTGCTTTTCAATGCCAAATGCCTCAAAAATTTTGCTCTTCCCACCATACGGTTTAACAATTTGTTCTTTTTCGGGAGCAATAATTTTGACGTATTCTTTGATTTGGGCAAATGTCGCAGGGTCGTCTATGACTATGGTATCAAAACTCTCGTTGAGCAGGTCTCTCAGTAGTGAAGTGGTTTTGCTTATCTCACCGATTATTTTCTGTTTGGGGCGACTTTTTTGCAGCAGTTTAACTCCTTGAGTCCACCTTTCCATCAGTTCGAGCAGGTCGCTGTGGAGTTCTTCGACGTTCTGTCCTTCTGCTACGGTTCTCACGATGATACCAAAATTCTTTGGCTTTATGGAGGTGACTATTTTGAGCAGGCGGTTTCTCTCCGTTTGAGAGGTAATTTTTTTGGATACATTGATCTGATTCGAGAAAGGCATCAAAACAATGTAACGCCCAGCCAAGGAAAGCTCGCAAGTAAGCCTGTGTCCTTTGCTGGAAATGGGCTCTTTGGCTATTTGAGCCAAAATCAATTGATTGGATTTGAGAACGTCCGCTATCTTGCCTGTCTTAACCGCCGGGGTGTCAAGAGAAACGCTTTCCAAATTGGGGTCGAATTGACCTTTGGATACTGCGCCCTTTATGAACTCATTTATGGGCAAATAACTGTCTCCCAAGTCTGAGTAGTGCAAAAACGCATCTTTTTCAAAACCGATATCTACAAATGCAGCATTGGAGCCGGGCACGACTTTTTTGATGACTCCCAAAAAAATATCACCCACTGAATAGCCATTATCAGGGCTTTCAATATGAAATTCTACAAGTTCTTTGTCTTTCAATATGGCAATGCGACCCTGTGTAGGCGTTGCATTGATGATTACTTCGTTGCTCAATGATATTGGTCAAAATAGATGGAGTTGATACAAAAATACGGTGCGCGCAAACTAAAATAAACCAATTGGGTTCAAATCGAAAATCCCAAACTCAATGTCCACATATAAGTTTGGGATACAAGGTGGATTTAGCCACTCAATCAAGAAAAGACAAATTATTTCTTTTTGTGTCTGTTCTTTCTAAGTCTTTTTTTGCGTTTGTGGGTGGCCATTTTATGGCGTTTTCTTTTTTTTCCGCAGGGCATGATTTTTTAAATTAAATTTAAAAGGGATGCAAATTTAGAACTTTATTTTATTGTTTCCAAATAATCTTTGGCCACAGTTTCAATTTCTGTTCCTTTACCCAATTGCATGGCTTTTTGCAATTGATTTTTAGCTTCTTGCTGCTGCCCCATTTGTAACAAAGCCGTACCAAGATACAAATAACCTTGTGGGTTTTTCGGCTCTATATCAATGAGTTGCCTGAATCTTTCTACTGCTTTGTCTATTTGGTTGGATTGCATAGAAAAAACTCCTAAGTTTAAAATGGCCAGCGTGTTTTTGGGGTCTTCTTCCAGCACTTTCCTGATCATCTGTATTCCTGCCATTGGCTGCTTTCCTGAGACATAGCTGATGCCCATTTTTACCCTAGCATCATAATTTTTAGGGTTGGAATCAATGCACTTTTGAAGATAAAAGCGCAACTTTTCGGAAAGAAAAGCGATGCTCTCCTCTCTGAGAGCCAAACTATATGCCTCAAAATAAGCATCGCCAGCTTGACAAAAAGCCTGAGGGTTTTGTTCTTTTTCAGCGAACAAAGCGTAATAATGAGCCGCGCTATCAAAAAGAGAGACTTCCCGATATGCTTGGGCAAGAGGCATGAGAGATGGCAAATCCATTTTTTTAAGAAAGCCTGAAAGCAGGAGGTTGATTTCTGCTCTTTTGGCCGGATTTACTTCGGAAGTGTGATCGGCGGAAGCCGTACTGGGCTGTTTTTCATCGCTTTGTAGGGTTTTGTCAATCGTCTTTTCAGGATTTTTGACTACGCTACGAGGTAAAAAAAACAACACAAAAACAAGCACAAATCCACCGACCCCCAACAAAAGTTGATAGCGTTGCATTAGTTTTGGTTTGCCACGCGCACTTTATCGCTTGATTTGATTTTTTCGACAAAGACCTTAGCGGGTTTGAAGCTGGGAATGTAGTGCTCGTCGATAACAACAGACGTATTTTTGGAGATATTACGACCGATTTTGCGGGCACGTTTTTTATTTACAAAACTGCCGAAACCGCGTACGTACACGTTTTCTCCTTCGGACATTTTTTCTTTGATGACTTCAAAGAAGCCTTCGATAGTGGCCAATACGTCGCCTTTGTCGATTCCGGTTTTGCTGGCTATCAAAGCCACAACATCTGATTTTGTCACTGTTTTTAGGGTTTAGTTAAACTTAATACTTCAAGATAGTCTATTTTTTTGTAGAATTGTTCCTACAAGGTTCAATACCAGCGGCAAAGAAAAGAAACGCAAAACTAAATTCCAAATTTTTTTTAAAATATCGTTCTAATTTTCAATATTTTATCTAAAAATTTTTTTTCAACCCTTAGTCTGTAATTTTGAAGCAATGAATCAAGAAAAAACTCGCATAATCAATAAGTTACCTTTGATGGAGGCTTTTTATACCTTGCAAGGGGAAGGCTTTCATTGCGGTACTCCGGCTTTTTTTGTTCGTCTGGCGGGCTGTGATGTAGGCTGCTTTTGGTGCGATGTCAAAGAGTCTTGGGATGCAACGCAGCATCCACAAACCTCTATTGAACAGATAGTTGAGGCAGCTAAAGAGCATCCCTCGCGGATTTGTGTCATTACCGGCGGCGAGCCTCTGATGCACGATCTGACTCTACTGACCCAAACCCTCAAACAAGCCGGCTTTAAGGTACATATCGAAACTTCAGGAGCCTATCCTCTAAGTGGCGATTTTGACTGGATTTGCCTCTCACCCAAGCACTTTAAGGCCGCACGCCCCGAGCTATTTGGATGGGCAGATGAACTTAAAGTGGTTATTTTCAAAGAAAAAGACCTGCTCTGGGCGGAGTCTCTCGCGGCTCAGGTCTCAGACAAATGCCATTTGTTTTTGCAGCCGGAATGGGATCGCAGCGCGATGGTACTCCCTGCCATCATCGAATACGCAAAAGCAAATCCCAAATGGCGCATCAGTTTGCAAACGCACAAATACATGAATATACCTTAGTGAGTATCAACGACTTCGTTGATTTTGTGGATGACCTCATCGAGTTGAAGGGCACTCTGCTCAATGAGGTCAAGGAGTCTGTTGTTCTCAGGATTAGATAAATCTTCTCTGTCCAACAAACTCACCAGCCCCAAAATATTGGCCAAAGGGCGGCGCACATCATGGCTATTGAGGTAGGCGTGTTTGCGTAGTTTTTCTATGGCTTGCTCTAAGTGTCGGGTTTGTAATTTGACTTTGTCGGCCAGTTCGCTGTTTAGCGTGGCCAACTCGTGGGCTTGTGCTTCTATTTTTTCTAAAGCGGCTTTGAGTTTGCTGCGAGAAACCCTTAGTTTTTTTACACTGATGGAATACAACAAAATGATGGCAAATGAAAAACACAGCACAATGGATAAAATTATTGAAAGATATTTGAAAGTGGTTCGGCTTTTAACTAAATCCGCTTGATTTTTAGCTTCTTGAATTTGAGACTCATATTTTTCATTCAAAAAATAGATAACTTGCTTATGGTCAACCTCTTTTACACTATCCTGAAAGATAATATACTTTTTCAAACAATCAAGGCTGTTTTTATCCTGTCCCAGAGATTCTGCTATTTTGCTCATAGTCAGTAAAGAACTGGAGATGATTTGGTAATTTTTTATCTTCAAGGCTGTATCCAGTGCTGCTTTGGCGTATTGATAAGCGATTGTTTTTTGTCCCATAGCCAAATAGTACTCTGCCAAATTGCGGTTAGAATAGGCTTCCAAGGATTTGCTTTTAATTTCTCTGCCAAAAAGAAGTGCCTTTTGCGCGTACTCAATGGCAACCGTTAGGCTGTCGGATTGGTATTTTACTTCGCTCAAATCCAAATAGCAGTGTCCAAGTCCCGATTTGTTGCCTGTTTTCTCATAAAGCAATACAGATTGATTTAAAAGCGTATCGGCTTTAGAAAAAAAGCCTTTTTTTATATAGATAGATGCAAGGGTTTGCAAAGAATGTGCTTTTTGGGCCTGATCACCCAACTGTTCAAAAAGTGGGATTGCTTGGAGCATGTACTTTTCGGCTTGATTGTAGTCATTGATACTTTTGTAAAGTAAAGCTATATTAGCCAGTGTGTTGGCAGTTCCGTAGGTATCTTGAATGCTTTTTCTAACCTCTAAGGCTTTTAGATTGTATTGTAGGGATTGGTAAAATTTACCTTGATTTTTAGATACAATAGCCAAGCCGTTGTACACAGAGCCAACCGCTTTGGTGTATTGGTATTTGATGGCCAAATCCAATACCTTATGGTAGAGGCTCTCGCTGGTTGTGTAGTCGCTTTTGAGTGAATAAGCTATCGCAATGCTCCGAAGGGCATCTACTTCCCCATTTTTACAACCTGTTTTTTGCCCGAGTGCGAGCGCGTGTTGGGAGAGCTTGATAGAAATATCGGGGTCTTTGTAGTAATAAGACGCCGATATTTGGTTGAACGTTTTTACTTTAAAACTATCAGGGGCGGACAAAGACAACACAGAGTCAACCACAACTTTTAAGCTGTGGTTTTGGGCATTCCCGTCTTGGTAGGGAAAGCAAAGTACGATCAAAGCCAATGCAAAAGACCGTGCAACCCTAAAAATAAATGTATTCAAATGAGGCGATATTGGAAAAATACCCAAACACGGTTCAATTTAATCAAACGACGAGCCACGATAATTTTAAAAAAGAGTAAAGTACAAACATACTTTTTTAAGTATTTGATTTTCAGACTTATAATTTATAAACTATTTTGTTATATTTGAATTTATTTGGTTTAAAAAAGTTATTTTTTAAAATTTGACTATCATTGCAGAAAAAAACCGCTTATGGCTTGGTTTGTTCGTAAAGAAAAAGGGATACACACGCCCACCGATGAAAAAATGGAGACACCCGACGGTATGTGGTACAAAGCCCCGTCAGGTGAAATTATTTTGACCAAAGACCTAAAAGACAATTGCTATGTAGTTCCATCGGACGGCTATCATGTCAGGATAGGCTCGAAACAATACTTTGAAATACTTTTTGACAACAACGAGTTTGAAGAGTACAACGCCGATATGACCTCCGCCGATCCCTTGGAGTTTACCGATACCAAAACCTACACCGACAGGATACTGCAAAGCATCCGCAAAACAGGCCTCAAAGACGCTGTCCGCACGGCTCATGGCAAACTGATGGGTTCATCAATCAATATTGGTTGTATGGATTTTGAGTTTATTGGGGGTTCGATGGGTACGGTAGTGGGCGAAAAAATAGCCCGGGCGATTGATTATTCGATAGAGAACAGAGTTCCTTTTTTGATGATTTCCAAGTCAGGCGGGGCGCGAATGATGGAATCGGGGTACTCTTTGATGCAAATGGCCAAAACTGCCGCCAAACTGGCTTTGCTATCAAGAGCCAAAGTTCCTTATTTTTCTTTGCTCACTGACCCCACAACAGGCGGAGTAACAGCCTCTTACGCCATGCTTGGGGACTTCAACATAGCCGAACCGGGTGCGTTGATTGGTTTTGCAGGCCCCAGGGTGGTACGCGAAACCATAGGCAAAGACCTGCCCGAAGGCTTTCAGACCTCCGAGTTTTTGCTCGAGCACGGCTTTTTGGACTTTATAGTCGATAGAAGAGAACTAAAAGTCAAAGTGCACTCGCTTATGAAATTTTTGGGTTTTGCTCAATAAGTTATGCTCTTGCACCGGGTTTTGGACGCGCTGTATCCCGTGCCTTGTCAAGCATGCAGTCATCCGCTCGATAAAGGCGAAGTTGTATGCAACTGGTGTAAGTCTTCGCTCCCTTTTGTTGACAATCAACAAAATATGCTCTTATCAGATAGGCTGGCTGAGATAATGCCCATACATGGAGCGGTTTGTTTGCTGTATTTCCAAAAACATGAGATTACCCAAACCCTACTCCACAAACTCAAATACGAAAATAAGCCTCAAATAGGGGTAGAATTGGGCAAATTGCTTGGTGAAAGGCTTTGCGGTATGGACTTTGACGCGCTGCTGCCTGTACCACTCCATCCTAAAAAACTGGCCAAAAGAGGGTACAACCAATCCGAAAAACTCTGCCAAGGAATGGCTGAGGTTATGAATGTACCTGTGCGACAGGACGTTCTTTTTAGGACAAAAAACACAAAAACCCAAGCCCAACTTTCTGAAGCCCAGAGAAAAGAGAACACTAAAGAGGCTTTTGTGGCACATCCGCAAGTCGGTTTGCAAAAAGTGGTCTTAGTGGACGATGTAGTTACGACCGGCTCGACGCTGCTGGCTTGCATAAAAGCACTCAAAACCACACAAATACAACAAATTTGGATAGCCGTAGTCGCCGATGCTGCAACCAAATGAGTGTTGGATGATGGACTAAATATCATCCAACACATAAGAGCTACTCTATTTTCAAGTTATCAAAGCAAAAATAAGCCGGATTGTTCATACCAAACTCTCCCGAATCGCTGGAACTGAGTTTGAACCTGATTTTTTTCACAATGCCAAGCGGCGCAAGGCCAACCTCGTTCCAACCTACTTTAATGCCTTTGACGGGCGCGGAGACACGAAAGTCAGCCAAATAATATTTCACTTCGCCGGTCTTTTGGTTGTTTAGCCCAAAGCCTTCGATGGTGAGCAAAAAGAAATCACCATCTCCAAATTTTTTGCTGAACATACTGCCGTTTTTCATATCGTGATAGGCATAAGTGCTGTTGGCAATTTGGCAAGAAATGGCTTTTGCGGGACTGGCAAGAGTAATCACGCTGGAATCGAAAGCATACGCTACCGCAAATTTTAAAGAGCCATTGCCGCCGGATTGGGCATAGACGCTGTACTGATTGGTGAAATTTTGAGCTCCTTTGTTGGCGGTGTCGGTTTTTGAGGAAGCCGCCCAGCCTGACCAACTGCCAAACTCAGGGGTGAACTTGTTGGCAAAAGAGGCAGTCCCCGATTTGAAGCCGCCCTTGCCGTCTGATCCATTGTAAAAGCCCTCCGAACCCAATTCTACATCTTCAAAACCAATGTTTTCGATGGGCTTTTTGTCGGCATCGCTTTTGCAGCCATAAAAAAACGCGATTAACACTACATTAATCAATAAAATTTTAGTTTTCATATTAATAAAAGTTTAAATCAATTTCTCCGGTAATTACGCCGCCTTGTAGGGTATCAAGGGGCGCGTAGTTATCAAATAGATAAATCTCTGAGGGACTTACGTAATCTTTGACATCAGCAAAAGCCAGTATTTTGTCTTTTGCAGCCAAAGCATACAAGTTTTTATTTTTGCCCTCAAAAAATAATGTAAAGTCGTTGCCGTCAAATTTCCAAATATTCCCAAAAAGTATCCATAAATCATCTGCACCACAAACTACTATTCGCGCGCGATTGGGACTTGCCGGCAAAGCCCATTTTTTTGTTATTGTCTCGCTTTGTGGATTTATTGATAATAAGCTATCGTTGCTGAGTGTCCAAACTTGATTTTGCCAGAGTGTAAGTCCATTAGGAGAGCCGTCTGTTTTAATTTTTGTTTTAATTTTATTGTCCAATAAAACCAATATAAAACCCGATTTATCCTCTACAAATATTTTATCCCCAACCACCACCATCCTTTCTGTCCAAGTTCCTGTTTGGATTTTATCAATTACTTTATTGTCTTTCAAAATAGAAATATATCCTGAATAAATATCCGTGCAGTATGCTTTTCCATCCGAAAAAACTAAATACCGAGGCGAGACCAAGCCCTCAATTTTGCCCAATGACTGCATAGAAAAAGCAGAAACAATTTCTATTTTCTTTGAATTGTTTACCACAATATAAATAAGCGTATCCAATCGGGTAGCCGATTGCACCACGTTGCCCAGTATTCTATCGTTTGCAGCACGAAAAATCTCATGCTCTACGGTTTTGGTGGCTTTTTGATAAAACGATAAAGTGCCATACCCCCAACCAAAATTACCTTCATTGATGATTAGTATGCCATTGGCGTATTTGCCTGAAGGGTTGTCTTTTTTTTCTAATACCGGCCAAGCCTCTTCGGGATTGTTGCAACCCCATAGAGCTAAAAAAGCTATAATTAATCTAATTTGGCAAATAGGCAATTTGTATTTTTTCATTGTTGAAAGTTTTGGAAAATAAACGAAAATTCAAAATTCCTTGTAGGCATAGCATAGAAAGGGATAATTTGATAATTGAAATTATTAAAATTATTTACCTTTAATTCAAGCAGCATTTTTTTAGCTATTTTCTTTTGAATCAGTGCCCCGAGCAAAACATAATCGGGCAGGTAGGCGTTTTGGTCGCTTTGTATGTACCTTTTTGAAACCCAAAGAAAATCAGGGGCAAAAAGCCAGCCTTTTTTGGTGATTTGGAGTCGGATTTTTAGTTGGTGTTCAGGTGTAAAGATGATTTGGCGACCCTGTGAGGTGGCGCGGGTGTAAGTGTAAATCACTTGTGCAGATAGGGGCTGAGTAGCCTCCCCCAGCATTATTCGGCTTTCAATACCCCTACTGAGTACCCTATCTATGTTTTGAGGTCTCCAAACCGGTACGGAAGGCCTCCAAAGCACCCAATCTTGTACATCGGCGCGAAAAGCACTGAGTTCAAATTTTGTTGTACCCATGTGGAGATTTGCTCCCAATTCGGCAGTTTGGGCTTTTTCGGGACGCAGGTTTTCGCCCCATAGCAATTCGTTGATAGTGAGTTGCCTAAATGTTTGGGAGGCGTTGGCCAGCAATGTGAAGTTGTCTGAAAGATGTAGCAATACCCCTGCCGCCGGCATAAAAGCCCAACTGCCGTTTTGGACGTATTCGGGTCGTAGCGAGAGGGACGTTTCTATTTTTGAGGCTTGTCGCACCAAAGCCCAATAAGCCGATATGCGCCATTGCTCAAGTCTTGCGCGGTCGTATTGGCCTTGCAGTTGGGTTTTGAGGAAAGTTTTGGCAGAAAAACGTTTTTTGTTGTCAAAATTGAGTCGAAAAGAATGGATATGCAGTTGGTTTTGGATTTGTGCGGTTTGGTTTTGGTAGTTGAGGTATTGGTAGAAATATCCGGCTGTGATTTTGAAAAAATGACGGTTTTGATAGAATACCATTTTGCGCAAAGCCCAATCTTGAAGTTGTTCTTGCTGGGATTCGTTGGTGGTGATGGGCTGCTGAATTTGCCTATTGTTGGAACTTAGCCAAAGTGAAGAGTGTACAGTGCCCCTGCGGGTGTTGCGGGCTTTGTCTATGGCCAGGTTGATTTGGGTAAATGGGGCATTTGCACGTTGCCAAACTTTATCTGTGGAATAGAATGGAAAGTTGTTTTTTGCTTGTCGGAAGTAAGCGAATACTTTGGCAAACTTCCTCTGCGTGCTGCGAAGGCGTTGCGCCTGCAAACCCCACAGTCCCCAATTGCCCAACACAATGCCCAACAAATCGTTTTTGGTGGTATCAAAAACCGCCTTGGTGCTAACATTGACAGCCCCTCCCAGCGCACCGGAGCCAAGCTCCAATCCTGCAGCACCCAAATACAGGCTTACTTGGTGTCCCAAAGAAGCCGGCAACAGCGAATAATCGAACTGCCCCAATACGGGCGAATTGATGGAAAGTCCGTTCCAGTAGGTTTGGGTGTGTGAGCTTCCCGTTCCTCGCAGCGAAGGCAGTGCCAGCCCGCTGCCGCCGTATTGTTTGAAGAAAGCGGGACTTTGTGCAGACAAAAGCTCCGCCAAATTTGAAAAACGGTGCACTTTGACAGCACTATCGAGCGACCAATACCTAAAACCGGCCTCTGTACGCTCAGCTTGTTGTTGGATTACGAGCGTGGGCAGGGTGCGTTGAGCACACACAAACCCACAGCAGAGCATCAAAACTATCCAAGTAAGTTTCATAAGATGAGTACTTTAACTGTGGTCAGTTGGTGTTCGCTTAGGTACAACTTGACCCAATAGAGTCCTCGGGCGGCTGTACACTGCGCAAAAGATTTGAACTCTCCCACAAAAACACCTTCGGGTCTGAAAACTTGTATTTTTAGGGGCAAAGTATTGACTTTCAACTCTTGCCAACTGTGGCAGGGTATCGGATAAACCAAAACAGAGTCCTTGTGGGGCAAAGAGGTTGGCTTGCGCAAGACCAGCGTCTGCACGGCAAAGCCGCTGCCACTGCCGCTTTTGTATTGGGCTTGAGCCTTACAAAGCATCAAGCCACAAGCTACCAAAGAAAGGCTGATGCCTCGTTTGGACACAAATTTTAAAATCCTCATCAGAGTTATGTTTTCTTTCTGAGAATCAGCTTTTTTCCCGAAGCGTCCCTCATGAATCTAAAAGCAGGTCTCCTGACTTGCCCCTTTGGTTTGCCCTTCCCGCACGTTGTGCAGTGGGTTGAGAATCAAACCAACTCTTCAAATGCCCGAAGGCGTTTGTAGGGCTGACAGTTGCGGGTACAGTCTCCGATTTGCACAGAGTTCCCTTTTAAACCTCCGAGACGGCAATCCCTTTGGTACTTTCAGACGTGCAAATATATTATAATTTGAGAGCAAAAAAATTTTTTTTGCCAGATTAGCAACAGCCGTTTGGCAGGCCAACGACCTCAATGGATGATATTTGTCAATTTGATTAGATTTCTCATCGCTCTGATGTTGTTTTGTACCGAATAACGATATGTTGGTATGCTGTACGTGGCTATTTTGACGGGATTGATGGGGAGTTTGCACTGTGCGGGAATGTGCGGGCCTATTGCGTTGGCTCTTCCGTATCGCGGCGGGGTGTTGTTTTTTTATCATTTTGGTAGGGTATTGACTTATGGGCTGATAGGGGCACTATTTGGCTACGCGGGCGAGGGGCTGATTTTTGTGGGTATGCAGCAGTGGGTTACGATTTTGGCCGGCGTGATGATGCTGGCTTTTTTTTGGCTTCCCAACTTAAACGGGGGCGTGGCTTCTTTGTGGACTCAAAAATTGACGGGTCTTTTTGGAAGTTTTTTTGCTCGAAGGGATGCCTCAGGGGCTTTGATGGTAGGGGTACTCAACGGGATGCTGCCTTGTGGGCTGGTTTACACGGCTGCCTTGGGGGCGGTCTCCTTAGCCCATATATGGGAAGGCGCGCTTTTTATGGTTTTCTTTGGATTGGGGACTCTGCCCATGATGGCTGCTTTCAGTTTCAAGCGCAAATGGGTTACGCCCCAAATGAGGCAATATTTTCGCAAAGCCATGCCTGTATTTGTAACTTGCTTAGGTATATTACTTATTATGAGGGGGTTAGGGCTGGGTATTCCCATCTTGAGCCCTGCTTTTGCGCAAACAGGGGCAAGTTGTCATTGATAAAGATAGTATTTTTTACGTATTAGGATTAGTCTCACAAGGATAATCAAAAAGGCAGTTCTTTTTGATGGCTTGAGCGACTATATCGGGAACGAACTGTTCCCATCCGGGCTCGGCTCTTTTTATCATGGCCAACACATTGTCTGAAATAATGTTTAGGTTGTTGATATTCACACCTTCGATGTCTTCCAGTTTTCGTGTTTCAAGCAAAAAATCAAACAGATGCTTCAGGTGTTGGGGCAACTCAATGTCGTGTGAGCGCATAAGGTGTTGGTTTTCTCGATTGAAAGAGGGATAAACCAGCGTTTTGACATTATTGCCAAATAGCAACCCAAAAGCCTCTAAAATCCCGCCCCTCAAGTGCTCGTAGTGTTTTTCTTCAAAAATGCTCAGCAAATTGTATATCCCCACGATGATACCGATTTTGCGGCCTCTGGTGAACTTGGAGAGGTAGCTGATGAGTTTGTAGTATTCGGGGTAGTTGGATATCATAACGGTACAGCCCAGCGAGCAAAGGATATCTACCCTGGAAAGAAAGTCGCGCTCGTCGATAGTGGTGTCATCAACTTGTAGGTTTTGCAAAGTCAGTTCAACCAGCCTAATCGTTTGAGAGGGTGGCACGTCTTCGTCCTTGATAAATTGGAGAAAGCCATTTTCGTACATGTCTATATTGACGTGGGTGGGTGGCCTAAATCGGCCTCTTAGCACCAATATATTCTTTTTGTACAGTGCATCGGCAGGCAAAAACACATCTCCGTCAGGGCCAAACATAGTAGCGTTAGAGAGGTTGTTTTTTACTAATTTGAGGCTAAACAGCCTGTGGTCTATGTGTTTGAAGTCGGGGCCTTTGAGTTTGAAAAAGTCCAATTCCACGCGCCGATTGGTTACTTCATCCACAATCGAATTCATCAAAGCCTCAGGGTTGTGGTGCATATACAGACAGCCATAGATGAGGTTTACACCGACGATTCCCAGCGTATTTTGCTGTTGGATGGGGTCGTTGTCGAGCAGCCGCACATGTATGATGCACTCGTTGGGTTCGCTTTGGGGGCGCAATTGGAATTTGACACCGAGCCAGCCGTGTCCTTCGTTGGTGCGGCGGTAGTTGAGGGCTTCGACGGTATTGGCAAAAACAAAAAAGCACGTGTTTGAGATGCGGTGTGACAGCCTTTCGGGTAGGAGTTCGTACTCTTTGTTGAGCATTTTTATCACTCTGGGCAAACACACATAGCGGCCTGATTCTTCGGGACCGTAGATGGCGTTGCTGAAGGCCATATCATAAGCTGACATGGTTTTGGCGATGGTGCCCGAAGCCCCACCCGATTTGAAAAACATGGCGGCAGTTTCTTGACCTGCACCGATTTCAGCAAAAGAGCCGTAAAAAGTCGGGTCTAAGTTGATTTTCAGGGCTTTTTCTTTAGGTGTGAGTTTGACGATTTCCATGTTGCAATTAGTTGATGCAAGTTCTAAAAAATTGTCGCCTTACGCAAATCAATATTTATACAGGCGAGTTTTTATTTTAATTTTGAATTTTTCAAAACAAATAAACCACGGAAATGAAAATCCTTTGCATCGGAAGAAATTACGCCGCCCACATAGCCGAATTGCACAATGCCGTGCCTGACGAGCCGGTCATTTTCAGCAAGCCCGATACGGCTCTGCTTAAAAACAACGCGCCTTTTTATTACCCTTCTTACAGCCAAGACATTCATCACGAAGTAGAGATTATTCTCAAAATCTGTAAAGATGCCAAAAGCGTTGAGCCTAAGTTTGCTCATAAATATTTCGATGAAATAGGCTTGGGTATAGATTTCACGGCCAGAGACTTGCAAGCCAAGGCCAAAGCCAAAGGGCTTCCTTGGACGCTGTCAAAGGGCTTCAACGGCTCAGCTCCCATATCGGAGTTCTTCCCAAAAACAGATTTCGACCTTGAGAGCCTCAACTTCAGCCTATCGCTCAACGGTCAAATCAGACAAAAAGGCAATACCGCATTGATGCTGAACTCTTTTGCGGAAATTATTTCTTACATCTCCCGATTTATTACTTTGCGCAAAGGGGATATTATCTTTACCGGAACGCCCGAAGGCGTAGGGGCGGTGGCCATCGGCGATAGACTCCAAGGATATTTGGAAGATAGAATGGTGTTGGATTTTGAAGTAAAGTAATCAGTGGGAGAGGTTGGATTATTTTTTTTGATTTTTACAAACCTGTTTTTTTATATTTGTTGGAGTATAATGATTGCCTATGCAAGTCTGGAAATTGGTAGTTTTAGTGATGTTGTTGCCGGTTTCACTTGCGCACTCGCACCCCATAGTCGTGGGAAGTGAAAAAACCCAAATAAGCCCGGAGTTTCTATGGGTGAGTTTGTCCGATACCGCTTGGGAATCTTTTTTCCAGCCAAAAAATTTCAGCGATTTTCAAGGGAAATGGATTTGGCTGCGGCTGCAAATTGACAACAGAACTCAAATAACCGATTTCTATCTTTCGCTGAAAACATCTGAGGTTCAACTTATTGAAAAAGGACAAATCCTACAAAGAGCAGGTACTTTTATTCCTCTAAGCGGGCGTTCCAATCCTTTAGACCGATTTGCGCTGAAGTTGAAACTAACCCCCGCAGGCAGTGATTTTGTTTATTTAAAGCTAAAAGCCGAGAAAAACTTCGAGAAGAAAATTGTACTTCAATCGCTTGATTACGTGGAATCTAAAGAGACTGTTTCCCAGATTGAGATGGCTTTTTTGCAAGGGGTGCTTTGGGTGATGGTGCTGTATAATCTAATAGTTTTCTTTTCTGTAAGACAAGTCAGTTACTTGCATTACTCGCTTTTGTTTGCAGTAAATGCAATTTATTTTTTGGCCTCTGAGTTTTTGCTTGCCCCTCTTTTGGGTGTAGAATTTCCCTATTTTGACTCTTATGTCAACAATTATTTTTCGGTGTTTTATTTTATGGCATTTGTATTTTTTAGCATCAGCTATTTGAATACCTCAAAAAACCATCCCGGTTTTCATAAAATACTGCTGGCTTTGGTGTTGATTTGTGTGGGTTTGCTGGTGAATTTTACTTTAAACTTTGGTTTTAGAACTTTTGATTACGATGCCATCAGTTCGGCCATATTTATAGCTAACGTGGTTAAACTTCCCATTATCGGCTTTGGGATATACTTTTCGGGCTATCTGCTGATAGATTCGGACAAACTGGCGCGCTATTACGCTTATGCCAATCTGGTTTTGTTTTGCTGCGGCATCATCTTTTTACTTGGCGAAGACTATTTGGGTTTTATTCCTTCCAATCCGGTTACCGATAGGATTTTGCAGTTGGGCGTGGTATTTCAGGCCTTGATGTTTTCAAGGGCGTTGGCAGCTAAAATAACCGCCACCGAAGAGCAAGCCAGACTGCAAAACTTGGAAAACGAAAGAATAAAGGCACAGCAAGCCATTGAGATAGCGCAAGTCATTGAGCAAAAGAATATCCAACTCGAGCACCAAGTTATTCAAAGAACCCGTGAACTCACGCATACCAATACACTGCTGGAAGAAAATCAAGAAGAGTTGCATCTCACCATTGCCAAATTAGACCAGACCAACAAAAGTCTGGAAAATTCTCTTGTAGAATTGGATTCCAAAAACAAAATTATCGAACACAGCAACCGCAACCTTATGTCGAGCATTTCGTATGGCAGCCGCATACAGCGCGCGTTGCTTCCGCCATACAAGCTATTCGGGCAGTATTTTGAGGATAGTTTTATTTTTTATTTGCCTCGCGATGTGGTTTCGGGCGATTTTTATTGGTTGCAAGAAAAAAATGGAATTATTTATTTGGCAGCCATGGACTGTACCGGCCACGGTGTACCGGGGGCTTTTATGAGTTTGATTGGACATTCTATTTTCAACCAAGTATTTTTCAGTTCGCAGACCACCGACATTGCGGAAATGTTGCGCTTGCTCAACGAAGGAGTCATTCAGTCTTTGCAAAAAGAGACCAGCAAAAACAGCGATGGAATTGATATTGCAGTTTGTGCCGTTGACAAGGCCAAAAAAACAATTGAGTTTGCTGGAGCAAAAGGGCAGGGACTCTTTGTGCTGGACGGACAAGATATATTGGTGAGAGGCGATAGGTTCTCAATCGGCGACAGAGCAGATAAGTTTGAAAAACAGTTTTTTTCTTACCAAAAATACGCTTACATCTATCTGTTTTCAGATGGTTTTCAGCACCAATTTGGCGGGCCAAACTCTCGCAAGTTTATGCTTAAACCCATGATAAATTTACTACTGGAAAACCATCAACTCCCTATGTTCAAGCAAATGGAAAAACTGGGTACAGCCCTACAAAACTGGATGGAAGAAGGCAAAGAAAAACAGATTGATGATATTATGGTTCTGGGGGTAAGGGTTTAAGATTTGGCTTGTTGTTCTTCTGAGTTTTCCTCATGTGCTGCCAGCACCTCGGGGGCAAACTCAACGATAATATTATACCACTTGAAAAACTTTTTCATATCCGAAGGCTTGACTTTTTCGCTGTCATAATTGGGTAGTACGGTTTGAAATTCTGTTTTTAGCGTCAGCATATCTTCTAAATCAAATTCGGTTTTGCCCGAGTAGTGCGCAAAAGCCGCTTGAAGCACCTTCTCCAAAGGCATGGATTCATCGTCTCCTTGTGTGAATATGGAAATCTCCTTTAAAGCCGATACCCGCTGGTTGGAGTTGACAATGATCTTAGGCCCGTTTGAAGCCAAAGCCTCGACAATAAGCCCATTGCGTGTGGGCTTGAATACTTTGTAAAGTCCGGGCTTGCCGGGAATGGACACGATGTCTTTGAGTTCCATTTTTCAGATTTAGTTTTGCAGTGCAATTTTAAGGCAAAAACCGCTACCATGGTGATAAGTTTTGTGATTTTTCTTGGTATTCTTTTGGGTTATGGCGTGATATTCACGTATTTGGAGCGGAAAGTAGCGGCTTTTAGCCAAGATAGGCTGGGGCCGAGTCATGTGGGGCCTTACGGATTGCTGCAATCAGTAGCCGATTTAACCAAATTACTTCAAAAAGAGCATATTGTGCCTGCCGCTGCTGAGAAAAGCCTCTTTGCTCTTGCTCCATATCTCATTTTTTTGTGCGTTTTTACGGGCTTTGCTGTCATGCCTCTCAGCCAAGGCATAGTGGGGGCAGGTAGTTCGGTGGGATTATTCTTTTTGTTGGGTTTTGTTTCTCTCGATGTGGTGGGCATTGTGCTGGCAGGATACGCCTCCAACAACAAATACTCGCTGTTGGGTGCGATGCGCTCTGCCGCACAGATTGTTTCTTATGAAGTTCCTTTGGGGCTTTCTGTGCTCTGTGTGGCTTTGGTAGCGGAAAGTTTGGATCTGCAAACCATCAGTGGCTCTCAAAGCGGTTCGGGTTTTCTGAGTTGGTTTTTATTTTCCAATCCCCTGATGCTGTTGGTGTTTTCGATTTACTTTGTTTGTTCTTTGGCTGAGTCAAACCGTGCGCCTTTCGATTTGCCGGAAGCTGAATCTGAGCTGGTGGGTGGCTTTCATACAGAGTATTCGGGTTTTCGCTGGGCAATGATTATGCTCAGCGAATACGCCATGATGCTGCTGACTTGTTTATTGGGTGCGGTGCTTTTTTTAGGAGGCTGGAATTCGCCTTTTTGGGGGCATGCAGGGCAATTGACCCAATCCCACGAGCTTTGGGGCGGTTTTTGGTTGATAAGCAAAGCCTTTGTGTTGGTATTGCTTCAGATGTGGGTGCGCTGGACGCTGCCCCGCCTTCGCGCCGACCAACTGATGGATCTGGCATGGAAGTACCTCACCCCTCTGGCAATCGCGGCGTTTGTGTGTTTGGCGGTTTTTAAAGTGCTTTAAATAAAGCAGCCCATTGGTGGAGGCTTATTCTTGTATTGGTTAAAACATTGACTGATAAAAAGATATTTTCTTACGCTCATTTGGGTCGAGTTGGGCTTCTGAATGTGTAATTTTTAACTAACTTTGCGGCGATTTTAGAAAAGATGGAAAAAAACCAACAGCTCATTGGCTTGATGCTTATGATGTCTTTGCTCATGTTGTATTTTTGGATCTTCGGCACAGAACCGCAGACCAATCTACCTATTGAGCCACCCAAAACACAAAAAGATACTCTTTTAACAGAGCCTTTTGCCGGCCAATCTCAAATTCGGGTCTCAGATTCAAGCGATTTTTGGTCTAAAAATACCCAAGGCAGGGACACAGTTGTATCTCTGGAAAACGATGACATTATCATTAAGTTTAGTTCTAAAGGTGGCTACCCTGTTGCAGTAACACTCAAAAAATTTGTTACTTACAAAAAAGAGGTCTTGGTTCTTTTTGACCACATGAACAACCGTTTTAGGGAGTCGTTGGGTGATTTAAACCTTGACAGGCTGTATTTCCAATTGCAAGCCTCTGACAAACAATCGCTTGTATTTACTTTACAGGACTCAACTGGCAAAAGCATCACCAAGACTTATCGTTTAGCTGCTCAGGGCTACGAATTGGCCTATGATGTGAAAGCCAATGGATTTCCTAAAAAGGTAAGCATGGTTTGGGACCAGCGGATGAAGCCTTTTGAGCAGGATATTTATCAAAACCGCATCGCCGCCACAGTCAATTTTTACGATTCGATAAATGGGCTTGATTATCTGTCCGAGACCACAATGACTTTGCAGGAAGACAGAGCCACTGCACCTATCAAATGGGTAGCTTTCAAGCAAAAGTTTTTCAATTCCGGTTTTATTACCTCGACAGGATTTGACAGCTTGTATGTGATGAGCGTAGCCGATGAGAGAGATGAAACCACCGTAAAAATGGTCTCGGCATCGCTTTTTTATCAGGTTGGGCAAGACATGAAGTTCTACTTCGGGCCAAACGAGTACAAAACTTGCAAGGCAGTGTTGCCCGGGTATTATTACGAAAAAAATGTGAATCAGGGCTGGGCATTGTTTGCTTTTATCAACCGCAATTTGATTGCTCCTATTTTTCACTTTTTGGAAAATTTCACCTCCAACTATGGGTTGATTATCTTGGTTTTGGTGATTATCGTCAAATCTCTGCTTCTCCCGCTTGTGTATTCTTCTTACAAAGCCATGGCGACCATGCGTGTGTTGAAGCCCGAACTTGATGAAATTAAAGCCAAGCACGGCGAGAATATGGCCGCCATTCAGCAAGAGCAAATGCAGCTTTATCAGTCTTTTGGTGTCAATCCTTTGGCCGGCTGCATCCCTCTTTTGGCGCAAATGCCTGTTTTTTTGGCACTTTACAACTTTTTCCCCAACGCCATCGAACTGCGCCAGAAAGAGTTTTTGTGGGCTACGGATTTATCAAGCTACGATTCTATTTTGGATTTGGGCTTCAACTTGCCTTTTTACGGCGACCATGTGAGTTTGTTTACCATCCTTTGGGTGGGTTCTACCATAGTCCAAACCCAGATGAACTCCCAGATGGCTACCCAACCTGCACAAATGAAAATCATCTCCTACGTCATGCCCCTAATGTTCTTGTTTATGTTTAATTCTTTTGCGTCTGGGCTTACGTACTATTATTTTTTGTCCAACATGATTACCATAGGGCAACAACTGGCCATCAATAAGTTCTTTATTGACGACAAAAAAATCAGAGCTAAAATGGAGGAACGCCGCGCAAAACGCAATAGCACTTCTACGACAAAGGGTTCTTTCATGCAAAAACTTCAAAAAGAAATTGAAAATCAGCGGAATAAACCCAAAAATCCTCCCACCAAAAAGAAAAAGTAACTCTATGATAACTTCAGAAATTCGCTTCAAAGTCGAACTTGACGAAAAGAAAATACCAGAGAAAATTTTTTGGACGGCTTCAGATTCAGACAGCCTTGGACTCACAGAGGCTAAGGCCATGAGTGTAGCGGTCTGGGATCACCTCAAAAACCAAACCCTGCGCATAGACTTATGGAGTAAAGACATGCCCATAGACGACATGAAAAGATTTTATATTGATATGGTGGGGGGCTTGGCGACTTCGCTTCGTGATGCCACAGGCGACGAGTTCATGGCTTCGCAGATGGAAGAACTTTGTGATAAAATGGCAGATTATTTGCTCAGTAAATAATTGCACTTCAAAATTTATTACCTTTACCTCACAAACTTTGAGACAAACCGATGGGTATATTCGACATATTTCGCAGTGATCTGGCAATTGATTTGGGAACGGCCAACACGCTAATTATTTACAAAGATAAAATAGTGGTGGATGAGCCTTCCATTATAGCTCGCGACCGCACGACAGGCAAAGTCATAGAGATCGGTCGCAAGGCTATGCAGATGCACGAAAAAACCCATGACAATATCCGTACCATACGCCCGCTCAAAGACGGTGTGATAGCCGACTTTCAGGCCGCCGAAGAGATGATAAGGGGACTTATCAAGATGATAGACATGGGCAACCGCTTTTTCCCCCCCAACTATCGGATGGTTATATGTATTCCTTCGGGCATCACAGAAGTTGAAAAGCGTGCCGTGAGGGACTCTGCCGAACATGCAGGAGCCAGAGAGGTCTATATGATTTCTGAACCAATAGCAGCGGCCATAGGGATTGGCATTGACATCCAAAAACCTATTGGCTCCATGATAGTGGATATCGGTGGCGGTACTACAGAAATAGCTGTGATTGCACTTTCGGGTATTGTTTGCTCAGTTTCTCTCAGAACCGCAGGCGATGTGTTCAACAATGAAATATTGGACTACATGCGCCGCCATCATAACCTGCTTATAGGCGAAAGAACAGCGGAAGCCATCAAAATACAAGTTGGGTCTGCCTTGAGCGAACTACCCAATCCCCCTGATGACATGGAGGTTAGGGGTAGAGACTTAATGACAGGTATCCCCAAAGTAATTAAGTTTTCTTATTCTGAGGTAGCTTTTGCCGTAGATAAGTCCGTTTTAAAAATTGAAGAAGCCGTCCTGAAAACCCTTGAAATCTCCCCTCCCGAACTCTCTGCTGATATTTATGACAATGGAATCTATCTCACCGGAGGAGGGGCACTCCTTAGAGGACTGGATAGAAGGTTGGCACTTAAAACCAAGCTCCAAGTCAATGTAGTTGATGACCCCCTAAGGGCGGTGGTAAGAGGAACGGGCATCGTTCTCAAAAATATAGATATGTACAAAGCAGTTTTGATGACTGATTAATTTTTCATTGGAGCGCAATGACGCAAATCATTTTATTCTTTGTACAGAATCGCGTTAATATCCTGTTTATTTTTTTGGTGTTTTTGTGTCTTTATCTTATCGTTACACGCAATCAGCAACAGGGAGCCATTTACCAAACATCTTCCAATGCCTTGACTGGCCAAGTGCTCAAAGCAGTTGATGTGGTAAATGATTATGTAGCATTGGAGGAAAAGAACCGCCAAATAATGACTGAAAATGCAAAACTTCATACTGAATTGCAAAGCCTAAAATTTGCAATGATGCCTCAAATTGATTCATCGCTTTTGGGAGCTTTTGAGTTCGTGGCAGCTAAGGTGGTCAATAATACTTTCACCGGTAGCCAAAATCATTTGACGATAGACAAAGGGGCTGATCACGGTATCAAACCCGGTATGGGAATCACCTCACCGCTGGGGGTGGTAGGCAAAGTCAAGTCTGTTTCTGCCAACTTTTCTGTGGGTGTCTCACTGCTCAATACTTCCTATCAGGTAGCCGCCAAAGTCAAACGAGGGGCACACCGGTGTATCGTAAACTGGGATAGCCGTGATTATTCCAGGGCTAAGGTATTGCAAGTAGGCCGCCACGCACAGGTTTTGATAGGTGATACGGTCGTAACTGCCGCTGAAAATGCCGTTTTCCCTGAAGGCACTCTGATAGGCACAATAGATTTGGTCAAAAAAGACCCTTCTAAAATCTTTTATGACATAGAAATCAAACTTTCAGTAGATTTTACTGCTATCGAAAATGTGTACATCATCAAAGCAAGGTTTTCAGATGAGTTAGATTCGTTACAAAAAGAAACCAAATGAACAATCCAACTATCTTCTACAGTGTTAATTTTATTTTTTATGTCATTTTTCAGGTGTTTCTGCTAAATTATGTGCAATGGTTGGGTTTTGCACTTTGCTATGTTTATATCACTTTTCTCATACTGCTGCCTGTGGATACACCACGCAGCTACACCCTGTTGATTGGCTTTGGTTTAGGGCTTTTGATAGATTATTTCTACCAAACTTTTGGGATACACGCCTTATCTTGTACGCTGGTAGGGTATGTCAAACCATCCCTAAAAAACAGTTTTGAGCCACTGAAAGACTACCAACCGGGATGGATTTGCAGCATCAAAAATTACGGTTTTGGCTGGTACATTCGCTATTTTGGAACTCTGGTATTGCTTCACCACCTTAGTCTTTTTATTGTTGAGGCAGCGGGGATAGAATTTTTGTTGAGGGCGGTGCTTAGGGCTTTGGCGAGTGCCGTTTTTACATTGTCGGTAGCTACGATTGTGCAATATTTATTTTACTATCCCAAAGCGTGAGTCAGGAAAATTACTTGCAGCCTAAAAAAAATACCCCGGATTTGCATCGGGGGTATTTTTGTATAGCAATGAGTAGGGGAAGTTATTTGATTTTCTCCACTACGGCTTGGAAGGCTTCGGGGTGGTTCATGGCCAAATCTGCCAATGTTTTGCGATTGAGTTCGATGCCTGCTTTGTGTATTTTGCCCATAAACTGCGAATAAGAGAGGCCGTGTATGCGGGCGGCGGCATTGATACGCTGTATCCAAAGAGAGCGGTAATCGCGTTTTTTTAGCTTGCGGCCTACATAGGCCATTTGCAAACTGCGCTCAACTGCATTTTTGGCGACAGTCCAAACATTTTTACGACGGCCAAAAAAGCCTTTGGCTAATTTTAGAACGCGACGGCGGCGTTCTCTTGATGCTACATGATTTACTGAACGTGGCATAGTCTAAGTTAATTTAAGGTTGATAATTAAATCCAAAGCATGTCTCTAACTCGTTGTTCATCAGATACATCTACGAGACCTGTTTTGACCAAACGGCGTTTGCGGTCGGTTGATTTTTTGGTCAAAATGTGATTTTTGTAGGCATGCTTACGCTTAATTTTGCCCGTCCCTGTGATTTCAAATCGCTTTTTGGCAGCAGATTTGGGTTTTACTTTTGGCATAGATTTGATAGATTATTTAATAAAAGGCCTCTTCTGCTTGGCATGGAGGCATAACCATTTTTTTGAGCCTGCAAAATTAGCGGATGTTTTGATTTCAACAAATTTTTTTTACTTAAATTTTTTGGTTTAATTTTGATTTCATGGGTAAAAATAACATCCAAAGCCTTCGTATTAACTTGTAGGTACTCTAAGGGTAATGTTTGGGTTATCTTTTGTATAAATAAATCTGATGAGGAACTTTGCTTTTTTCTTGTTTATGCTGCTGCGGTTTTCTGCACCATCTTTGGCACAAGTGTCTGATTCTACGGCATTGCCTTTGGAGGTGTTGGGCTTTCAAGACATCAAAAAGCAACCCAAAAAACAAGATGAAGTGTATTCCGCTTTGCGTTATGCCAAAGAAAGCGATGACCTCCCCTTTAGCGTTTTTGTTGTTACCAAAGAAGACATCAGAAGAAATGGCTTTCAGACCTTGGTAGATGTGCTCAAAAGCATTCCCGGTATCAAGACTTCGCAGCCGGGTTCCGCCGAAGACGGGGAGACATTTTTGATGCGTGGGCGTATAGGCAACAGCTACACCAAAATTTTGCTCAATAGCATACCCATACAACCCAGTATGATGGGAGGCATGTCCATAGCTGCCCAATTGCCTATTCGTCAGGTCGAAAAGATTGAAATTATTTTTGGAGCTTCCTCCGCCAATTACGGTGCAGATGCCGCTACCGGCGTAATTAATATCATTACCAGAGAAGTGGACAAAAACTTTTTTGCCACAGCAGAGTCGGCTATGGGAGAGTACGGCTATCAAACAGCCAACTTTACTGCCGGAGGCAGGGTAGGAAAAAATCGTAACGTACTAAAATACGTCTTTTTTGGCGGATATACCTCTCGTGAAGACCTCAACATCAAAGACAACAGCAACAAGGTTTACAGTCCTTTGGGGATTTTTTTGGTCAGAGAAATCAGCGAAAACATCCCGTTCAGAGATGCCGAAAGGCTCTTTAGGCTGACCATAGAAGATTTTAAGACCTTGGGGCTGGAGGCACAAGATGTCTTTGGGCAGCAATACCAAGGGGATTTTTTGGAGCCAAAATTTGGGTTACTTTCCCAAAGCAGCAAAGCACTGGGGGCTTTGCTCTCTTACAAGGGCTTGACCGTCAGCTTCCACAATATGGAGCGGCGGGATTATCCCTCTGTAGGGCGTTCGACCGCTTTGTACCGGTTTGCCGACCCTTATGTCTATTATGGAGACAAAGTCAGGCGGCTTGCCCTCAACTACACAAAGAAATTTAACAAAGGAGAACTCACCTCCAATGTATCTTATCTGAACTATCGGCTTGATAGAAATTCTGCTTTCCCGGTCAATTATGAAGTGTTCGGCAATCCCGAAGGAAAAAGCTACGTCTTTGGTGGCAGCGATGATGTGTTTGCAGAACAACTCATCACCTTTCTACCTAAGCGCAACTGGGAGTTTACAGCCGGAGCCTCCTATCAATTTAGCGGCAATCTACCCAAAACCAATGAGTTGGCCTCTCCTTTTGAGCCTTCTCTCTACCGCCCTTTTTCCAAACGTGTAGCTGTGTTAGATTCAGTATATTCAGCTAAATTTGACAATTTTGGCTATTATCCCAAGACATTTTACAACTGGGCTGCTTTTTTGCAGACCTACCACACCCGCAACCGATGGAGTTTGATATTGGGTGCAAGGTACGACCAGAACTCTTTTTACAACTCAGCCCTTAATCCAAGGGTGGCGGCTCTTTTCAAGCTGAGACCTCAGCTCAACTTGCGGGCTTCTTTTGGTACTGCCTTCAAAGCACCCGCTTTCTTCTTGGCTTACAACAGTTTGGGGATAAGGGTCAGCAGAGACAGCATGATTTATGCCATCGTACCCAACGAAAAATTGCGCCCTGAAAAATTTCTTACCGCCGAAGTAGGACTGCGGATGGGTGAGTTCAAAAAATCTTTTTTGGATTTTTCTGTCTATATCAATCAGATATCCAACTCAATATCAGGGGTAATAGTTGATTTGGATACTTCGCGTTTCAAAGGTGCGGTGATGGGACGCGAACCCACTCGAAGCTACCGCAACAGCGAAGGGGTATCTACTTTGTACGGTCTCCAAATCTATGGCAAAAAAGCAGATATTTTCAGGGTTTTAGATGTTGGAGCCTCAGTAAGTTTTACGCTTGGCAGTGAGGTTTTGCCCGACAACAATGAAAGAATTGATGATTTTAGAATGCAGCCCCGAACCATTGCCAAGTTTTCACTCGCTTACAAACCCGCAAACTATTTGTACCTTGGGCTTAGGGCAGAGTACGTAAGTGCTTGGGTCAGGCGTTATACACCAACCCGACAAAACTATAACAACTCGTTTTTTATCAATGACTCTTACTACTGTTTGGATGGCTTTTTTTACGCTTCTTTAAACTCCAATTTCAGAATTTGGGGCAGGTGTACCAATTTGCTGGATGCCAAATACGGTGGCATAGGCGCAACAGGATTGGACATAGACCTTTTTAACAACCCCCAATTAGGGCGCAACATCCAAGTCGGCCTCCAGTTTGTTGTCGAATAGCTCATCGTGCAGGATATTGGAATAATCTGAAAGAGAACGGTTTGATACACAAACTTTTGTAGTTGTCATATCTGAAATCGTAAAAGAGCCGTTGAGCAAAAAACTGCTGTGGTAATAAGGGTGCAAGGCGGTAGGCAGTTTGTCAAAAAGAGCGGTAGGGTCTTGTAAACACAAAACTACCTGAGCATCAATGGTATTTTTGACCAACTCTAAAAAACTTTCTATGCTTGGCTGTTGGGTGAGGAGCAGGTTGGGAAAATCTCCGCTTGGGTCTTTGCGCTTGCCCCACAGGACTTTGGCGCGAAGCAAGGCCGCAAATTTTTGAGCCATCGCCTCTTGCAAAAAACAGACTCCTATTTTGGCCTCAGGGAAAGTTTTTTGGTACAACCTAACATCAATGGCAAGTTTTTCCAGCTCTGTTTGTTGGTCACAGAGTATGAGAAGAGGCTGCAAACCAAAGCGGCGCACCCCAGCTTGCTCCAGCAGTTGAGCGGTTTGGAAGGCATATTCCCCTGCCCTACCGAAGATTTTTTCAACTTTGGGCAGTTGGGCAGTGCCGAGCGACATGGCGGCTATGCCCACTGCTGCAGGGGCTTTGAAGAGCCTGATACCCAGTTTGTAAGCCAAAAAAGCCAAATAGGGGTTGGCTTGTGCGCGGCTGTCAGGCGGGCAGCAAGCCAGTGCTTCAATACCGCAAATTTGGGCTAAAACAGCTAAATTCAGAAAACCACCCAAATCAGCAAAACCCTCATCTTCAACATAAATACCTACCGACTGAGGAAAACTCACAGACTGCCAAGCCAGCACGCCCGGCGATGTCTCAATTTTGTGGCGGCTTTCCCTTGGCCAGCCGTAAAACTTTTGCACCTCAAAAATGGACTGCACCAGCCACTGCTTTGCAGCGGGTGAGAGGCTGGCCTCTGCCCGCTCAAACTCGGCTTGCCGGACTTCAAAATCACTCATTTCCAACCCACAAAGCTGTTTGGTGTAGTGCAACATTGCGTTTTTGCCTTTGGTTTTTATCCCTTGCAAAACGATAGAAGCATTTTTGCGGATGGTCTCAATACCGACCTTGGGGGTAGATTTGAGGTCTTGGGCTTGAAGAATAGTTTTGATTTCCATCACAGGTATGTTTGGATGTAAGATTCGATAAACTCAGGGTAGTGCCGGTATTCAAGTTGATGCACTTTGGAGGCGATGCTCTCTATGGTTTCGTTGGGATGGTCTAACGCGGTGCTGCTTTGAAAGAGTATCTGGCCTTTGTCGTATTCGTCATTGACGCGGTGGATGGTTATACCCGTCTCTCTATCAAGGTGTTGCAAGACCTGTTCGTGTACCTTGTTGCCGTACATTCCCTTTCCGCCGTATTTGGGCAAAAGAGAAGGGTGAATGTTCAGACAATGGTAATTTTGATGGATTGCAGCCGGCAGGTGCAAGATAAAACCCGCCAACACAACCAATTGCGTGTCTCTTTGTTTGAGTTCGTCCAACAAACGACCACTGAGTTCGGTTGGTTTGAATTTGACGATGGGCACATTGAGCTTTTGGGCTCTCACATACGCGCCACACTCTTCTCGGTGTCCATAAAGGGTGAGAGAGTACTGAGGTTTAGAAGCAAAGTACTTTGCAATGCTTTCAAAATTTGTGCCTTCGCCCGAAGCAAAGACGGCCATCTCAAAAGTAGGTGTCATTGGGCAAATGTAATACAAAGCCGCTGAGCAATGAAGTTTATGGTTCTAATAATTTGCCAAAGGCAAGCCTAATTATTTGGAAGTCGAGTTGAAAAGCCAACGTTTAATAAGAAACATATAACTGCGGTTGTCATAGTTTTTCCACCTGTATGTTGTTGATTTTGTGCCGAGTAGGGGTCGTAAAGAGGCGCGCTTAGTTGCAAGTAAAATCTGGATAAGGCGACGGTTTGGCACTTTTTTGCGTTTTTTGGGTATGAAAAAGTTTCTCTTTTTGATTTTTTTGTGTCTCGCTACGCAAGGGCTTTGGGCTCAAGCCTGTTTCAAAGTCAGCCCCATGAAAGGCTGCGCCCCAATGACGATTAAAATAGAAAATTGCTCTGCCATCACCCCACAGTTTTATGTGTACGGCGATGAGGGCAGCGGCACCCAGACCACGTTTACCCTCACTAAGCCGGGCAAAAAAAAAATCATCCAGTTTGTTGGGGGAACGGGGGCGATTTCAGATACCATTGAAGTTGAAGTACTTGCGCCTATAAACCCCGATTTTGATGTGTTTTTGTGTCAAAACAATGGCGTTTCGGTACAAATCACCAATCCGGGCGACTACGACGTTTTCTTTATCAACTATGGGCAAAGACGAGACACGATTTCTTCCGATCAAACTTCGTATTTCTACTATCCTTCTGAAGGCCAACAATCCGTAGAAATACAAGGCAACTATGTGGACACAGCCGGAAATTTTGGCAGTGTGAACTGCGGCAAGTCGAAAAAAAATTTCTCGGTACAATCAGGGCTTTCTGCTTTGCAAATACAAAGTATTGTTTCCCGTGATGACAGCCTGATTTTTCAGACCGAAAACCGCCCGAATTACCTCTCTTTTCTGCGTGAGCGGCAAGGCGACGGCAGCACCATAGACTTAGCCCGCAACCAATCGAGCCGTTTGGCGGTGGCGGGGGACAGGCCTCGGTGCTTCCGTTTGACGGTCAAGGACAACTGCTCAGATGCAGATATTGAGGGAGAATGGATCTGTTCCATGGTGTTAGAGGCTCAGGTTCAGCAAGATCAAGTAGAGCTTAGTTGGCCTAAATACCCTGTTGATGGTTTTGTGCGGTACAATCTGTACCGCGATGGCAGTTTGATTTTTGCCTCGACCAATGTGTCTGTGTTGCGCTATTTTGACAAAGACGTTCGATGCCTACAGCAGTATTGCTACCAAATAGAGGTCATTACTGCCGCTGCAAAAGTGCTTTCTGACTCTGTCTGTGTGGTTGCCAATTCGGCGGTGCGCCCGCCCGCTCCCAAACTGGTCGCTGCCGGTGTGCTTTCCGATTCGGTAATTGAAATTTTCTGGAGAGTGCCTGAAAATTCGGCTATTGCTTTGACCTTACTCTCGGGCAACTTGTCCGCCCAAACCGCCTCCGCACGAATTCGAGACACCACCGTCAGTCCCCAAATCCAAAGTTATTGCTATTATCTATCTACATTGGACAGTTGCGGCAACCGCTCGTTGGATTCTGTCGGGGTGTGCAGCATTTTTTTGTCAGCCGTGAAATTGGAGCGCGACAATGTGCTGACATGGACTGCCTTTCAAGGCTTTGACAATGATTTCAGCTATCGGGTGCAAGTCTTGAATACCAAAGGCCAACTGTTGAGGGAAATAGACCCTCTCCAAAGTGAATCCTACCGCGACGCTGCGGCAAATTTTTCTGCCAAAAGCCAAGTCTATCGCATAAAGGCCATGAGCAATCAAGAACCTGCACTGTTTGTTTATTCCAATGCCTTGTTAGTTGAAGAGCAGCATATTATCCGCCTGCCTACGGCTTTTACCCCAAACGGAGACGGCCTCAATGACCAATTGGTGGTATTTTCTCAAACAGCGGCTTCCATTGAGCTAAGCATCTACAACCGTTGGGGTGAAAAAGTCTTCACATCAACATCCATCGATGAAGGCTGGGACGGCACTTACCGGGGTCAGGCTGCCCCGGCGGGTGTTTACACGGTGCAAATCGAAGGCAAGGATGTGTTTGGTGAGTCTTTCAGAATTACCGAAAGAGTACAATTGATTAGATAGCGGGTTGGGGGACTAAACCCCATTTTTTTACCATACATTTGTGAAAAAAAGATGCTAAAGCTAAAAAATCCCCTCGCCTTTTTTGATTTAGAAACCACAGGAATTGACATTGTCAAAGACAGAATCGTAGAGATTGCCATTGTCAAACTCATGCCTTCGGGTGAGCGGATTTCTCGCTGCGACCTTGTAAATCCCGGGATGCCTATTCCTGCCGAATCAAGTCGCATTCACGGGATTACGGATGCTGATGTAGCCGACAAGCCCGTATTCAAACAATTGGCCAAAAACTTAGCTAAGTTTTTGGAAGGCTGCGATTTGTGTGGCTTCAACATACTAAAATTTGATTTGCCGATGCTGGCAGAAGAATTTTTGCGGGCAGGCGAAGATGTCAAATTGGAGCACCGCAAAATAGTGGATGCCATGCGTATTTTTCACATGATGGAGCCTCGTACTTTGGGGGCGGCCTACCGATTTTATTGTGGCAAAGAACTCCACAACGCCCACAGCGCACAAGCAGACACCGAAGCAACGGTAGATGTGCTGCTCGCGCAAGTAGAGCGTTACCAAAACGTAGCAATTACCGACTCAAAAACCAGCAATACCTATGTGCCCATCACCGATTCAGTACAGGATTTGCACAATTTAACAGTCTCAAATTTAGTGGATTATGCCGGAAGGATGGTAAAAGACGAAAATGGAGTAGCCACTTTCAACTTTGGCAAACACAAAGGCAAGCCTGTTTTGGAGGTGCTACAAAAAGAGCCTTCTTATTATGACTGGATGATAAAAGGCGAGTTCCCGCTCAACACCAAGCAGAAACTCACCGAAATCAAATTGAGTATGTTTAAAAAATAGCCTATCTCCAATCCCCAATGAGCACAAAAGCAGCCCAAAAATAAGGATGGCTGTATTTCTCTTGCGAAGCCAACTTGATTTGGGCGTGCCGGAGTGCATCAACTTTGGACATTGTTTTTAGGTTTTCATAAAAATAGGCCATCAGCAGGGAGGTAGCCTCGTCGTTGACCGACCAGAGCGAGGCTATCACCGAAGGCGCACCCGCATCCAAAAAACTGGTTGCCGGACTCACCGGCCAGCCCTCGTGCGCCCCATCGCTGACAGCAGTTTGACAAGCCGAAAGGGTTACCAAATTGTAGCTGTGCAGTCCGTCCAGCCCCCAAACTTCGTCTATGGTGAGTTTTCCGTCTTCGCTACCTCCGACAGCCAATGTCAGAAACGATGACTCAAACTCATAAAAATCCAAATTGCCGTGTGTAGCCAAATGCAAGACGTTGTTACCTTCGATGAGGGATTTGACCTTTTGTTCGGTGGCTTGTTCGCGTACAAAGACTTGGGAGGCAGGAAATAGTTTTTTGATTTGTGCCACTTCGTTTTCGGTGGCAGGCAAGGTGTTGTCGGCGTTGGCAAAGGCTATGATTTGATACTCTTTGCCGGGCTGCTTTTCGTTGTCCAAAATTTCCAGAGAGTGGGTGTAAAAAATGGTGTGGTGCTCAACCAAATAATCAAACTTGCCATTGGGCAGGGTTTTGCCCAGCATCTGAAAAGGCAAAAAGTGGAAGGGGCCGTTGGGTACGATGGCCACAATTTCTTTCTTAAGAATTTCTTCTTCAATGGGTAATATCAAGTAGCTGTACAGTTTTTCGGCGATTTTTTTGTACTGGCTTTGTGAGGGGTTAAAATTTGAAGGGATTTCAGTGGAACTGTTTTTGCTTCTGGCTACTCTGAGGGCATCGGTAGCGATTCCTTTCATGCCGTTGGCGGCGGTGTTGTGCATGTATTGGATATTGCGCCAGACTTCATCTCTTTTTACGGGTATGATTTTAGCGATTACTGTGTCAGAGGTAGCCAAAAAGATATAAAGAGATTCATCGCCGGGCAAATAAGATACCACGGCGAGGTTTTTAGGAATTTTATTTTTTTTGCGCTCGGCACGCATATCAAGCGGATTGACCGATTTGGAAAGGTGTTGTTTGAGGGCAGGCTGCGAAATCATGGTTTTATTGACAAACTGCACGTATTCGCCTTCGGTTATGGTACGGATTTTCTCCAATTCCTCGATTTTGTTGGTAGAAATTTGTGCAGAGTTTTTCACTTTAACCAGTTCGGCTTCTACATTGTCGAGCTTGCGTTTGAGTTCTCTTTCCCTTTGGAGGGCTTCATTTTTTTCTTTGTCCGAAAACTTGATATCCAAGGTTTTGAATTTGGCTCTCAAATCCTCGCTGTTGCTTCTCTCGAGGTATTGGAGTGCCAATTCGACCTCGCCTTTGGCTATGAGCACATCCACCAAGGTTTGGTAAATTTTTAGTTTTTTATCGCCTGATGCGAATATTTTTTTGGCGGCCTCGCCCCCAATCATCTTAGACTGTATGTCTTCCAGTGCCCCGATGGCTTCGATGAGTAAAACTTTGGCTTGGTCGTTTTGGTTTTGGCTGCGGGCTATAAGGGCTTTGTGATAGAGGGCTTCCCACAGATAGCGGCTGAGTTTGTATTTTTTGGCGGTGTCAATGGCTATGTTGAGGTATTTTTGTGCTGAATTGAAATCTTTCTTCAGATAGTAATTGATTCCCAAATCGGAGGCCACAGAGGCAAATGATGATTTGACGGGCGTTTGAGCAAAAATATTGTATCCTTCCAGAAACAGTTTTTCGGCAGCAGCCAACTCATTTTGATGTCTTTTGATTCTTCCCAATGAGATTTTGATGGTGGCTATTTCGGTTTTGTCTCCGATTTTTTCTGAGCCTTTGAGGGCAAAATTCAACACCTCTTCTGCTTTTTTGAATTCTTTTTGGGCTTCGTAGATTTCGCCTTTGTTCGTGTGAAGCGTGTAATAAAACGCATCCTTTACGCCCAATGTATCCAGAATGGCGATGGCACTTTCAAATTTTTGCAGGGCTACTTCGTAGTCTCCTTGCCAGTAGTAGATGGTGCCGATGTTGTTGGTGGTGGTCGCGCGGCTGTGGAGTGAATTGAGCGACAAATAAAGGCTGTCGGCTATTTGGTAGTGGCGAAGGGCATTTTGATAGTCTCCGCTGTTGTTGTAAACATTTCCCAGCGACAAATTAGACCAAGCCACCCCCCAGAGGTTATCAATTTCTGCAAAAGTTTTCAAAGAGTTGCGGTGCATTTCCAGGGCTTTGTCAAAGTCGCCTTTTATCATGTAGAGTCCGGCCAAGTAGCCGTTGCAGTTGGCGATTTGGGTGCGGTCGTTGATTTGATTGGCGATTTGAAGGGCTTTTAAGGTATATTTTTCGTATTGGTCGTAATTGCCGCGCGTTGCATTGAGGTCGGCCAAAGAGGTGAGTATTGGTATTTGATTGGATTTGTCCCCAGTTTTTGTGTAGTATTCCAATAGCTCGTTGTAGGTATTTTCCACGGCATCGTAGTTGCCTTTATTTATTTCTAAGGCAACCATTTGCTTTTTGCAATAGGCTATTATGTTTTCGTTGTCCCCTGATTGGGCTTTTTTGAGGGCTTGTTGGTAGTAGGCTTCGGCTTCTTTGTAGCGATTTTTGAGGGTTTGTATAAGTCCCAGATTGGCCAGTGAATAGATTTCATTGCTTATTGTGCCGGCTTGGATGGCTTTTTCGGCAGATTTTTTGTAAAATATTTCTGCTTGGTCGTATTTGACGTATTGGTAATAGCAATCCCCCAAATCATAATACACATCTGAGGCACGCTGTTTGAGGTCATTTTTTTCGGCCAGTTCGGCTGCTTTGTTGTAGAATTCGATGGCAGTAGGCCAATCCTTAGAGTCTTTGTAAAAGCCCGCCATGGTTTGGTAGCTTTCAGACAAGCGGCTTTGTTCGTTGAGTTGTTGGTAGATACCGATGGCTTTTTTGAGGGCTTCGAGTCCTTTGCCCGGGTCTCCGGTTTCTTTGTAGAGGTCGGCCAGTGAGCCGTAACTTCTGGCTATTCTCAGGGAGTTGTTGGAGGCTTCTGCCAATTTGATGGCTTGCTGGTGGTTTGAGATGGCGTTGTCGTACTCTCCCAAGCTCCAGTAGTTTTGGGCTATGTTACTTCTGATTGTACTTGCACTGTGGTTGTCATTCAAATTGATGTAAATTTGGTATACTTTTTCGTAGAGTTCGATGGCCTCTCGGTAGCGGTTTAGGTTTGTGCCTAAGATATAGGCTTTATCCCAAAGTGCATCGGCCAAGTCGCCGTAGTCGTTGTAGGTTTGAAAAATAGCGATTCTTTTTTCATGCAAGGCGATGGCTTCGTTGTAAAGTCCTTTTGCTGCTTTGCGTGTGGCAATGTCTTTGTAGCTCTTGGCCAGATTTTTTTGGAGGTTTTTGTCCAAAGGATTTTTTTCAGCCAGTTGTTCACGGATTTCGTAGGCGCGGGTGTAGAGTTTTTCTGCCTCATCGAAAGCAGATATTTTTTCATCCAAAATGGCTATATTTCGCAGTATGACAGCTACTTGAGAGAGGTTGTTTAGCTTTTCGTAAATTCTGAGCACTTCGCGGTAGGTTGTGATGGCTTGGGTAACGTTGTTTTGTCTTTCGGATTGGTTGTAAGCTATGTCCCAAAGTGCGTCGGCTTGGTTTTCTTCGTCTTGGTATTTGAGATACAGTTTGTACCGCAGGTCGTGCATCTGATTGACTTTGTCATATTTTTCCAATAGCACATATATTTTAGCCAAATTTTTGTAGTGTTCGGCTTGCAGCAATTCGACTTCTTTTTCTGAAGCTTTATCTTTTATTGTTTTTAGAGATAATTTTTTTATCTCATCACAATAGAATAGCGCATTTTTTTCATCTTTTGCATACTGGGCATAGGTTTTGGCTATATCCATATAGCTATCAGCCAGATTGACAAGGTCTTCGAGTTTTTTGTAGATTTCACTACGTTCTTTTAGGTATCCAATCGCTTTTTCGAGGGCTTTGGGGTTGGCTTGTAGCAGTTCCAACTCGTAAAGGCCGTACAAGGTGGACAACATGGTTTTGATTACTCTGTTGTCAGGCTTGAAACTTTTTTTGAGTTGAAGGGCTTTTTCGTAATAAAATTTGGCTGAGTCTGTGTTTTGAAGCTGTTTGAAGTTATAGGCCATATTGTTCAGTGCGTAAGAGGCATAAAACTTGTTGTCGTTGGCCTCAAAGTAGCGGGCGCAGCGGCGGTATTGCTCTATGGCCTTGTCGTACTCAATCATTCTGCTGTGAATTTTGGCACGGTTGAACATAGCCCATCCGGTCATGGTGATGTGGTCGCTGCGCCTGCCAAGCCTTTGGTTCATCTCGGCAAACTTGATGGCTTCTTCGTTGCTCATCTCATCGAGGTTGTCGGATAGCTCGTCTGTCCACTTGTCGAGGATTTCTTTGTTGAAATAAGGCTTAAACTCTGCATAGATTTTATCAAATTCGGCCTCATTTTGAGCCTCTTGAAGGGCTGTTTTCACCGACGACCAAGCAAAGGTTGCCCCTGTGATGACCCAATAGCGGTAGTTGGCGGGGGCGTACCAGGCTTGTCCCATAAAAGTTTTGGGTTCGGTGGGTAGGTAGGCCAGCCAGCGTTTGATGTCGGTAGGTGTGGGGTTGTAGAGTAGGTCGTAAAAGCGGCGGCCTTTGTAGAGGCCTTCCGATATGACAGAGTCAGGGCGGTTTTTTTGCCGAATAAATTTGGATTTCTTGATTTCAGCAATGAGCTTGTCTATGATGTTGTCTTCCAGTTCTTTGCTCTCTTTGTTAAGGATTTCCGTTCGGGTATAAAAATAATTGCTGCTGTTCTCTTCCTCCACCAAAAAAATACTCCACTGCAATAGTTTGAAAAAAAGCCCTCTGTAACGGTTGGGGATTTTCAGGTTGATTTCCAGTAAGTCGCCTACTTGGGGGCGTTGGGTGGTGTCGCTTACTTCGCATAGAGCGATTGCTTCATCTTCAGTAACTTGTTCTATCACAAACTCCCCCAAATAAGCAAAATGAGAAGGGTTCTCATCGCTGTAAAGACCGATGATTTTCCCTTTTTGCCCTTCTTCGAGTCCAATATTGCTCCCTTGTTTGACAAGTACCTTTTGGCGGTTGCCTAAAGGCTCGCCCACTTTGGTGATGTTGAGAGACAGCGATTGCTCTACTTGAGCGTAAAGCGATAAGCTGCTAATTAACAGGATAATAAGAGTGTTTCTAAGCATATACCAATTTGTTTTGTAGTCGTTCAAATAACGCAAAAAAAATGGGGATATGCTTGTCTTAGATTTTTGCAGATGCAACAAAAAAAGCCATGTGGATACCACACGGCCTTTCTATCTATTTTGCACATTCAAAACTGTTCGGCTTCGGTACTGCCTGAAAGGGCAACTGTGGAGGCCGTACCGCCCGAGACAACGTTTTGCACTTCATCGAAATAGCCTGTTCCCACAAAAGACTGGTGTTTGACTGCCCTGTATCCGGCTGTTTTTTCGAGTTCAAATTCACTTTGCTGGAGTTTGGAGTAAGCAGCCATGCCATATTGACGGTAGCCGTAGGCCAACTCAAACATGCCGGCATTGAGGGCGTGAAAACCTGCAAGGGTGATAAACTGAAATTTATACCCCAACTCTGCCAAATCATCGCGGAAAGACATAATTTGCTGTTCGCTCAATTTAGCTGCCCAGTTGAAAGAAGGGGAGCAGTTGTAGGCTAAGGGTTTGCCCGGGTATTGAGCGTGAACGCCTTGCGCAAACTCGCGGGCTTCGCCCAAATCGGGTTTGGAGGTTTCACACCAGAGCAAATCTGCAAAAGGTGCATAGGAAATCGCTCTGTCAATGGCTTGCTCAAGCCCGTTCTTTACGTAGTAAAACCCCTCTGAGGAGCGTTTGCCGGTGATGAATTTTTGGTCTCTTGGGTCTATGTCGTTGGTGAGCAGGTTGGCGGCATCGGCATCGGTGCGGGCAATGATGACCGCAGGCACGCCCATCACATCGGCAGCCAGCCTTGCGGCCACCAGTTTGGCCACTGCTTCAGAGGTGGGTACGAGCACTTTGCCGCCTAAGTGTCCGCATTTTTTTGCGGAGGAGAGCTGGTCTTCGTAGTGTACGCCCGCCGCTCCCGCCTCAATCATCCATTTCATCAACTCATAAGCGTTGAGGTTGCCCCCAAAACCCGCCTCTGCATCGGCCACAATAGGCACGAGGTATTCTATCCCTTTGTCGCTTCCCGAGACTGACTGTATTTGGTCGGCTCGCAAAAGAGCGTTGTTGATGCGTTTGACCACAGCAGGAACCGAGTCGGCAGGGTAAAGCGATTGGTCGGGGTACATCTGCCCCGCCAAGTTGGCATCGGCGGCTACTTGCCAGCCACTCAAATAAATGGCATCAAGACCGGCTTCCACTTCTTGGATGGCCTGATTGCCCGTCAAAGCCCCAAGACCACACACATAAGGTTGGTTTTGCAACTTATTCCATAAGTTTGTTGCCCCCATTTTGGCAATAGAATACTCCAAAACATAAGAGCCTTGCAATTTGACTACGTCTTTTGCTTGGTAGGGTCTTTGTACCCCTGTCCAGCGAGGATTGTTTTTCCAATCTGCCTCAATCCATTCAATTCTTTCTTGCATAATAATAAGTAGAGCGTTTTTTTTCAATTAATAGGATTAGTAAATGATTAAATAATAGCTGGTTGAAATTGTATAGTGTTGTTTGTTTGGGAAAAATTAATCTATCATCTCGTAAGCCTTTAGGGTGAGGAACTCCTCAAAATTCTCAGTCAGTACCAATTCATTAAGCAATTCAACGGCTTGGGGGTATTTGCCTGCCCGATAAACTTCCTCCCCCACAATCTCGCGAATACGCTCTAAGGCAACGGGAAGGCATTTTTGATACAATTCGGCGTTGATTTGAGTGCCATCCTCCAATTGGGCTTTGTGCTTGATCCATTGCCAGATTTGGGCGCGTGATATTTCGGCGGTGGCGGCATCTTCCATCAGATTATAGATGGGTACACAGCCGTTGCCATTGAGCCATGACTCGATGTATTGAATCGAAATATCTATATTCAAGACAAATCCTTCCAACGTAATCGTCCCTTGAGGTACGGCAATCAAGTCTGTTGCCGAGACTTGGACATCTTCTCGCAGTACATGGAGTTGGTTGGGGGTAGGCATGTACTTGTCAAACTGTTCTTTGGCTATTGCAATGAGTCCCGGGTGGGCTACCCAAGTGCCGTCATGCCCTGCTTTGGCTTCTCTTTCTTTGTCGGCAGCCACCTTTTCAAGTGCTTTTTGATTGGCCTCAGGGTCGTTTTTGATAGGAATTTGAGCTGCCATGCCTCCCATAGCCTGCGCGCCTCTGCGGTGGCAGGTCTTGATAACCAACTCCGTATAAGCCTTCATAAAAGGCACGGTCATGGTAACTTGGCTGCGCTCAGGCAACACAAACTCCTTATGAGGGCTAAATTTTTTGATAAATGAGAAAATATAATCCCATCGCCCGCAGTTCAACCCTGCGCTGTGCTCTTTGAGTTCGTAGAGGATTTCGTCCATCTCAAAACTTGCCAAAATGGTCTCTATCAATACTGTGACTTTGATAGTGCCTTGAGCAATACCCATCTGCTCTTGCGCGTACACAAAAACATCGTTCCAAAGCCTTGCCTCCAAATGGGACTCCAGTTTGGGCAAATAAAAGTAAGGTCTTGTGCCTCTTTGCAGCAACTCTTTGGCGTTGTGGAAAAAGTACAACCCAAAATCAAATAATGAGCCGCTTATAGCCGAGTCATCAATCTTGAAGTGCTTCTCCTCCAAATGCCAACCTCTTGGGCGCACAAAAAGAACCGCAGTTTTTTCGTTTAGCTGATACAGTTTGCCGGCTTCGTTGGTAAAGGATATGGTGCGGCGGATGGCATCATAAAGGTTGATTTGCCCCTGCAAGCAATTAAACCAAGTTGCCGAATTGGAGTCCTCAAAGTCGGCCATGAAAACATTGGCTCCGCTATTGAGGGCATTGATAATCATTTTTCTATCCACAGGGCCTGTGATTTCGACCCTTCGGTCGGATATCTCTTCGGGCAACTGAGCCACTTTCCAGTCCGATGACCTAATATGCGAAGTGTTGGGCAAAAAATCAGGCAATTCGCCTTTGTCGAGGGATTGCTGGCGGATTTTTCTTGCCTGCAACAACTCCAAGCGGCGCGTATTGAAGTGCTCATGCAAACCACACAAAAAATCAACCGCCTCGCTTGTTAGAACTGCATCGGTGTAGGGACTCAAAAAACGATAATCAGCTTTCATGTGCATATCTTTATTGTTGCCAAGGAAAGCATCGAGAGACGACTTTCAAATGGCATTACAAAGATTAAGTTTCTACTATTTGATAAATAGCATTATTTTATCAAAAAATTGCACTTTTGTATCATTCTGAATCTGAACTTGGTAATGAATATCTTATGTGTTTTTTTACTTGTTTTAATTTAAAAATAAGGGCAGGTAATTCTAAAATAGGTCGGTTTGTTTTTGGTAATAAACGCGGATTAATAAGATTTTTTCTAATGCTTAATCCTGAATGAATGTACGCGATGACGTATGATAGCTTATTCTCAACAATTTTAGGCCGTAAACACTATTTCTACTTATCGCTTAATTGAGGTTTAGGTATTCAAATCTAACGCCTACTTTATTTTGCGATGCCTTGCTGCTGTTTTTTCTGCTCTGCTTTCGTTTGTGAAGGCCGTTGAGTGTTGAGTCAGGTAAGATGAGCCTGTTTGCTTTTTTTGTGGTCTTGGTTGTTATATTTGCGATTAAAGTATTGATTACATGTATAGAACCCACACTTGCGGCGAACTTAGGCTTGCAGACATAAATAAAACCGTTGCGTTGGCCGGCTGGGTACAGCGGGTAAGAGACAAAGGCTCTTTGGTCTGGATAGACCTGCGCGACCGCTACGGCATCACCCAACTGGTATTTGAAGAGGGCATATCAGAACAAGAACTCATAACAAAAGCCAAATCTTTGGGCAGGGAGTTTGTGGTTCAGGCCAAAGGACAAGTGGTAGAGCGGTACGCCAAAAACAACAAAATGCCAACGGGAGACATCGAAATCCGCGTTGTTGAGTTGAGTGTTCTCAACTCGGCTCTTACTCCGCCTTTTACCATAGAGGACGAAACCGACGGCGGAGATGAGCTGCGAATGAAATACCGCTATTTGGATTTGCGCCGCGCCATTGTGCGCAAAAACCTTGAACTCAGGCACCAAGTGGCATCGGCCACCCGCGAGTATTTCAACGCCCAAGAGTTTATAGAGGTCGAGACTCCCGTGCTCATCAAGTCCACCCCCGAAGGCGCAAGGGACTTTGTCGTGCCCTCAAGGATGCAACCCGGGCAGTTTTATGCCCTACCTCAGTCACCCCAGACCTTCAAGCAACTCTTGATGGTGGCAGGTTTTGACCGCTACTATCAGATTGTCAAGTGTTTTAGGGATGAAGACCTCAGAGCCGACCGCCAGCCCGAGTTCACACAAATAGACTGCGAAATGTCCTTTGTAGAGCGTGAGGACGTATTGCAAACCTTCGAGGCTTTTATCAAATATATATTTAAAAAAGTCAAAAACATCGAACTGGACGACCTGCCGCGTATGCCTTACGGTGAGGCCATGAAATACTACGGCTCAGATAAGCCCGATACGCGCTTTGGTATGCGCTTTTGTGACCTAACCGATGCCGCAAAAGGAAAAGGCTTTGCTGTATTCGACTCGGCGCAAGCTGTTTTGGCTATATGTGTAAAAGGAGCGGCTCATTACACCCGCAAGCAACTCGACGAACTCACCGACTGGGTCAAACGCCCACAAATCGGTGCCAAAGGTTTGGTTTATGTGCAGTACAAAGACGGCACTGCCAAATCTTCGGTAGATAAATTTTATTCTGTCGAAGACCTGATTAATTGGAGGCAACAAACCAATGCCCAAGACGGCGATTTGCTATTGATCCTCTCGGGTGAACTGAACCACACCCGCAAAGCACTGGGCGCACTAAGGCTTGAGATGGGGGAAAGGCTTGGACTAAGAGACAAAAACACTTTTTCATGTCTTTGGGTGGTGGATTTTCCGCTGTTGGAATGGGACGAGGAAGAGCAACGCTTTTTTGCTTGCCACCACCCCTTTACCTCGCCGCTGCCCCAAGACATACACCTCATGGATACCGCACCGGGTGCTGTGCGAGCCAATGCCTACGACATGGTCATAAATGGCGTAGAAGTCGGTGGAGGCTCTATCAGGATTTTCGATAGCGACCTGCAAGCGCGTGTATTTGATATGTTGGGCTTTAGTCCCGATGAAGCGCAAAGGCAGTTTGGCTTTTTGATGAATGCCTTCCAATACGGTGCGCCGCCGCACGGGGGGATAGCCTTTGGTTTTGACAGGCTTTGCTCGCTGCTGGGAGGAGCCGACTCAATCAGGGACTTTATCGCCTTCCCAAAAAACAATGCAGGCCGAGACGTGATGATAGACACGCCTTCCAGCATATCCGCGCAACAACTTAAAGAACTCTTTATCAAAACCGAATACAAAATTACTGGCAATATCGTGATAAATGATTAAGCCCTCATTGAGAGTGGCAGTAGCTCATTAATCCACTTTGACCAGTTCAACCCTGCGGTTTTTGCGTCTTCCTTCCTCGGTCGAATTGTCCGAAATAGGCTTGTCGGGGCCATACCCTTTGGCTGAAAGCCTGTTTTGATTGATACCTTTGTCTATGAGGTACTTAAGCACCGCGTTGGCTCGCTCGCGCGACAGCCTTTTATTTTTTTCGTGAGAGCCTACGTTGTCGGTATGTCCTTCTACTATCAGGCGCAAGTTGCTTTTGCTAATCATCAGCTTGTGTATCTGCTCGACTACTTGTTTTGCGTCTTCTGTAAGTTCTGAGTCGCCCGAAGCAAAATTGATGTACAAAGCAATATGTCCATCTCTGACAAGCGATTGGTAGATTTTTTCGGCATCTATTTCGTCTTCGAGTTGTTTGATGCCGGACGTTTTAAGTACCGTTGCGCTGTAATGCAGTGCATCGCTGTACACCTCATAAATCACCAGCAAATTAGCCCCGCCAAATTCAATTTTGTAAATCACTCGGGATTCTTCTTGTAAATAAATGCCTTTCAAATAAGGTTTGACAGACTCTTCAAATTTGCTCATCAAAAAAGGAATCGTATAGACTTGACCGGAATTGATGTCAAAATCATATTGGGCGTAAGTCTTATAGCCTCTGATTTTGCGTTTTTGCCCTTTTATGGGTATTTCAAGTTCGTCGTTTTCAGTGGTCTCATAGACTTTGGAATACTCAGGAATGCGAGGCAAAAAATCGTAGGATTTCGTTTGAGCCTTCGACGGAGCACAAAACATCAAAAGCGAGACAGGCAAGTATGCCCAACCAATTAGAGTATATTTTAAGAAATAGCGCATTGATATAAAATTGAGTTTGATAAATTATTTAAAACCGATATTAAACATCGTGCTTCTTTTCGTCCGCTTGTTTGTAGGTCGTTTTGGGGTAGTGCGGTTGCACAGACACCCTTTTTGGCAACCTTTGGTCTGTGTGTTGGCTAAATGTCTTTGTTGTCCTGTCATTACGCTGCTTTCTGTTTGTACAAATGTTCTTGAAATGCTATAAACAGTCTGCTGATGTTTGCCACGTCTCCCAAAATTTCTTTTGCATCTTCTAAAGATTGATGCTTGTTTGTCAGCAAGATGGGTAGTTTCTCTTGGTCGAGCTCGTCCACACCTGTTTCAATGTATTTGCTCAACACGAAACTGATAAACTCTTTTTGTTGGTCATTGAGTAAGGCAAAAATTGTCGCTTCGGCTGCTTTGGCTCTGGCTTCTCTTGTCATTGCGATATAGTCGCCATTGAAAACGTATTCTAATACATCATACAAATCACTTTTTTCCATATCTACCAACTTTTGTAAAGTCAGTAAATCGTCTTTCGGGAAACCTGCTGCATCTAAATTTTCCAACAAAACTTTTCTTGTCATTGGATTGCTCCAAAGTTTCCGCAATTCTTCTTCGTCTTTGAATAGTTTCGGCAACTCGCCAAAAAGGTTATTCAAAAATTCTTCTGCTGAAATGGGTTTACCGTCTGCACTCCAAAACGAAGTAGAAACCATTGATTGTATTTCTCTTTCTTTTCCATCTCGCAATTTGATTTTTACCTTTTTGGGTGCTGAGCTTGTCGAAGCATCAGTAGGTTCTTTGTATTCTCTTGGTTTGTATTCGTCTTTGGGTTCTTTTACTCCGCTTGGTTCTTCTTCCAAAGGTTCTCCGTCCCATTCAGGGTCTGAAAAGTGTTTATAGGCATCTACAAAGTCGTAAATGGTGAAAAACTCTTTGCCATCAAACAATCGTGTGCCACGTCCAACGATTTGTTTAAACTCAATCATCGAATTGACCGGACGAAGCAAAACGATATTGCGAATGTTCCGTGCATCAACTCCTGTGGAGAGTTTTTGCGAAGTAGTCAGAATGGTGGGGATGGTTTTTTCATTATCCTGAAATTCTCTCAATCGTCTTTCGCCTTCTTCTCCGTCATTGGCGGTAACACGAACGCAATAAAATGGGTCTCCCTTCGACAAGCTCAGGGAGCGATTATCGGGGGCTGAGCTTGTCGAAGCCCGTTTTTGGTTTACCAAATCTCTAATCAATGCTGCGTGACCTTGATTAGCACAAAAGATAATTGCCTTTTCGTTTTGGTTGGCTTCATCTAAAAATATGTTTACCCGCTTGGCTTCTCGTTCTACAATTTCAATCGTTCGGTTAAAGTCTTTTTCTTCATACAGTTTGCCTTCTTCAATTTCTCCTTCCACAACGGTATCGTCCGGAGAGTATCGGTAATCATCTAAAGTGGTTTTGATTCGTTTTACTTTGAATGGCGTTAGGAAACCGTCATTAATACCTTCTTTGAGTGAATAAATGTAAACAGGTTCGCCAAAATATTTGTAAGTGTCCACATTGTCTTTTCGTTTGGGTGTGGCTGTTAAACCCAATTGCACTGCGGGACTGAAATATTCTAAAATACCCCGCCAATTGCTTTCGTCATTGGCTCCGCCACGGTGGCACTCGTCAATGATGATGAAATCGAAATAGTCTGCCGGGTATTGGCCGAAATAATAGGTGCCTTCGACAGGCTCAGGCACCGATTTCGACTCAAACACAGGATGATCTGTTCTATTTTTAGAAAGTTGTTTTAACTTTTCAATATCGCCCTTGATTAAAGCAATTTTCTTTGCTCTACTCCATTTTTGTATTTGCTTTTCTCTTGCAAATGCTTCATCAATTCTGTCGAATGTTTCATAGTAAACAAGTTTGACAGGTAAATTCTTTGATGTGAAATTTGCACCTTCTCCGTTTTTATGTTGCGCAATTCGAAGTGCTAATTCTTTGGTGCTACCTGTATAGAAACTTCCATCTCTACATTGAAGCATATACATATATCCATACGCATTGTCTTTTATTTCTATTTCATCAAATTCAATGTTTTGGTCGTCTGCGGTGGGTGAGCTTGTCGAACCCCCGCTCATAAAGGTTTGAAAAATGGTAAAGAAAATACTGCCGTTGGTCGGCACTTTTCCACTTTTCTTTATTTCAGTGGGTTTTATACGCACCAAAGCATCTTCGGGAAATGCTGAAAATGAGTTGTAGGCTTGGTCGGCTAATATGTTTCTATCGGCTAAAAATAAAATTCTTGGTCTGCGGGCTACGACAGGCTCAGCCCCCGATGGTCGGTTCGGTAATTGAGCTTGTCGAAATTGTCGAACCGTCCAACGGGTTTGAAACAGTTTCCACGCAATTTGAAAAGCGATTGCCGTTTTTCCTGTTCCCGTGGCAAGGGTGAGTAAAATTCTTTCTTTGCCTTGTGCAATGGCTTCTACTACACGTTGCACGGCTATTTCCTGATAGTAGCGAAGTTGCCAAGTGCCGCTTTTGTCTTCAAACGGAACATTGGCAAATTTTTCTCTCCATACTTCGACATTTCGACTACGCTCAATGTCCGAAGCGTTCCCTGAGCTTGTCGAAGGGAACGTTTTATTCCAAAGTTCGTCAGGGCTTAGAAAATCTGTTACCAAACCTTCTTCGCCTGTTTTCATACAGATTTGGTAAATGGCTAAGCCGTTGGTGCTGTACGTGGTTTCTAACTTTAGTTTGTCTGCATATTTCTTAGCTTGCATTACTCCTTCGCCAACTTCCTGCACATCACTTTTGGCTTCTACCACCGCCAATTTAATGCCTTTGTACACCAACACATAATCGGCAATTTCTCTTTTGCCCCTTCTTACACCATCGCGGTTAGTGAGCCTGTCGAAACTACCACCGCCTGTTTGAATTTTACCTGCCGTTATGTTGTATTCACGAAGGATTTTGCTTCCTTCTACCACGCCCCAGCCTGCGGCTTTGAGCTTGGGGTCTATGAGTTCTGCTCTTGTTTCTGCTTCGTTCATAATTTCTCTTTTTTTAATTGTGAGGGGCTATTATATCTCGCCCCTTCGGAGCTTGTGGTGGATGATGGTATCTTCTTACCCGATGGGCGATGCCCATCGTTAGCGTATGCCGCCCCTTCGGAGCTGTTAATGAAATGCCCTGAAAGGGCAGCATATCTTAACATAGGGTGCAGCCCTATGAAGCAATGCCACGACACCCAAGCCCTGAAAGGGCGTAATATCTCAGCATGGGGTTTATATCTAATCCCAAACATACTTCTCATCATACTCTACTTTATACTTTTTAAGAAAGGCACGATACTCGTCCTGAAACGTTTTCTTGCTGTGATGTTCTTTTTGATTGGCTATGTACGCAATTACGGTATTTACTTCTGAAGGATTAACAGAAAAAGCTCCATAACCATCTTGCCAATAGAAGTTTTCATACCCTTTACCTTTGGTCTTTATCCACTTGGAGGAATGTGATTTTAGTTCTTCCATCAATTTCATCAAGGCTATTTTTTTGGATAACATACAGAGGATGTGAATGTGGTCGGTGTAGCCACCCACTTTGATAACGGTGCAGTCGAGTTTATTGCAGATGCCACCGAGATAAGAGTGTAGTTCTGCTTCTACGGGTGGGTGTATCAGCGGCTCACGGTGCTTGGTGCTGAACACTATGTGTATGTAATTTTTGACGAGCGATTGTCCCATAGCTTCTGTATTACGCCCCTTCGGAGCTTGTGGTGGATGATGGTATCTTCTTACCCGATGGGCGATGCCCATCGTTAGCGTATGCCGCCCCTTCGGAGCTGTTAATGAAATGCCCTGAAAGGGCAGCATATCTTAACATAGGGTGCAGCCCTATGAAGTGGCAATGCCACGACACCCAAGCCCTGAAAGGGCGTAATATCTCAGCGAGGCGGTAACTCCGCTCGCCATGATGCCAACACCACGAAACATCAAAGCCCTGAAAGGGTGAAATATTGAATGATGGTATCATATGGTTAGTGCTTTTTCAGTTTTCAACTCCCCCGCAAATGCTTTTTGCAAGATACTCTTTTTCAGTTCGTCTAAATCAGTTATTTTCTTTTGATACACCGCTTCCAATTTTTGCGTTTCGGCTCGCAGGGCATCTAATTGGCGGACGATGGTTTGTTGTTCTTCAATAGAAGGAACAGGGATAGGAATTTTATTTAGCATTGCCTGATTTAACTTCGGCTGTGCCATTCCGCTTACATATTCATCAATTCTAATTGAGTTGATATAAACTTCAACAAATTTTTGAGTGGTGATATTTGGAAACTTCAAAACGTGTGCGTGATTATTCACCCAAGTTTTCCCTGAAATTGAAAAGGCAATCGGATAAGTTCTCGCTAGAAGATTTGCGCCATCTTCTGAAACACAAAGCAAATCCCCATCAAAAAGGAAATCAGCAACGTAATCTACAATGCCTGATGCACCGTAATATGGGGTATCTCCGCTTTTTCTTTTGTTTTTGGTAATCGGCACTCTTTTACTATCGAGATTTTCCGAAATCTGATTTAATGTTCTCCTTTCCCAATTCCCATTCTCAAACACCCCTTGCAAATAGCTTTCAAAAAGTTCTTTGGCGTTTTTGAGGTTTTGTTCGGCATTGGCTTTTGCCTTGGCTATGGCGGCAAAGGCTTCATCTAAGATGGAAACAATGCGTTGTTGTTCGGGGAGAGGGGGAAGGGGGATTTTAGTATTCTTGATTTTAATTTGAGAAATATTCGGTTGTGCTCCACCAACTGCTTGTGCTACCAATTCTTCTTTCTTTTCCAAAAAACAATAGAAAAGATACTCTGGAATTGTTCTGTCATTTGGCAAAATCCCACAAACGGCTTGGTTTGTTGCTGCTTCAAATCTCAAAATTCCAACTTGCCCTGCTGTTGCTCCATACATTGCAACTAAAACTGTATTTGGTGGAAACAATTTTGCGGAAGAATTTTTCAATCCCTTTTCAGTAATGAAATTCTTTGCTTCAAAAATTTCACCCTGACTTACTTCACCACTTAAAAGCCACGGAATTGTTCCGCCTTCATAATAATCTTTGTGCGTTTTTAAAGGAGTTCCACCTGCTCCTGTTTCACATACTTCCCCCAACTTCTTTATTTCCCAACCTTGCTTCATATTAATTCCAAAACGTGTTTAATGTATAATTGACAATTGATAATGGATAATTATTTCATTTCTTTGCATTGCCTTTTGTTGATTTGATTATTGCTGTCAATAGTTTTAATATTTCTGTCAAATCTTCTTTCAATGAAACACTTGCCTTTTCGTCCAGGTAATTTGATTGTGCAAGAAGTTCAACCCAATATTCTGTTTCATTGGCTTCTTTGAGTGCAATAGCCATTTTATGGACAAAGTCGGCACTACTTTCAGCCTGCTCTGCTTCCCGAACCATTGCACCGATAGCCGTTCCGCTTCTAAGCATTTGCTTACTCAGCACAAACTCTTTTTTCTCCGAAAGAAATTGATACGCTTTTACAACTCTCAAAGCAAAAGCAAACGACTTATTTTTAATTATATTATCTTTCATCAGCTGTTGTCAATTATCAATTGTAAATTATCCATTATCAACTTCGTTTCTTCGTCCAATGCTTTCATCTCTTCCAAAATCTCGTGTGGTGAGCGAAGTCGAACCACTTCTTTTTTGTTTGGGTTTTTTACGCTCAGGTCGGCTTCGGCAAGCTCAGCCACCTTTCGCCCGTCAATATTCCAACTGTTTGCGGTTTCTGGACCTTTGGCTGCGTTTCTTCTTTGCTCAAACAGTTCTACAAATTCTGCCAAATCGTTTTCGTTGAGTGGGTTGGTCTTGCCTAAGTTACGGTCGAGGTTCAACTGGTAAAACCAAATGTTTTGCGTGGCTTTGCCCCCTTCGGCTCGGCTCAGGGCAGGTTTTTCAAAAAACAGCACTACGGTTTTTACCCCTGCACCGGTAAAGGTGCCACCGGGCAAATCCAACACAGTATGCAGGTTGCAGTTTTCTAATAAGGTTCTGCGTATGGCAACTGTAGCATTGTCGGTATTGCTCAAAAAAGTGTTTTTAATAACCACACCTGCTTTGCCGCCTGCTTTCAGAATTTTAATAAAGTGCTGCAAAAAGAGCGAAGCGGTTTCGCCTGTTTTTATGGGGAAGTTTTGTTGTACTTCGGCACGTTCCTTTCCACCAAAAGGCGGATTGGCAAGCACCACATCATAGCGGTCTTTTTCCTGTATGTCGGCAAGGTTTTCAGCAAGCGTGTTGGTGTGTATAATATTGGGAGCTTCCACACCGTGCAAAATCATATTCATAATGCCAATGATATACGCCAATGATTTTTTCTCTTTGCCGTAAAAGGTGCGTTTTTACAGGGTTTCCCAATCTTTTGTAGAAAGCCCATTGCCGTTGGCTGCGGACCCTGAGCCTGTCGAAGGGTTTCGCAAGTAATCAAACGCTTCGCACAAGAAGCCCGCAGAACCACAAGCCCCGTCATAAATTTTGTCGCCAATTTTTGGGGCAACCACTTTTACAATGGTGGTAATGAGCGGTCGGGGCGTGTAGTATTCGCCACCGTTTCGCCCTGCATTGCCCATATTTTTGATTTTGTCTTCATACAGATGGCTCATTTCGTGCTTCTCTGCGTGGGTGCGGAAACGCAGCTCGTCAATGAGGTTAATCACTTCACGCAAATTGTAGCCGCTTTGTATGCGGTTTTTCAGTTCGCTGAAAATCTCGCCAATCTTGTATTCAATGGTGTCGGCACTTTTGGCACTGGTCTTAAACTTTTTGAGGTAGGGAAAGAGTTTGTTGTTTACAAAGTCGGTGAGGTCATCGCCTGTCAGGGCTTTGTGGTGGTCGAGTTCGACAGGCTCACTCACCTTTTTTTCGACAGGCTCACTCACCTTTTTTTCGACA
>CAZRQL010000006.1:0-115338 GCA_964602415.1 uncultured Roseobacteraceae bacterium
GGTTGGCTTGCGTATCGGCAAAAACCAAATGTGCTGTTTGTGCGGTCGGCTTTTTTACAATGAGGCACAACGTTTTGCAGCTACCCGAAGGTGGCGATTTCGAAGCGATTCACTGTCTGTCAAGCGCAAACTTTGATAGAAGCACAAAGCTTGATTTAACCACTGAACCGCCACTTTTGGGTAGGTGCTGTTATGTAGCGTTTTTCTTCTCATTATTATTGTCCACCGTTCATTTCTCTTTTGATTTTCTAAGTGCTTCTGAACACTTACTAAATGATTGTCCTTTGGTGTGAATACAGTCACAGAAGTCATAACAAGGCTGTGAGTCGTCAGAATCTTTACAGTCAGAATAACAGTCCTGCAATGTATTTCTTGTTTTTTTGTCGTAAGAGTTAGTTACAATTAATACTGTCAATACAACTGTAATAAAAACTCCTATAAAGAATTTTACTGGAAATTTATTGTCAATTGGTGTCCGCTTAGTTTGGTCAACTTCTGATTTAACTAGTTTAAAGGGAAAAATGTATTTCAACTTGTTATAGTCCCAACATAATAGATAAAGGTTGGCTAGAACCATCAACGGTGAAGTTACAAGTGAACCGTCAAAGCCAACTGCTAATGATAAAATGCAAATGTTTAGAATTATAGGGAAATATAGAATTGCTCCAAGTGTCGCTGTCCGTGGTATAAGTAATAGAATCGCGGCTGTCACTTGAACATAACCAATGAAAGGGTAATAGTAGCCTGTATGATATAAGGCTTCCAAATAGTTGCCCATTGGGTGATTTACCGATAATGAAGTAAATCGTTCGTCAAAGATTTTTGTCAGTCCGGAAGGAATAAACCCGGCAGCCAAAGCAATACGATTAAATACCGCAAAATAGTGAAACCACTTATTTGATTTCACAACATTGTGAATGTTGTCAAACTTGGTCGCTAAATTCATATGTTTTCTAAATTTCTCATTGTCTGCCGTTGGGTTCGGTGTGTCTTTAAAATGCTACATAACTCATAAATATGCGCAACTTTTGTACCAAACATACGGCGGATTTTTGAGATTTACAAATTTTTTGAGGTATTTTTTAAAAAGCTGTAAATCAGTTATTAATTATCGAATATTTCTGTTAGCCTTTCTCAAACAATATAAAATGCGCATTGCACTTTTTTGTACTATTTGATATGAGATGCTAAGAAATTATTCGCTTAACAATACAAAATACGAAATACGTGTTTTGTATTGCCATTATAAATTATCCAAAGGGCTTTTGATTTTTTTAATACTTGTTTCGCTTACATGTGTGTAGCGCAAAGTCGCCAGCCTGTGAAAAAACCGACCCATAAAAATAAGAATTATTTTGAGTTCACATCAAAAAACTGTATTTTTATTGCGTTAAAAAAACAGCTTGTTGTCATGCCCCTGCAATGCAAAACAGACCGCTTTCAGATACGTTTTTTGAGTTTTGAAGACCAGATCAGCCCCGATAATTCGGTTCGGTTTATTGATGCTTTTGTGGATAAATTGGAGTTAAACAAACTTGAATTTGCCGCCCAAACCATCAAAACCGAAGGCCGTCCCGCCTTTGAATGAGCATATTTTAAACACCATGTAAGAGGCGTACCCGAGGCCGGACACCATGGCCGCAGATGGAAAAGGCTTTTATTTCACCATCGCGGGGAGTTTTTAATTTGTGGAAAAAGCAGTTGTTTGTAGTCAAATACTCAGTTTTAATCACTGCCTGCACCATGCACTTACAAACCGTCTTAATGTTGTATTTTTTTGGTATGAGTCCTCTATTTGCTCAAAACATGACAAAGGAGCAACTCAACTACCCGCGTGTGAGACAAAGCCGCGAGTGGGCGGAAAAAATGCTCAAACCGCTTTTCGGGTCAAATCCTTATCCTGCCAAAGAGGTTTTTCTCAGGGTTTACAAAGAGGAAAAAGAGCTGGAAGTCTGGATCGGGAGTGCAGACACCATGAGGTTACTGACCACTTACCCTATATGTTATCTATCGGGTGGTGCAGGTCCCAAACGTGCGCAGGGAGATTTGCAAGTGCCTGAAGGACTGTACCAAATAGACTATTTTAACCCAATGAGTGCTTTTTATCTTTCTATGCGGATCAATTATCCCAACGCTTCGGACAGATTGCTCAAAGCGGCTCACAACGCGGGTGGAGAGATTTTCATTCACGGCGACTGTGCCTCAATAGGTTGCGTACCGATAGAAGACAACATCAAAGCCCTTTATTGGCTCTGTATCCAAGCCGAAAAACCCATCCAAGTCCACTGCTTCCCCGCCAAATCAACAGGAAAATATTTCAGCCAACTCTGCCACCAAGCCGACAAGACGCTGAAAAACTTTTGGAGTCAACTTATGGTGTTTGATAAAGCGTTTAATCAATACCACAAAATACCTAAATACCGAATTGACAGCAAAGGCAACTATATTTACCTAAAATAAAAAAATATGCTGCACCATCAAATAAAAATCATGCTCAAGTTATTGCCTTTTGTGGTTATGGCTCAAGGTGTTTGGGCGCAAAGTCATCTCTTTGAAAGGCATATTTTTGTTCATCAAGGCGATACACTACCTTATCGGCTGATGAAGCCCACACCTGCAAAAAAAGACAGATTCCCGCTGGTGCTGTGTTTGCACGGGGCGGGCGAACGCGGTAGGGACAATGAAGCGAACCTCAAACACGTAACAGCCCTGTTTGTGGACTCTGCAAACCGCGCCAACTACCCCGCTTTTGTGCTGGTGCCCCAATGCCCCCCTGACAAACGCTGGGTGGATGTAGATTGGCGTGCCGACAAACATACCATACCCAAAAGTGCGAGCCAACCAATGCAAGCCCTCATCAAACTGTTGGAGGAGTTGATTGTCAAGTATCCCATTGACACTGAAAGGATTTACGTTACGGGGCTTTCTATGGGGGGCTACGGCACTTGGGATATTATTTGCCGCAAGCCCAACCTGTTTGCAGCCGCTGTGCCGATTTGCGGAGGTGGAGACGAATCGCAAGCCCACAAAATCGCGCACATGCCCATTTGGGTCTTTCACGGCAGCAAAGACGGCATTGTCAAAGTCCAACGCTCAAGAAACATGGTGGAGGCACTAAAAAAGAAAGGGGCAAAAAATACCAAGTACACCGAATACCCCGACGTAGAGCATGACTCTTGGAAACCCGCCTACAAAGACCCGTCTTTAGCTGAGTGGCTCTTTTTGCAAAGAAAATAGCTATTGCTTAGGGACATAGGTTTCCAAAAACTCACAAATCTCATCACTCCAAATGCCTATGCTGCCCGAAGAAGCCGGAACCAGCACTGCCTCGCCTTGTGAGACCAAGGCTTCGCCTACCTCATTTTTGACTCTTGCAGAGCCTTTTATACAGGTCAAAATCACAAATGAATCCAAAAATGAATAATCGCAAACCATCCTACGGTTTACCGAAATGATATTGGTGGCGAAATAAGGACATTCTACCAGACGCTGCGAGCCGCCAGGCAAAACGTCGGCTGTAACTTTGTTGCTACCAAGAGCTTCAAAATCAATGGCTTCTAAGGCCAGTTCGGTGTGGAGTTCGCGCTTTTGCCCGTTTTTGTCCACGCGGTCAAAATCATAGATACGGTAAGTAACATCGCTGGTTTGTTGGATTTCGGCCAATAAAATGCCCTTGCCGATGGTGTGAACCCTTCCGGCAGGTATAAAAAAACAATCTCCCTGCCGGACTTTCTCGCTGTGCATCAGGCTAAGGATTTGGCCACCAGCCAATTTGCTCAAGTACTCCCGTGCATCGGTTTTGCGCTCAAACCCGCTGATGAGTTCTGCATCGGCATCGGCTTGGATGATGTACCACATTTCGCTTTTACCCAAAGAGTTATGGCGTATTTGAGCCAATGAGTCGTTGGGATGGACTTGCAAAGACAAATCTTGGTCGGCATCCAAAAACTTAACCAGCAAAGGGAAGCGATTGTGATGGGCTGAGTTTTTGCCCAAAAGTTCCTCTCCCTGTTCTTTGATAAGTTCTTCTAAAGTTTTGCCCGCCAAAGTACCATTTTCGACTACCGAAACATCGCCCGGCACATCAGAGAGCACCCAACTCTCGCCACAGTTGGGCAAAGAGCCAAAATCTTTTCCCAGAATGGTCTTGATTTTTTGCCCGCCCCAGAGCTTTTCTTTGTAAATGGGTTTGAACTTGAGGGGATACAGTTGCGCCATGTTTTTTTTTTGCAAAACTCAATACTTTGCGCCTAAACTCAAAATTTCAGTCCCTAACAATTCAAATGCGACTGCTGACAACCATTGAGAACTTAGATAATTAGTTCTACCTTTGCGCCCATGAAAGCCTGTGTGGATATTGGCAATACTCAAATCAAAGCAGCTCTTTTTTTGCAGAAAGAACTTATCAAAACAGAAAAATTGAGTAGTATCTATTCGGCCATCCAATGGATAAAAACCAATCAGGCTACTTGTGGCATCATCAGCAGCGTGAGGAACCTGAGCACCGAAGAACTAACTGATATACAAGCAATTGAAAATATTTTTGTGCTTGATTTTCAAACTCCTTTACCTTTTGAGAACCGCTACGCCAGCCCTGAGACACTGGGAAGCGATCGTTTGGCGGCTGTGGCAGGGGCACAGGTTTTGTTTGGGGATGAAAATATACTCGTCGTGGACGCAGGAACTTGCCTGACAATAGAAATTCTACAAAATGGTAAATACCTTGGCGGGGCTATTGCTCCGGGTATCTCTATGAGAATGAGGGCTATGAATGAGTTCACGGAAAAGTTGCCCATGGCAGAAATACCTGAGTACCTGCCACAATATGGAAACGACACCCGTACATGCTTGCAGTGCGGGGCTGTATGGGGAGCCGTTTTTGAGATTGAGAGCTGGTATAAAAAACTGGGCAGTGCCAGGCTGGTGATGACCGGCGGGGACGCTCCGGCCATCTACCCAAAACTCTTCGAAAACCAACCAGCAGAACACAAAAAATGCCATCGGGTTCCCGATTTGGTTTTAATTGGATTAAACGCTATTTTAGAGCATGTTACGAATAACTAACTTGATTTTTTGCTTATCTTTGATAGGGCAAGTATGGGCACAGGGGGGCAATACGCCCTATTCGCTGCTGGGGCCTGGCGACATCATCCGTCAGGGCAGCCTGCGGCAGATAGGCATGGGCGGCACAAGCCTCTCCAGCGGGAACTTCCTGCATGCCAACTTTATGAACCCCGCTTTACAGACATACAATTACTTCACGGTATTTGAGGCGGGCTATTTGGCCGAGAGGAAATGGGTGAGTACCGACAAAGTAACCCAGCGCGACTTGCAGGGCAACCTTGCTTTTCTTTCTTTGACTTTCCCTATCTTGAGCAAAGCCGTAAAGCACTCTCAGCGAAGCCGTTGGGTGATTGGGACGGGTTTACGACCGCTTACCTTCATCCAATCGGAAGGCAGTCGTGTGATTCAAGTTGCCCAAAGTCCCGCCTTTTCACGCGAAACTTACAGGGGTACAGGAGGCATCAATCAGTGGTTTTTTTCCAGCGGATACCAGTTGAACCGCCGCATTTCGGTAGGTGCAGAGGCAGCCCTCAATTTTGGTTCGCTCACGTATCTACAAATTTCTACCTTGGAAAACGTCCAAAATTTCTACACCCTCAACTATACCGATCGCCTGACAGTGAGTGATTTCAGCTATAAATTGGGCTTGGCTTACACCGACTCTATCAATAGAGACTGGCTTTTTCATGCGGGAGCAACTTTCATACCCCAAAGCAACTTGTCTGCTGTTTTCAACCGCTCTGTCGTGCGCAAAGACTTGGGAGACAGAACCATCACAACCGACACGATTGTCAATGACGAAAAAGTGATGCTGACCATGCCTTTCAGGCTTGGGGTGGGTTTGAGCATCGAAAAAATCAGCACTCCGCTAAGGCCTTTCAAGGTCATTTTCAGCCTCGAAGGCCATATCGCCCAATGGGAAAACTACCGCAATCCCGTAGGTGCTCCCAACCTCAACAACCTTTCCAACACCACCGATTTGCGTATGGGTGTAGAAATTACCCCCAATCCGCTGGCCGTTACGGGCTACTGGAAGCGGGTGCAATACCGAATCGGATTGCAGTTCGCCCAAACCCCGTGGAAAATCAATGGCAAAGAAATCAACGATCAAAACCTATCGCTGGGCATGTCTATGCCCGTAGGCAGAAACTACACAGCACTAAATTTGGCCTTGGTAGCAGGGCAACGAGGAGAAGCAGACGAAAGCAGAATCGGTGAAAAATATATCCGTCTTATGATTGGGCTTACCATAAATGACAAGTGGTTTGTGAGAAGAAGATTTTTATAGAAAACTGATTGTCAGCATTCTAATTTAATGCTTTAGAATGCAGATAAGATTATTCAGTTTTATTATGAAAATATTTTGGGAAATTATTGTCAGCCAAGTGTCAATTTTACGACAGTATTTTTTTGATTTTTATTATACTAAAATAATCACTTATATGAAAAAGCTACTTTGCTTCATCTGGCTTGGCCTAAATTCTTTTCCTTTGCTTTTGGCTCAATGCAATTGCCCTGTGCCCTTGGAAAATGGATACTGCTTGGGAAAAGACCCGGGTACAGCCAAAGAAAAAGGTGTCCTATTGCAAGATGCCGCCAAAAACAAAGATTACGCCACCGGTTACGAGGCCTACAAATGGTTTTTGGAAAACTTACCCGCTTACAACAAATCTTTGTACCAAAATGGAGAAACCATACTGTACGGGTTGGTCAACTCTGAAAAAGACCCTGCCAAAAGAGCTACTTATCTCAATGAGTTGATGGAATGCTTTGACAGAAGAATTGCATGCTTTGGGGAAGAAACCACCGTTCTGACCCGGAAAGGCTCTTATGCGTACCCTTACTTGGCAAGCGACCCTTCAAAAGTTGATTACATATATGACTTGTATTCAAAAATTTACCGTCTTACCGGAGACAAAACCAACGAAACCTTGCTGGACTACCTGATGAGTTCTGCGGTGCTTAAAAAGCAAACCCAAAAAACCTCACCCACCGACGACGAAATTCTCGAACTCTATGACAAACTCGAAAATACCATTGAGACGAAAATGGCTTCGGCAGATGAAGAAGGCAAGAAAAAACTCGAAGCCCTCACCGAAAAGTTTTTTGATTTGCTTTCTAAATCCATCAAATTTGATTGCGAGTTGGCCATCAATAAATTGTGCCCCAAATTCCGTGACAATCAAGATGATTTGGGCTTGGCCCGCTTGATAGAACGCTCCATGAAAGAGTGCAGAGACAACGAGTGCTATGTGTTTACGGTAAAAATCCTTTTTAACAAAAAGCCTACTGCCTCAACAGCAGAAGCCATAGAAAACTTGTACAAACTCCAATACGGTAAAGCAATAGAGGCCAAAAACGAAGCCGCCCAAGCCGAGGCACTCAAAGAAATTGAAAAATGGACTCAAACCGCCATAGAGTTGTGTGAAAAAGAAAATTGCTCAAGGCTCTACCACCTCAAAATGGAAATGGCCAAAATGAAGCGCAACCAAAACAAATTTGTCGAAGCACGCAGCCTTCTATTGGAAATAGCCGCCAAAGACAAAGAACAAGCCTCTGAGTGCTATACCCTAATTGGGGATATGTACTTGGCTAGCAGTTCGGCTTGCACGGGAGACGGCGACAACTGCACGCGATTCGGGTTTGCAATTGCCGCCTATGAGATGTACCAACGCGCTGGAAATCAAGCGGCTATGAACAGAGCCATGAACTACTTCCCTCTCAAATCAGATTGTTTTGTCATCCCGCTGGAAGACGGCGCGCCCATCAACTTGGGATGCTGGATAGGTGGACAAGTCAATTTGAAAACCAGAAAATCCAAATAAAAAATATTTTGCCAAAATAATTAATCGCCACGGACTTATATCTGTGGCTTTTAATTTAATAAATTAGCAACTAAATAAAATAGTTTAATTACCAATTTAGTTGGGTTTTTATTGGTCAAATGGCCTGTTTTTTTAAAAAAACCCGACAGTTACAATATGAACAAAAGTCAATAGATACTTTTATGAGAAAACTTACCTTTTTGGTTTGGTTGTTGGGTCTTTCGCTTGCGTATGGCCAAAAATTTGCCCCGACTTCCAAAATCACCCATTCCGACAAACTGCTCACAGGCGTATTGCCCAACGGAATGACTTATTACATTTTGCCCAACTCCAAGCCGGAAAAACGGGTGGAGTTCCGCTTGGCTGTCAAGACAGGCTCGGTCAATGAAGATGCCGACCAACTGGGGCTGGCACACTTCACCGAACACATGTGTTTCAATGGCAGTAAGCACTTTGCCAAAAACGAACTGGTCAACTATTTGCAAAGGGTAGGTGTGCAGTTTGGTGCTCACCTCAACGCTTACACTTCTTTCGATGAAACGGTTTACATGCTGCCCGTTCCTACCGACGATGAAAACATCGTGGATTCGGCCTTGCTCATCCTGCAAGACTGGGCATCGAGTGTAAGTTTTGATTCTGCTGAAATTGAGTCCGAAAGAGGCATCGTGTTGGAAGAGTGGCGTTCCAGTTTGGGTGCTGATGAGCGCATGTTCAACAAACTCTGGCCTATCATTCTCAAAGGCTCACAGTACGCCCAAAGGCTACCCATCGGCTCGCCTGAAATTTTAAAAACTTTCAAAAGAGAAACCATTGTCCGCTATTATAATGACTGGTATCGCCCTGATTTGATGGCTATTATAGCAGTTGGGGATATTGACCCCAAAGCCATGGAACAAAAAATCATCAAAACTTTTGGCCAAATCCCCGCCAAAGCCCAACCCCGCAAAAAAGAAACCTACAAAATACCCAACCAGACCAAACCCATTGTAGGCATAGCCTCCGACAAAGAAGCCACATCTACCAATCTTTCGCTTTATTACATCATGCCCGAAACATTCAGAAAAACATGGGGCGATATGCGCAACGAACTACTGCATGAAATCATAGGAGAAATATTGGAAGAGCGATTTGAAGCCAAAATAAACGAAGAAAACTCGCCTTTTGTATCCGCTTATGGCTATCACGAAAACTTTTTGGGCGACAAAAGTGCTTACTCATTGGAGGCAGAAGTAGTAGAAGGTAAAATCAAAGAAGCCCTGCAAACTTTAGTGATTGAAAACAGGCGCATTATCTTGCATGGCTTCAACGCAAGCGAAATCGAGCGGGCAAAAGCCTCTTTATTAGCTCAATACGAAAAAAGCTACAATGAGCGCGAAAAAAGCCAGTCCGGCCAAGTCGTATGGAAATATGTGTCTGCGTTTTTGAAAGAAAGCCTATCGCCTACCCCTGAAGACATGTTTGAGTTTGCAAAAATGGAACTCCCAACAGTCAAAGCCGAAGAACTCAATGCGCTGGTCAAAAATTGGTCGTCAAGCCCTCACAAAATCATCATGCTCAGAATGAGCGAAAAGCCTGAACTCAAAATCCCAAAAGAAAGCGAGTTGCTCAATTGGTTCAAAGCCGCCGAAAAACAAAAACCTGCCAAACTCGCCGACAAGCAAGTGGCCAAATCTTTGCTCAAATCCATGCCTTCCACCAGCGGAAAAGTTGTTTCTCAACAAGATTATGGCATTTACGGCAAAGAATACAAATTTGAAAACGGGCTAACGGTTGTTTTGAAAAGTACGGATTTTAAAGATGATGAAATCTTGATACAAGCCTACGCCAAAGGGGGGCACTCTATTTTCTCTGACGAAGACTTCAAAACAGCGCGCTTTGCACCTCAAATTGTCGAAAAAATGGGAATCGGCGAGTTTTCCTCATTGGATTTGGATAAATTTATGAGCGACAAAGTCGCCAGAGTGAGTTCCTACATAGACGAAACCTCACAAGGCTTTAGAGGCTCCAGTTCCAAAAAAGATATCGAGACAGTTTTACAAATGATGCGGCTGTATTTTACTGAGCCTCGCAAAGACGAACCTCTTTTCAAAGCCTTTAGAAATCAATACAAAGAGTACTTTAAAAATTTGCTCATCAACCCGGAATACTTTTTTTCCTATCAGGTAAGCAAATCTTTGATGAACGACCACCCCAGGGCGGCCTCCATCCCCACAGAATCTGAAATGGATGCCATGGCATCGGACAAAGCCCTTGAAATTTACAGCAAACTGTTTTCCAACCCCGCCGACTTTACATTCGTGTTGGTAGGAAACCTCAACGAAGAGGAAATCATCTCCAAAATCGCGCTCTACTTGGGGAGTTTGCCCAAAAAAGCGGAGACCCTCAACTTCAAAGATATAGGCATGAAGCCCGTCTCTGATGCTCTCAACAAAGAGTTCAAAAAAGGCAAAGAACCCAAAAGCATCGTGCAAATCGTATTTACGGGAGAATACCAAGACTACCCTAATGAGGCCTATTTGATGAAGACTTTCTCAGATGCACTCGAAATCAAACTCATAGAAGTCTTGCGCGAAAAATTCAGCGGTGTGTATTCGCCTTCCGTAGGGATTAGCCAAAGAACTTTGCCACAACCTCGATTTTTGCAATTCATCTATTTTTCTTGCGCACCTGAAAACGTCAAACCTCTTGTAGAAGCCTCCATTGAGCAAGTCAAGATTATGCTCGAAAACGGCCCCACAGAGTTGGATTTGAATAAAGTCAAAGAAGCCAACCGCCGAGAAATGGAAAAAAATTTCAAGCAAAACAACTTTTGGCTCGGCAGAATCATGTCGGTGTACAGCAATTCAATGCCTCGTGCAACCGAACAAGAACTGATGGACAGAAACGCTTCCATCACAGTAGAGCAAGTAAAAGCCGTCGTGAATAAGTACATCAAACCCGAAAATGTAAAAATATTCGTCCTAAATCCCGAGCAATAAACAAGAAAAAAACCTACCAAAACCTGCCCAAACGCTGTTTTGGCAGGTTTTATTTATTTGCAGAAAATTTATTCCAAAAATGAAAACCTTTTCTACCAAAACTCTTATCACCATTTTAGCCGTAGTGTTGGCTGTGTACTTCGGGCTTGATTTTTTGGATTCGGGCGAAAGTACGGAAAAAATACCCGCACTCTTAGCCGAATTTGATCCCAAATCTGTAACTGAAGCCCGCATTACCCAAGAGGGCAAAACCTTGCGAATCTACAGAGATGACAACCGACTCTGGAAACTGGATTTGGGTGATTTTCAGCCTAAAGCAGACAGCCAGATCGTACTTCGTTGCCTGAACAACCTCTCCAACCTAAGACCCAGCCGGATTATATCCAAAAACCCGCAAAGTTGGGGGCAGTACCAAGTGGACAGCTCAGGAATTAGGACACAGCTATTTGCCAGTGGCAAAAAGATTTGTGATGTGTATCTTGGCGGGCTGATGCCTTCAGGCCGGGAACTGATGAGTTTTGTGCGCGCAGAAGGCTCAAACCTCACTTACGTAGTGGCAGGATTTGCAGCAGAGTCCGTAAGCTCAAAAGATTACATTTACCGCCCGAAAACCCTTGCTACCTGTTTCAAAGATTCAGTAGAAAAAATTGTTTGTAGCCATCCGGGCGGAGAAAAATTTGAAATGGTGCAAGTCGCTCCAAAAATATGGAAAATTGGCAACCAAAACTGCGACTCTGCCGCTTCCAACAACTGGGCAATGGAATTTGAGTCTTTGGCCAGCACAGACTTTGTGGATGGCTTCTCGTTGGAGCAACCAATAGCAACGCTGGAGATTTACTTAAAAAGCGAGCCGAAAAAAATCGAAATCAGTCTGTTTGAAGATTCTCAAAAAAGGCAGGCATTTGTTTCAAGCCTAAACCCCGAAAACAGTTTCAGTGCCGAACAATTAAGGCAAAAAGTATTCAAAACAGCCAAAGAATTGACAAATCCAACTAAATAACTCAAAACTGGATTTCAACAAAAAAAGCCGATATTTTAAAATATCGGCTTTTTTTATGCTATTCTTCGCTTGCTTGAGGTGCTTGCTCCTCTGTTTTGGGCTTGGGAGCGCGGGGCTTGCCTTTGGGTGTGCGCGAAGGTTTGGTCTTGGATTCGATGTCTTTTGAATTGGTGGCGATAAGGGGATGCCCCAATTTAGCCTCTTTGGCGGCGACCCACTCTTGGTAACGCTGATCCGCAACTTCTTGGGTAATTGCTCCTTTGGCTACACCTACTTGCAGGTGCTTGCGAAGCATCACACCAACTCTGGAAAAAAGAGATTGGACAGAATCGGTGGGAAGAGCACCCACCATGAGCCAATACAAAGCCCTTTCGGAATTGAGCAAAAGGGGGGATGATGAAAAAACGAGCGGGTTGTAAGAACCCAATTTTTCGATGAAACGGCCATCGCGGGGAGCGCGTGAGTCGGCTACGACTATGTCGTAGATCGGAGCCTTTTTGCGGCCTCTTCTTGCAAATCTTATTCTTGTTGCCATGCAAATGTTGGGAACTCGTCCCTTTTTATTTTGGGCTGCAAAATTACGAAAGAAATGAAAAGTTTCAAAGAAAAATTGAAAAAATTATCCCGAATTAAGCAATAAGGTAGCAACCATCATTTACGGCTTAGATCATTGAGGGTAAGCTATCCTAATTTCGTGAGTGTATTATGAATGCCGCCACAGGTGCGTGCGCCCCTCGGGGTCAAATCCTATCAACGTGCTTGGGTTACAAATATATGAAGGCAAGGAGCATTTTTTCAGTTGAAGGATGAGAAAAATTTCTATTGCGTAATCCGTGATTAGGAATCTTTTGCAGATTTTTGTTTGTTAAATGAAATATTTTAATTGGAAATCTCACGCAGTGCTTTGCCGTTTTTTAATCCGATTGGGTAGAGGAAAAACTCATAAATTTCTTCAAGCAATTCAATTGTAAATAGTAAAATTGCCCTAAAAATTCTGATATGGCCAAGCTCTCAACATCTGCCGTTTTTAGGCAAATGGATCCCGTAATAGTGTATTGTTATTTGGCGATGGTTTTTTTTGGTTGGCTGACGGTCTATGCGGCAGTTTACGATCCTGAAGTGCCGAGTTCTATCTTCAACCCCTCGCTCAATAGCGGCAAACAGTTTATTTTCATTTTGATATCATTTGCAGCTATTTTCTTGATTATGATCGCTGATTTTCGTTTTTTTAGCGAATACGCTTATCTGATTTTTGGGATGATTGTTTTAATGCTCATTGGTGTTTTGCTCTTTGGCAAGGTGGTAGCCGGCTCAAAATCTTGGTTTGTTTTGGGACCAATCCGCATGCAACCGGCAGAGTTCGCCAAAGTGGGGGTGGCGTTGGCTATGGCGAGGCTACTGGCCGACAACCGCGCAAACGTTAGAAGTCTATTAAACTTAGTTCTGATATTCAGCTTTATAGCTGTTCCTGCCGCCCTCATCCAAAAACAGGGCGATACCGGTTCGGCTTTGGTTTTTGCGGCGTTTTTTATTATGCTCTACCGCGAGGGGCTGTGGGCATGGTTTGTGGTGTTGGGGCTTTTGCTCACGGGGCTTTTCATAGCAATTTTATTTCTGAGAAAAAACTATCTCTTTGAGTTATATGTTTTTGTGATACTTTTTGGCTTGAGTTTATTTATTTATTTCGTCAGGGCTTTGTGGAAATACCCTAGCCATCGCTGGCGTGTGGGGGCTTTGGTAGTGATGGGGACTCTTATGGGGATTGGTCTAATCAAAGGTATGGATGTGATTATATCTGATGTCATGCAAGAGCACCAGCGCAAGCGTCTGGAGACCTTTATTGACCCTGATTCTGACCCCAAAGGCTCGGGCTACAATGTGCGGCAGTCCATGGTGGCCATCGGCTCGGGGGGGCTGGAAGGCAAAGGCTTTTTGGAAGGAACACAAACCAAACTGAATTTCGTACCTGCTCAATCCACTGATTTTATTTTTTGCACCATTGGTGAAGAAGAGGGTTTTTGGGGGGGCAGTATAGTAATCGCTCTCTATGTGATAATAATAAGCCGAATTATTATATTGTCTGAGCGACAAAAAAACCGCTTTACCAGAGTCTATGGTTACAGTGTCGCCTCCCTGCTCATATTTCACTTTACCATCAATGTAGGAATGACTATGGGCATGATGCCTGTGATTGGGATACCATTGCCATTCTTTAGCTATGGCGGCTCGGCCATGCTTTCATTTTCTATTTTGCTTTTCATTTTTGTCAAATTGGACGTTCATAAGTTGGAAACCTTAATAAGAAGATGAAAATCAGCTTAATACAAACCCATCTACACTGGGAAAATGCGAAGCAAAACTTTTTGCACTTCGATAAAATATTAGAGGCTGTCTCTGCGGATCTCATCGTACTACCCGAAATGTTTACCAGCGGTTTTAGTATGAACGCAGCAAAACTTGCACAGCAAAACACTCATACAGCCGAATGGATGCTATCTAAAAGTTTGGAGAAGCAAGCCGCTGTCATAGGCAGCTACGTACACGGCCAAAATGACCACTATTTCAACCGTCTTGGGGTTGCATTGCCTGATGGCAGTTTTTTTTATTACGACAAAAGGCACTTATTTCAGATGGCTGGAGAAGACGCTGTCTATCAAGCCGGTAAGGATAAGCTCGTCTTTTCTTGGCAAGGTTGGAAAATCTGCCCGCTCATCTGCTACGATTTGCGTTTTCCTGTCTGGTCGCGCAATTGCAACCAAGCCAATCGGGAAGATTATCAATATGATATGCTGGTTTATGTAGCCAATTGGCCTGAGGCACGCATCCGAGCTTGGGATATACTACTCAGAGCCAGAGCGATAGAAAACCTATGCTACGTAGCAGGTGTTAATCGAATCGGAGCCGACGACAACGGCATACAGTACTGTGGACACTCTGCCATCATAGACCCAAAAGGCGAAGAACTCGCTTTCTCTAAAAAGGATAGCGAAGTAATTTATTCGGAATTAAATATCAATGCGTTGCGTGAATACAGAGAAAAATTCCCGGCTCATAAGGATGCGGATTACTTTGTAATTGAAAATCAAAGCCGCTAAATATTTTGATTGGTGGTAGAGAAATTTAATATGATTAGATTTGCAAAATTTTAAAATCAATGAAAAAGAACCAACACTTGCCGGAAGAAAACGGCCAACAAATCAACATAGAACTTAGCGAAGAAGTAGCCGAAGGCATATATTCCAATTTGGTGATGATAGCCCACTCTAACAGCGAATTTGTGTTAGATTTTATTAAAATGCTGCCCGGAGTACCCAAAGCCAAGGTCAAGTCGCGCATCATACTGACCCCTGAACACGCCAAACGCCTGCTCAAAGCACTGGAAGAAAACATCAACAAATACGAAGAAAATTTTGGACATGTCAAACTGGCCGAAGAAGTCCAACGCTTTCCTATGAATTTTGGAGGTACAATCGGAGAGGCTTAAATTTTAAACAACATGTTAGTAGATAGAGAAACACTGTATAAAGTGGCTCACTTATCTCGCCTTGAAATCAAGCCGGAAAATGAGCAAGAGTTTTTAGAGGGGCTTACCTCTATGGTGGAGTGGGTAGCGCAGCTCCAACAAGTTAATACTGAAGGAATTGAGCCTTTAATTCATGTCTCGCAAGAAGTAAACCGAATCAGGGAGGATGAAAATGAGCCTCACCTAACGCACGAAAGAGCACTTAAAAATGCTCCTGCAAAAGACAGTGATTATTTTAGGGTTCCAAAGGTATTAGAATAAACAAGCAGTATAGAATAAATCGTATGGCCTTAGAAATTAGAGTACTCTGTTAGTATTCTATCATATTAAATTTCAAATCCACATCGTCGGCATATTCTTCGCCGTTCTCTTGCATATCGCTGTCATTTTTCTCGTAATACCAATTGACGACAACGTCTCCACCTTTTTCGTTTTTATATTGCTCAAGCATGGTCAGAATCTCCAGTATCCTGCGTGATGAACTGGTATTGAAGTAGGTCATTTTGAAATTGATGGTTATTTTTTTGTTTGGTTCAGCAAGGTATTTCTCAAGCCATTCAAAAACAGGTTGAAAAAATTCCAACGTGTACTCGTGATAGGACTCCCCTGATATCTCTAACGTATCGGTGTCTGCCCTAAAGTCAATTGTGGGGATATAGGTAGAACCTTGAATATAAAAATTTTCCATCGCGTTAGTTTTCTTTTTTAATCCGTACAGTTAAGGTGTAAAACGATATATTCTGATCAACTTCCTCAATCAACACTTCAATGGGCTGACCGGATTTGCGGCGCATATCTATCAAACCCAAATTAGCCCCCGGCTTATCAGGACGTTGAGGCTGGCGACGCATTTCTGCGTAATAATTTTTTAGTGATTCTTCGTCAAGCGAATTAATATAGCGGCTTCTGCCCATCAAAATTTTAGCGTCATTTTTGTAGGCATAATTGCCGGAACTCACTTGATAAAACTCGCTGGTTTCGCTAATAGCAATTATCCCCACCCCTACTTGCCTATTGTCTTTTTTTGAGTACATTTTTTGGGCTGAATAGTGATGTATGTTTTGGGTCATCTCAACGACTAAAGCAAAAAGTCGTTTACTAACCCTCTGACTATCAGGTGCGTTGCGCAAGCTCAAGCCCAGTAAAGACAATACATCTTGGGAAAACATACCTTGGAAGCACATGGAAATGTCATGACTCCTAAGCGCATTTTTGAATTTATACACACTAAATTCATTAAGTTTCATTGTCTCCCTTAATTCAAAGCAAATGTACTAAAATCAATCTCTTTGAGCAAAAAAAGTTTTTTTTATTTTCTCTCTATGTGCCTACGTCTTTCTAAAATCTTTAAAAATCAGTGGCATATCCTGTATAGCTTTGTGGTGTGAGCCTTAGGAGTTCTTCTTTAATCTCATTAGAGACAGGTAAAGTTTCTATAAACGAGAATAGAGTCTTAGATGAAATTTTATCCCCTGTGCGCGTAAAAGCCTTCAGAACCTCGTAAGGTTTTTCGATATTTTCGCGGCGTAAAATCGTCTGAATCGCCTCTGCCAACACCGCAACATTGCTCTCTAAATCTGTCTCTATTTTTTGCACATTCAGTTCCAACTTCTCCAATCCCAAACAAATAGATTCAAGAGCAATCAAAATATGAGAGAAAGGCACACCCAAGTTGCGTAACACCGTAGAATCGGTCAAATCTCTTTGAAGCCGAGAGATAGGAAGTTTTTCAGAAAAAAATCCTAAAAGAGTCACTGCCATACCCAAATTGCCCTCGGCATTCTCAAAATCAATCGGATTGACTTTGTGAGGCATAGCCGAAGAGCCAACTTCTCCCTCCTTGAGCTTTTGTTTGAAGTAATCCATTGAAATATAAGCCCATACATCGCGACAAAAGTCTATGAGAATGGTGGCTATCCTGCGCCAATTGTCAAAAATGGCCGCAAGCGAATCGTAGTTGTCTATTTGAGTGGTCAACAAACTTCTTTGCAAACCAAATTGTTGATGCACCAAATCATTGGCAAAACCAATCCAGTCTATATCAGGGAAAGCAACTTTATGGGCATTGAAATTGCCGGTTGCGCCCCCAAATTTGGCAGGTATGGGCAACTGCCTGAGGCTCTGAACTTGATTTTTAAGCCTATACACAAATACAGCCAACTCCTTACCCACAGAAGTAGGACTGGCCGGTTGCCCGTGCGTGAAGGCCAACATGGGAATGGACTTCCAAAGTTGCGCTTTTTCGTCTAACTTAGCTATTACCTCGTCGAGCATAGGAAAAAGCACCGAAATTTGTGCTTCTTTAAGAGAAAGAGGAATGGCGGTGTTGTTGATGTCTTGCGAGGTAAGGGCAAAGTGGACGTATTCTTTGATGTCTGCAAGACCGATGTCGTGTAGTTTCTCTTTGAGCCAATATTCCAAGGCCTTAATATCGTGATTGGTGGTGCGCTCTATGACTTTGATTTGTGAGGCATCTTCCAAACTAAATTTTTCGTAAAGCTCTCGCAAAGGTTTGGGGTGCAAGAGAGGCAAATGGGGCAAATCCAATTTCGACAGTGCAATCAAATATTCCACTTCAACATAAAGCCTGTACCTGATGAGGGCAAATTCCGAGAAATACGAAGAAAGCGGAGTGGTTTTGGTTCGGTAACGTCCATCTATGGGAGAAATAGCCGTAAGAGTGTCTAAATTCATTATCACAATTTGATGAGCTTAACAGAAGCCGCCTGAAGCACCCTCTGAGTGGATTTGTCGTAAATATAGCCTATCAAGTGTATATTTTCCTCTTTCCAACGGGCAGAAAGGGTGTACTTAGCTTGTTTTTTAATAGTAGTACCGTTCAGCGGATTGGAAGTCAAATCTTCTCCTTGCCAATTGCCATTGATGACGGCGCGGAAAACGTGGTTGTGGGTGTAGTCAGGAATATCTTGGTTTTCAAGTGAATAATCTTTTTGCCAAGTTACAATCCCATCTTCTGTCAAAGCCAATACCAGACCAAAATCACCTGAGAGCGATTTTAAGAAAGTAACTGATGCAGAAGCAGCTACCTCACGGCTTGTGGCATCGAAATTAGCACTCAACACCACAGAGGCCTCCATAGGTTCGGCTAAAAGTTCTTGTACTTTTCCTGCCCAAGAGGTGTGCCCGAGCAGTTTTGAGCCTGCAAAATCCATCCGGTTGACCATCCCCTTGGGTAAACCTGCCTGACTGGCTCCAAAAAAAGCATCAATATCATTGCCATGAGGGCTGGTAAAATCAGTGGAATACTTGCCTGAAGAGTTGGTACGGGCAAAAAATCCGCAGTGAATAGCCACTACTACTACTTGATTGCCAAATACTTGAGGCAACTCTTTGGCTACTTTTCCCGCTTGGGGGCAGTTGCCGCATTGGTGACCAGTGAAATCCTCAACCAGCACGACCCTCTGCTTTTGTGTGTCGGGATCGGGATTTTGGGGGTTGTTGGGGCGCGTCTGAAGTGCATCTTCAGGAGCTATCACATCGCAACTCAAGAGTGCCAAAGCCAACAGGCTAAAAACAAAATATTTACTCATTTCTTTTCTTTCAGCTAAATACAAGTTTACACACAAAAAGGTTTATTTGCCTTGGAACTGAGCTTTGCGCTTTTGAAGGAAAGCCTCAACGCCTTCTTTGAAATCTTGGGTGGAGATACAAGAACCAAACTCTTGAGCCTCAAAGTCGTAAGATTCTCCTTTTGCAAAATAAACATCCACACAGCGCAAAACCGCCGCCACAGCCAAAGGTGCTTTGGTCATGATTTTTTCGGCCATCGCATAAGCTGCTTGAAGGAGGTTTTCTTTTTCAACTACTTGATTGACAAGCCCCAAATCGAGGGCTTGCTCTGCCGAAATCATATCAGCCGTAAGCATAAGTTCCAGGGCTTTGCCTCTGCCCACCAGCCGCGAGAGCCGTTGCGTGCCGCCGTAACCGGGTATCAAACCCAAATTGACTTCAGGTTGGCCAAATTTGGCATTTGGAGAGGCTATTCTAATATGGCAGGCCATCGCCAACTCACAACCGCCGCCCAGCGCAAAGCCATTGACAGCGGCTATCACGGGTTTGGTCATCTGCTCAATTTGGGCAAAAACCTCTTGGCCTCTTGCGGCAAAATCTTGCCCCTCGGCTTGGCTTAAAGCAGCAAACTCGGCAATATCGGCACCGGCGGCAAAAGCTTTTTCGCCCGCTCCCGTCAGAACGATTGCCTTGACAGCCTCATCAGCAGAGGCAGAAGCAAAAGCAGTCCCCAATTCTTTTATGGTATTGACAGACAAAGAGTTAAGTTTGGTTTCACGGTTCAACGTCAACGTCAAAATGCCGTTGTCGGACAATTGGTACAGCAAGTTTTCAAAACTCATACATTTGGTTTTTGCAAAAATAACAAAATTTTTGACCAACAGAATTTTAGGCTATTTTGCCAAAAAACTTTACAATGAAACATACGGAATCTATGTTGGCAGAAGGCTCGCTCAACTCAAAAAATATCATCGTAACAGGCGGAGGATCAGGACTTGGCAAGTCTATGGCCACTTATTTTGCCAAGTTGGGGGCCAATGTGGTGATTTGCTCGCGCAAACTTGACAAACTCGAAGCGGCAGCCGAAGAAATACGCGCCACAGCCAAAGGCCAAGTGCTGCCCATAAGCTGCGATGTAAGAAAATACGAAGAAATAGAAAACGTCATCGCCCAAACACAAGCCCAACTGGGAGAGGTCAACGGCTTGGTCAATAACGCCGCCGGCAACTTCATAAGCCCCACCGAACGGCTGAGCCACAAGGCATTTGATGTGATTGTGGGCATCGTTTTGCAGGGAAGCTACAACTTCACGCTCGCTTTGGGCAAACACTGCATCGCCCAACAACACGGGGCTACGGTGCTCAATATCGTAACCACCTACGCACAAACCGGTTCGGCCTATGTCGTGCCCTCGGCGGTGGCCAAGGCAGGAGTGCTGGCCATGACGCGCTCGCTGGCCGTCGAATGGGCAAAATACGGCATCAGAACCAACGCCATCGCACCGGGGCCATTCCCCACAAAAGGGGCTTGGGACAGGCTTTTCCCCAAAGAACTGCAAGACAAATTTGACATCAAAGCCAAAATCCCCCTCAAAAGAACCGGAGAGCACCAAGAACTGGCCAATCTGGCCGCCTACCTGATGTCCGATTACTCGGCCTACATAAACGGAGAGGTCATCACCATAGACGGCGGCGAATGGTTGCAGGGAGCAGGCGAGTTCAACCACCTTGCCGCCATTCCTGAGCCTATGTGGGACATGCTCGAAAAAGCTGTCAGAAATGCAAAAGATTAATCTGGCTCTTAATTGCTGTTATTTAAAAAATTAAATTTGCATAAAATTTAAATCAATTTCCTGTGACGGAAATATTAGAAAAATACTTTGAACTCGATGCTATTCAAAGGGAGAGATTTTCTCTTTTACCTACTTTGTACAGTTCTTGGAATGACAAAATCAATGTAGTATCGAGAAAAGACATTGATAATTTGATGCTCAAACATGTTTTGCATAGCTTGGCAATAGCGAAGTTTTACAGTTTTGAACCGGGTGAAAAAGTCATTGATATTGGTACGGGAGGAGGCTTTCCGGGTATCCCTTTGGCTATCTTATTTCCCGAAACGCATTTTGATTTGGTGGATTCGATAGGCAAAAAAGTAAAAGTAGCCTCTGAGATAGCCTCGGAACTGTCTTTGTCCAATGTGCGCACCTTTCACAGCCGCGCCGAAGCCATGCCTGCCGAATATGACTACGCCCTGAGCCGTGCCGTTGCGGAAATAACAGAGCTACACAAATGGGCTAAAAAAGTGGTTAAGAAAAAAAGCGACTGCAGTTTGGCTTCGGGACTTATTTGTTTGAAAGGCGGGGATTTGAGAGAAGAATTTAGCAATTTCAAACACCATGTGCGTTTTAATGAGCTTACAGAGGTATTTGAAGAAGATTTTTTTGTTGAGAAAAAAGTGGTTTATGTGCCTTTTTGAGCTACCTGACTGTGCCTAAAACAATCTATCAGATGGTCGTTTACAATCAAAAACAATCTAAGAAAGACTACCAATTCAACAATTTGCACTGACTCATGTAAAAAACTTTTGACCAAACTCAGTCTTCAAAAGGAAGTTGATTGTAGCGACTATGATTGTTATATTGCTGTTAGTGGCAAGCAATGAGCGACACTTCAATAGAAAAAAATCTGTATGTAACAGAATCGTATCCATAAATCATTTTTTATCTTTGAAGAAATGGATATTAATCATTCAAAATATACCGACTTAATCAACCAAATTGGCGGACTTCTTCAAAATGGTAGAGAGCAAGCTACCAAATCGGTAAACACAATTTTAGTTCAGACTTATTGGTTAATCGGCAGGTACATCGTTGAATTTGAGCAAGGTGGTAAAGAAAAGGCAGAGTATGGGACTTTTCTCTTTGAGCAACTTTCCAAAGACTTGACACGGCTTTACGGAAAGGGATTTAGCAGATCTAACTTGCTGTATATGAGAAAGATGTATCTTTACTTTCCAAAAAGGGAGACACTGTCTAACGTATTGAGTTGGAGCCATTATTTTGAGATTTTACGTTCAGACAACGAACTTGAAATCAGCTTCTACACCAAACAAACAGAGAAAGAAAATTGGAGTGTGAGAGAACTTAAGCGTCAAATGAAAAGTATGCTGTTTCATCGTTTGGCGTTGAGCAAGGACAAAAAAGGGGTTTTGGAACTTTCCAAGCAGGGACAAGAAATTCAAAAGGCAGATGATATTTTGAAAGACCCTTACGTTTTGGAGTTTTTGAATATCCCACAGAGCCTTCAGTTTTTAGAAAGTGAGTTGGAAGAAAAACTCATTTCAAATCTTCAACACTTTTTATTAGAGCTTGGCAAAGGATTTACATTTGAAAAAAGACAATATCGAATATCAATAAGCGGTAAGCACTTCTTTGTTGACTTGGTTTTCTACCATCGTATCTTAAAATGTTTTGTTCTTATTGACTTGAAACGTGGCGAAGTAACACATCAAGACGTTGGACAAATGAACTTATATCTCAACTATTTCAAGAAAGAAGTAAACACCGAAGGAGACAACGAACCAATCGGAATTGTTCTGGGTGCAGCGAAAGACCACGTTTTAGTGGAGTATGCAATTGAGAGTATAAGCAATCAACTTTTCATAAGTAAATACCAACTTTACTTGCCGGACAAAAAACAACTTGAGAACGAACTAAACAAACTTTTAGCCGATGATGGCGACAGTTCTGCCAGCCGCTAACAGACGTTTGTCTCAATGACAGGGAAATGGTTAATTGAACTTTCTACCTCGCATCAACTTTTGTGGTGTATTGTCAATATTTATACTCCGAAATCCGCCACTACGCCCTGAGCCGCGCCGTTGCGGAAATAACAGAGCTACACAAATGGGCTAAAAAAGTGGTTAAGAAAAAAAGCGACTGCAGTTTGGCTTCGGGACTTATTTGTTTGAAAGGCGGGGATTTGAGAGAAGAATTTAGCAATTTCAAACACCATGTGCGTTTTAATGAGCTTACAGAGGTATTTGAAGAAGATTTTTTTGTTGAGAAAAAAGTGGTTTATGTGCCTTTTTGAGCTACCTGACTGTGCCTAAAACAATCTACCAGATGGTCGTTTACCATTCCGGTGGCCTGCATGTGGGCATAAACGGTCTTGCTGCCCAAAAATTTAAAGCCTTCTTTTTTTAAAGCTGAGGCTATTTTGTCGGATAAATCAGTTTGAGCGGGCACTTGGCAAAGCTCTTTAAAGTGGTTGGTGATGGGTTTGCCGTCCACAAATCCCCAAATAAAATTTGAAAAACTACTGTATTTTTCTGCAATTCGCAAAAAATTTTGGGCATTGGAGATGGCGGCTTGGATTTTGAGGCGGTTGCGTATGATAGCGGGGTTGCGCAAAAGAGTTTCTACATCATTTTCGTCGAAAACAGCGACTGCTTGCGCATCGAAGTTGGCAAAAGCCGCCCTGTAACCCTCCCTTTTGTTGAGAACTACCTCCCAACTTACCCCTGCCTGAGCGGATTCTAATACCAAAAACTCAAACAGTCTGTCATCATCATAAACGGGGACGCCCCATTCTGTATCGTGGTAATTGACGTAAAGCGGGTTTTTGAGCTTTACCCAATCACATCTCTTTAATTGGTTTAACATAATTTTGTTTAAATTTCAATACCGATTGTCAACCAATCGTCTGTTTGTCGGTGCTGGCCTTGCCACTGTATTAGGGTATCCTCAATAACTTTACCCTGTTGGGACATAGGCAGCGTAATGGTTTTTTCAATAAGCGTTCTAAAATGTTTAATCATAAACTTCCTGTTTTTATCCCCTCCAAATTGATCCGGCATACCATCGGAAAACAAATAAATTTTATCTCCTGAATTAATTTGATATTCATTGATTGTATAGCCTCCCTGCCTTTCTTTAAATCCTCCGATGGGCTGAGAAGTGCCTTCTATTTGTATGAGTTCTGAGTTTTGCGCCTTGACAAGGTAAATAGGACGTTGGGCAGCGGCGGTTTTTAACGTGCCTTCTTGTTTATTAATTTTGCAGATAGCAGCATCCATTCCGTCTCTGGTTTTATTTTCTTCTTGATTGAGAAAGGCTTTTACTCCTTTGTCCATTTCATCCAATATAAAATTGGGATCTGCATCAGGGAAACGCGAAATGATACTATTGAGAATCGAATTGCCTATCAAAGACATAAAAGCTCCGGGTACGCCATGTCCGGTACAATCCACTACTGCAACATAAACATCATTTTTTGAATTTTGAAAAACCCAATAAAAATCTCCACTGACAATATCTCTGGGATAATAAATTAAAAAGTAATTGCCCAAAAGAGCCTGAAGTTGTGTATGGGAGGGCAAAAAAGCATTTTGTATGCGCTTGGCATAATTAATACTGCTGGTTATGTCTTTATTTTTTTTATCAATTACCACAAAGGCTTTTTCCAAATCGCTTGATTTAACGGCCAATTGCTCCATAGCCTCTTGCAATTTGTCTCTCTGCATCAGGATTTCTTCTTTCTGAGCAGAAATTTCAGCGGTACGCTCTTGTACTTTTGTTTCGAGTTCGCGTTTGGCCTCAAGCAAACTTTTGGTTCTCAAAGACACAATCGCTCGGACAAGTATAAAAATAAAAATCGCTACCAATAAAATAAACCACCATCGCTGCCATATTGGATAGCTAATGGTGAATGGATACTCCGTAACGGGAGAAATATCAAACAAAGAGCCTTGCGTTGCCCTGACTTTGAAAATGTATTCGCCGGGAGGCAATCCTGCGTAGGTAACGAGTGGTTTATTAGTCAAATTCCAGGTTATATCATAGTTTTCAATCATGTATTCGTAAGAAATCTTTTCGGGAGCGGCATACCAAAAAGCATCAAAATTAAAAGTGAGGTGGTTTTGGTTGTGTTTGAAGGTGGATTTTGAGGGGCTGTGATGGTCTTTGAGAAAAACAAGCACGTCATAAATAACAACCGATGGCGACAAAGGACGCAGATTTTTGGAAGGATGGTATATGAGTATGCCTTCTGAGTGGGCTATCCATAGTTGTCCATTTTTTCCTGTTTCTACTGCATTGGTATTGGAGCCAAAATGCAAATCCTCAAACCCATCTTCTTTGCTAAAATGTATCGGAAAAATCGAATCCGGTAAATACAAATCAATATTATTTTGCCTCAAAGCCAGTATTCTTCCGTATTTATCTTCTGCCAAACTGAAAATAAATTCTTCATCATTGTTTTCTAAAATAGGGTAATTGTAAAACTTTTTGCCATCGTATTTCCAAGTTCCTTTTTCGGTGGCCAGCCAAATGTGTCCGTTTTTGGCTTGTAACATGGCATGTACATCAACCGACGCACCCAACGAATCGCGAAAAGAAGTGAATTTGTCTGATTTAAAACAGGTCAGCGATCGGTCAGAAGAACAAAACCAAATGCCGTCTTGTTTGTCAAAAAACGTTTTAAAAACATATTCCCCTGTTAATTTTTTATCATAAAATCGTTTAAATTTTTCTGTAAAGTTTTTATTATCTGTGTTTTTTGCATAAAAAACCCCGTTGTAAGTGGAAATCCAAATTTCTCCTTTGCGCCCTGTGATATGGGATATAGAATTTTTGCTGATTTCATCTTTAAAAATAAATACCGATTTATTTGTTGGATTTACTCTACACAAACCTGTTCCCAAACTTCCGCCCCAAATGTAGCCAAATTCGTCTTGGTAAAGCGTATTGATACTAAAATTAACACCTTTGAATTGGTAAACGGAACCGGTTTTGATGTCCATGGAAAATAGTCCGGTTTTGGTACTATAATACAAAATATCTTGTACCGTATCCAATAATATATCCTCCAAATCGGGTATTTTGACAAAAGACTCAAAGCGACTGCCCGGTGACTGATAAAGATTTTGGTTGCTACCCACCCAAACCATATCCGTTTCGTCTTTGAGTAGGCACAAAAACCATTCATTTTGCGTTTCTGTGGCAGGTATAAACTTCTTTTCCTTCGATTTCCACCTCAGCAAACCCATCTTTCTGGTGGCCAGCCACATTTCATTTTCAAAAGAAACGGCATCATAGACCTCTCCGATTTTATTTTCTTTAAATTCATTGAAATAAGTAAATTTTTTTTTTTGTTAATCAAAAAACACCATTCCTAAAGATTCGGTAGAAACCCAAATGTTATCGTATTGATCGCGTACTAGCACGCGGGTCAAATCATCCAACAGTCCTTCTTTGAGGCTATATGTTTTGATTTTGTATTTATTTTGAGGCAAAAACTCAATAGCCGCCAGCCCGCCGTCACTGCTTACGAGTACTTTATTATCACCTAAAGTGAGCAAATCATAGCAATTCACATCGTTTAAACCATCTGCATCGGATATATTGTAAAGCCTGTCTATGTTGCGGTTGTAGAAATACAAACCCTCCCCGTTGGTGGCAATCAACAAAATCGAATCATTGAGAGGCAAGAGTTTTTCGACATCTTCTTCCGGCAAACCTTCTTTTGGGTTGAATTTAGTGATTTTGCCATGAGGATTCATAATCTCTATGGCGGTGTGAGACTCGTCTTTTTGGTGCGCTATCCAAAGTTGATTGTGCCACTCTGTCAGTGCTTTAATCGGTTTGGAGTTTAGGCTGTCGTTTTCGTTGTAATTTTTAAAATTTGAACCGTTGTAGCGGAAAAGGCCACTATTTGTTCCAATCCAAAGCCAGCCTTGTTGAGATTTGTACAGGGAATAAACCCCTATTTTTTGCTCTTTTTTAAGCGGATTGAGCACTTTAATCTGCACTTGTTGCGCATGAGCACTAAGGCCAAAAATCAACAATAAGAGATAGTAGAGATGGTTTTTCATTCGATTTCGTGTGTTGGGTTATCTTTTTCCAAATATTCAATATTTCTAAGGCTTTTTTCGATTTTATTGCTGTGGTTATTGGACAGTTCATCAATTTGTTTTCCTGCGGCTTCTATGTTTTTGCGTGCTGCAATCAATGTTTTTCCAAAGTTTTCAAATTCTTTTTTCACCTGTGCCAACACTTTCCACACTTCGGAAGAGCGTTTTTGGATGGCCAAAGTCCTAAATCCCATTTGCAAACTATTTAAAATAGCCGCCAATGTAGTGGGGCCGGTTAATATGATTTTGTATTCTTTTTGCAACCATTCGATAAGTCCTACCTCTCTGACTGCTTCGGCATACAAACCCTCAAAAGGCAAAAACATCAGCGCAAAATCGGTTGTGTAGGGGGGATGAATGTATTTTTCGGCCACTTCTTTGGCACTTTTGACTAAAAATGCTTTAAGATTTTTGGCAGCAATTTCGATGTCTGCTTTTTCGCCGCTTTGGTAGGCTTGGGATAGTTGGGCGTATTTTTCAATGGGAAATTTTGAATCAATGGGCAAATACACAAACTCACCTTCTTGCAGGCCGGGCAGTTTGATGGCAAATTCGACGGTTTGCTGGGACAAAGGTTTCACTTTTTGATTTCGGCTGTATTGGGAAGGGGCTAAAATATTTTCCAAAATGGCCTCCAATTGCACTTCTCCCAACATGCCTCCGGTTTTGACATTGCTCAAAATCTTCTTCAAATCGCCCACCCCTCCGGCCAAGGTTTTCATCTCGCCCAGCCCTTCGTGAACGGCTTGCAAACGCTCGCTGACCAGATTAAAACTCTCAGAAAGACGCTTTTCGAGGGTAGATTGAAGTTTTTCGTCCACTGTTTTTCGCATTTCTTCCAATTTGCGTTCGTTGTCGGTTTGGAGTTGGCGCAAGCGGGTTTCCAGTGTTTCGCGGATGGCTTCCAATTTGCGTTCGGTGTCTTCTTTGAGTTTTTGTTGAAACAAAACAGATTTTTCGAGGTTTTGCAGTTGCAGGGCAAAACTTTTGTCTATTTGTTGCTGAAAAGCCGCAAAAGATTGGCTCATGTCTTGGCGGTTGTCTCGGGCAGTGCGGCCAAACTCTTCGCGGTTTTGGGCAATTTCGCTGCGCAAAAGTGTCTCAAACCGTGTAAACCGCTCCCGGCTGTCCGGGCGAAACAGCAAGAAAAGCAGCAGCGCAACCACTACCAAAAGCAATACAATTACCCACTCCATTCGGCTTAGACTTTTGACAAAAATAGGCTTTCTATTTTAGAACAAACAAATAAGAATTGAAAGGGTAATTTTAATTTTTTTTAATTTTGTAAAAAAATGCCATTGGACAACTCAATTTGCCGACATATAGAATACACCAATTTGTCGCGAGAGATTACTTCTTCCCAGATTGACCAGATGCTCGAAAACTGTGTGAAATACAATTTTTTAGGTATTTGTCTGCCTCCTTATTGGGTCAAAAAAGCCGCGCGCGACAAGCCCAAAGACTTGGTTTTGGTTACGGTGGTGGGCTTTCCTTTTGGATACCATCTAACAGAAACCAAAGTTGCAGAGACCCAAGCCATGATAGATTTTGGTGCGCAAGAGATAGATTTGGTGATGAATCTATCGGCCTTTAAAAGTGGCGCAGCCGAAGACTGGGTCAAACCCGAAGTAGCCAAAATAGCCAAACTGTGCCACCAAAACCAAGTTCTGCTCAAACTTATCATCGAAACAAGTTTTTTGACCGAAGAGGAGATTGTCAAGGCTTGTAGGATAGGCAGTGATGCAGGGGCGGATTTTATCAAAACCTCTACCGGAGTGGGTACAGAGGCCATAAACAGCGAAACAGTCGCTTTAATTAAAAAAAATACACCTCCGCATGTGGGCATCAAAGCCAGCGGGGGCATCGGCAGCCTCCTACAAGCCAAACAGCTCATTGAAGCAGGTGCAGAAAGATTGGGCACATCAAAAGCCGTCCTCATTGCAGAGCAAGAAATGATGCAAGCATGAGGAAACTTGATTTTGAGTGGTCGTACAGGGAGTTGCGGTTTCGCTTTGATGCCGGAACTTCGAGGGGGGTATTGAAATCCAAACCCTCGTATTTTGTCAAACTGTTTTATAGCGATGAGCCTGAGGTTGTTGGGCTGGGCGAGGCAGGACTGATACCCGGACTGAGTCCCGACTTTAGCGCAGAGTATGGCTCAAAGTTCCCATTGATTTGTAAAAGTTTTTGCCAAGGAAAACCTGTCGAAGGCTACCCCGCCGCAAAAATGGCACTGGAAACCGCCCTCCAAGACCTCAATTTGGGAGGCAAAAGAGTGGTTTTTGACAATGATTTTGTCAAAGGCAAACCCATCGCCATCAATGGGCTTATCTGGATGGGCACTTTTGAACAGATGCGTGAGCAAATTGACCTCAAAGTGAGTCAAGGGTTTACTTGCCTGAAGCTCAAAGTCGGAGCCATTGATTTTGAGGTAGAACTGGAACTGTTACGCTACATAAGAACCCGCTTCGACCCCAATCTTACCATCCGTGTAGATGCCAACGGTGCGTTTTCGGCTGCCGAAGCTATGGACAAACTAACCCGCTTGGCTGAGTTTGATTTGCACAGCATTGAGCAACCCATTGCCGCAGGCCAACATAAAGAAATGGCGAGACTCTGCCAAACCTCACCCCTGCCTATCGCACTGGATGAAGAACTGTTTGCCCTACCCCATTTGGACAAAAGCCTGCTGCTCAGAACCATCCGGCCTGCCTATGTCGTGCTAAAACCCACGCTGTTGGGGGGAATACAGCAAACTTGGCAGTGGATAGAAGCCGCCCAAAAAGAAGGCATTGGCTACTGGCTCACCTCCGCTTTGGAATCCAATATCGGCCTCAACGCAATAGCCCAAATGGCAGCACAGACCCAATCGCCTCTGCCTCAGGGTTTGGGAACGGGTGCGCTGTTTGAAAACAACTTCGACTCGCCGCTAATAGTGGAAAAGGGATTTATCAGCTACCAAAGCCTGCATGATTGGAAGGTTGATTTGCAGTGGAAGGGTTGTTAGGCTTGTAGGTGATTGGTGCGCGAAAAAACTCAAAATTTTTCCTGTTTCTTTCTAAATATATTCATTCAATTTTATTTGAAGCAATCAAACAACACAGCCACTACAAATTCCTCATCACACTAATTAATTGCTTGTAAACTCCTGATATTGTTATCTTAGAACTCGTTAAATTACTCTGCTGAATATAATTATGACAGGGATTTTTTAACCATTTTAAAAAAAAACAACAATCTTTGCGCATTCACGGATTTATGAAAAAAACTTTCATTTTGATTTTATTTCATTCTCTATACGCAAATTTGTTGGTTGCACAGGAAAAAATCTTCGTGATTGATTCGGTCAAAAATGAATACAACTTAAATGGTTTTACTTATTTCTATGCCGACAGCACAAATCAAATCAGTTTAGAACAAATAAATACAGCCGCTTTTTTACAAAAGATGGAAATTTACGACCGCCCATCTTCCATGCCTTTAGTTAAAACCCATTATTGGTACAAAATCACTTTAACAAACCAAACTAAAAACCAAATTGATTTTATACTCGAAGCTGCCGATTTTGAAAATTTGGATTTCTATCTATTCAAACAAGATAAGCTCCTCGAAGCCCAAAAAACAGGCAAAAAAATCCCTTTAAGTGAGCGTTCTTGGCGTTTCAAACCGCATGTTTTATTTTTTAAAATTCCTTATCAAGATACGCTAACTGTATTTTGTAAAATAGAGTACCAAACAGGCACACAAGGAAATTTTACAGATATTGTTTTGAGTTTGCCGCAAATTTCTGTAGAAAAACATATTATAAACAAAAACTACCAACTTTTTTTTCAGGGTGCTTTTGTTTTGATGTTTCTCTACAACCTGTTTTTTTTCTTAATGGTTAGGGATAGAGCGTACCTCTATTATGCACTGTATATTTTGAGTATGGCTTTGGTGTCTATCGAAGCCTACGAATGGATACAGGAAAGCCCCGCGCTATTGAGCAAAATTACCAATTTTGTGGCACTTTTTGTAACCATACTTTATACCCAATTTATTCGCTATTTTCTCAATATTCCGAAAGTTAGCCCTATTATCAATCGCTATTGCAACTATTGGGTGTATTTGCGCATTTTTCTTATTGTCTTAATTATTCTTATTGTCTTAATTATTCCCGATTATCATCAAGACCCGAACCTTATCACTGAAAACAGCTTCATTCTTTTGGCGTTCATCTTGGATATTTTATTGGGTTTGGTGCTTATTTATGCGGCTTAGCGAGCCAATCCTATTTTGACAATTTATATTGTAATGGGTTATTTGGCAATGACTATACCTTTGGCAGTTGCTATTTTAAAACAAATTATTGAAGGCAATGTCAACCCTGATACAGACGGAGTTATTGTTCAAATTGGTGTTCTTATCGAATTGATGACATTTTCTTTGGGTTTGGGCTACCGTAGTAAAGTTGCTGAAAAAGAGAAATTGCAGGCTTCAGAAGAAAACCGCCGAATAGTTGCCGAACAAAACATCGTTTTGGAACAAAAAGTAAGCGAGCGCACTCTCGAACTGCATGAGCAAAAACAAGCCGTAGAAGAGCGCAACAAGCATATTATGCAAAACATAAACTATGCACGCCGAATACAAGAGGCTTTTTTGCCAAAACAAGAGCATATAAGGCAATATTTAGCCGATTTTTTTATTCTTTTCAAACCAAGAGATGTGGTTTCGGGGGATTTTTATTTCTTCGAGCAAATTGAAAACAAAATCATCATTGCGGCTATCGACTGCACAGGGCATGGCGTTTCAGGGGCGTTTATGACCATACTGGGTAATGAAATTTTGCATAAATTAGTTGATAATGACCACCTTACAAGTGCAGATTTGCTCCTAAACGAACTCCACAGAGGCGTGCGCCAAGCCCTCAAGCAAGCCGAAACTGAAAACCGAGACGGCATGGATTTGAGCCTGATTGTTATTGACAGACAAAACCGAAAAGTAAGTTTTGCAGGAGCAAAAAACCCGCTTATTTATATTCAAAACAAAGAATTAAATTTATTAAAAGCCGATAAAATGCCGATTGGCGGTTTGCAAAAAGAACATGAAAGGATCTTTTCTAAGACCGAAATTGAGCTAAATGAGCCTACGGTTTTTTATCTTTTTTCGGATGGTTTCCAAGACCAATTTGGAGGTTTGCAAAAAAAGAAATTTACGTTGAAGCAATTGGAGAGCCTATTGTTGGAAATTCACGAAAAACCGCTGTCTGAACAAAAAGAAATCCTCGACCAAACTTTTGAAAATTGGCGAAGGGAAGGCGAAGAAAAACAAATTGATGATGTGCTAATAATTGGGATAAAAATATGAAATGAATATAGCTGTCAAATATCATCTACATGGAAAAATAGTAATAATATTTTATTTCTCGTATCGGTAATGACCAATTATAGGATATTTGAATAACATATCATCAAGCAATTGACCCTCGCCGATATTATGAACAATCAAAGGTCTTTGCCCATCTATTGATTTTTGATTCGCAACTATGCCTATATGTGTGATTGCGCCGCCTAAGCTCCAACAAACAATATCTCCGGGTTGATAATCACTGGCATGTTGCGATATTTTTATCGAACTACCTTGACGAGTAAAAAAAGTCATCAAATTAGGCACGCGCCTATGGTCAATATTTTTATCAGGTCTTGTGAGACCCCAAATTTTGGGATATTTATCAAAGTTTGCTTTCATATCCTGATGCACTTCTTTTTGCAAATCAATTCCCATTTTTCGGTAAGCTCGTATGATAACATCTGTGCAAACCCCTCTGTCGGAAGGTACATCGCCATTGGGATAGGCAATTCGGAAATAGGTAGGGTCGTAGCGAACTCTTTGTTTTGTCAATACTATGGCAGAATCTGCTAATCTAAGAGCAAAATTTGACTGTCCAAATGCGGGAAAAAGCGGGAAAAACAACCCAAGAATGATTAATATTTTTAATACACTAAAAAAATTAAGAAGTGGTAAACTCATCTGGGAATCAAAAAATATAAATTAAATATTTTGAGCAGTAATTTTAATAAAAAAACTTGAAATATGAACATATGATGTTGCGAGTAATCATAAAAAAAATTAAATTTTAATGGATAAAATATTTTTATTTTTGAAACAATCCCTATTTTTCCGAAAAACTATAATGAGAAAAAGTTTACTTATTGGCCTGATAATGGCTTCAAATTGCGTCTTGGCACAAGATTATGCAGATATTGTACGGTTGGAAAGTTATTTTTCCAATGACCACAGTTCAGGCAAAAATTATTTGACGTACCGACAAATCGCTCTCAATTTGCCCATCGTAAGAAAGCCTAAGACGCTGATTTTTGCCGCTCCTCGGTTTGATCACGCCAGCGTATCGGAACTCAATAAACTCGGCTCACCCTCTTTGGAGTTTGTGCAGATGGCTCTACCTGTGGGCATTACGCAGCAAATCAACGACAGATGGGGCTTTACGGTGATTGGGATTGTGAGACAAAATGGATTTTCTTCGCGTGCTTTTCAGATTGCTCAACTTAGCACCATCAACCGCCGCAGCCATGAACGGCTTTTGATGCGCTATGGCTTCTATTTCAGCCGTGAATACTTCGCGCCCTTTTTTGTGCCGGTGGTGGGCATTGACTGGAAAGTCAGCGAAAAATGGCGCGTATTTGGCAACCTACCCATCAACGCCACCATAGAAAACAAAGTCAGCGAAACATACCGCTGGGGAATTTATTTTGGGGCTTTGATTAGTTCGTTTGAAGCTCCCGATTTTTCTCAAGGGGTTCAGGGCTATTTGCAGCGCAACACCAATGAACTTTATTTGTTTTCGGAGACCTACCTAAGCCCAAAAACCGTCATGCAAATCCGCATAGGGCATAGCATAGGGCGCAGGCTGAGGCTCTATCAAACCAACGAAACCCTTGATTGGCAAGTAAGTCTGATTAAACCCGAAGACACCCGCCCCCTTCGCAGTGCATTGTTTGGAGACGGCATCATCGCTCAACTTAACTTCATATTTAGAGTTTCCAAAGAATAAGGCTTGGATACAAACTCCCACAAGAGCCAAGCCGCTGATTTGGCAGTGAGGTTGTCTGCGTCAAAGCGAGGGTTCAGTTCGGCTATTTCAAAGCCAACGACTTCGTAAGTGCTTCTTATCCAATCCATAAACGCAATGACCTCTTTGAGCGAAAAACCCAATGGATTGCTGGCACTTACACCGGGCAGGTTCATCACGTCCAAATCGAGTGAGAGCAGCACTTGCGAGCCTTTTGGTAAATATTGACTAAGCAATTGTTTATCAAGTGTATAGGAATAACCAACAGAGAGCCGCTCGGCTGTGTCAAAAAGGGCTTGGGTGTTGGCCTGTTTTTGGATACCTGCACAAAAATAGCGAAACGGGCGGCTATGGCTGCGGCAAAGTTGGGCTATTTGATAGAAAGGAGTCCCCGAAGTAGGCAAAGGAGCGGGCTTGCGCAAATCAAAGTGAGCATCCAAATTGATGATGGCAGGGAAAAAGCCGGCTTGTGAATAGCCAACATAGTGTCCAAAAGCTATATCATGCCCCCCCCCCAGCAAAATGGGAAAGTAGCCCACTTGCAGCAAGTCTCTGGTTTTGAGAGCCAATAGCTCATGCGCTTGGTCAAATTCGGCTTGTGGCGTTTCACTTTCTATCTGCAAAAAAACATCCCCTGCATCAAAAAGGGGTACGTTGGTTTTGGGAAGAGAGCCGGCCCACTCCCTAAGCCTCGCAGGGCCTTGTGCAGCCCCCGTGCGCCCTTGGTTGCGCCTGACACCTTCGTCACAGGCAAAGCCCAATAGGCAATACCCCTCTGCTTTGGGAAGAGGGGCATTGAAATCCAACAAATTGACGACTTGATGCCATCTGAGTCCGGCTTGTCCATCTTCTGTATCCACCCGTCCTGTCCAGTTTGAGGGGGATTGGTAGCCAAACATAAACTAAGAAAGTTTTTCCAAAAATTTAGAAAGCAGCCTTACTCCTACCCCTGAGGCTCCTGCGTGTTGGTAGCCATTAGAGGACTCAATCCAACTCATGCCGGCAATATCGAGGTGCACCCAAGGATACGCCGTGAAGTGCTCCAAAAACTTGGCCGCTGTCGTGGCTCCCGCGATAGGCCCTCCAATATTTCTAATGTCGGCAATATGTGATTTGAGCATTTCGCCGTATTCGAGCCAGAGGGGAAGCTCTATCAGACGCTCATGGGTGAGATAGCCGGCCTCTTGAAGTTGGGCTTGGTAGGGGAAATTTTTGGCATTATAGCTGATGCCATGCTCGCCGGTTATGGCATGAGAGGCACCGGTAAGAGTGGCGCAATCTATTACAAACCATGGGTTTAACTTTTGGGCGTACAACAAAGCATCTGCCACTACAAGCCTTCCTTCGGCATCGGTATTTTGGACTTCGACCCTAAGCCCGTTGGGGTATTCGATGACTTCGTCCACTGTGTAAGCGTTTTCGTTCACACGGTTCTCACAAAGCGGGACAAGCGTAATAATATGAATATCAATATTTTGTTTTGCAGCGGCGCATACCGTGGCGACCATAGCCGCCCCGCCGGCCATATCAACCTTCATGTGCTGCATTTTGTCGCTGGGTTTGAGGCTGTAGCCACCCGTATCAAAAAGTACGCCTTTACCCACCAATACCACAGGCTTGTCGTTGCGCGGATGTTGGGGTTTGTATTCCATTTTTAGGAAAAGCGGAGGCAAAGCACTGCCCCTGTTTACATTGAGCAGGCCGACCATTTGCTCTTGCTCAATGCGCTGTTTGTCAAAAACTTCTATCTCAATGGCTGTATCTGAAGCCATATCTTTGGCAAATTCAACAAATTTTTGGGCATTCAACACATAAGGAGGGTAGTTGCCCAAATCGCGGGCTTGGTAAGTGGCCTGACAAACCACCATAAGGCGATCTAAGTCAGACTGAGCTATTTGAGAGTCAGACAATTCTATGGTTTGCAAAGAATTGGCCAGTTTTTTGGCTTCTTTTCTATAATGAAGGAACTGGTAGTTTTTCAGATACATACCTTCTAAAAATGCCAGCGTGTTCTCGGCATTTTCAGTAGATTGTAGTGTGGCGGCTGCAATTTTTTCTGCATTGAGCATGGCGCAGATCTTTGCTCCGGCTTGGCGAAGTTTTTCTTGCCAATCCACGAGACTGAGGTCTTTTTGGCGGGCTATTGCCACAAAAAACAAGGAGTCATCACCCACAATGGCCCCATAAAAATCCTCTTCGGAGTTTTCAACTTTTGAGAGCAAATACCGCCTTTGTGAAGCAGAAAAAAAATCAAAAGAACTTGGGTTGAGCAATACAGCAGCCTGATTTTTACTTGATTGTTCTGTCTTTTTTAGTGTAAGCATAAATTGGAATGATTAAATAAACATGGAACAGGCAAGTCAAAAAAACATATCAAAAAAATTGGCTTAAATTTGTGGCGAAACTGACCATTGATAGCTATTTTCTTGTATTCTTGACTATACCTTACATCCATTTCGCAAGTTAAATTTTTTTTCGATGAAATACTATTTTGCTGCATTGATTTTATTTTGGTTGGCTACCGGCTGCCAAGAAAATGACCCCAATCAAATTGTTTTGACGATTGAGGTAGAAAATGCCCCCAAGGAAGAAAAACTGCAAATCGTACGGCTCAACAAAGACCGTGCGAGGTTTACCCATGCGGAGTTTGACGGGGGACAGAAAAAATACCTTGTCAAGTTTGAAAAGAGGCAGGAGCCTGAATTTGCTGAGCTTCACTTATTTAAAAACCGCATCGAAATCTTGGTTTTGACCGGACAGAGTTTCAAAATCAAAGTGGATATGAACAAGCCTGAGTACTTTGAAGTAGAAGGCTCGCCGGATACCAAAGTATTTAAAGATTTTATCAGGCTTGACGAACAATTGCAAAAAGAAGTTGAAGATATAAATACTGCCTTCACGAAAGGGGAAATCACCAACGAGCAGGCCGTCTTGTCTTACGAATCACTTCGAGACAAAACAACTTCACAATACAAAGAATTTTTCCAAAAGAACATGGCTTCTCCGGTGGCTGTGATGGCGTTTGAAAACCAACTTTTCAAAAAAGATACGGAATGGAAGTTTTTGCAGGAAGTGGCCTCAGAGGTAGCCAAGCGTTTTCCCGGTACTGATTTGTCGGCTGAACTCAGTCGTATGGCGACCACAGCCGCGCAAACAGGCATTGGCAACCAAGCCCCTGAAATTGGCTTAGCCAACACCAAAGGAGAGCCTATCACATTGAGTTCCTTGAGAGGCAAATACGTCTTGGTGGATTTTTGGGCTTCTTGGTGCAAGCCTTGCAGGTTGGAGAATCCAAATCTGGTCAAACTTTATGAAAAGTACAAAAACAAAAACTTCGAGATTTTGGGAACTTCTTTGGACAACGACCGCCAAAAATGGCTCGATGCCATCGCCGCCGACAAATTGGTCTGGGTGCAAGGCATAGACGATGCCGAAAATACCGCCGGCAGAACCTACAACGTCCAAGGCATACCCCATTCGGTACTCATTGACCCTAACGGAGTTATCGTAGCTAAAGATTTACGCGGCGAAGCCCTTGCCAAAAAATTAGAAGAGATTTTCAATAACTAATATGAAAACCATTGTTGCCGAATCTTTGAATACAGCCTCTTTGCAAGCTCTTTTGCAAGGGGCTGTATCTCCCCGACCCATTGCCTTAGTGAGCACCATAGATGCAGAAGGCGCTGTCAATTTGAGTCCTTTTAGTTTCTTCAATATTTTTAGTGCCAATCCGCCTGTTTTGATTTTTTCGCCTGCCCGCCGCGTCAGGGACAACACCACCAAACACACCCTCGAAAATATCATCCAAACCCGTGAGTGTTGCGTCAATGTGGTCTCTTTCGCCATGGTAGAGCAGGTCTCTTTGGCCAGCACTGAATACGAGCGCGGAGTAAATGAGTTTGTCAAAGCGGGACTCACTGAACAAAAGAGCGAAATCGTCAAAGCTCCGCGCGTGGCCGAGTCGCCTGTACAAATGGAGTGCACCGTGGAGCAGGTCATCGAATTGGGCAAAGAAGGAGGAGCCGGAAACTTAGTTTTGGCAAAAGTGGTTCTTATCCATCTCAACGAAAATATTTTAACCCAAGACGGAAAAATTGACCCCAGAAAAATAGATGCAGTGGCCAGGATGGGGGGCGACTGGTATTGCAGAGCCAATGGAGAGGCTATTTTTGAGGTGGAGAAGCCTTTGGTCAAAAAAGGCATCGGGATTGACCGCCTGCCTGAAGCCATAAAACAAAGCCCCGTGCTGACCGGCAATCACTTAGCCCAACTTGCCAATGTAGAAAGCGTTCCGACTCTCTCAGAACTTGCACACGTAACCACCGTTGCGCCAAGCACCCCCCATCTTCAAACCCACTGGGAAATTGCGCGGCTCATTGACCAAAAAAACGTACCGGCTGCATGGAAAATGATTTTGCAGGCGGGATTTTAAAAATTACACATTTATTTTTGTGGCTGAGCGGGTAGAAGAGGCCAAACCGCTCAGCATGGCCACCAACTCCGGCTGAGGATGGCAGTCCCGCACGTCTGAACGAACACTGCCTTGAGAGTAGATGCCTGCTACCCCATCCAAGGCACCTTGGTTCACATCCCAGAGGTCGGGGTTGTAGGTTTTGGGGATTTTGAAAGTATCGCACAAAAAAACAAGCAATTGGCGCAAAGATTCTATCTGAGCGTCTGTGTATTTGTGGTAGAACCGCTTGGCTCGGTAGCTGTTGGGGTATTCCACCACTTGGTCTGGCGGTATCTCAGCCCCAAAACTGCTCATATATTTACCGTCAATCAAATCCAAATGGCCGGCATTGCAGAGGGTGATGCCGATGGAGGTTTGCTCCATTTGCCGCGTGTAAGCCAAGGATTTGTATTTGGATGGGATTTTGTTGGTGGGAGCGTGCAAACCAAGGTGCAAAGCCCAATATTTGGCGGGGAATGCCTGATAAATATCCCCGTCGTTGTAGTAAGGCTCGTTAGGGTAAGGCCTGCCGCCTATCACCACACAAGTAGCGATTCTGTGGGGCTTTTGTCTCCATTCATTGATGACCAAAATAGGGCTGGGATGAGAGTAAGAATGGTGCAGATAAATCTGTTTTTTGGGGAAAATCTCCCTGAAAAAATTATGCGGCCCTACGCTATCTACTTGTATCCTGCTCAATTGGAGTTTGTCAGCCATATTTTTTGCTTTACACTGTCCCAAATAAACAAAGCATCAAGGTAGTGGCCAAATTTATTTTACTTTTTCCAACAATTCGGCTTTCATCCAGCCCACCACCCGCAGACTGCTGCTCCTAACGTAGATAATTGATTGAGATATATTTTTGACGGGCAGCATCTCCACAAACCACCACGTTTGGTTGTCGGCATCTTTTTTTTCTGCCCATACGTAGCCAAGATTGCCCTGCCTAAATACCCCCACCGTATTGCCTCGTACTTCATCCAAAAACAAAACCCTTGTCTGATTGTCTATCTCAGGATTGAGCCTTAATGTGTAAAGAGGGGTATTGATCCTAAACAAAAATGGCTTACCTAAAAAAGTTGAGGGAAACTCGGTATCGAGCGAATAGGCGCGTACATAACGAATGGAAGAGCGCAACTCCGCATCAAACTCATAGCGAACCTCTTGCACAAGGTACTCCATATCATTGCCGAAATCCATTATTGTGATGAAATTGAGCTTGTTGTTGGCAAATCCCACGCCAACAGCAATTTCTTTGGCATCGAACACCCTAATAAAACTATCCCCATCAATATTGATAAAAAGCATTGTACTTTTGTGGTGTAAGCCTGCCCATCCTTCAAAAAGTACATCAACAAATCCATCATCGTTGAGTTCGATAAAATGAAAATGATCTCGATAATCTTTTTGTATATCGACTGGCAAATCCTCTATAAAATTGAAGAAGTTTTCTGTCAGATAATCAATGGTTTTTATGCGAAAATCTTTGCTGACAGGTCGCTCATATTTTTGCCACTCAATTGTATCGGTTTTGCTGTATTTTTTGAATGGAAAAAGTTCTAAGTCTCTTTTTTGGCAATAACTATCAAGTAACAGCCCTAAAAAAAACAGCAGTGTTAGCGACCAATGCATCTATTTTTTTCTCGAAATCTAAATAAGTAAGAAATGAGTCTGTATGGCATCTTCAAAATTTAATATTCGCTTAACATTTCGAGAAATCCAAGCAAGAGTTTGAAAGTGGCCTCAAATGAGGTCAGTGGCAAAGGAGGTTTGTCGTTTATATCATGATAGTGAGGCCATTGCCCCATCTGGTAGATAAAAAAGCTCCTCACTCCTGCCTCAGTAAAATAATGATGGTCAGAGTTGGCCGCCCTGCCCCTTGTTAAAAGTTTGGGCAAAAAACCTCCGCTCCGGTTCAAAGAATCCAACAAAGCAAATTCCTCTTTAAAGATGGAGCCATTGACTACTGTTGCACCGTCTTCGCCGGTACCCAGCAAGTCCAAATTCAACAAAAACCGTATGCCGGCAAGCGAAACGGGACTATTGTCCACAAAAAACTTGGAGCCGACAAGTCCTGCTTCTTCGCCCGAAAAACAGATGAACACCGCCGAATAGCGCGGCGGATGCCGTGAAATCCAATCCGCAAGCTCTAAGAGCATAGCCACCCCGCTGGCGTTGTCGTTGGCACCCGGAAAAAAAGTGCTGCCCATCGTCCCCAAATGGTCATAATGAGCCGTAACCAGCAAAAAACTATCAGGCCTAACCCTGCCCTTTACCATCGCCATCACGTTTTGGGAGTTGCGGGATATAATTTGGGTTTGGACAGAGTAACGGATTTTTTTGTGCTCAAACCTACCCAAGACCTCAAAAACAGGCAAAGGGAGCGAAAAATTCAAAGCCGTATGGGTCAGTTTGGGGCTTTCTACCACCCAAGCAGCCGCTTTGAGAAATGGAGTCATATCGCGGCGTCCCGAAAGAAGTGTCTGAAAAGTATTTTGGCTCATTACCAAAACTTTATCTGCACATTGAGAACTGTCTCGGGTGGTTTTGGCTGTTCGGCTGCCACTGCCACTGCCCGCCCACACGATAAAATCTTTGCCTACCCGAAGAGAAGACAAAACGGGCTGCGAAGTAACCACGTTGATTTTGATGGGAAAAGGCTGCAAATACTTGTCTTTGAGAGGCTCAAGCCCCATATCCATAAACCGCTGAACCAGAAAAAGAGCCGTTTTTAGGTCGCCTTGAGGAAAATAGCCCCTGCCCGCAAATTCAGGACTGCACAAAGAATCTATGGTGGCTTGGACGCGGTGCATGTTTTGAGCACCAAGCGCAAAAGAGATTAAAAAAGTGGCTATCAAGCCGATGCCTCTCAGTGGATTGGGGTACATTGTATAAAAAGTTTGACAATCCAAAAATACCTCGTAAAAAAGTAAAAACTCAAAACTCATTCTTATATTCAATATCAAAATCGTTTGAAGCAAAAGCCTATATTTGCCAAAAAAGACTTATGAACCGTAGAGTAATCCTGATGATATTGGACGGCTGGGGAATAGCCGAAAACCCCGCTGTTTCGGCCATAGACAAAGCCAAAACACCATATATTGATTCGCTGTATAAAAATTACCCCCATAGCCGCCTGTATGCTTCGGGATTGGCCGTTGGTTTGCCGGAGGGACAGATGGGCAACTCTGAGGTGGGGCACATGAACCTGGGGGCAGGCAGGGTGGTCTATCAAATGCTGGTGCAAATCAACCTCGCCGTAAAAAACCGCGAGTTGCACCGCAACCCCGAACTGCTCAAAGCCTTTGAATACGCCAAAAACCAACATAAAAAAGTCCACTTCTTGGGTTTGCTTTCCGATGGAGGCGTACACTCACACATTGAGCACTTGTTTGGACTGCTTGAGGCCGCACAAGAAAATGAGGTCGAGCAGGTTTTTGTGCACCCTTTTATGGATGGGCGCGATACTTCGCCCACCGGAGGCAAACAGTACCTCACACAGTTGCAAGACAAATGCCGCCAAACCGGTGCTGCCATCGCCTCAATAGTAGGCCGCTACTACGCCATGGACAGAGACAAACGCTGGGAAAGGGTCAAACTGGCTTATGACTTGCTGGTCAAAGGAGTAGGCCAAGAACACAGCGACCCAATCGAAGCCATACAACAGTCTTATGACCAAGGGGTTACAGATGAGTTTGTCAAACCAATCGTCATCACCAAAGACGGTAAGCCATTGGCTGGCATCGAAGAAGGAGACGTAGTGATTCTGTTCAATTTCCGCACAGACCGAGGGCGCGAAATTACCCAAGCCCTAAGCCAACAGGCTTTCCCTGAGCACGGTATGCAACCTTTGCAACTCTACTACCTCACCATGACACTCTATGATGAGACTTTCAAAGGCGTAAAAATCATTTTTGAAAATCAAAACCTAAGCCAAACGCTTGGCGAAGTGTTGGCACTAAACAATAAAAATCAACTTCGTATCGCCGAAACAGAAAAATACCCGCACGTAACTTTTTTCTTCTCGGGAGGAGAGGAAAAGGTTTTTGAAGGAGAAAAAAGGATTTTGTGCCCTTCGCCCAAAGTCGCCACTTATGACCTCAAGCCCGAAATGAGTGCTTATGAAGTGGCCGAAAAAATGTGTGCGGAAATTGAAGCCGGTTCGTTTGATTTTGCTTGCTTGAATTTTGCCAACCCCGACATGGTGGGACACACCGGAGTTATGCAAGCTGCCATCAAAGCCTGCGAAGTGGTAGATGAGTGCGCGGGCAAAGTCATAGAAGCCGCGCTAAACAAAGATTACAGCGTCATTGTCATCGCCGATCACGGCAACTCCGACTGTATGATGAACCCTGACGGCTCACCTCATACAGCCCATACCACTGTGCCTGTGCCTTTTATCTTGGTGGACAAACAATACAAAGGAAAACTGCTCGAAGGCAAACTGGGCGACATAGCCCCCACCATATTGGAACTTATGGGCATAGAAAAACCCGAACTGATGACAGGACAGTCACTGCTGGCAAAAGAGTAAAACCCTCCATAATTTTCAAGCATTATAGTTTTTAGAAATTGCCTGAGTATCTCAGGGTTACGGAGTCATTTTAAAAGATAATGTAACAAAAAAATAATATGAATTACGAAAAAATTTCAGAAGAAATAGAGTTTGAAATAGAAAAGCTATTTGAATAACTGCGGTCTGGTATTTTGAACAATTTAAAGATGGCGGATACCAAAACTTTCGATTTATCAGATAAGGAATTACAGATTGGTACTGTCTTCACGCCTATAAAATGGGCTGAATTCGCTATTGCCAAATTTGACATATTCGCAAAATGGATTAACGGGGCTTCTATATTTGACCCGACTATGGGAGAAGGCAATTTGCTTGAAGCACTTATCACTTATGGCTTAAAGCAAGGGTTTAGAATAAATAGCCTGCCAACTGATAATATTTTTGGTAATGAATTGAATACCAATAACTTCAATAATGCAGTAAAAAAGTTTTCTGAAAAGTACGGCTTGGATATGTCCCAAAACTTCACCAATGAGGATTTTCTTCGACTTACACCAAAAAAATACGATATTGTTTTTGGCAATCCCCCCTGGCAAAACTTCGTTGATTTACCAGAGAGCTACAAAGAACAGATAAAAAGTTATTTCTTTAAATTTGATTTGGTCGGCAATAGTCAAAATCTTTTATTAGGTGGAAGTAGAATTGATATAGCGGCTCTGATAATTCAAATATCAATTAAAGACTTTCTCAAAGAAAATGGTGAAGCCATCATATTTATGCCTCTTTCATTATTGCTAAATGACGGAGCTAACAAAAATTTCAGAACTTATAGTGTTGGTGAAATAAAATATTGTGTTAATTCCGTCCTCGACTTCAACAATGAAGAGATTTTTGGTGGTATTGCTACACGCTATGGATTAACTCATTTTATTAGAGACAAAAAACCTCAATTTCCAATTCCCTATTTCCGCAATGAAAACAGCATTTGGAATGAGTATCAAGCTAAACCAATTTTCCATGAAACCGACCCATTGAGCATAATCTCGAAAAATGAAGATGCCGATTTTGAAGATATTAAACCCGTGTTAATAAAAAAGGAGTCAAGCCCAAGACAAGGCATTAATACATGTGGTGCAAATGATGTTTATTTCTTTGATAGCTACAATGAAATAAGTGAAGGATTAGTCAGTGTTTCCAATAAGAGTAAAGAAAACATCATTCTTCCTAAAAGATTTATCTTTCAGCTTATTACATCAAAAGATTTTAAATCAGAAACAAAATCTCCTTCTAAATGGGTTCTTTTACCTTACAACAACAACGGCAAACTTTTAGAATGGAAGCAAATTCAAATGTTCCCCGAGCTTACTTATTATTTTGAAGCAAATAAAGAGATTTTACAAAGCAGAAAGGGGGTAATGTTAAAAGCTATGCTTAATAGAGGGTACTGGTGGGCAATGCTGGGAGTAGGTGAATACAATTTCTTTCCTTACAAAGTAGTATGGGAAGCATACGGCAAGACAAGTTTTAATCCAACAGTGTTTGAAGGAAATTGGCAAGCAAATCAGTCGTTGCAGGCTTTTATTCCTGTAAAAACATTATCCGAAGCCAAAAGAATACAACAAGAATTATCTGATAAAAAAATAGAAAACTATTTACTTTCTTTAAAAATGGAAGGTACTATGAATTGGGCACAACCGGGAAAAATCAAAAAAATTATAAGATACGAAGAAGAAACCCTGACCTTGTTCTAACAATTAAAACGCCGTATAACATAGGGTTGGGTAATGGTGATGCACTGAGACTTCCGAAGTGCGGTTGCTCGATTGAGTTTTTGTGTTGAAAGCCTGCCACCATGCCAAATTTTTCCGTTTCTTCATTAACAACTGGGCTTGAACTTGGTAATATTTCGCTGGTGAAGCCAAATTTGCTTTTATTTGCCGCCAAAACAAAGATACACTATGCCCGGAGCAGAACTTTTTGGCGCGCAGGAGCGCAAAGAACTTATGGATGTGATAGAAACAGGCATCCTTTTTAGGTACAACCACGAAAGCCTACGCAATAACCACTGGAAAGCCCGCGATTTTGAGACCGAACTGGCCGCTTTCAACAAAGTCCGCTATGCCCATGTGGTGAGCAGCGGCTCTACAGCGGTGGCAACGGCTATGGCAGCAGCCGGCATCGGATTGGGTGATGAGGTCATCGTTCCCACTTTCACGTACATAGCCACCATCGAAGGGGCTCTTTTGGGAGGGGCAGTCCCTGTTTTTTGTGATATAGACGAGACGCTTTGCCTTGATCCACAAGCCATTGAGCGGCTTATCACCCCCAAAACCAAAGCCGTCGTGTTGGTGCAGATGTGCGGGGCTATGGCCAAAATGGATGAAATCGTAGCCCTGTGCCAAAAACACAACCTCATCCTATTGGAGGACTCAGCCCAAGCACTTGGAGCCAGCTACAAAGGCAAAGCCATTGGGACATTTGGGGCTATCGGATGCTTTTCGTTTGACTTTTTCAAAATCATCACCGCGGGCGAAGGCGGGGCTATCATCACAGACGACCCCGAGTTGTACAACAATGCCCAAATGTTTGCCGACCACGGCCATGACCACATAGGCACCAACAGAGGGGCTGAAAACCACCCCATTATGGGCTTCAACTACCGCATCAGCGAACTGCACGCCGCCGTAGGCTTAGCCCAACTGCGCAAAATAAACCACTTTTTGGAACTCAACCGCCGACACAAAGCCGCTATGATGGAGGTTGTCAAAGAGTTTGCTGCCGTGCAACTGCGCCACTATCCTGACCCTGAGGGAGATTCGGCTACCTTTCTGTCATTTTTTATGCCAACCGAAGAAAGCACCCGCAAACTGCTTGCCGCCTTCCAAAAACACCAACTCGGCGAACTCACTGGCATACAGTATTGGTACGACAACAACTACCACTACATCAAAAATTGGCAGCACCTCAAAGAAATGAAGTTCCCAATGAAAATCTATTACCACGCTGCCCAAGCCCCCCAAGACTTACTCAATCTTGATACTTCAAAATCAGATGCCCTGATGTCGAGGCTTATCTCGCTGGTGGTAAAAATGACTTGGACACCCGAGCAACTGGAGCAACTCTGCCAAAGGCTCAGGGCTTCGCTGGCAGAAGTTCTGTAAGGGTTACTCTTTCTTTTGCAAATCGGCCAAAACTTTAATTTCTAAGGTTTTGGCTATTTTGTCTATGTACATTTTTTCAATTTTGATGCCGTAATCTTCCGGCATGAGTTGAAAAACTGATTCTATTTTGACCTTATCGTCTGACACGGTAATAAAGCCGTCTGCCTCTACGCTGCGGGTAACGCCGTGCAAAGTCATTTCGCCTTTGACTTTCGCCGCAACTTTGTTGCCCGATGGGGGTAAATTTTTGGGAGAAAGTAGTTGGCCTTTGAAAGTCGCTTTGGGGTATTTATTTGACTCGACATAGTTTTCGTTGAAGTGCTCTTGCATCAAGGCTTTTTCAAACTCAAAGGAGCGCATCAACATTGAAAATTGAATGTCCATAGTGGAGGCATCCAATACACAGATTGCCTGCGAATTGATGGCTTCTATGTTTTCCAGCGGGGCTTTGGAAAAAAAGCGAATCTTGGCGTTTTTGGTGTAGAATTTTTGAGCCACAGCAGAGTAGCTTATCAGCAAACTAACCAATAGGAATGCAACCAACGAATTTGTTTTCATCGTATGAATACATTTTTGGCTGACTAAAGTAAGTTTTTGCCTGCCAATAATTTGACACCTCAATAGCTTCTTGGGCTTTCATACCTGTATGACTCCGGTTGAGAACTTTTCGAGTGGAGCATGGTTGGCCATTTCGATACCCATTGATATAATGTTTCGGGTCTGGAGTGGGTCTATTACGCCATCTGTCCATAGCCTTGCTGCCGCATAGTAGGGAGAGAGTTGGCTGTTGTATCGCTCCGTGATTTCTTCGAGCATGGCTTTTTCGACTTCGGGTGCTATGGTTTGGCCTTTGGCTTTCAGGGCAGCGACTTTGATTTGGAGCAAGGTATTGGCCGCCGCCGCTCCACTCATCACGGCTATCTGCCCCGTCGGCCAACTGTATATCAAGCGAGGGTCGTAGGCTTTGCCGCACATGGCGTAATTGCCTGCACCGTAAGAATTTCCGATGATAAAGGTGAACTTGGGCACTACCGAGTTGGACATGGCATTGACCATTTTTGCGCCGTCTTTGATGATGCCGCCGTGCTCAGAGCGGCTGCCCACCATAAAGCCCGACACATCCTGCAAAAACACCAAAGGAATCCGCTTCTGGTTGCAGTTCATAATAAACCGGGCGGCTTTGTCGGCAGAATCGGAATAAATCACTCCGCCCATCTGCATCTCGCCTTTTTTGGATTTGACTACGGTGCGCTGGTTGGCCACTATTCCCACTGCCCAGCCTTCTATACGGGCATAGCCGCAAAGCAAGCTCTTGCCATACAACTCTTTGTATTGCTCAAACTTTGACTCGTCCACTATCCTTTCGATGATTTCGAGCATGTCATAGGGCTTGGTTCTGTCTGCGGGCAACAAGCCGTAGATATCTTCGGGGTTTTTGGCAGGAGGTTGGGGTGCTATGCGGTTAAAACCTGCTTTAGGACTTTCTCCCAACATAGAAACCAGCGTCCGTATTCTGTCGAGGGCTTCTTGGTCGTTTTTGCATTTGTAGTCGGTTACGCCCGAAATCTCGCAGTGCGTAGTAGCGCCGCCCAGCAGTTCATTGTCCACGCTCTCGCCAATGGCAGATTTGACCAAATAAGACCCCGCCAAAAATACCGAGCCTGTGCCCTCTACAATCATGGCTTCATCGGACATAATAGGCAAATAAGCCCCTCCCGCCACACAACTGCCCATAATGGCGGCTATTTGCGGAATGCCTTTGGCAGACATGATGGCGTTGTTGCGAAAAATGCGCCCAAAATGTTCTTTGTCAGGGAATATCTCGTCTTGCATGGGCAAATACACCCCCGCACTGTCCACCAAATAAATGATAGGGATGCGGTTTTCCATAGCGATTTCTTGTGCGCGAAGGTTTTTCTTAGCGGCCATCGGAAACCACGCTCCGGCTTTTACGGTGGCATCGTTGGCCACTACCATACACAGCCTGTTGTGGATGTATCCAATCACGCATACCACGCCAGCACCGGGGCAGCCACCGTGCTCTGCGTACATATCTTCGGCAGCAAAAGCCCCCACTTCGATAAATTCCCTGCCTTCATCCAATAAATAACTTATTCTTTCTCTGGCTGTTAGCTTGCCTTTTTCGTGCTCTTTTTCTATGCGCTTCGCCCCGCCGCCCTCGTGGACTTTGGCAAGTTTTTGTCTTAGCTTAGAGCAAAGCAATTTCAAATGGTCTTCATTTTTATTAAATTCCAAATCCTGATTCATAAATTTGTATTTGCGAGCGCAAGATAGCAAGCATTTGCATCCCACTGATTGGCAACAAACAGAATTTCACAACTTAGGAGCATACATAAAAAGCACAGAAAGGAAAACCACATTTTGAAAAAAGATTACAGCCCACAATCTATATTTTAGGCTAATTTTGCAGCATGAAAACGTATTACTCTCTATTTGCGCTGTGTATAGTGGTTTGTTCTTGCGGACAGAAAAGTTACAGGGTTGAGGACTACATTTCCGATGCCCAAAGACGTGAAGAGATTCTTTTCCAAATTGTTAGGCACACGGGTAAGCTACCTGACAACAAAACCCACGAACAGCGTTTTTTGCCTGAGATGGATTCGGCGCACCGCGCACACCAAATCGAAAGAAACTACCGCTTTGAGGCCTATTGCGTCAAAAAAGATACCCATTACTATATGGTAAGTCGCATAGCTCCCAGTTTGTACGAAAAAAGGATCTGTCTGGCGGGCAAAATTGTGTTTGACCAAAAAGGTGATATTGTTGAATTTGAGGAAGTGTTCCGCACATTTAAGATGCTGGACGAAGAGCGCAAGCGCAAAAGTGAAATGCTCTATCAACTCATGCTGGAAGGCAAAGACCTTTCACCTTATTATTTCAAAAACTCAAAAGGCGAAGAATTCATAGAGTTCCCCGACGAATACAACTACTACGACAAAAAGCAACGCCGCTGGATTACCCTACCCAGGTATTAGACTACTTCGATGATAAAGTTGTGGTTGGTATAGATACAAATATCAGCCGCGATGGTAAGTGCCTCAAAGACAATTTCCTTTGCCGAAAGGTGCGGGGCATGTTTGAGAAGAGCCAGAGCGGCAGATTGTGCGTACATGCTGCCTGAGCCGATGGCGGCCACGTCATTGTCGGGTTCGAGCACATCGCCCGTGCCGGATATAATGAGTAAATCTTGGGAGTTGGCGGCTATCATCATGGCTTCCAGCCTTCTGAGGTATCTGTCTGTTCGCCAATCTTTTGCAAGCTCAATAGAAGAACGCTTGAGATTGCCTTTGTAGGCATTGAGTTTTTCTTCAAACCGATCAATTAGTGTGAAAGCATCGGCAGTGGAGCCTGCAAAACCGGCCACGATTTTACTCTCGTACAACCTCCTGACTTTACGAACTTGGCTCTTGGCGACCGTGTTGCCCATGGTGGCTTGGCCGTCTGCTCCTACGGCTATTTGGCCTTGGTGTCTCACTGCCAAAACAGTGGTGGCGTGTATTTTCATTTTTTGATTGCTTTCAATATAAGTCCCAATCCCATAACCTCTTTGGCCTTGTCCTCATCGGCAAGCCCATGTATAAACGTGAAGGTGTGAGTACCCGCCGTTTTAAAACGAAACTCCGATTCTATCACCTGCTCTGTATCTCCCAAATCCCCCATCACTTCGCCTATGAACATGCCTGTTTTGGAATCTCTGATCATAAATTCGTACTGTTGCAGGTAAACAGGAGCTTTTTTCTCGTTGGCCACTACCATAGCGATAGGGAGCGATTTGTAAGGGATGCGGGAAGTGTGGCGCAAGGCAAGCACCAATGTATAAGCATTGATGGTATCGGGAGGCACTACCTCAAAAGACTGTGATTCGACCCTGTCCCAAAGCAGGTCGCTGAGTCCGGTTTTGCTGTACTGCTCATAGACAGCTTTTTCGCCGCAAGAGAGAAGAAAAAAAGCCCCGATTAAGTAATGATAAAATTTCATAATTTTTTTGTCAAACATACGAAGAAATCGCTTTTTATCAAGGGGCAAGTCTTGATATTTCCCAGTTTCTGTTGGGATTTAGGTGGAAAACTATTCTGTCGTGCAAGCGGCTTTGTCTGCCTTGCCAAAATTCGACACGGAAAGGCTCAATGGCATAACCGCCCCAGTTTGAGGGAAGCGGAATCTCACCATCCCCAAAGTACTCTACAAGTTCTCTTTGTTTTCTTTCCAGCACTTCCCTACCCGAAACCGGTTGGCTTTGAGGAGAGACATGGGCAGAGATTTGGCTGGCGCGGGGGCGTGTTTTGAAATACTCTTCGGACTCTTGGCGGCTCAATTTGCTGACTTTGCCTTCTACACGGACTTGTCTCTCCAACTCAGGCCAATAAAAACAAGCGGCTGCCGAAGGATTGGCCTCCAAGTCTTGGCCTTTTTGGCTTTGGTAGTTGGTGTAAAAGTGAAGGCGATTTTGTTGGATTCCCTTCAAGAGAACAATTCGATTTTTGAGTTGGTTTTCGGCTGAGAGGGTGGCCAGTGAAAAAGCCGTAGGCTCGGTAATCTTGGATTCGATGGCTTCTTGCAGCCAGATTTTCAGTTGTTCGAGTGGGTTTTCGTGTACGTCGCGTTCGTTGAGGGTTTTGAGTAAATATTCTTGTCTGATTTGAGAAATATCCATGGCAATAGCGAAAAATAATTTTCGCAAAGATGAACAATAAAATGGTTGGAGTGCTAAAGTTAGGCAGGTAGTATTTTTAAAGCTGCGTCAAAAATATCACAGGCAAAAGATGCCAACCCTTTTGAATCGAGTCGGCGGTTTGTAGATTTGCAAAAATGTTCTGATGCAAAACACGATTGAAGAACTTTTGGAAAGGTTTTCACTTGAAAAAGATCAATACAAAAGAGTCTCTTACTTTATCAGGCTGGCGATAGGTACCACGGATGTGCTGATTCAGAATGATATTGTAAAACAGATGATTGCGATGATGAGTGAAGAGGTGTACCAAGACAAAAGAGGCCGGCTTCTCAACCAAGCATGGATAGAATATGTGAAATCTTTGGGTATGTTTTTTCTGCCCGATGAAAATAATAAATCTCAAATTTTGGGAAATGAGGTCATTGCACAAAACGAAAAAGCATTAGCCCTGTTTGAAGAACTTGGAGAAGAGGCCGGTCAAGCCGAAACACTTACCAATATCGCACTGATCAACTGGGCAAAAGGCAACTACAAAACGGCCTTTGAACAGGCATTTCGCGCCATTACCCTTGCTCGGCATTACCCCCAAACCGCTGCCAGAGTGAGCTACAATCTGGGCAACTTCCACCTTGATACCAAAGATTTTGAAGGGGCAAAAAGCTACTTCATGCAAGGTAAAGAGTTGTCAGAAAACCATGACACAGAGTTGTTTATTTTGGGGCGTTGTTTGATAGGCTTGGCAAATGTGGCCATCGCTGCACAAGAACATCCCTTGGCTGAAAACTACCTGCTCCAAGCCATAGAAATACAAGAAAAATACAGTGATAATGGAGGGAAAGCGCGCTCTCTGAATGATTTGGGCAATATAGCCGTCAAAAAACAGGACTACGAAACTGCAAAAAAATACTACCAACAAGCCATAGACATCCGCCGCAGCCTGACCAATCAACAAGGCTACATCACCACGCTGCTGGATTTAGCCCAGATGCACCTGCAACTGTGTCAAGCCAGTGACTCGCGCCGTTATGCCGACCTTGCCCTTAAAATAGCCCTCTCTACCAACTCAAAACCAAAAGTTGCGCGCGCTTATCAAATCAAATCAGGAGCGGAAGAACTCAACTCAAACTACAAAGAGGCACTGGAGTACTTCAAAAAGTTTTTCGAGTTGCAGGAGTCCATTTTAGGCACAGAACAAGCCATCAAAATAAAGCAAATAGAAAGCCGATTCCGCCAAGAGATACAAGATAAAGAAGCCGAAGTCCAAAGGCTCAAGAACATCGAACTAAAAGAAGCCTACGATAAAATTGAGCGCAAAAACAAAGACCTGACCGCCTCTATCAACTACGCCAAAAGAATACAAGAGGCCATTTTGCCCACAGACGAAGAGATGAGCCGCCTTTTGCCTGAGTCTTTTGTGGTCTTTTTGCCCAGGGATATTGTATCGGGGGATTTTTATTGGGTCAGAAAAATCGGTAGCAAAACGGTAGTAGCTGCGGTGGACTGTACCGGCCACGGCGTACCGGGGGCATTTATGAGCAAGAAAGCCAACGAATTGCTCAATACCATCGTGTTGGAAAGAAAAATCACCGAACCGACAGAAATCCTCACTCACCTCAGGCGAGACATTTACACCTCTTTACGCCAGCACCAAACCCAAAACCGTGATGGTATGGATTTGAGTGTGGCTACTTTTGACGCAGACAAAAACCGTCTGGTGGTAGGATCTGCGCGGTCTTATTTTGCCTATTTTCTTGATGAAAAACTTTGCCAAATCAAAGGCGATAACATAGCTGTTGGTGGAGAAATAGGAGAAGAGACTCAATTTTCTCAGTTTGAGATTCAACCAAATGCCACGCTTTACCTTTTCTCAGACGGTATGGCAGACCAGTTTGGTGGAGAAAGGCAACACAAGCTCATGTTAAGCGGATTGAGAGATATTTTAGGCCAAGCGGCCTTGTTACCCATTGCAGAGCAAAAATTTTATATTGAAAATCAATTTTACAAGTGGTTGGGAACAGCTAAACAAATTGACGACGTGATGCTTTTGGGTATAAAATTTGCTCCTTGAGAACGATTTTAACTAATTTTGCGTAATTTATTAATCCTTACAGCGTTTGCAGCGTTTTGATGATATTTATCAAGTGGTCAAACTTATTCCCAAAGGCAGGGTAAGCACTTATGGAGCGATAGCCGCTTTTTTGGGCGGGAAGATGGGTGCCCGGATGGTGGGTTGGGCATTGAATGTAGCCCATAGTTTGCCCGATGTGCCTTGTCATCGGGTCGTGAATCGCTTGGGGGTGCTTAGCGGCAAGCACCACTTCGCTACCCCCACGCTGATGCAAGAATTGCTGGAAGCAGAAGGCATAAAAGTAGAAAATGACAGAGTGATAGACTTTAAAACCTTATTTTGGAATCCTAACGAAAACCTTTTATGAACAAAGAGCATAATTATCTGGTGGTGATGGCCGGCGGAATGGGTACGCGCTTTTGGCCCTTGAGCCGTGCGGCCAAGCCCAAACAGTTTTTGGATATATTGGGCACGGGCCCAACCCTGCTCCAAACAACGGTGGAGAGGTTTAGCCCTTTGGTGTCTTTGGAAAAAGTCTTCATCGTTACGGGAAAAGATTATGCGCATATCGTAGCCGAACAGCTACCTGATTTGCCCAAATCCAATATTTTAGCTGAGCCTATGCCCAAAAATACGGCCCCTTGCGTGGCTTGGGCTTGCCAAAAAATCTACAAATTAGACCCCGAAGCCAATATTGTGGTAACTCCGGCAGATCACTTGATCTTGGACAATGACTTATTCGTAGAAAACATCGCTGACAGTCTGGAGGTTACAGCCTCGCAGCCCATTATTGCCACACTGGGATTGGTGCCGACCTTCCCAAGCACCGGATACGGCTACATACAGCCCGAGCCCGACACCAAACTGGGCAAACTCCACAAAGTCAAAACTTTTGCCGAAAAACCCAATATCGAAATGGCAGAGTATTTTTTCAATAGCGGTGAGTTTTTGTGGAACAGCGGCATTTTTATTGGCCAAGTGGAGACTTTTTTGTCCGCCTTTAGGATTCATTTGGAAGATGTGGCTGAGATTTTTGCCTCTCTTTCGGCTTATTTTGGAAGCGAAAACGAAGAACAGGCCACAGTGGACAGCTATTTTCGCTCCAAAAGCATTTCCATGGACTACGGCGTAATGGAACAAGCCCAAAACGTATTTGTGCTGCCTTGCCGGTTTGGCTGGTCTGATTTGGGTACATGGAAATCAGTCTATGAAGTAAACTCCAAAGACGATAACAGCAATGTAGTGGTAGGAAATGCCGAGCTTTATGATACGCGCAATTCCATCGTGCATCTGGACAACAAATTTGTAGCGGTCATCAAAGGGCTAAACGGCTATATCGTAGCCCAGCACGATGGGGTGATATTGATTTGCCCCAAAGACAGCGAACAAGATGTCAAACAGTTTTTGTACGATGTCAAAGAGCGGTACGGGACGGATTTTAGTTGAACTTACATACCTCTAAGGGCATTGTACTGCTGTCTAAATCGTTCGGCCTCTTGCGGTTGGCCTGCCTGCTCAAACATATAAGCGGCCATATTGTAGGCATCCGCAAATTTGGGGTTGATGCTAAGACAAGCCTGTATATGTCTGAAGGCCACATCAAAGAGTTGTAGCTTGAGTGCGGGGAGTTTGCCTGCCTGTTGCACTTTGATAAAAGCGGCCAGGTATTGAATATTGGCATTGCGGTTTTGGTCGTATTCGATGGCTTTTTCTATGGCTTTGTAGGCATTGTCTAAGTCGCCTTTGCGGTAAAGGGCTTCGGCTTTGTATTGATAGCCACCAACGTTGTTGATTTTGAACTCAATGGCTTTTTCCAACACGCCCAATGCTTTGTCGTACTCTCCTGATTGGGTATAAATCATCCCCAACAGCGTGTAAGAGGTGAAATCTTCGGGATTGACTTCCAGACAACGGTTGCAGGCATCTATTGCCAAATCTATTTGGTTGGTGGACAAGTAAATCTGCGCCAAATGGCGGTAGGTTTCTACATTTTTGGGGTCGTATTCCAAGGCTTTGAGGGCATATTCCAGAGCCAAACTGTCGTTGCCTTGGGCACGGGCTTTCAAACTGAGGTTGTGATGGCGATCGGTTTTTTCCACAATGGCCAACACGGGCACACCGTCCACGTCAATGGTATGAATAGTCCCTTTGGGAGGGAACGCATTCTGAATGTGGGCTTTGCACATGGTTCTGGTTGCAAAGAATGCGTAGTCCCAGTCTTCTTTGTACTTTTCGTTTTCTCTTGCCCAAAGCATTCTGACGCTATCGGTAGCTTTGTCAAAATAGTATTGCGCCGAGACGTGCGCAAAATTGGTGGCGATTCTGGTACGCTTGTCTTTGATTTGGGGACGGTTTTCGAGCATCCACTCGGTGGCTTGTTTCATTGAGTTGCACCAGTAGTCGGTTTCGTAGTTGGTATAAGCCCCTTTGATGCCGCCAACAAGCTCATTGAAGTACAGGTATTGGTTGGGATGCTCTTGCAACATCCATGCCACGGGTCTGTAAAGCAGCACCATCAACACCACCATCGAACCCAATGCAATCGGTTTGATTTGGCTCATCAAAAAATTCCAACCGACCGAAGTAACCACAATCATAGGCGCATAGACAAACATCACGTGCCGCCATTCGCTGTAAAGCGTTGATTTTTTGTAAATAACGTACACAATCGGAAAAAACAACGCAAACACCATCATAGCCCAAACAGCTAATTTCCAGTTGTCTCGATTTTGCAACAAGGGAGTAAACATACCCAAAAAATACCCCAGCAACACCGCCAAGGGTACACTGATACCAATCCATTTGGGGATGTAGTGCCAAGGAACAAACTGCATAAAAAGCCGCTTGCCTTCAAAAAGTTCATAGGTAAGTAGCAACTGAAAGTTGGTAAACTCTTTCAATGCCTTAAAAGGATTGCTAAAAGGCTCAATAATCCCGTAAGGCCAAAACAAAATACCCAAGAAATAACCAATAAAAGCTATAAAGGCAAATATTTTAGCCAGATTGGGAATTTGCTTGATGGCAGGCGATAGGCCTTTTTGATTCATAAAATAGAGCCACCAAACCCCCATAAAAAGACCCACGTAGGCCAAATTGAGCAGCCCGCCTATCTTTAAGCTGATAATAAAAGCCACGCCAAAGCCCGTCCACCAGATAGTACCCATTCGTGGGCGGGGTAACTGCTTGATAAGCAACATTAAAAAATATAAACTTACCGCATAGGCAGTCAAAAAAGGTACATCTTTGGGGTTGTTCATAGAGTGGCCAAAATAGCGCGGAGAAAGCAGCATGAGCACCGCCGCCAATAAGGCTGCCCTCCAGCCGCCTAATTCTTTGGCTATCAATCCCGTAAACAAAGCCCCCAACACCCCGTACAGCGCATTGATAAAGTGACGGGTTTCGTAAATACCAAAAGGACTCACGTAATGGTACACCATTTCGGCAATCAAATCAATCGAAGCCCCATAATAAAGCAGCGCAAAACGCGCATGCTTGCTCAAATCAAATACACTCGTATCGCTGCCCAGCGTCATATAAAACTTACGCATGTCTTGTGCCAGCGTTACGTGCTCAGGCTCATCCCACGTGATCCCATAGTCAAAGCTCAAAATCGGCATCAAAACCGCCATCAAAAGCACGAAAAACAAGAACTTGAATCGGTAAATGGGATGGTTGGCATCGCTAAGCCATTGAGAGCGAGGGGCAAAGAAAGGCTCTTTAAAAAATTTGTAAACAAAAACTTGCCAATGGCAGCGCATATACTTCAAAAAAGTCATCTTTTCGGCCTCCAGACTTGAATCAGCCACAAACTCCACTGCAAAATCAAGGTCTTTGAGCACAAAGGGCAAGCCCTGAGCCATAAAAGGATGGGTAAGCACCTCTTGGGCTCTGCCAGCGGGCAAAATAGCCGCCCCCGCAAAAGCTCCTTTTTGGTCATAGGGCGCAAAAAGCGAAGACAACAAGGCCTGCCGCTTGTCTTTATCACAAAAAAGAGTGGTTTGCTCGGCTTGTGGCAAGTAAGAGTAGGCTTTTTGGGCGGCTACCACATCTTGGGCAAATATGACCCACTTCTTGTCTGTTACTTGGCTAAAATCAAACCCTGCGTCCACAGTAAACACCTCAGAACCCGGAAATTTATCTTTAAGTGTCTGAAAATGCGAAAAAGTAAGAAAACATGCCTTGTAAACATCTGACTTTGAGGGGCTTTGCGCCACTTTTTTGGCCTTGCTCATACCTGAACGTTTAGGATACAAATATAAAATTAAAAAACTCTTTGTCTCTGAGAGTAACCACAAGTTGGCTGTCAAGCAGCCGTCTTAGAGTGAAAAACCCTCCTAATCCATTGAGGCAAAATCAAAATGCCTATCAAAAGATAAGCGTAATAAGTGATGATCCTCCAGAAGGCTGCCACCACCAATGTCAGACCACTCACCTGCAAATAACTATCAAAAAATGAGGTAAATGCCAACTCTGCCGAACCCGAACTGCCCGGAGTAGGCGACACCAACATAATAATCCACATGATGATCTGTCTGGAAAATATAGTCAAATGGTCAAAAAAATCGAGTGGGTTGAAAGAATAAGCAAAAGCGGCTATCAAACAGTTGAGCATGAAGTAGCGAGCCGACCAAATCAACAAAGTAGAAAAAATAGCCTTAGCCCAAAACCTTGAACTCATGCCTTTGAGAAACTCGGAAGCGGTGATGGTCTCATTGCCTGTCTGCACCGCCCACTTCCTAAAGCGTTTGAGCAAACGATTGGAAGTCAAAAACACCAAAAACAATTTGAAGCGTATTGGACTGACAAACAAACCATATACCATCAAAACGGTATAAATAAATATCAAAGAAAGGCTTACATAGAAAAAACCTTGTGCCCCACCCGACTGAAAAATCCCTCCTAAGCCTTGGAAAATATCGGGCTGCAACACCAGCACGATTGTAGAGGCAAGCATAAAAAATGAATTGTCCAAAACCGCTGTGAGCATCACAAAAGAGAGCGATTTGCCAAAAGAGAGGCCTTCGCGGTTCATAATGAACACCGCTACCGCCGTCCCCCCCACCACCGAAGGCGTAACGGCAGAAGAAAACTCCCAAAGCAAAATAATATAAATACTGGATTTCCAAGACAATTGGTTGTCTGTTAGGTTTTTAATCCGATAGATATAGCCCCCATCCCTGACCATCAACACCACAATCGCCATGGCTATCCAAAAAAAACTGGCTTTGCCGATATTTTCTTTAACCCTTTCAAAATCAAAATCTTGCTGAAAAAAAAGAATCAGAGCAACCGCTACAATGCCAATGAGTACAGGTATGATAATTTTATTGGGACTTAATGATTTGAGTAACTTGGGAAGCTCTAAAGGTTGTTGGGACATAGTTTAGTGTTGTGGACTCAAAAGTAAAACAAAAAAGGTGTCTGTTACCGACACCTACTGAAATTCGCACCAAAACAAAATTAATCTATGATGAGCATCGCATCGCCGTAAGTCAAAAATTGGTATTTCTCTTTTTTGGCTACCTCGTAAGCGTGCATAATCAATTCATACCCTCCAAAAGCAGCCGCCATCATCAAAAGGGTAGAATGTGGCTTGTGAAAATTGGTAATCAGTGCTCGGCAAATCTTAAAATCATAGGGCGGAAAAATAAACTTATCCGTCCAACCCGAACTGGCTTTAAGGAAGTTATTGGCAGAAACAGATGTCTCCAGCGTTCGCATGGAAGTCGAACCTACGGCGCAAACGGTTTTCTTATTTTCCAAAGCCTTATTGACCACATCAACAGTGGATTGTGTGATTTCGTAAATCTCCGAATCGGTCTTGTGCTTGGTCAAATCTTCAACATCTACTTCCCTAAAAGTACCCAGCCCTATGTGCATGGTAACAGGTACTATCTTTACACCCTTGATTTCCAGCTTTCTGACGATATGCGGGGTAAAATGCAACCCGGCAGTGGGTGCGGCTACCGCGCCTTTGTGTTTGGCAAAAATGGTTTGAAAGCGTTCTTTATCAACCTCTTCAGCTTCCCTTCCCAAATCTCTGGGTATGGGGGTTTGCCCCATCTCATTGAGGGTCTTGTAAAAATCTTCCTTCACCCCATCATAGAGAAAACGAATCGTGCGACCTCTTGAAGTGGTGTTGTCTATGACCTCCGCAACCAACTCACCTTCACCAAAATAGAGCTTGTTGCCTACTCTGATTTTGCGGGCAGGATCTACCACCACGTCCCACAAACGGGTGTCGGGATTCAACTCTCTAAGCAGAAAAACTTCTATTTTGGCTCCGGTTTTCTCTTTGTTGCCATAAAGCCTTGCAGGAAAAACCATCGTGTCATTGACCACAAAAATATCCCCGTCCCCAAAGTAATTTACAATATCTTTGAAGGCTTTATGCTCTATCTTCCCTGACTTACGATGAACAACCATCAGACGTGAATCATCGCGGTTCTCACGGGGATACTGAGCGATACAACTCAGAGGTAAATCATATTTAAAAGCGGATAACTTCATCTATAAAAAATTGAGAACGCAAAGTTAATATAAAGCTATGCCCTTGTCAAGCAAAATATTAGATGCCATCTTATGGCCTGTTGATGCTGAAAGCCACTAAGCTAATATCATCCGTCTGCTGACCGGAGGCTTTCCAATCGCTCAGGGTTTCTAAAATATTTTGTCCTTGAGCTTGAATGGGCAAATCTTGAATACTTGCCAAAAGTTCAAAAAACCTTTTGCGTCCAAACTTAGCATAATCTTTGCCCCCAAACTGATCTGTAAGGCCATCAGTGTACAGATAAAAGTTCATTCCCTCAGCCAACTCAATTCTATGTGTCTTTGGCGGCTCGTTGATTTTATTGGGGTCAAAATTGATAAAAGATCGGTCTCCACGAATGACAAACTGCTGATGGTTGTGAAAATAAGCAATGTCTCTACCGCTGCCTGCAAAAAAAATCTCTTTTTCGGTAATTTTGATGAGTGCCAAATCCAAGCCGTCTTGCCCTATTCTATCTTCCTGAGGCAAAACATTCCTAAGCAGTTTGTGCAATTGTTGGATGATTTGGCCGGGTTCTTTGTCAGATTTGGACACCTGATGAAGCAAAACCATACTAATCAAAGACATAAAAGCCCCCGGTACCCCATGACCCGTGCAATCAGCCAAGGCAAAATAGCTAAACCCATCAAATTTTCTGCACCAATAAAAATCCCCACTCACTATGTCTTTAGGCTCAAAAATCAAAAAATAGTCCCCCAACACATCTTTGAGATTTTTTTGGCCGGGCAGCAGCCCGCGCTGAATCTTGCTTGCATAAGAAATGGCCGAAGTAATGCTCCGGTTTTTTGACTCAATAATGTTTTTCTGTGAATTGACAATCTCCAAAGTGGATTGCATCTGCTTATTCAAAGCCACTGTCTGGTCGGTGGTCGTTTGTAGTTGAGCCGTGCGGCTGGCTATTTTACTCTCCAAATCCTCGTTGGCTTCCTGAAGCAAATTGGAAAGATTGCTTATCTGAGTAAAAGCACGAGAAAAACGGGCAGAAAGCAAGAAAGACTGAGAAAAAAAGAAAACAAAGACAGCCCAAGGAAGCGTGTAGCCCGTATTGATTACACCGGCATTGAAGAGCAAATCATTGACCACAAAACAAAAAGAAATAAAAGTGCCCAAAGCCATTGCCAAAGAATCGGGCTGTTTGTGAATAAACATGTTGACCACAAAAGCCAATAAGTAAATAAGAACAAAAAGCCATAAAATATTGCATACCGGAACCAAATAAGAGTTGATGTGTGCAGAAAAAACCAATGTAATGGCTAAAAATATAGAAAAAATCCAAACCACCCCTTTAATAAACCATTTGTGCATCATATTGGGGTAGAGCTTGTTAAAATATAGTGTCATCGCAATGGGTGCTAACATAACCGAACCCAACTCCATTTTGATTAGTGCCTGCCAGTTAAAATTCTCAAACCATACGATAATCAACTTTTCACCTGTGCTAATGAGTCTAAGACAGACTGCAATAGACAAAATAGCAAAGTGCAAACTCAATTTATCCTCTTTCCTTAGCGCAAATAACCCTAAATGATACAAAACCATAATCAATATACTGCCAAATAGGAATAAGTCAAAAAATACCAACCTGTCTCTTTCCCTCAAAACAGCCTCGCTTTTGCCTATCATAACCGACTGCCAAAGTCCGCCTTTGCGGTAGTCGAAAGTAGCTACATGAAAAACCAATGAGACCGTATCGCTTTTCCTCTCAAAAAAGTATAGTTTCGGCTCATAATTGCTTCGAGTAGATGCCCTATCTACCCCCGGAGTGCCATTTGAACCCATTTCATGCCCATCAACATACAAACGATAGCTGGTTCCGGCTGTCTGCACCCGCAAAGCGAGTTGCCCGGAATACAGAGGTGAAAAAATTACCTTCAAACAATACGTAGCATAACCATGCCTCTGATAAGCCACCTGATCTCTCGGGTAATCCGTCCAATCTGCCGGAACATATCCATAACGCTTGTTAGGAAGGCTATCCATTTGTTTATCAGTTAGATAACTCATCCATTCCACTTGCCAATCCCCGTCAAGGTAGAAAAAATCTTTCTCTTGTATCCGCGTGTCGAACAGCCCCTCTTTGGCCAAAGGCGGCGAAGCCAAACAAGTGTAAGAAATTGATAATAAAAAGATTAACTTCCTCAAGACGTAAATTCTTTCGCCAAGTTACACATGTATCTAAATATTAGGATAAAAATTGCAGATGAATATTTTTTGAAATAATTATGCAATAATTGTAAGGTTTTATCCAAACAATCGTCCATTTGTTAATAAAGTGAAAAAATATCTTATATTACTATTTATTTTTACAGGTATCATTGTGCAGGCACAACCTGTCAGCGATGTACTTACATACCAAACCTATATTCTTGATAAAGCAAAGAAATTACAAGATGCCGAGTTAAAAGGGGCGGTATCAATCATGCAGGAGCTTGATTCTATCATTTTGTCCAATTTCTCTTCGGATACATCGCACCAAAACAGAAGAAAAAAACTGCTTTTTGATATTAAAGATATTGCGTTAAAAAGCAATCATCACAAAGTTTATTACATTGTATTGGGTTATGTTGGCAGTTCGTTGCTCAAATTTGACAATCAAGTAAATACAGGTATTGACTTTATCAACCATGCGATAAAGGCTTTAGAAAATGATGCTCCTGCTTCTGTGCTGGCTTTTTGGTATTACAGAATGGGTCAAGGTTACAGTTATTCGGGACTTTACAGCAAAGCCATTGAGATTTTTGAACGCTCTATCAGCCACACAGTGGCTGATGATAGTACGGTGTGGTATTATACTAAATTTGAATTGGCAAATTGTCTTTATCAATTATCACAATACCAACAAGCAGCCAAACACATAAAAGACGCTATACACTCTAAAACGGCATCCAAAGAAATCGGCTATTTGATAAATGGATACAACACATTGGGGCTTATTGAAAAAAGAAAAAATGATATCCCCTCTGCAACGGCATATTTCAACAAAGGACTCAAATTGGCAGAACAATACGACAAAAAAGATTGGACTGGAATTATATGGGGCAATATCGGGTCCTGCTATGAAGCCCAACAAAATTACAAAAAAGCCATACAGTGCTACCAAAAAGATATTGAGATAAGTAAACAAACAGAACAATATGAAAGCGTACTAAGTGCTGCCTATGCACTTTGTAACTGCCACATACAGCTAAATGAATTGAAAAAACTAAAATCTTGTGTAGATAGTACCGAAGTTTATTTTAAAAGATGCCGTCCTTCAATCTTAAAAGAATTTCCCAAGTACTACCAAATAAAAGCGGCATACTACAAAATAACAAATCAACATGATTCGGCTTACAATTATCTTGAAAAATATATTGAATCAGTATTGCGCACAGAATCCAAAAAAAACCTAAGACAATTAAATGAAATGAGAGTGTTATTGCAAAGTGCGGAAAATGAAAGAAAAATTTTATTGTTAGAAGCCGAAAAAGCTCAAATAGAAAATGATAAAAAACTCAGACAAACCGTATTGGTATTTAGTTTGTTGGCACTGGTACTTTTGAGTATCATCTTAGCTCATGTACTGCGAAAAAATATAAAACAAAAAAGACAAAATTCTTTGTTAGAAGAGCAAAAAGAAGATTTGACTCTGGAATCTAAGCGGCTCAAAGAACTCAATGATGTGAAAAACAAGCTGTTTTCTATCATATCGCATGACCTGAGAAATCCATTCCTGAGTCTCAACGGCATTCTGTCACTCTTTGATGCCAAAGCACTTTCCTCAAAAGAGGTTGAAGAGTTGATGCTTCAAATCAGAAGCGTTACGCAGGGATTGTATCACTCTCTAAGCAACCTGCTGGAGTGGTCAAAATCACAAATGGACGGCTTCAAAAGCAACATTGAGCCTGTTAATCTATCCAAAGTTATACAAGAACAAATTGATTTTTTAAACCAACAAACCCTTTTTAAAGCCATTTCTATCAATAATTTTGTCAAGTCGGATGAGCTAATCATCCAAGCCGACAACCAACAAATATGTTTTATTGTGAGGAATATCCTCAACAACGCCATCAAGTTTACCCATGTCGGAGGTAGTATTTATATTAAGGCTTTAAAAGAAGCAAATTTCATCACCATTTCGATAGAGGATACAGGCATAGGAATGAGCGAAAAACAACTCAAGAATATTTTTCAACAGGGTATCAAAACCTCTATGCCGGGCACGCTAAAAGAAAAAGGAACAGGACTGGGACTCTTGGTGTGCAAGGACTTTGCAGAAGCAAACGGAGGTAGTATTGATGTAAAAAGTACTCCAAATGTAGGAACTACCTTTTACATCACATTCCCAATCAAAGAGGCTTGATTTTCTGCAAGGTATTTTTTGGCGTATTTGTATCCTATATCAAAAATCTCAGGTGCTTTGCGCAAATCAAATACATTGAAACGCGACATTTCGGGCGGCTCTATTACCCAATTGCAGCGGGACGCATTGATGACGGTATTTCTTGAAATAGACAACAATTGTGTGCGCTCTAATACTTTGGCAAAAGTAGAAAAGTCTTTTTTCTCGCCTGTCGAGTTGGAGTGAACCCCAATAATAAAATCAGATTTGCCCAAAAGCGGCTCAACTGGCAAATTGTTGATGATCCCACCGTCCACAAATAAATACTTCCCGTATTCAATCGGCTGAAAAACAAGAGGGATACAGCAGGAAGCCTGAACAGGCAAGTAAAGCTCACCCGAATCAAAAAAGACTGATTTACCTGAATACAAATCAGTAGCGTTCACAGTGAGAGGAATATTGAGCTCCTCGAAAGTCTGGGGCAAATATTTACTAAATGCCTTGCTGGTCAGGCGAATATCCAACAAGCCTTTCAGACTGACCGCTGGTCTCAAAAGAAGTAATATCCGTTCGTTTTCAATAATTTCGTAAATTTTTCGCGGTGAGTGCCCCGCCGCATAAAAAACCCCCGCTATGGCACCCGCACTCGTGCCCGAAATAAAATCAGGCACAATCCCGGCCTCTTCCAAAGCCTGCAAAACCCCCAAATGTACTATTCCTCTTGCACCTCCGCCCGAAAGACAAAGACCTATCTTTTTGTGTTCCATTGCACAAAGATAGCCATTGAAAACAATACAATCAACCAACAAACTGCTATTTTCAAACCCATTAAGGGTAATGAGTGTCTTAAATCGTATAGTGCTAAATAAAGCTAATGAATCAACCCAATAGCCTGACAAAAGCTCAAGAAAAGTTAATACAGCGGTGTATTAAACAAGATAGAAAAGCGCAAAAAGAACTTTATCAGGGTTATGCACCCGGACTTTTTGCAGTGGCTCTCAGGTACTGCAAAACCCACAGCGATGCAGAGGATGTGTTGCAGGATGCTTTTCTAAAAATTTTTCAAAAAATCAGCACATTTAAGGGCGAAGGATTTTCATTTGAAGGATGGATGAAACGCATCGTAGTCAATACAGCTTTAAATCATAACAGAGGCAAAATCTACCAGCAACCCCAATACGACGTAGAGATATTGAATTTTTCACACAATACTGAGACGATGGATTTGAGTACGATGGATTTTGACAGTTTGATAGATTTGATTAGGAGCCTACCCATGAAATGCCAAACCATCTTCAACCTGTACGCCATAGAAGGCTATCAGCATAAAGAAATTGCGGAAATGTTGCAAATCACGGAGGGAACAAGTAAATCGCAATACGCAAGAGCCAAATTGCTGTTGCAGGCTAAAATTATGCAAACCGAAGAAATCGAACAAAAACTCTATTCCTATGCTTCAGGAAGATAACTTTGAAACGGAGTGGAGGAAGTCTTTGGGCAATGCCAAATTTACTCCTTCCGATGCCCTATGGGAAAAAATCTACATAAAATTAAATCCGAATTACCGGTTTATTCTATCCATAATATTTATTTTGTGGGTTGTAGTCGGTGGTATAGGATTTGAAAAAAATAATACCCCTAAATCTCAAGCAAATGCAGGCTATTCGTCAAATCAAATAAAAGTTGCTAAAATTAGCTCAAATCAAGGCCCATTCAATAAAAAATCACATTTCGTTTTCCCAAAAAGTCTTCAAGCAAACCTTAATGCTCCGATAAAAAATAATTACACAGTAGAAAAGCCAAATGTATCCAAAAATAATCCGGTTTATCAAAAAGAAACACAGACTCCTGAATCAAATACTGAGCATTTTCATTCAAATAACTCTTTATTTGATGTTTTCAAAGATTCAATGCCTCCGTCTTCAGTTCTTGCAAGGGACAGTTTTGTGTTTAAAATAGATACTTTTGCAGTTAATAAGAATCTTTTAGAGTTGACAGAAATACAATGGGATAAAATCAATTCATCTAAGAAAAAAATATCTTTGCAATTAGGACTCTCACCTATCTATTACAATGCAAACTTAAAGCCTGCTTATCAAGATTTTTTAGCCCGCTACATAGAAGCGCACAATCTGACTAAAATAAATTATGAAAATTATTTTCAGAAATTGAGGGAATCTTATCGCCCGCTTCTCTCTTACCAAGCCGATGTCGCTGCCGCCATACAACTGAGCAAAAAATTCACCTTGCGCACAGGCTTTAGCTATCAGATTTACAGATTTCAGCAACAGACGAATGCTTTTTTTATAGATCCAAAAACCGGCTCCGTACATTCTTTTTGGTGCATCATGCTAAAAGGTCAGATAAGCAATAATGAATTCAATCAAACTGTGCACAACCACCCTGCTTACCAAACTGCTTCAACACTGAACTGGAGTTTGAGCACTTTCAATGCAAATCTTTCGATGGCTACCCTGAAAATAGAGCATGAATTTATTTCTGTTCCTGTAATATTGGAATACTGGCTTGACAATAAAAAGTTAAAAAAATCAATTTTTACAGGTGTTTATCAAGATTTTATGCGTTCTACTAAAATGGAAAGTTCATTTTTGAACAACGAAACGACCGTACAATACAAAGACGAATCGGCACTATACAAAAACAATACGTCTTGGATGCTCGGCTTTCAAATCGTGCATCCTTTAAAGGACAAGCTCCATCTCGGAGGCCAATTTTTCTACCGCAGTATGCTCAAAAATCAAATTGGGAAAAATGGGTTTACAGATTCAAGAGCTTCTATGTATGGATTGGGAGTTTTTTTGCGCTATGATTTGAGGTAAAATCAAAATATCATGGGCACTTCCACAAGCAGGATTTGCGTGTGGTCAATCGCTTTGATATGTACTGAGTCAGTCTGCCAAATTCCCAACCCGTCTCTGCCAGACAACATCTGCCCATCCACTTCTACATCGCCCTCAATCACAAAAACATACAAACCATTGGTTTTGAGTTTAAAATCGTATTGAATTTCAAAACCCTGATCTAAATCTCCCAAATGAAACCAAGCATTCTGATAAATCCAGACTCCGTCGTCATTGGAATCGGGCGAAAGTACCTGAAGCAACTTATTTTTGCGGGCTTCAAGTGGAAAACTCTGCTGCTGATAGCGAGGAGGCACATTTTGCTTATTGGGAATCACCCAAATCTGCAAAAACTTGGCAGGGCTATGGGATGAATGGTTTTTTTCGCTGTGCCTGATACCTGTACCCGCGCTCATGACCTGAACCTCCCCTTCACGAATGACCTGCCTGTTGCCCATGCTGTCTTGGTGTTCAAGTGAGCCTTCTAAAGCAATCGAAATGATTTCCATATTGTCATGGGGGTGCATCCCAAAACCACTGCCCCCCTCAATGGTATCGTCATTGAGCACACGCAAAGCCCCAAAATTAACCCTGTCGGGGTTGTAATAACCAGCAAAGCTAAATGTATGATAGGAGTCAAGCCAACCATGACGGGCATGGCCTCGCGTTGAGGACTTATGAAGTACTGTATTTTTCATGTTTTATTTTAGAAGTTAAATCCGAATTACGCAATATACTATAAATTAATTGGTTTTACATTAGGGATATGAAAATTCCAAGAAATTAGGGTTTCTAATTCCGCCTTGAAATCTTTTATGTTTTCAAAAAAATCAAAAATGGCTTGCTTGAAATCATCAAATTTACCATAAAAATGATGATTAATCACCTTCTTTCGCATAAACTTCCACAGCCGCTCAATCAGGTGTAAATTAGGTGAATAAGGCGGTAAAAACACCTGTTTGATTTTGCTATTTTTCAAACTTTCATTCAGTAATTTGTTCTTGTAATATCTTGCATTATCGCAAATTACATAGATATTTTTTGCCTCTGGATGCAATGCCTCCAATTTTTTGTATAATGCCAAAGTGCTCTCTGCATTGACGCTTTTACTTTCTACCATCACCACCTCACAAGGATTTTCGGCATTCATTACTGCATTGATATTCAGCCTTGAACGACCACTGACAGAACATATTTCTTTCTCTTTACCCTTTTCTATCCAAGCATAAGCACTTTTGGTGTTGTGCTGTGGGTGAACACCGTCAGCAAAATAAACAACATCACCCTCTTTTTTTGCCTCTGATACCAAAACTTCTACTGCTTGCACAAACTTTTTTTGAGCTTCCACATCTACTTCACAAGGCACTAATTTTGTCTTTTTGTAGGAAAAACCTAAGCGGTGCAAGAAATGCACCAAGCCCGTACAAGTGTATTGGATGCCAAATTTTGAAGCAATAAAATCAACAATTTGCTGACTTGTCGCATACAAGTTTGTGTTTAACTCTTCTTTCAGTACTTCTTTTTGTTCCGATGTTAGTTTGCCGCTATAACCCAAATAGTGATTTTCAAGGTAGTCATCCAAGCCTTTCTCTTGATAGGTCTTACAATAAAACTTCACAGTTTGGGTACTGATACCCAATGAAACAGATATGTTTTCTAAGGAATTATCCAAATGAAGCATCAACAAAACGGTTACCTTCACATAATTTTTCTTATGCTTTTCGTTTTGTTGTATCTCACGTAATAACTTGTATTCTTCTTCACTTAGTTTCATGGCACAAGTATAGCATTTTATTAGAATAAAAAAATAAATCCATTTGATTTTTAGTATAAAAATTTTTCTAATCCTTAACTCGTAATAAATACGCCCAGTGCCGTAGGCATCATACGTTTGTAGCCTACAGATACGTTGATGGGATTAGAGCGGAGTCGCACGCATCTGTGATGCCGTTTTTCTATAAATATGCCATCTCTGCGGGATATGGATAGCTTATTCTCAACAATTTAAACCGTAAAAGCTATTTCTCTCTATTGCTTAATCCCTGATAAAAAAGATTACTTTTCAAGCATAATCAACAGTGGGATGTGGGTAACATAAGCCAGATCTTTGGTTACGCTGCGGCTGAACAGTGCCCCGAAAAACGAGCGTTTTCTTCTGAGCAAAATCATAATACCGGGCTTCTCGTCATTCATATAACCCAAAATACCATCCTCGGGGTCGGAAGAAGTGCGGTAGTTGAGTTCAATGCCTCGGTTGGCAAAAAAACTCTCAAACTCGTGAGCCATAGGATGTGGCGGTTGATTGGGTTTGCGGATATGCAGGGCTTTGATAGAAAGATGCAGAGGGGCTAACAAGGCTTTGGCTTCGATGATGGCATCATAGTCGTCTTGGTCAAACTCTGTGGCATAAGTGGCCACCGTAGGAAGTGCCGGCTCGGCCTCATCGGGTACTACAAGCATGGGGGTCTGAAGATTGCCTATCGCACTCACAGTAAAAGAACTGAAAAACAACCTTTCAGTACCCGAATCGCCCTCAGTACCCAACACCACCAAATCGACATCACGCTCAACACAGACTTCTTTGATACCGCCCAACAAATCGCCCCTGTAGATAAGCGGCTCGATAGCGGTATCCGGGAAATGACTTTTTATTTCTTTGAGTTTGTGCTCCGATTCCTCTGTTTCCAGTTGCAGCAACTTGTCAACACCCGTCAAAAAACCAGCGTTGGGATTGGAGGGCATGGCGAAAGCATGAAAAAGAATAACCTTAGAGTCGGTAGCCTTTGCAAGTACTACGGCATATTTGAGGGCATTGAGGGCACAAGCAGAAAAATCAGTGGGTACCAAAATCGTCTTCATATCGAATTTGTTTATTTGCTGCAAGATAAATGACAACAACAAACCATGCAAACTGACTTTTTGGTGGTGGGGCAAGGAATAGCCGGCACAGTATTGACATCCAGACTCATGGACAAAGGCTGCTCAGTGGCTGTGGTAGATGTGCCTTTGGCGGGGAGTTCTTCTTTGGTTGCGGCAGGTCTTTTCAACCCTCTTTCAGGTAGAAAAGCGGATTTGACTTGGCTCTACAAAGATTTTTGGCAGGAAATCCAAACCTTCTACCCTGCACTTGAAAAAAAATTGAATGTAACAGCTTTTCATCTTTTACCCCTCTTTCGTCCCTTTGAAACAGCCCTTGCACAAAACGATGCGCTGGCTAAATCCGAAAACTGGCCGGAATTTTTTCAGGGTATTGACCATAGTTTGGGCGGGCTTGTCCATGCGCCTTTTGGAGGCATAAAGGTCAAGGGCAGTGGATACGTGGACTGGCCTGTTTTGCTGGCGGCTTTTAGAAAATTTCTGTCTGAGAAAAACATGCTCTTTGAAGAGTTTTTTAATCGAAACTTGCTTGAAATACAAAAAAATCAAATCGCTTACCAAGATATAAAAGCAAAGGCTATCATATTTTGTCAGGGCTATCGGGCTTTACAAAACCCCATCTTTACGGATTTACCGCTGCGCCCCGCCCAAGGAGAAATTTTAGATGTCAAGTTTGATACCCGTATTCCCTGCATCATCAACAAAAACGGATGGATTGTGCCCGGGCAAAACGGCATTTGCCGCGCCGGAGCCACATTCAACCAAACCATTGAGCCTGCACTCACCCAAGAAGGCATTAAGACGATTCGGCATAAAATCGAGCAAATGACACCGGCCAAATTTGAAATCATCGCCGCCAAAGCGGGTATTCGCCCGGCCACTGCGCGAAGAAGACCTATTTTGAAGCAACACGAACTGTTTGCAAATGTATTTGTCTTCAACGGGTTGGGTTCGAGGGGGACGGCCATTGCGCCTCTGGCTGCAAAATGGATGTGTGAGTGGGTGTTGGAAAACAAACCGCTCCCAAAACAAATACAACAAGATGTTTATTTCTAATCAGGCAACTTTGCTCAAAAGGTCTTTGTCCTTTTGGCATCACAAAATATTGCTCTTTTGTAATAAAATTGTACTTTCACGTTGTAATTAAGAATCAAAAACATTGATATGAGAAAAATCTACTTGTTTATTTTATTAATGGGGAGTTTTGCAGGATCAATTTCTGCCCAGCAAATACCCCTCTTCACTCAGTACTACTACAATCCTTTTTTGCTAAACCCTGCCTTGGCCGGTGCTCAGGTGCTTCCCAATGTGGTGGTTGGTCATAGGATACAGTGGACCGGTATTGAAGGCGCACCACAAACCACTTTCTTTTCAGGGGATATGTTGTTTCAAAAAGCCCGCTCAGGCATGGGAATGAACATCATCAACGACCAAATCCACTACACCAACCGCGTACAAGCCCAACTGGCTTACGCTTACCACTTAAAACTGGGGCGCAGGTTTATGTTTTCGTTTGGTGCATCAGGTGGGGTTACTTCTTTGACTCTCAATACCGCAAAGGCTTATGCTTCGGGCAGAATCTTAGACAACGGCGACCCTTTGCTGGCTGCCAACGACAAAATGCGCTCAGGAATGGTGTTTGATGTAACGGCAGGGGCAGACTTGAGAATGGGCAACTTGCACGTCGGGTTGGTAGCCCCTCAAATGCTCAACAACCAAGTCAAAGTAGCCGGTGTCAGTTCTGCACTTGACACAGCACACACCATGAATTTGGCTACCCACTACACCGCTTATTTGAGGTACAATTTTCACTTGCGCCGTGCGCAGAGTGTGCTTACGCCTCTTTTGCAAGTCCGTAGGTCGCCCTTTTTCAACAAACCTCAAATTGATATGGGCATGATTTATACCTACAATCACCAAGTCTGGGGCGCGGTCAGCTACCGCCAAGATTACGCCACGACTGTGGGATTGGGTACATTCGTGGGGCAAAATTTCAAGGTGGGCTACTCTATTGACTTGCCAATAAGCAAAGAATCGCGCTACCTCGGCTTGACGCACGAAATCATGTTGGGTATGCGTTTTGGACAGTCAAAGAGCAAAGACTACTTGGCGGCACTGGAAGACTTTGAGCCTGATGGCAATTATCCGGTGGTCTTGACCGTACACCCCAAATTCCATGCACGCCACAAACAGCGACGCATGAAACACGGCGACAAAACGGATGGAAGCCATGCACATGCCAAAGAAAAAGCTGAAAGACGCCACGAAGGCCAGCACCACTGGTGGCAGTTTTGGCATCACGATGTGTACAGAGGCAGAAGACCTTCTAAAGCAAAATAATAAAAAAGGCTGTCCCACAAAAGGACAGCCTTTTTTGTTTGAAACTTGAACCCAATTATGAAATTGAGCCTCTTACTTTTTGGGTATAGTCCCGAAGGGCTTGGTTGAAATCCAAGCCTTTTTCCATTTGTTCGCGTATCCATAAGGCCGCAAAGGCATGGGTTAGCTTTTCCCCTTCGTCATCGCCTTCTATCTCGATAGCCGGCATTTTTTCTTCTGACAAAGCCTGTTCAGCCGCTCGCAACTCTTCGAGGGTGTACTTCTCTGCTATTCTTTTGATGGCGGGTATTTTCATAAAATGGAGTTGATGAGTTCTACTACTTTCTCTTCTTGGCTGGTGGACTGCGCGGCCACCAATTCGCCTTTTTTAAAGACAGCAAAAAAAGGCAAATTATTGACTCCTACAGATTTGCGTGCCTCGGGACTCGCTTCGGCATCTACATCCAAAAATAGCACCCCGGCAAAACGCTCGTCGTTGGAAAGGCGATTGAACTTAGGCTTGAAAAGTCGGCAACTCCCACACCAACCTGCATAAAATTTTACCACAACTTTGTCGTGACTGGTCAGCATTTGGGCGAAATTGCCATCATTCGCATCTTGTACCATATTTTTTTAAATTTAAAGACGGAAAAATAATCTTAAAAATCCTTAAAAAAATAATAATTTTGAATCAAATTTATTAAGTACAACACTTCATTGACACTCAAACTTGAAGAAAAAGCACTGATCAAAAAAGGGATTTATTCTCTGGCCTTAGTTATCAGTATCATAATAGTGGGCAGCTTAGGTTATATGACTGTAACGAAAGCCACCTTTTTGGACAGTATGTATATGACGGTCATAACTGTTACGACCATTGGGTTTGGCGAAGTAATTGATACCTCAAAAAATGAACTGGCCAGGATTTGGACTATGGTAGTGGCTTTGGGGGGAGTAAGTATGATTACTTATTTGATTACCAATCTGGCAGCTATTTTGATTGATGGAAATTTTACGCGTATTCTCCAAAATAGAATCATGGAATACAACATTAAAAAGCAGCAAGACCATTATTTGATTTGTGGAATGGGAAGAGTGGGCTATCAAATCATCAAAGAATTGATTGAAGAAGGCCAGCCTTTTGTCTGCGCCGATCTGTCAGAGAGCAAAATCTTGGAGCTCAAATCCAAAATTCAAAAAAACTTTCTCTATCAAATAGGAGATTGCACCGAAGAAGAGACCTTGATAAAAATGGGTGTACTCAGTGCAAAAGGCGTATTTGTAGCTACCGATGACGACAACGCCAATTTAGTTATCTGCTTGGCCGCCAAACAACTCGCCCCCAATGCTAAAATCATCACTTTGGTCAAAGAACCCCGCCATACCAACAAATTTTATGCTGCAGGGGCGGACAAAGTAATATGTCCCTTCTTTATGGCAGGGTTGAGAATGACTACAGAGATGGTAAGACCGGACACCATAGATTTTGTGGATACCTTGGTGCGGGTGCAAAAAGAAAAGGCCAATCTAAAAGAAGTCGAAGCAAGCAGTTCGTTTATGCTAAGTGAACTCCCCGAATCAATCTTGGTTTTAGGTATTGAGAGGAAAAATCAGTTTGAAATCAGACCCCCTAAACTCACTGTAGTCCAGCCCGGAGATCGGCTGTTTGTACTATGCAAAGAACAAGAGATAAAAGAAATGGAAAACTTTTTAGTGTTGTAAAGAACTTCACTTCCACAAATCCAGCACTACCCTGCCTTGCAGCCCCCCAACGAGCATTTTTTGTACAAAGCCATCGAGACTTTCTAAGTCAGAATCTATAAACATAAAATCATGAAGCGGTGGGCTGTCCTGCAGGGAATTCCAGATTTTGAGTCTTAGAGTCATATCGGTTTCGGCAGAAGCTACCCCCAACACATTGATGTCTTTGATGATAAATGGATAGACGTTGAGCGTGAAAAACGGGGACTGCACCAAGCCACACACTGCAATATTGCCGCCTGCTTTACAGGCTCTTATGGCATTTGAGAGCGTTACTCCGCCTACGGTGTCAATAGCTGCTGCCCACTGAGAGCGCAACAGGGGCTTTTCGGGGCTTTCCTCTTTGTCAAAGCGGGGAAGGCAAAGATTGGCTCCCAAATTTTTGAGGTATTCATAGGATGCACTTTTGCCTGTGGAAGCGAAAACTTCGTAGCCTTTGAGACTCAGCCAACGCACCGCCATACTACCCACTGCACCGGTAGCACCCGTTACCAAAACAGGCCCTTTGTCGGGGGTTTGTCCATTGAGTTCCATTTTGTGCAGAGCCAAAGCGGCTGTGAAAGCGGCTGTGCCCAAAGCTGCACACTGTTTGAGTGTCAAGCTATTGGGTTTGGGGACAATCCACTCGGCGGGAACAGAAATAAACTGGCCAAAGCCGCCATCGGTATCCATTCCCAAATCGTAGCCCGTTACGACAACCTCGTCGCCCGCCTTCCAACGCGGGTCGCTGCTGCGCTCCACAATACCCGCTGCATCTATACCGGGCGTATGGGGAAAAGTCCGCGTAATGCCTTTGTGTCCCGAGGCCGAAAGTGCATCTTTGTAGTTGAGTGCAGAATAAAGCACACGAATCAAAACGGGATGCTTGTCCAAATCCCCTGTATCTCTATCAGCAATTGAGCGGACAAAAATAGCCGGGCTTGTTTCTTCTACCCAATAGGCTTTGAATTTCATAGAGTTTAAAAATAGAACAAAAAATCCAAATCTTGAACAATTGCCCTCTCGCCGGAGGCATTAGAACTGCTCCAGAGCCGAAAAGAAAAACGAACCCTCAATTTGGGCGTTTTCGTCTGAGTCAGAGCCGTGTATGGCGTTTTCTTGGATGGATTTGGCAAACTGTTTGCGGATGGTGCCCTCTTCTGCATTGGCAGGATTGGTTGCCCCGATGAGTTTGCGAAAATCGGCAACGGCGTTTTCTTTCTCCAAAATTACGGCCATGATAGGCCCTCCACTCATATAAGCACAAAGTTCTCCGTAAAAAGGCCTTTCTTTATGTACTTCATAAAACTGACCGGCGCGCTCTTGGGTCAAGCGGGTAACTTTGGCGGCCACAATACGAAAACCTGCTTCTTCTATCATCTTAAGGATAGCCCCGCTGTGTCCGGCAGCAAAGGCTTCCGGTTTGATCATGGTAAAAGTTCTGTTAGTTGCCATTGTATTTTTTTAGCAAATCAAGTGTTTTTTTGGTTGATAAACAAAAAAGAAATGAGATCGGGTAGTTTTTTTTGGGTCGGGTATTGGGTGGTTTATGTTGTGGTTTACTTGCTTACGCTGCATCTGTGGCCTTTGGCTTGGTACGACGAAATCGCCATCAGTTCCACAGGTTTGGACTACTTGGAGCGCGGAACTTTTTTTGCCCGCGTAACCAAAACCTTTGACAAAGGCTTTGAGTCGCCTTACGGGCCGGTTTTTTTCTGGTGGGCTTATCCTTGGTACGCTGTTTTTGGTTTTGGAATGTGGCCGCATAGGGCGGCGGTTTTTGTATCGGGTTTGGCTGTGCTGGGTGCTACGGCGGCTTTGCTGCAAATTAGCGGCTTGAGCAAACACCAAACCCGTTGGGTGGTGCTGGCTATGAGTGCGGATTGGATGTTTGTCAAAGCCCTCAGAGAAGGCCGGATGGATTTTTTGGCTTTATTTTTTGTATTAATTTCTGTTTATGCTATATTAATTTTTCAAAAAAAAGAAACTATTTTATGGATGGGAATATCCGGTTTGGCTATTGCGGCAAGTTTTTTAACCTCTACCCGTATCGTTATTTTTAGCTTTTTATGGCTTTATTTGGCATTTTTTATCATAAAAAAACCGCATTTATTGTTAATATGGTTTTTGTGCGGTTTTTTACCTGTTTTATGTTGGGTTTTTTATTATTACGGCTCTCTATGGGCTTATTTTGAACATATAAGCGAAACCATGTCAGGGTACAGTAGGCTGCTGGGGTGGACAATTAATTTTTCAAAACACCAAATTTTGTCTGTATTTTTGTATAGTTACAGTTTGGTGTATTTATATTTGAATTCATCCATCAAAATACCTGCGGTTTATATGAGTATTTTATCAATAACGGGTTTTTATCTTTTAATTTATGATTTTGGTTATTACGGTATTTATCTGACTCCATTTTATTATTGGGTTGTAGGAATGGCTTTTGGTGATTATGCCCGAAAAGCTAATTTTGTGGCATGAAAACTTATTTCCGTGTATTGAGCTTCGCCAAACCTTTGGAAAAATACTTGATTCCTTTCATCATTTTTGCTTTAATCTCTTCGATTTTTGGTGCTTTGAACCTTACTTTGCTTATCCCGATGCTGGATTTGCTGTTTCGCCCCGATACGCTGGATTCTTTGCCACAAAGTACTCCGAATTTTGAGTCTTGGGAAAAAATTTCGGATTTTACACGCGCTTATTTGGGCTATTTGCTTTATGAAGGCACGCTATGGGCGGGAAAAATGGGGGCTTTGCAGGTGGTTTGCGTGTTGGTGTTGGTTTCTACTGTGGTTGCAAATCTATTCCGTTTTTTGTACGAGCGCACCTTGGAACTTCTCAGGGCAAGGCTTTCTACCAAATTGCGCGGGGACATATTCTCAAAAATCATCACCTTAGATTTGACTCATTTTTCTTCAAACCGCAAAGGGGATATGATTACGAGGCTTTCGATGGATGTCTCAGAGGTAGATGTAGCCATCAACCACTCCATAAGGGCTTTGGTAAAAGAGCCTATCGTGATATCCATTTATTTTTACTTACTCTTTAAAATCTCCTGGCAACTCACCATTTTTACGTTTATTTTTATTCCTATTACGGGCAGCATCGTCGCTATCATCATCAAAAAGCTGCGCAAAGGCTCACAAGAAGCGCAAGCCAATCTTTCTTCGATGATGAGCACCGCCGAAGAAGCATTTGGCAGCATGCGCATCATCAAAGCCTTCAATGGGGTTGGGTACATGAACCATAAGTTTCAGGGTTATTTGCACCGTTACCGCGATGTGGTTTTTAAACTGGGCTTAAAACGCGAACTGCTCAGTCCGGTATCCGAAACAACAGGCATTTCGATTGTGGTGGGCTTGATACTGTATGGTGGCTCGTTGGTGTTGAGCGAACCGCCCGCTTTGGAAGCCTCCAGTTTTCTGACCTTCATCATCATTTTTGCCATCGTCATCAAACCTATCAAAGAAGTTTTTGAGATTTTTGGCAAGTTGCAGCGCAGCTTGGTGAGTGCGGAGCGTATTTTTGAAGTGCTTGATTTGCAGACCAAAATTGTGGATAAAGCCAATGCAAGTCGCATTTTTGAAATCAAAGAAAAGATAAGTTTTGAAAACATACATTTCAGCTACGATGGCAAGACCAATGTTTTGCAGGATATCAGTTTTGAGATAGCCAAAGGTCAAACCGTTGCGCTGGTAGGCCAATCGGGTAGCGGCAAATCAACCATAGCAGACTTACTGTCAAGGTTTTATGACCCGACCGAAGGACACATCAAAATAGACGGCATCCCTTTAACAGATTATAGGTTGCAAGATTTGCGGGCTTTGACGGGGGTGGTAACTCAGGAGGCTGTCTTGTACAACGATACGGTGGCAGGCAATATCGCTTTTGGCTTTGAGGCTACCCAAGAGCAAATACAAGCCGCCGCCCAAATCGCCAACGCCCACGAATTTATCATCAAAATGCCCGAGGGCTACCAAACCAACATCGGCGAGCGCGGCAGCAAGCTATCGGGCGGGCAGCGGCAACGTATCAGCATAGCCCGTGCCGTGCTGCGCAATCCCCAACTGTTGATTTTGGATGAGGCAACCTCTGCACTGGATACCGAATCGGAAAAACTTGTCCAACAGGCACTTGAGCAACTCATGCAAAACCGAACGGCTTTGGTGATAGCCCATAGGCTTTCTACGGTACAAAAAGCCGACAAAATTATAGTGCTGCAAAATGGACGAATTGCAGAGCAAGGCACTCACAACGAATTGATTAAGTTGGAAACAGGCATTTATAAAAAACTTTGTGATAGCCAAGAATTGCTACAGTAATGAAAAATTTTGTTCTTAACAAAGCGGTTTAGATGGTCGCTAAAAAATTAAGCCATGATGACGCAAACGATTTATATCAAAAATATGGTTTGCCCTCGTTGCAAAACGGCTGTAACTCAAATCATACAAAAACTGGGGGCAGAGGTGTTGGGCATAGAACTTGGGAAAGTGCAAATTGAGGCCATGCAAGGTATTGACTTTTATTTTTTGAGCGAAGAGCTTGGCAAACAAGGCTTTGAGTTGCTCGAAACCCGTGAAGTCAAATTGGCCAATCAAGTCAAATCGCTGGTCATAGAATACTTAGTCGGAATAGAACACATTAATATCAAACTCTCTAAGTTTTTGGCTGCAAAAACCAACTTGACTTACAGCTACTTGTCCAAGATTTTCTCCCAAGTGGAAAAAATGACCATTGAGCAATATTTTATCCTGCTGCGTTTGGAAAAAGTGAAAGAAAGACTCAGCTATCAAGAGCCTTTGTCTCAAATAGCCATAGAGTTGGGCTTTAGCAGCCCGCAAGCCCTGAGCAATCATTTCAAGGCCAAAACGGGTTTGACTGCAAAAGAATTTACAAAAAATAGAATAATCAGAAAATCCCTCGCGGAGCTGTAATTATTTGTAAATAAAACAGAAAGACGATTGTTATTTGTATTTTGGCATGGAGGTAGGTCTTTGTTGAATTTTATTTTTTACTTTGTTTTGCAAAAAACTTGCACCTTGCGAAAAACTGAGATTGCAGTTATGGCCTCGCCGCAGCGTATATTGATTTTTGATTTTGACGGCACGCTTGCCAACTCACTCGGAAACATCTGGAATATTTCCAACCGCTTGGCTGTGGAATTTGGGAGACAACCCTTTTCGCAAGACCAAATCAATCATTTCCAAGACCTGACCGCAGGCGAGGTTATCAAAGCCCTCAAAATCCCACTCATCAAACTCCCTTTTGTCATTTGGAGGTTCAAAAAAGAGCTCAAAAAAGAAATCGAAGTCATTCAGCCTTTTGGAGATATGCAACAGGCTTTGGTTCAGCTCAAAAAGCGCGGTGTCATCATGGGTATCGTTACCTCAAACTCCAAATCCAATGTAGAGATGTTTCTCAAAAAATTGAATTGGGACGCTTATTTTGATTTTGTGTACAGCACCGGCAAGTTGGGGGGGAAAGCCAAGTTGCTGCGCCAAATCATCAAACGGAAGAAGTTCAATCCTTTGAACGTGAGCTATGTGGGAGATGAAGCCCGCGACATACACGCCGCCAAGATGATCAACATTCGAAGCGTTGCGGTGAGTTGGGGATTCAACTCCAAAAAATTGCTGGCTTCTTTAAAGCCTGATTTTCTGATTGACTCCCCTAAAGAGCTGGTGATGATTGTCTAAAGGATGCTTTTTTATTTGACTTTGGTGAGATGCTTTTTTTGTCTGATTCCCGAACCTATGGCCTCCGAAACAACATACGTAAACTCAGCTCCAAAATATAAAATCTGAGACGAGTAAAACACCCAAGCCAATAGCACAATCACAGAACTGGCCGCCCCATAGGTATTGGCCAGATTGCTCATCCCGATGTACCAACTAATTCCAATCTGTCCGACTATCAAAAGAACAGAGGTAAAAGTCGCGCCAACGAATATTTCGCGCCAACGCATTCTGGCATCGGGCAAATACCTAAAAATCATGCTTATCATCACCACACACAAAGTCAAAGAAACCAGATAATGCGAATACATTACATAGCCAACAAGCGAGTCCGGCAAAATATCCTTGAAAAAGCGGTTGAATTGCACCATGACCGTTTCCAAAATAACCCCGAAAATCAGCAAAGCACCTGCGCCCAACACCATCATAAACGCATGAATCCTTGCCAAAATCATAACCAAAAAACCTGCACTTGTGTCAGGTTCCACTTTCCAAAAAGTATTCATGGACTCTTTGAGGTTGTAGAATATAACCGTGGAGCTAAATATCAATGTCCCAAAACTGACGATTCTGCCCAGCGCGCCTTTGGTGTTTTCTCTGATGCCTGAGAGTACGTATTGGATTTGTTTGGCCGCCCCTTCGCCTATGTACTTGGATATGTTTTCCATGATTTCTTTGAGGGTCTCTTCTTCTCCAAGAAAAAAACCCACCGAAATCACGATAACCAATATCATGGGAGCCATTGTAAAAACAGTATAGTAAGAAAGTGCCGCCCCATACATATAGGCTTTATCACGGTTGAACTCGCCAATAGCTGCATTGAACAATTCCCAAATGACCAATGTTTTATAGCTAAATATAAGCAAAAATCTGTTGCCGTATGATGTAGTGGTATTGAGTTGTTTGTTAAGTTTGGCTCTCATCCTGCGTATCTTCACTTTTGCCTTAGAGACTGGCGGAAGTTGTTTGTACATATTCGACCTTTTAAGGTGCAAAAATATGTTTTAATTTTGTAGCGAAATTCTAAAACTATGATAATCTCTGCATCTTTGATTCAACCCAAACCCTCAATATTTGAAGAAGATGAGGTCTTACTACAGGAAAATGAGGTTCACTCTTTGGTTGTATTCAACGATGAAGTAAACACTTTTGACTTTGTCATTGAAACGCTGATAGAAGTTTGTGGACACACTCCCCAACAAGCGGAGCAGTGTACGCTCATCATTCACTTCAAGGGCAAATGCGCCGTCAAACATGGAAGCTACGACGAACTGGCACCCATGTGCAATGACATCCTGCGCCGTGGCATCACTGCCAAAGTACTTTCTTAAGCCTCAACAAGTTCCTCTTTTTCCTCTTCTTGCTTAAGGGTTTCAGGTGTAACGAGCGCAAATCGGCTAAGTCTGAAATACTGATAAGGAAACAGATCATCATTATTTATTTCAGCCAACTTACAGCCCATTACGCTGCTTTGTTGTGCCATTTCCGCAATCTCAACAATATGGTAGGGTTGCCCTTTTTTAACCCAACGACTCAAGGGTATTTCGTTGGGACGCATCGAATCATCCACACAAACAACTGGCAGTCTCATAGTTTGATTTCGTAGGGTTGGGTATAAGCAGGAATGTTTTTATCTATATCCAATAAGCGTATTTGCTTGATTTTAAGCACATCTCCGGGCTTTACTTTCTGACTGTCCTCCATTCTGGTAATATTGACTAACAAATTGCCTGAAAAAATTCCCCTTAGTATCTGCTCCTGCCCGCGATAAATATCAACTTCATAAGCCCCAATCATGTAGTTTTTCTCAACATTGGTTTTTTTGATGTTGTCAATCAAAGTAAAGGTTATGATTCCGCTGCTAAACACTTTATTGGCTTTTAGCTGAAGAGCCAAATTGGGCGGGGGTATGACTGTGAAAACCCGGGTCTTGACAATGGTTTTGCGATTGGAAAAAAAGGCCGTGGCTTTGATGGTAACAGGCTCAAGCCTTTCAGGTACAACAAAATATTCTCTTATTATATCAACCGTGGTGATAATTTTGCCATTGTTGCTCTCAAGTCTAAATGAATCTAAATCAGCATCAAAATCCAAATAAACAGGGTTGGGAAGGCCAAAGTAAACATGAGAAATGTCTTTGGGTAAACTGGACTCAGAAGGTACAATCACAATTTCAAAACTTTGAGCTGAAACTATCCCGAATGTAAGAAAAAGAATGAGCAAACATTTAAACATAACTACAAATTATTTTTTTAACGAACTGGCAAGTAATTTCAGTATGACCGTGCTAAAGAGACAAGTTCAAAGTTTCGCACATTGGTATCATCCAATTAGCGCAAAAATATATCTTTGAATCTCAAAAGAAAGCCACGTAGAGAGCTATGATCTTTAAAAAACAAAAAAAAAAATTACCGAAATATAAATTTTTATCTCTAAGAACCTATTGTTCAACGGAGTGGATGTTGGATTCACTCAAACGCTACCGCACCGTATTTGATGCTTCGGAACTAACTTTTGTGTACGTAGAACTGGCATTGCTCAACAAACTTACCGGGGAGACCGATTGGGTATTTGACCTGCGGCTGGTTTGTTACAGGCTTATCGAACAAGGAAAGGAGACCATTTGCTCAATTGATGTGACTCCCAACGTCTCCTCCAAGCAAGACATCATTTATGTACGAGAAGGCTGGGGACACGAAGACCCGGGTACAGTCTGGAAAAGAGGTGATTACATCTGGGAAGCACACATTGACGGCATCCTTGTATCTTCTTGCTCTTTTCACGTTGAAGATTCTGGAGGCTTTTTTGAAGAACCCAACCCTTATTTCGAGCTTAATTCGATAGCCTTTTTTGAGGGGGGAGAAGAAAGAAATAAAACGGCAAACTACCAGTATCTCAGCAAGTTTAGTGTTCACGATACCCGCTATGTCTGGGTAGAACTAAAAGCTACCAACCTACAAGCCCGAAGTTGGTTTTGTGAGTTGAAGTTCATATTCTTCAACTCCAATTTCCAAGTCAAGTCCATCAACACCGAAGTCAAAGAAATCAAACCCGAGCACGATACCTTCAGCATCTACACAGGATGGGGCGCACCTGAAGTAGGAACTTGGCCGGAAGGCAGGTACATGGTTTGTGTGTTGTTCATGGACAAACTATTGGCTATCAGCTATTTTGAAGTAGAGCAGTACGCCGTGCAAGGAGGATACCGTTTTATTTTGCCCCAAGATTTCATTCAAAAAACGCTCACCCAAAAAGAACCCGGAAATTTTGAGACCAAAGAAAGTGTTGAAGAACTCCATAGCCAGATCAATTCACTTGTAGGGCTTACGGAAGTCAAAAAGAAAATACAAGAATATATACATTATATTGATTTTCTGAGACTTAGGCGAGAAATGAATTTTACGGAGCACTTATCCCCCAACCTTCATACGGTACTAATGGGCAGCCCGGGCACCGGAAAGACAACCGTTGCAAGGATTTTGGCCAAAATCTACCATAAGATGGGACTCCTAAGCACAGGCATTTTGACCGAAGTAGGCAGAAACGAACTGGTAGGGCAATTTATAGGTCAGACAGCCCCTAAAGTCATCGAAGTCATAGAAAAAGCCAGAGGCGGGGTTCTTTTTATAGACGAAGCCTACTCCCTTGCCCGCTCTGAGGGAGACGACAAAGACTACGGCAACGAAGCCATAGAAGTCATCGTCAAGGAAATGTCTGACGGGAAAGGAGATTTGGCCATTTTCGTGGCCGGCTACCCCAAAGAGATGGATATTTTTCTCAATTCCAACCCGGGACTAAAATCTCGGTTCAAAATGTTTTTCAACTTTGAAGACTTTTTGCCCCAAGAACTTTTTGAAATACTCGAACAAACTGCTCAAAGACACCAAGTTGTGTTCGACCTTACTGCACTTGAAGCCATGAAAAGGCATTTGACAGAACTTTTCAGAAGCCGAGACAAATCTTTTGGCAACGCCCGAACCGTCAATAGTTTGGTAGAAGATGCCAAGATGTTTTTAGGGGTGCGCGTCATGACTCAAGTAGATGAGTCGCAAAGGCATCAAACAGACGTGCTGCAAACCATCACCATCGAAGACGTTGAGAAAGTTTTTGAAAAGCGCAAAAATCCTTCTGCCAAAATTGAGGTAGATCAAAAGATGCTTGAACAAGCGATGGAGTCCTTGGAAAAACTTGTAGGGCTGAGTTCCATCAAGCGGGAGATCAGAGAACTCGTCGAACTGGTGAGGTACTACCAGCAAACCGAACAGGAGGTTACAGGCAAATTTTCCCTCCATACCGTATTCAAGGGCAACCCCGGAACAGGAAAAACCACTGTGGCAAGGATTATGGCCAATATTTTCAAAGCACTGGGTCTTTTGGAACGCGGCCACCTCATAGAGTGCGACCGACAATCGCTGGTAGCCGGGTACATAGGACAAACAGCCATCAAAACCAAAGAAATGCTCGACCGTGCCAAAGGAGGAGTGCTATTTATTGATGAGGCTTACTCCCTGATGAACGAAGGAAAAGGAGAAGATTTTGGCAAGGAAGCCATCGAAGTCATACTCAAAGAAATGGAAGACCGAAGGGGGCAATTCGTGGTCATAGTCGCCGGCTACACCGAAGAAATGAAGCGGTTTATGAGGATGAACCCCGGCCTGAAATCCAGGTTTGACAGAGAAATTTATTTTGAGGACTTCACCATCGAAGAGCTCACCCAAATAGCCCTCAATATGTTTGCGGAAACTGGCTTCACTTTACACCAAAATGCCTTAGAAGCTTTGCGCAAAATACTCGCCAATCTCTACCAAAGTCGAGACAAATACTTTGGCAATGCACGAACAGCGCGAAGGGTAGTAGATATGGCACTAAGAAACCAAAACCTTAGAATGGCTACTATAAACGAAAACAACCGCAAATCGGAAGAAATCAATCTCGTTTTACTAAGCGATATTCAAGAAATTGACCTCAGTAGAGACGGCAGTTTAGACACCAATAAAGTTGGTTTTAAAATTAATTAACTTCATTTAAAGCTATTGTGGAAAAATTGTAAAATAGATAAAAAATCAGTAAAATTATTAGCAATTTTCAATTTGATGTTATTAAAAATCGCAAACTGTAAAAATATTGTAAAAAGCCATTTGAGCAATACCTTACTGTGAAATAAATCAGCTTTAAAGAGCAAATACGTTTTATTTTCAATTTGCCGACACATCATCTTTGCCACATGGAAATACCTTTTTTGGAACTCAAATCACAATACCAAGCCATTAGAGAGGAAATTGAGCAGGTTATCGGCAGCGTTTTTAATTCGGGGCGGTTTGTAGGGGGTGAGTCAGTGAGAGCCTTCGAGTCTGCCTTTGCCAACAAATGCGGCGTAAAATACGCCATAAGCTGCGGCAACGCAACCGATGGGCTGTTTATGGCCATGAAAAGCATGGGCATTGGCAAAGGCGACGAGGTGCTGGTTCCGGCTATGACTTGGATTTCGGATTCGGCTATGGTATCGCTTTGTGGTGCAAAACCTGTTTTCGTTGATGTGGAAGAGGATTTTTTTTGTATCCATCCTAAAGACATGGCCTCAAAAATCACCAAAAAAACCAAAGCTGTCCTTATCGTTCATCTGTACGGACAAACCGCCCAAATGGATGAGTTGAGAGAACTTACTCATTTGCAACAAATTGGTATAATTGAAGACTGCGCACAAGCCCATTTTGCAGAATTTGACGGAAAAAAAGCCGGCTCTTTCGGACAAACCGGGGTCTTTAGCTTTTATCCAAGCAAAACGATGGGGGCTTATGGAGACGCGGGCTGTGTCATTACGCAACACAGTGATATGGCTGATTTTATCAGAAAATTTGCAAACCACGGCGCAGAACATAAAAATGACCACCTCTTTGAAGGCATAAACAGCCGAATGGACAGCCTGCAAGCCGCCGTTTTATTGGTGAAAATGAACCATATAGACCGATGGATTGCCAAAAAAAACGTCATTGCCCAATGGTACAAAGAACAATTGCAAGAGGTGGCCGACATCTCACTGCCCCAAATCCGCAGCAAAGCCCGACATACCTTTCATATTTTTGCCATCAGATGCAAACAGCGCGATGAATTGAAAGAGTTTTTGGCAAAAAACGGCATACAAACCGAAATACACTACCCAAAAGCCCTACCCTTCTTAAAACCTTACCATCATTTAAAACATAAAGAAAGCGATTTCCCGATTGCTGCACGTTTAGAAAAAGAACTGCTTTCACTGCCTATCTATCCCGAACTCACCCGAAGCCAAGTCAGCTACTTGTGTGATAAAATCAAATTGTTTTATTTGGGATAAAACAATCATCATAATTAGCGTAATTTATCTTTGTAACCAATCAAAAAATTGATATACAGATATTTATTTGGTCAATGGGAGTTTTAAACTGATTCTCAGGTTTCGCCCGGGTTCGGGAATGGACAAAATTCGGTAGCGGCTCAGATGGTTGAGGTAGGGCGTGTCGGCAATATTTTGAAGGCTTATATTGAGCAGGGTTTGCTTGTAGCTTAGTTGCAGACCTGCACCCCACAGGTGGTAGGCAGGGGTTTCACGTTCGTTGCGGTCGGTGCGTTGTTGGCTGAAATGATGAGCAAAGTCAGAATAGATATTTACTTCTAAGTTTTTGGTTTTCAAAAAGTAATCCAATCTGACATAGAATTTATCGGGTGGGGTAAAAGGCAGTCCAAAAGTTGAATTGATGTTTTTGGCTCTTACGATTGCGTAGTGGGTATTGAAAACCAATGATTTGTGGATTTTGTACTCAAATTCTGCCTCAAATCCGTTGATAAAAGCGCGGTCTTGACGGTACAAGTAAATTTGCCCCGCCTCGGGCAAGGGCGAAAACATGGCTGCCGGACTCAAGTACAAATAATTTGAAAAATAATATCCATAAGGCGAAAATTGAAATTTTATCTTATTGATTTTCAGCTCTAAATCTGCATCGGCACTATACCCCACTTCGGGCGAAAGACTTGGGTCGCCGCGTTCGTGTCGATAAGTACCGTGATGTATGCCATTGGAAACCAATTCATTGACCGTAGGGAAGCGAAAAACTCGACTTGCCGCGAACTTGGACTTGATGCGTTGGCTTATAGCCCAATTCAATCCGCATGAAGCCGAAACACTCGAAAAATAACGGTTTAAGTTGGGTGCACGATAAGGTTCATCGGTAAGTTCTTGATAAAAAAGGTCAAGGGCAAGAGGAGAGGAAAAATTTGCCATATCGAAACGGATTCCCGCCGTTGTCTTGACTTTTTTATTTATTTTTTTGTTAATGAGCGAGTAAAATCCCACTTGGTAGCAGTGATAGTGGGGTATAAGGAACTCAAATCCGGTGGAACGGTTGTTTTGTATTTCGACCGAAGTGCCCAAGGTGTAGTTCATAAAGTCAAGTTCCTTTTCTATTTTAAACTTGGCTGTCAATACGTTAAGACTCATTTGGAGAGCCAAGATTTGGCTTTTATCAATTTGTTGTCTGCCGTGTGCGTGGGGAATTGATTCTTCGCGCCTCAGGTTATGTTGCCAAGCCATATCAAACGATGCGGTATATTTATCTGCATAATACACTAAGTTAAAAATCAGTTTATTGTGTGAATTGACTTGTCGGGGTAGGTCTATGTTTCGATTGCCGTCGGGGCGCAGAGAGTAAAACCTCGGCGAGCCCATAGCCCCCCCAAAGATTCCGGCGCGCTGGTTGAAGCCGCTCCACATCAAAGTAATATGGGTCTTTTTTCCTACCCGACCCAGTGAAAGTTTGTGGTTGAGTTCACTGCCAGCGGTGTTTTTGAGCCATCCGTCGTATATGGGCAATATGTATCCGTTGTAAATAAATTGGGTTGCCGGAACTCTAAAATCACCAAAATCTTGGACAGTAACTCGCCCTTTGACAAAAAAATGGTTTTTTCGCACCTGCATACCCAAAGAATTGACAAACAATCGGTTGTTGCTTTGGTAGGCTGCCGTGGTTTGGATTTGAAGCCTTTGTTCGACAATAGGCTCGGGCAAAATCTCAATGGCTCCCGCAATCGCATCAGAGCCGTAGGCCAGTGCCATGGGGCCTTTGGTAATCAGAACACGCTCTACCCCCAAGGCATCTATCTCAAGGCCATGGTCGCTGCCCCACTGCTGGCCTTGTTGTTTGATGCCGTTCTCACTCACTACCAGCCGATTAAAACTCATCCCTCTGATTACGGGCTTGGCTATCCCTACTCCCATCTGAATGGCAGAAAGACCGGGTACATTTTCCAACGTGCTGACAAAAGACACTTTAGCCTGTCTGAGCAATTGCTGACTTGAAAACTCCTTTTCTGACTTGAAAGATGTGGGAAATTGTGCACCAATCCAAATGGTTTGCAAAATCTTTGCCGAGTCAATGTCCAGACTATCAGACGATTGTGAAATATTTTTCTGTGAAAAAGCTACCTCATAGCAAAAAAATATTTGTAACAAAGCTGCATTTAAAATGTAATAATGTTTCATTTGCAACAAAATTACAAAAACATGAGAGTTTTAATCAAAATCGTTTTTTTAGCTGTTGTTGTAGGCTTTATGGCTTGCAGCAAATCTGACGACAACAAGCCGGTCGATAAAACCAAACCAACTGCAACAATGGTTTCTATGACCGAAGTGGTTGACCAAAATACTTCTGCCCCTACGTTGAACTTTGTAATTGACTTTGCTGATGACCAAGGGCTTAAGGAGTACAAAGTCGATATTCACGACGCTTTCGATGGCCACTCACACGGTAGAAGAGATGCCACCAAGGCTTTTATTTTTACCAAAGTGTACTCTATGAGCGGCAAAACGCACAAAGCTACGGTTTCCGTTCCCATCCCAAAAGATGCCCCAACAGGTCCTTATCACTTGGTAATCAAATATTTTGATGCAGCCGGCAATGAAGGACAAGAGTTGGATTTGGACTTTGAAATCGCCAATGAAGCAACCCAGCCCACGATAAACATACTCACGGAACTCAACCCGGTAAAAGGAAGAAGTATGATGGTAAATATTGCGGTAAGCGACCCCGACGGCGAAGTAGAAGATGTAGTGGTGATGGTAGTTCATGAAAAAACAGGAACAGAAATCTTTGAAGGCGACAAGCACGTCCACGCAAAAAATGCTGAAGTTACCTTTACCATTCCCATACCTGCCAACGCGCCTGCTGGCACCTATGGCTTTATAGTGGCCGCAGTAGATGACGATGGCAACTATACTGTAATAGAAGAAGAATTCGAACTCAAATAACCAAAAGTAGCCTTGTTCGATAGCCACAGGTTTGTACTTGTGGCTATTTTTTTATGCCAAAAATGAAAAAATTTTATCTTTCAATTCTTGCTTTCTAAACGGCTTGGGAATTAAATCATTCATTCCGGCTTCCATACACCGTTCTGTTTCACCTTTCATGGCCGATGCCGTAATAGCCAAAACAGGCGTACTGATTCCCAACTCATTGCGCAAAATTCTGGTGGCTTGGTAGCCGTCTATCTCGGGCATGTGCACGTCCATAAGTATCAGGTCGTATGTGCCTTGCTTGGCTTTTTCGATGACTTGCCGCCCATTGATGGCCACGTCCACCTCCAAACCCCACTGATTGAGCAGTGTAACCACAAGCAACTGATTGACTTCGTTATCCTCAGACAGAAGGATTTTGCCGCCTTTTTCGTGTTCGATTTTTGGTGTTTGAGCAGCCGCTTGAGGGGCTGCGCTATTTTTGAACCAAATTTCAAACCCAAACTCACTGCCTTTGCCTTCTTCACTTTCCAAATAAATCCTACCCTGTTGCATTTCAACTAATTGCTTGGAAATAGAAAGCCCCAGTCCTGTGCCTCCGTACTTGCGGGTGGTAGAAGAATTGGCCTGAGTAAACAATTTGAAAACGTCTTCGTGTTTTTCTTTTGGAATGCCTATTCCTGTATCTTTTACAAAAAATCTAATCAGAGACGATTTGCCGTCAGTGGCCAATAGCCTTGCTCCTATGGTGATGCTGCCTTTTTCGGTAAACTTAATGGCATTGGTAAACAAATTGATAACCACTTGATTGAACCTGACAGGGTCAGTCAAAATCCAACCGGGTACATCAGAGGCTATATCTAAGTTGACTGTTAGCTTTTTGGGCTGAAACTTAGGACGGTAGCTTTCAACAATATTTTGGATTTGCTCTTGCGGGCACATCGGTATAAGTTCAAATGCCAAAGAACCACTTTCTATTTTTGAAAAATCCAATATGTCATTGATAATCACCAAAAGACTTTCAGTCGAACTCAATATGATATCTACGTATTTACGCTGAATAGCAGTGAGTTCTGTGTCTTGTAATAAAGTAGCCATCCCCATAACGGCATTCATGGGAGTTCTGATTTCATGGCTCATAGTGGCCAAAAACTCCTGCTTGGCAAGAGCCAACTCTTCGGCTTTTACTTTTGCGGCATATAGACTTTGGTTTTGTAATTGGGTATGTTCGAGCAATTTGTCAAAAGCACGCATCAAATCGCCAATCTCATCGCTGCGGTTTATGTCTTTGATTCTGAGGGAAAAATCATTGCTTGCTATAATTTTTTGGGCAAATACTTGAAGCCCTAAAATCGGCCGGGTGATGACCCTTTGGGCACTGACTGAAAGAACAACCGCTAAAATACTGGAAACACATATAATCAAGAGTGCCAAAACAGCCAACTGTTTGAAACGTTGGTAAAAGTCTTGCAATGAACGCTTAACATACAAAGTAGCCAGCTGTTGTCCGCTTTGTTTTTCAACTGTTACATAAATGTAAAGTTCTCCTTTAGCCCAATCAAAATCTTCACCCATAGGTCGAAAAACAGGTATTCGTATTCCAACAAGTTGAGAATCAAGTTTAGAATCTAAAATCAAAGACTCAATTTTATCTATGTTAGCTTCGTTTCGAAGAAAAACTGCACGGTCGTACACACTAATTGGATTGCCTTTCGCATCAAACAAACAAACATATTCAACTTCGCTGTATCGGGGCAAGGTCTTGTATAAATCCAACTGTATGGATTTAAGTGCCTGAACCTCAATAGATGCTGCATTACTCGACACAATATTGTAAGCCAAGTTTTGTATGTTGGTAATCGTATTTGATTTGAAGTTCTGGTATTCAACAACCAAAAAGGTAGCAAAAGAAAAAATTAAGACCGAAAAACTGACTATCAAAAAAGCAAGAGTTGCCTTAAATCGGATGCCTTTAATTTTAAACATTTTTATTCAACGTTGACCAAGTTGCGAGCGGTTCGAGATATTGACTTATCAACGACAAGGGATACTTTGGTGGCTTTGAGCAGGTTAAAATCAAATCCATTGCCCTCCCCAATAAAATTGATGATTCCTCCACTCTCACAAAAATTGGGGATTTTGTCGCCTATGGTGAGTACAGAAGGTTGTTTGTAGCTGTATATCTCTTTGATAATACGAGCAATATCGTTTTTTTCTGAATTAGCAATAAAAATAATGTGTGCTCCTTGGAGTCTGGAAACGGTTGTCGAGTAGTTGATGGTTATTTTCCTGCCCTTATATTTATCTTGTAATTGGTACAAAAGCAACTCTCCAAACGGGTCTGTGCCCAAAATCCCAACAACAAGCGGCGTCTCATCTGTCAAAATAGAAGGAGGCCATTTTATATAGCCTGTAATAGCCGAAATAATGGCCGCTTTTCGCTCATATTCAGGTATTTGAGCAAATAAAGGAACACTCAATAGCCAAAAGCCAAAAGATAAAAATCTATTTTTCAAAAGATATACAATTTATCGGTTCAACTTTTTTACTTCTATAATAATATCTTTTTGCGCCAGATTGCTATTTGTTACCATTATTTTATGTTGGTCTGCTTTTAATCTTGACTTGAAATAATTTTGTAAAATCGCGGTTTTATTTAGAATGCGCGCCTCTAAAGGTATTTTGGACTCGTTTTGGACAATAAAAATTGCAAGATTTTTAAAATCATTTACAAATGTAATAATTTCTTCAAGTTTTTTAAGTTGTATTTGAGACAATTGATCGCTGCCCGGCACAAACGGATCTTGTAGCCTTGCAATAACAGAATCCGGAGGTATTTTCCAAACACCTTCATTGCCAAATATTTGGCCTTGCAATGTACCAATCTTATCAAATACGTTAAAGTCTATTTGGGGGTCTTTGAAGGCATCTTGAATTTCTTGCAAAATGGTTTTGCGGTATTGCTCCCGCTGCTCGGGGGACACATCCAAATCATTGATGATTCCATCCAAACTCGCATAGGATGCAGAATCTTTATTTGCAAAGATTTCTTCTACCATCTTTCTAAAACCGGAAGTACGAGAGACCGATGACAAAAAACCATTACCTGTTTTATCCATTTTGTCAAAAGAGTAAATTGGAGTCGAAAGAGAAAGGTGTTCTACCACTTCATTGCCTAAAAGAGCGATTTTTTTGACTTCAATATTTTGACTAAAGCGGTACACACGCGTATCTTTTTCAATAGTGATTCTGAATTTGTAAAAATGTGAATTACCAACATGTACTGTAAACATGTAATTTTTGGCCTGAGGCAAAAAAGCTACGTATTCGCCGTTTCTTTTTGAGTTATAGACAATAGGGTGGCTGCGCCTATCTTGGAGCGAATCCTCAGATGTAATTTTGATGCTTACGTTCAAAGTGTCAGTACCTCGAAGGGCTACAATATTGCCTGTAACGATAGCTATCCTTGACTGAGGCCTGAGATTACTTGCAAAATAAATATCATACCCCCCCATAGACTGCTCAGTAACACGATTAGAACTAAAAACAACGTGGTCTGAACCGGGCTTAGTGCTGTAATAAATCTCATCAGCAGAGCTATTGATACCCAGTCCCATATTTTGGGGTACGCACCACAGGCCGACTGAATCCTTGGAGAAAAACACATCCAACCCCCCTATGCTCCCCACCCTGTCTGAGCTAAAATACAAGGTTTGGTTGTCGTGTCCCATAAAGGGGGTAACTTCGTCGGAAGAAGTATTGATGGCGGGGCCTAAATTGCGAGGAGTTTCCCACCTATCTCGTTTGCTGTCAACCCTATACAAATCAAATCCACCATATCCGCCCGCTCTGTCCGAGGCAAAAATAATAGAACGACCTGCATCAACGAAAGTAGCCCCCCAATACTTGCCGCCGCTATTGACCGAGTTGGGCAAGCGATGAGGTTTGCCCCACTCTTTCTTTTCATTTAACTTAATTATATAGAGTTCTTCCGCTTGGCGGTCTTTATAGCTGCCCAAAAACAAATAAGTTTCTCCATCGGCTGCCACAGATACAGGGAATCCCTTAAAGTCACGTATTTTCTGCTCGGAGGTCAGCGACCAGTTGGCGGTGGTATCTTGGTTGTCGTCTTTGGGGGCAGAGCGGTAAAAATTTATTGATGAATTCTTTTCACTGTCAGCGAGAAAATCTGTTTGGGAAATGATATCTTGATATGAGTTGTACCTTCTGTTTGAAGAGAGAAATACATCTTTTTGCCTTGGAATAAATAAAAACTTGAACTCGTCATACGAAGTATTGATGTACGGGGAAAAGACAAAAGTCTGGTACACATTTTCTTTTTTGGATAGATTGAGGGCGGTGGTGCAGGCGTTGATGAGTTGAGTGGCTTTTCGGTAATATTCGGAGTCTTGCTTTATCTTTTCTCTAAACTCATTGAAGGCAACCACAGCACTCTGCCATTTGCCCATGGCGTGGTAAGCCCTGCCCAAATCAAAAAAATAAATCGGTTTAGGATTTTGAGACTGACAAGCAGTTTCCAAAAAACTGAGGCTTTTGAACTTACCAAAATCAGACTCTAAGTAGCTTATACCCAAATAGTAATTCAAGAGAGGGTCGTTTTTGTAGGAGAGCTCTCTTTTGGCCTCTGCCAAGGCCAAATCATAGCGACCGGACTGAATGTATCCTTCTATTTTTGGATAGCTTTGCGCTTGACTATCAATAGCATAAATACAAAATATCAAAAATAAAATCTTTTGAAAACCCTCCAAATAAAGTTTCATTTGCTCTATATTTGCAATAAAAAAAATTATCCTCTCTTAATAAGACCGGCTCAAAAAGTGAGTTAATATTTGTATAAACGAAAGAATTAAATATCTATGATAAACATCCGTCTGTTAATTTGCTTTACTTGTCTGCCTCTGCTGGCCTTCTCTCAACCCGACCAAGTTTGGTGGGATGGGTTAGATGCACGGTGGAAAAATATTTTTGTCAAATCAGCCAAAATAAGTTCTATTCCTACAAAAGATGACTTCAAAAAGATTGCCGAACTTACCATCCTCGATGTCTCAAGTCAAAATATCAAGGATTTATTGCCCTTAAAATCACTCAAAAATCTGAAAACTCTTTTTTTAGATGGCAATTCATCTGTTTCTGACCTGTCGCCTCTTGCCTCACTGACCCAACTCCAAGCCCTCAACATCAGTGAAACCGACGTTGCCGACTTATCTGCTCTTTCCAAACTCAGTGGCCTCAAAAAATTGGAAGCCTACAATAACAAAATCACGGATCTGAGTCCTCTTTCATCGCTGAAACAATTGGAAATACTCGATTTGTCAAACTGTAAAATTACTTCCATCGCACCTTTGGCAGGGTGTACAGCCCTAAAAATTCTTTACATAAACAATACGGAAGTAAACTCACTCGCTCCCATGGAACATGCGGTCAATTTGGTAGAGCTGTCAGCAATCCGCACTCCAATTTCTTCACTCACTCCACTAAAAAAGTATTCCAGCTTAAAAGAACTGGTCATTCAATACACTGAAGTAGATAACTTAGAGCCGCTCAAGGGTTTACCAAACCTAAAAATAGTTTATTGCGAATTTTCAAAGGTTTCTGAGGAAGCCATCACAAAATTTAAAAAAGACAACCCGCTCGTAATGATTAATGAATGATTTTTTTGATTGGATGTTTTTTCAGATATTTGCAGGCTCGATATAGATATAAGTATGCAAGTAAATTATCAAAAAGGTCAAACTCAAACTGTTGCAGAAAAATTGGAGTTATTGAAAGCCATCCAACAGATTGACTCTACATTGGATGAGTTTACCAAACTTCGTGGAGATTTACCTCAGGAGGTGCAAGACCTCGAAGAAGAAATAGAAGGCTATGAGGTTAAGATAAACCGTCTAAAAAATGACCAAACAGCTCTTGAAGAGGAGATAAAAGCCATAAAATTGTCCATTAAGGAATCAGAGAAAGCCATAGAAAAGTACAACGAGCAGCGCATGAATGTGCGTAACAATCGAGAGTACGATGCCATCACCAAAGAAATTGAACTTCACGAACTTGACATCAAATTTTCCAAGAAAAAGGAAAAAGAAGTCAAACTTCGTGTTGAAGAGGTAAAAAACTTGATAAACGACACCAAAAACAAACACAGCGAGAGGGTTAAGGATTTGGCCGTGAAAAAAGAAGAACTTGAGGCTATCTTGGCCGAAAATGAAGAGGAAGAAAAGAAATTGTACCAACAAAGAGAGGTTATAGCTGAAAAAATCGAAAAACGATTGCTTGATTATTACAATAGATTGCGTAAGACCTTGTCCAATGGTTTGGCGGTAGTTACCGTAAGACGCAATGCAGCCGAAGGAAGCAATATTATTTTGCCCCCTCAACGGATTGTAGAAATTCAAGAAAAAAAGAAAATCATCATAGATGAGTATTCCGGTAGGATTTTGGCCGATGTTGAGATTTACGAGGAGCCGGTCAAACCCAAACGCACCATTACACGAAGCAAAAAAGCCGCTGTCGTAGTAGCAAAAGAAGAAGACGAAGAGTTTGAATCGCTTGATTAGATTGGTTTTGTGAGCGAAATAGTACTGCCCAAGGATTTTTGCAAGCGAATTCAATCCCAACTTGGTAGTGAATCGGGTGATTTTCTTGAAGCACTATCCCGCCCGGTCAGAACATCCATCAGATTGCACCCTCGAAAAGGTAACTCCTTTTTTATGGATTCCCAACCGGTAAATTGGTGCGAGTACGGAAGGCTTTTGAGCCAAAGGCCTAAATTTACCGAGCGGCCTGAATTTTTTGGGGGAGCTTATTATGTGCAAGAATCAAGTTCTATGTTCTTGTGGCATATCTTAACAACTCATTTCGGCAATGCCAAAGACTTGATGGCCTTGGACTTATGCGCCTCGCCGGGCGGTAAGAGCACCCTGATTTCAGATTTTTTAGAGAGCCGTGAGGGCTTTCTGGTTTCCAATGAGGTGATGACCAAACGGCAGGTAGCCCTTATAGAAAACTTTACTCGTTGGGGCTCTGACCACCAACTCATCAGCCAAAATACAGCTTTACAGTTTGGGAACTTACGCGGTATTTTTGATTTTGTATTGATTGACGCTCCCTGTTCAGGTGAAGGTATGTTCCGCAAAGACTTAGAAGCCAGACAGTTATGGTCTCCACAGTTTGTCAAGCATTGCTCTAAGTTGCAGCGAGAAATTGTAGCTCAGGCACTGCCCTGCCTAAAAACCGACGGGGTTTTGGTGTACAGTACTTGCACCTTTTCAGAAGCCGAAAACGAAGAAAATGTTCATTGGTTTTCTGAAAACCTTGATTTAGAGTCAATAAAAATAGAAATCCCCCAATCTTGGTCAATAGTAGAAACCCATTACAAAGGTGTTTGGGGTTACCGATTCTATCCTCACAAAGTTTCAGGGGAGGGGCTTTTTGTGGCTTGTCTCAGAAAAAAATCAACAGAGCGAGCTAATTTTCTCAAGCCAAAAAATCAGGATTGGAAGCCCTTATCCAACAAACAATTGATTCCTATTGATTTGCCTAAAGAAGATTTGTATCACTTTGGCGAAGATATCACGTTTGTACCTCAAAAAGGTAAGCAATTCAACGGACATTTGAATACAAAAAAAATAGGTCTGGAAATAGGGACATTCAAGGGCGAGGATTTTATTCCTTCTCACCATCTGGCAATGAGCCAAAAAATCCCTGCTCATATCCTAAAGTTTGCGCTGGACAAAGCTACGGCACTTGACTTTTTGAGAAAAAAAGAGGTTATTTTTGACACGCAAAACCACAAGGGTTGGGCATTGGTTGAGTATGAAGGAGTTACACTTGGCTGGGTCAAGATTTTACCCAACCGCATCAACAACCGCTATCCACAAGAGTACAGGCTACTAAAAGACTCTAAATGAATATATTACCAAAATACACCTCATTTCAGCTTGCACTGCGCAATGGTCAAGACAAGCCTGAGATTTGGGTTGCTTTTCGGGGTTATATCTATGACGTAAGTTCCTCAAGGCTTTGGCGCAACGGCAAGCACTATGAGCATTGGGCAGGACAAGACCTAACTGCGGAACTTGAAGATGCCCCCCACGGGGAGCATGTATTTGAAAAATTTGAAAAAATTGGTGTTTTAGAAAATTAAAATTGTGATAAATTATCACATAAGGAATATGTTATCAAAATTCAAAATATATTGCAAGTACTTATCTAAGAAATGTTACTACAAGAGATAGTTTTTTTCACGGGGTTCTTATTATTTATTGCCACTCTACTTGCACTTGATTTGGGGATATTATCCAGCAAAAATCACGTTGTACAATTTAAAGAGGCCGCAATTTGGACTATTGTTTGGGTGGTATCGGCGGTAGGTTTTTACTTTTTACTTTTGAATTATGGGGGCAAAATTCACGGCATCACCAATCCAAGTACGTTGGAAACTATTGCCAGACAATACTTTACAGATACCGATTTAAAAAAATTGAGTTTCAACCCCAATAATTTCGCGCAGGATTTGAGTTTGTATCGCTCGATTATTGCCACTGAGTTTTTGACCGGTTGGATGCTCGAGTACTCACTCTCTGTGGATAACATATTTGTTATCATAATGATTTTGGGTTCTTTTCAGGTGAGAGAAAGCTACTTCAAAAAAGTACTCCTATGGGGTATTTTGGGAGCGATAGTCATGCGTTTTATGTTTATTTTTTTAGGGGCTTTTCTCATTCAAAAATTTCATTTCATCCTTTATATCTTTGGGGCTGTTTTGACGTTTTCAGGTGCAAAATTTTTGTACGAATTTGCCAAAGGCGAAGAAGAAAAAAGCATCAACCCTGCCAATCATATCGTTGTGCGCACCTTCAACCGTTTGTTCCCTCAACTGTCGTATCCTCGCTTTGTAAGAGACTATTTTTTTGTGGTTAAGAGCGGCAGATTGATGGTAACGCCGCTTTTTTTGGTGGTGATGGTGGTTGAATTTTCAGATTTGGTTTTTGCGTTCGATTCGGTGCCGGCTGTTTTTGCTGTTACCAAAGACCCCTACATAGTATTTTTTTCCAATATTTTTGCCATAATGGGCTTGAGATCCATGTTTTTCTTTTTGTCCAATATCATGCACTATTTCAGGTATTTGAAAATAGGCTTGGGGGTTATACTCATATTTATAGGGCTTAAAATGCTCACTGAGAGCTGGTGGAGCGGCATTGGCTTTGAAAAAGAGCATTCTATTTATGTGATTTTGGCATTGGTAGCTGTGAGTATGGTGTTTTCAGTTATTTTTCCTGAAAAAAAACCAATAAATGCCCAAGTTTGAGAAAGAGATTTTTGAAAACCATCTCAAATACGAAAAAAGACACTCGCCGCATACCATAAGTGCCTATCTAAGAGACGTGTACCAGTTTTTTAGTTTCTCAGATGAATTTAACCTCAAATCAATCAGAAATTGGGTCTCCTCACTCATTGAGCAAAACCATGAGCCTAAAAGCATCAATCGCAAAATCAGTGCGCTAAGGGTGTATGGAAAATTATTGCTTGAAAAACAGCTCATTGAACAAAACCCCGCTACCCTTATCAAAGCGATAAAAGAAAAATCCGCCCTACCCAAATTCTTAGCACAAGATGCTGTTGTAGAGAATTTTACCCAAAAACAAGACGATACGTCCAAGTTCGTGGTGCAACTTTTGTACCTTACGGGCATGAGATGCTCTGAGCTGATAGGGCTTCGATGGGAAGATGTTGATTTTGAAAGGAATACTATAAAAATCAAAGGAAAAGGCACAAAAGTCAGAATGATTCCGATATTGGCCGAATTGAGAGCGGTTTTAGAGCCTTACAGACAAAAAGAAGGCCATGTAGTGCAAACCTCCAAAGGCAAAAAAGCCTATCGAATGTTTGTGTACCGTTTGGTTCACAGCTATCTTCTTGATTTGCCTGCCCTACAAAGGAGTCCTCACGTCCTAAGGCACAGTTTTGCGACTCATCTGCTCAATGGAGGGGCTGATTTGCAAGCTATTAAAGAATTGCTCGGCCATAGCGATTTGGCCGCTACCCAAATTTATACCCATTTGGACGCAACGACCCTAAAGAAAGTGTATGCGAAGACTCACCCTAAAATGTAATAAAAAATTCATATTATCTGCATGAAATTGCTTTATATTTGCAAGCAAGAATTAGAAAATGGTTCAAATTTCTACCAAAGGCGTAAACCTTTTTTACGGCGCAAAACAAGCACTATTCAATATAGATATTGAAGTAGAGAAGAATTCCGTCGTGGCTTTTATTGGTCCTTCGGGTTGTGGCAAATCTACTCTGTTGCGTTGCTACAATCGGATGAACGACTTAATCGAAGGCTGTAAAATTGAAGGTGAAATCAAAATAGATGACGAAAATATTTATTCGTCTTCTACAGATGTAAATGCTTTGAGGAAAAGAGTCGGTATGGTTTTTCAAAAACCCACACCTTTCCCCAAAACCATATTTGACAATGTAGCCTATGGCTTGAGAGTCAATGGAGAAACCAATAAAACTGCGATTGCGGACAGGGTAGAGTCTGCCTTAAAACAAGCTGCTCTTTGGGATGAAGTCAAAAACGAACTCAAAAAATCAGCCCTCGCACTTTCCGGTGGCCAACAGCAACGCCTCTGTATAGCCAGAACCATCGCCGTCAATCCTGAGATTATTCTCATGGACGAACCGACTTCTGCCCTTGACCCCATTTCTACTCTTAAAGTAGAAGATTTGGTCAAAGAACTTCGTGAAAAATTCACTATTGTCATCGTAACCCACAACATGCAACAAGCCACCCGAATCAGCGATAAAACTGCATTTTTCTATCAGGGAGTGCTTGAAGAGTTTGCACCTACCGAAGAGCTTTTCAAAAACCCGCAAAAAGAGCGCACTCAGAACTATGTTGCAGGTAAATTCGGATAAAATTTCCCGCTATATGAAAATAATTGTATTGATTTTCAGTTTGTTTTGGAGTGTAGGTTTGTACGCACAGACCCATCAAGCCACCTACACCGCAAACTCTTGGACAGATATGAACACAGGCCAAGAAAAGACTGAGCCTGTGAAGATTACATTTTCAGATAAAAATGTGGCTGTTGAGTTGGGCGGCAAGAAGTGGGAAGGGAAACTGACTTCACGCACCGATGGGGACAAAAAAATAGAATTTGCCGTAGAACTCAATGGAAAAGCCACTGCGGTCAAGGTACTCACCTTTGGCAAACCATCAGTGAGCATAAAAAATGATGAGCTAAATGCTCTAATCAATTGCGAATAAATTTTGGATTGCGTTTTTTTGCCTATATTTGCAACCCAATTTTAGATTAAGTTGAAAGTTTTTCAGCCTTATATTGTTGATATTTATGGCCTTGCCCCGAACAAATCTCATAGGTTTGAGTTTGAGGTAGGTGATGAGATTTTTTCTCATTTTGGCTCAGCCGAGTTGAGCAAAGGTTCTTTGTCGGCAACTCTGAGCATGGAGAAAACTCTGTCTATGATAGAGGTAAATATCTCAATCACAGGCTCTGTTGAGCTGGTCTGCGATAGAAGCGGAGATGAATTTGACTATGAACTTGGCATAAACCACAAGGTCATCTTCAAATTTAGCGATAGAAACGAAACCCTCGATGATGATGTGTATTTGATTGAGCAAAACTCGTCTTGTTTGGATTTCAGTCAAGTTATTTACGACTTGATACTCATATCGATACCCATGAAAAAATTGCATCCTCGCTTCGAGTCTCAGCAAGATGATGATGTTATTATTGTATTTGACTCTGAGCAAGAATCCCAAGAAATAATTGACCCACGTTGGGAAGCACTTAAAAATTTGAATCAATAACATAACGATATAATAAAATGGCACACCCTAAACGGAAAATATCCAAAACCCGCCGCGACAAAAGAAGAAGCCACCACCATTTGGCTATTCCCTCTATTGGTATTTGCCAAACAACCGGCGCACCTCACCTCTCTCATCATGCACACTGGCACGAGGGGAAACTATATTGGAAAGGCATGGTCGTCATAGACAACAGCCAAGAATCCGAGTAATTGGCAGAAGCCCTTACATCTGTTCGAGCCGAAAAACCATGTGTTTCTTCGGCTAATTTTTTATTGCGAATTAAGCATGAAAAAAATTTTTATTGTGTGATTCGGAATGAAGCACAACAGTTGAAAATACAGGAATTACAAAGTCAGAAGATCATCCAGAGCCTCAAGAAAGAACTCAAATCAAGGCAGTAAAAACTTCCCATATTTCGTCTTAAATTAAAACTTTATGGAAAAGCAACAAATCCTACAAGCCTACATAGCTTTTGTGAGCAATAACAACCGCCGTCCTACTTCTGTTTATGAGTTTGTCAGTGAAGCAGGTCTGGAAGAATCGGAGTTTAGAAAACACTACCAAACCAAAGATTTTTGCGAAAAACTCGAACAAGAAATCTGGCTCTGGTTCTTTGAAAAAAGTTTTGAGAAAGCCTCAAAAGAAGAGGCTTTTGAAGGTTATAGTGGAAGAGAAAAATTGCTTGCCTATTATTTTACGCTAATAGAGGTGTTGAAAGAAAATACTTCCTTCGCCAAGTTTACCATCGAAAAACCCCGCCCTGATTGGAAAAACAAAGCCCTATCACCCAATTTTCTAAAATTAGCCAAGCCTTACTTTACCAACTTTGTTGAGCAAGTGCTCCAACAAGGCTATGATACCGGCGAGGTGATTCAAAGGGCAGTGTTTGCCGACTACTACAAAAATATTTTGCAGGTGCAACTTCTTACCATTCTTTTCTTCTGGAAAAACGATACTTCTTTCCAAGCAGAAAATACAGATGCTTTTATTGAAAAGTCTGCCAATTTTGCTTTCGACGTTTTTGGCACTACCCCCTTTGACTCTGGGTTTGAGTGGCTCAAGTTCAGCCTTCAAAATTTGATGAAAAAATAAGCCTATTGTTGCAGTCAAACAAAGGCTCATTGGAATAGACTTATACTATAAATTAAGTGGTTTTATATTTTTTTAGAATTAAATCCTTGAAAATCAAGCGAATCAATCCTTAAAATCTTAAAAATCACTTAAATCTTGGTATAATTTTTTTATCCTTTTGCTTGTCTATTTTACCTAAAATCATCATTTTGCATCGATTTTAAAAAATGATGAAAGGAATCATACTTGCTGGCGGCTCGGGAACAAGGCTGCATCCCCTTACGCAAGCAATGAGTAAACAACTACTGCCTGTTTACGATAAGCCCATGATTTACTATCCGCTTTCTACCATGATGCTGGCGGGAATAAACGATATTTTAATTATTACCACACCTCAAGACCAAGCAGGATTTGTCAGGCTTTTGGGCGATGGCAGCGCGTTGGGGTGCAATTTTGTGTACGCAGCCCAACCTGTTCCCAACGGACTGGCGCAAGCATTTGTTATAGGGAAAGAGTTTGTGGGCAAAGACAAAGTCTCTTTGATTTTGGGTGATAACATTTACTATGGCAGTGGCTTGAGCAGAATGCTTCAAGACTGCGCAAACCCTCAAGGAGCCATCGTTTTTGCCTACCATGTCAATGACCCTGAACGGTACGGAGTGGTAGAATTTGATGCCAATCTCAAAGCCATATCCATAGAGGAAAAGCCCGAGCATCCTAAGTCCAATTATGCCGTAACCGGTCTGTATTTCTATGACAACGATGTATTGGATATTGCTGCCGCCGTAAAGCCCTCTGCCAGAGGAGAATATGAAATAACCGATGTCAATCGCGCCTACATGGAGGCGGGTAAACTTCAGGTCAAAATTATGAACAGAGGCTACGCATGGCTGGACACTGGTACTTTTGCTTCGCTGATGCAAGCGGGTACTTTTGTCCAAGTGATAGAAGAGCGTCAAGGTTTCAAAATCGGATGTATTGAGGAGGTGGCTTTTAGGATGGGCTATATTGATGCCGCACAACTTCAAAAATTGGCACAACCGCTATTGAAAAGTGGCTACGGTAAGTATCTTAACTCTCTGCTGAGACAAATATGAAAATTTCGCGTGCACCTTTGGAAGGACTCTGGTTGATAGAGCCAACAATATTTCAGGACGAAAGAGGAATTTTTTATGAAAGTTTTAGGTTGGATGTGTTTAGGGAAAGTACCGGACTTTCACAAATCAATTTTGTGCAGGATAACCACTCCACCTCCAAACGCGGGGTCATCAGAGGCCTACACTTTCAGTTTCCTCCGCAAGGAATGTCTAAATTAGTGCGGTGCACGAATGGTTCGATTTTGGACGTGGCCATTGACCTGCGGAAAAACTCTCCGACCTACGGGCAACACTTCGCCATAGAGTTGAACTCAACAAACAACTTGCAACTATTTGTACCTGTGGGATTTGGGCATGGGTTTATAGCTCTTAGTGATTGTGAAGTCATCTATAAATGCGATAATTTTTATCACCAACCCCATGATAGCGGTATTCAGTTCGATGACCCTGAGTTGGGCATTGATTTGATATTTGAGCCGCAGGAAAGAATTTTCTCAAATAAAGATAAAAACTTGGTTCGCCTTCGTGATTTTGTGAGTCCGTTTTAAGTTTGTGTCAAATTGTCATATTTTGATACATTTGCAGGATGAACGATGATATAATTGCGGTCAAAAATAGGTTTGGGATTGTGGGCAACTCTCCCAAACTCATTGCTTCTATCCAAGCTGCTTTGGTGGCTGCAAGTACGGATATGAGCGTATTAATATTGGGAGAGAGCGGCACAGGCAAAGAGTCCTTTTCCAAAATCATACACCAACTCAGCGTACGCAAACACAAGTCTTTTTTCGCCGTAAACTGTGGTGCTATACCGGAAGGAACCATCAACTCAGAACTTTTTGGCCACGAAAAAGGCTCATTTACAGGGGCAACCGAAGCAAGAAAGGGCTATTTTGAGTATGCCAACGGAGGGACTATTTTTCTTGATGAGATAGGGGACACTCCTCTGGAGACCCAAGTGCGACTCCTCAGAGTGCTGGAAAACAAAGAGTTTGTCAAAGTAGGCTCTAACTCGGTACAAAAAACAGATGTACGCATTGTGGCCGCAACCAACGCCGATTTGCTGGCAAAAGTAGAGCAAAAAAAATTTAGAGAAGATTTATATTATCGGTTGTCGGCCTTTCCTATCCAAATACCGCCTCTTAGAGACAGAGGAAGCGATATTGAGCTTTTATTTAGAAAATTTACCACCGACTACGCCGAGCGCAACCTCATCAGGCCACTTATCCTTTCAGAAGAAGCCAAACAAGTCCTGTTTTCTTATAGGTTTCCGGGCAATATCAGAGAGCTAAAAAACTTGGCCGAGAGAATGACGGTCATGGAAGAAAGCCGTTTGGTAAGTAAAGAAACCCTGCTCAAGTACCTACCCAACCCTCAAAATCAAAACCAACGCCTTATTTCTTTGCCGGTAGCCCAACAGAGCCATGAGAGCTTTTCTGAAAGGGAACTTCTTTACAAAATTCTGTTTGATATGCGCAAGGAAGTAGAAGAGCTGAAAAGAGATACATCTGAGATGAAAAAAATGCTCTATTCTCTGCTCAACAACTCCGATGAAGCCATCAGAGAGCAAATTCTAAAGACCTCCGAACAGTTTTTTGCCACTAACGAACCCGGTTACCCGACTTATGGCTCCCAACAAGCCGATTTGCATAACAAGGTGCCTATGCTGCCTGCCGTAAACAATAAAACCGAAGACATCACCGCAGAAATTGAAGATGAACACCTCTCGCTGGAGAAAAAAGAAATTGAGATGATTGTGCAGGCACTGAAAAAGCACAACCAAAATCGGAAAAAAGCCGCCAAAGAGCTTGGTATATCGGAAAGAACGCTTTACCGCAAAATCAAGACTTTAGGTTCTGTATAATTTTTTAGAAAAACTTTTTTACTGCGAAAAATTCGCGGTACATTTACTCTAAAATCGGCAGTTTTATTGTGTACAAATTATTGTCCATACTGTTATTGACCTGCTATGTGGCTAAGGCGCAACAAATAATCCTATTTGCTGAAAAGCCTACCGTCATCATAGGAGATCGGGTTTCCGTTTTAACAGATTCGGAAGATAGTGTTGATATTGACAATTTAATCAATAACAGAGGGCTGTATAGCTTTAAAGCTAACAACACACAGGTTATTAATTTTGGGCTTACCGATGAGTCTATCTGGATAAAATTTGAACTCTACTCAACGGCAACAGCGCAGTGGTACTTAGAAATAGCCAATCCCATGCTCGAAGAGATTGAGGTACACCAAGTGCAGAACAGCTCGATTTTGGAGTACCGTAAAATTGGATTTTTAATTCCATTTTCTCAACGAGTCATCAAATACCGAAATCCCATCGTTCCCTTTTTTCTTTCCGAAGGAGAAAGTCGGACTTTTTATATCAAAGTTAAATCTTCAACACCGCTCTCTGTCCCCTTGCGAATAGGATCAGATAAAGCAATCATCAATAGCATTCACCAATCGGACATTCTTTACACTTTTGGGTTTGGAGCTATTTTAATGATGCTCATTTACAATTTTTTGATTTATCTGGCTACCAAAAACCAATCCTATCTACTGTATTGTTTCTTTCTGGTATCGAGTGTCTTGCTCAACGGACATTATTTGGGTGTTAATTTTGAAATCCTTTGGCCTAATTTCCCAATCATAAATTATTATGGAAATATTTGGTTTCCGGCTCTGGTTGCGTTTACGATTTTGCCTTTTAGTATAGAGTTCTTGCAATTGAAGTTATACTTCCCTCGCGCCGCTCAATGGCTCAATTATTTGCTTATCATACCGATTGTAGGCATCTTATTTTCCTTTTTCGATGAAATGTATCTATCTATTATCACATCAAGAGCCGGTTCAATTATTTTTATTTCTATTTTGAGTGTATATGCACTACTGGTTTATAGAAAAGGGTTCTTCCCTGCTCGCGCTTACATGGTAGCTTTTTTTACTTTTTTATTTTTTATAATTATTTTCATTTTCAGATATAATGATGACTATTTCTACAATCAACTTGGAGCGGCATCGCTCCAAATAGGCTCAATTGCGCAAATGGCATTGCTTTCCATTGCACTATCTGATAGAATTAATCTGTATAAAAAACAAAACGAAGCGGCAAAAAAAGAAAAAGAACTATTTATTATAGAGCAAAACAGACTTTTGGAAAGTGAGGTTCTCAAAAGGACTGCACTGTTTGAAGAAGCCAACAAAGATTTGATGAAATCGCAGCAGGTTCTGATGGAAAACGCCACGCTGTTGAGTAAATCCAATAAATTTCTTGAGGAAACGCAAAAGAAACTCATAGAAAAAGACCAAAGACTCATCGAAGCCCAAAGATTGGCTCGTTTGGCCAGTTACCAAATTGACCACTCTACGGGAGAATACCACTTTTCAGAAACCATCTATGATACCTTAGGGTTAGATAGCAGCATAGAATTGAACGATAAAACACTCGAACAAATCGTATATCCCGAAGATGCCCAAAACCTAAAAGAACAAAGAAACCAAGCTTTACTAAATAAACTTGATTATACCGCAATTTATCGAATTAAGGTTCCCAATAAAGATTTGCAATGGATTCAAGAAGTAGCACACCCTATTTACGATGAAAAAGGCAATCTCTCTAAAACCAACATCACACTGCAAAACATTACCAAACGAAAAATCAATGAAGAGAAAATATCGGAGACTTACAGGCTTTTAAAAATCCAAAACGACAATATTACCGATAGCATTCGCTATGCCAAACGCATCCAATCTGCTATTTTGCCTGATGAAGCCGAACTGGTAAATTCGTTTGGAGAGGGATTTGTGCTTTACATGCCCAAAGACATAGTCAGCGGAGATTTTTATTGGTTCAAAAGATACAACCAGCAAGATTCCAAGATTATTTTAGTAGCCGCAGACTGCACAGGCCATGGAGTGCCGGGCGCGCTAATGTCTATCGTGAGCCACAATTTGCTCAGAGAAGCCATCGAACTGAGAAAAATCCACCAACCCGCGCAGATACTTGAAGATTTGCGACAAGGAATCAGAACCACCCTCAAACAAGGCGAAAACGAAAACAGGGACGGGCTGGATGCCGCTGTGTGTTTGCTGGATATAGAAAACCGGACGCTTACTTTTTCGGGGAGTTATACACCTATGTACTATTTTCTGCCCGAAAATCCCCAAATACAGATGATAAAACCAAATAAACTTTCCATTGGAGGCTCACAGATTACTCTCAACCGTGCCTTTGAACAAGTTAGTGTTCCGCTGGTTGATAAAATGACTATTTACCTATTCTCAGATGGTTACCAAGACCAATTTGGGGAAGACAGCAGGAAAAAGTTTATGGCTCACCGTTTCAGGGCTTTGCTCTCAGAGATTCATACCAAGCCTCTTAGCACCCAGAAACAAATACTCGAAACGAGAATCAAAAAATGGATGGGCAATCAAAAACAAATTGATGACATTATGGTCATAGGGGTAAAAATTAATTTTAATATTTTAGATTACATTAATCCAAAAAGCTAATGTTGCTTGAATCTAAAAACACGGATTGCACAATAGATATTTTTTTAATGCTTAATCTGACTCTTCCTAAAAAATTAAAGTCCTAAATACTGCTTTTATCTATTCTAATGAATCATTGGGGTTAAAACGTCATCCTTATCAGAAAACCCGCACCAAGGACTACCACCAAGCAAACCACAGCCGCCAACCAAAAACCAAACATCAAATAACCTATCAAAAAAAGCAATCCATAGCCCAAAGCGATGGCACAAAGCCACTGGATCAACAAGGTATAAATCGGCGGGTCGGGGCTTTGATGCGAACTGACAGACTTCCAAAAACCGCGAGGGCGAACCTTTTCGCAAAATCGCCGCAAAAGTTCAGGGTTTTCAGGGGCAGTCAAAAATGTAACTACCAGCACCACCAGCACAGAAAACCCGGTGGTCAGGGCAAAACCAAGTGCATCGGAAAAGGATTGAGTTAAGTAAACCCCAACAAGAGGAGCAATAATAGCCGTTATCTCACTCCATGCGTTGATTCTCCACCAATACCAACGGGCTATGAGCACAAACCCAACACCTGCGCTGGATTTGAGCAAAAAAACCCAAGCTCCGCTTACCGACTCCAGTTGAGTAGTAACCAAAAAGGAGACCAACATCAACAAAACCGTAGCCCAACGGGATACATTTATGATTTGGCTTTCAGTGGCTTTTGGCATAAAGAAACGTTTGTAAAAGTCGTTTACCAGATAACTCGCCCCCCAGTTGAGTTGGGTAGAAATGGTGCTCATGTAGGCTGCCAAAAATGCCGCCAACATCAACCCCCGAAGCCCCGAAGGCAAATAATCCCGCATGGCCAAGACGTACCCTTCGCCTGCTTGCTGCGGTGGCAAGTTGGGATACAATACGGGAACACACAAAGCAACCAATATCCAAGGCCAAGGCCGCAGCGCGTAATGGGCTATCTGAAAAAACAACACGGCTTTGAAGGCATCTTTTTCGGTTTTGGTGCTCATCATGCGCTGGGCAATATAACCGCCGCCACCGGGCTCTGCCCCCGGATACCAACTCGCCCACCATTGCAAAGTGATAAAAGACAAAAACACCCCCACCGATATGCTCAATGCCTCCGCCCCCTGCCCTATCGTAGGAAAAAAATCTAATTTGGCAGCAGGAATTTGGGCAATCAAGCCCTCAATGCCCCCTATTGTTTCAGTATTCAAAACATTGTAAGCCAAAATGATACACCCCGTCATGGCGACCAAAAACTGAACAGCATCCGTGAGCACCACCCCTGCCAATCCCGAAAGTGCCGAATACAAGGCCACCAACACCATAGCCGCAAACAACAATCCATACAAAAATACCACATCAGTAACGCCACTAAAAACAGCTATGAGCTTGAGCAAAGCCAAATTGACCCACCCAATGACCAACGCATTCATCAAAAGCCCCAAATAAACAGCCTTGAAGCCCCTAAGTAGCGCGGCCTTATCACCTGAATAACGAAGTTCTGTCAGCTCAATATCTGTGAGTACCCCTGAGCGCAACCAAAGGCGTGCAAAAAAGAAAGCCGTGAGCATACCGCCTGCCAGCATATTCCACCAAAGCCAGTTGCCGGATATGCCATATTTGTAAACCAACTCCGTAACGGCCAGGGGAGTGTCTGCCGCAAAAGTCGTAGCCACCATAGAAAGCCCGGCCATCCACCATGTCAAGGATTTACCCGCCAAAAAGTAGCCCACCAAACCGCCCTCAGCAGACCGCTTCGACTGGCTCAATCCCACCACCAAAAACAACACCATCAATGCCGCAGCTACCCAAATATCCCCTGTTGAAATAAACTTCATAGAGCCAAAATAGCAAGTTTTTGTACAAATAAAAAACCCGCGTCTTTGCAAACGCGGGTTTCAAAAGGAAAAATCTAAAACCTACTTTTGAGAGGTTATGAACTCAACACGACGGTTGAGGCGGCGGTTCATTTCACTGGTGTTGGGGGCAAATGGATTGTTTACGCCTTCGCCACGAGTGGTAATGCGACTGGCTTCGACACCATTGTCAACGAGATACTTCTTGACTGCCTCAGCGCGCTCAAATGAGAGGCGGCGGTTCCCTTCTTGCTCACCGATGTCACAAGAGTGCCCCACCAGTTCAAGTTTGAACGTTGGGTTGTCTTTCATGCCCTTGATCACATCAGCCAAAATCTGGCGAGACTCAAAAGAAAGGGATTTGCTACCCAATTCAAAACGGATGTTGCGTTTGAAGAAGTTGCGCTCCATACGAATCATGCGATCGTTGTAGGCATCAATTCTCTTGTCAACTTCGCTGAGTTTTGAGTTTACGATGTCGTTGGTTTCTTTCTTAATTTGCTCACTGAGTTCTTTTTTGACGTTTTCAGTTACTGTTCTGGTGAGTTCAGTTTTGAGAGCAGAATCTCTTTTGGCAAGTTGTTGCTCAAGATTGGCTTTGAATGCAGAATCGGCAGCAGCCTGTTTTTTCTTGTCTTCTTCTGAAGCAGCCATTGGGCCTTCCTCAGATTCTAAACCATCTTTAGGTCCTTTCTTGTGAGGGATTTTGAAGCCCAAAGTCAATTCCAAAATACCATTGTTGGTAAAGGTATTGGTGGCTTTTGACATTGGCAAATCAAAACTCAGAGCCGCCACCAAATTTTGGTTTTCAACTTCCAAAGAGAAAGCCGCTACGTTGTTTGTGTTGTACCATATACCGACAGAAACATCAGTGGCTTTGCCATTAGGCTGAACGGGCATGTGATGGCGCAACCAAGTGCCTATGTTGGCGTGTGTTTTGCCTGAAAAATTAACCACACGAGCGTTGGGAACCAATGAGAATTGGTTTGTCTTTACCACACGCACACCAGCCATCCCTACCAAACGGCGGGCAACAACTGTTGGATTAGCGGAGAAAAACTTTAACTCAGGCTGGTTCAAATTGAACCCTGACACACCTACAAACACTCTTTGACGGTATCTCTCATCGGGCATGTACCACATCAGACCACCACCGGCGGTGATATAAGAAGCCACATCGCCGCTGAGTTTTTCGCCTGTTGGTGCGTTGGGGTTAAATACACCATTGATCCATTGGGCATCGGTAGATTTTCCTGCCAAGTCAATTCGGCTCTGCATGTATCCACCCTGTAATCCAATACCCAATACGCTGCGGCTTCCCGTGGCGATATTGTAAGCACCCGCCAAAAGAGCACCTGAATTGATAAGTCCTTTGGCCATATCATCACGAAGTACTGTGAGTCCCAAACCGGCTACTCGACGGCCATTGGCGTAGAAAGGCATAGCAAAAGTACCCATCGGGGTAGAAAGATTGTCTCCTTCGATACGTTGAGAACGATAGTTTACAAAAGCGCGGTACGAGTTGTAACTGCCAACCATTGCGGGGTTGGTGAAAAGAGGCGTATTGTGGTACTGGGTAAACGAGAGATCCTGAGCGTTAGCAATTCCCAGAGTTGCCACAAAGACAAGCAAAAGGGAGAGGGTTTTGAATATGTTCTTCATATTTTTTTGTTTTTGAAGTTTAAATAACCCGCCCGACAAGCAGGCGGGTTGGTTTTAATTTATCTGACCAATTGGACTTGACCTGTGTTACGGATAAATGAACGAACTTTCAAAGCACCGTCGTTGACCATAGTGCCTGTCAAACGCCACATGTAGAATCCTTGAGGTGCGTCTTGACCACCCATTTTGCCATCCCAACCGGTAGTGAGAGCTTCGATGACATCTTTGGTCTCATAAACCAAATTGCCTTCGCGGTCAAAGATTTGAAGTTCCAAATCTTGAACACCATTGGCTCGAACTACAAAGCGGTCGTTTACATTGTCGCCATTGGGCGTGAACAATGTTGGCAAGAAGACTTCCTCAGAAACTTTGACTAATACTCTGAACGTGCGAACCAACGTATTGACACCACCATTTTGAGTATCACCGTTGTCGGTAACAGTCAAGGTAATGGTGATAGGCCCAGTTTGGTTGAGGTTCGATTTGAAAGTAATAGAACCGGTTTCATTGGGACTTGTGTAATTGACAGTTGGGTTTGGCACGATAGCCGTGTTGCTTGATACAGCGGTGATGCTTATCACTTGATTTTCATTGGAAGCACCGGAACTAATACCTGTCAAAGGAATAGTAATGTCTGCCGTGGCATTGACTTCGATGTCTTCGAGAGGATCAAGAGTAGGCTGATCGTTGACAGGGGTAACGTTGATGGTGAAAGTCAAAGTTTGCGAAATATCCACACCACCGAAAAGGTTGCCTCCATCATCTTGAACAAAGATATCAAAAGTAGAAGAGCCGTTTTCGTCAGGAGCCAGTTCATAGCGCAGCGTACCGGTCAAATCCACTTCAGGAGCAGAAATAAACAAGTTCGGATTGCTAATGTTGCTCACTACATAACGAAGTGGTTTTTGAGCCGCTTCGATTGTGTTGGCTGGCAGTATGGTAGTGGCTTGGAAGGTTGCCCAGTTGCTTACGACCACTTTACCGGCATCTTCAAGCACCACAGGAGGATCGTTGGCGATGATAGCAGGCTGTTCGTTGCGGTAGTTTACGCGAACATTGAACACACAAGAGTCATTGTTGCCTGAGGCATCTGTCGCTACATAAACCACTCTGGTTCTACCCAATGGGAAGTCAGAGCCTGATGGCAAACCTTCTACCAAAACGATGTTCACACCCGGGCAGTTGTCAGTAGCAGTTGGTACGCTATACACAACATTGCGGGTTATTTTGCCTGGATCGTTGACGATGTTTTCACCCTCAATGTCTTTCTGGCAACCAGCGATAACCGGTTTTTCGTCATCGGTTACATTGACAGTAAAGCTATAAGTGGACTTATTGCCAACCGCGTCAGTGGCTTCAAAAGATACTACTGTTGAACCAATTGGGAACACGGAACCGGGAGCCAAACCGGCAGTTTGATTGAGAACCACACCAGTACAGTTGTCAGTGGCTGTGATTTCGTAGTCAACTGTCGCTCCGCAAACACTCGGATCATTGGATACATTAATAAACCTGTTGGCTGGAGTTACCTCAACAATATTAGATGAGCCTGCAATAACTGGCAACTCATTGTCAGATACTTCTACGGTAAACGAGCGGATGTCAGTGTTGCCAGCGGCATCGGTTGCTGTATAGGTTACGGTGGTGATACCCAATGGGAACTGGAATCCGGGTTTCTGAGTAGTTGTCAAAACGACTCCGGGGCAGTTGTCGGTGGCAGTTGGTTCAGCCCAAGTACCGGTAGCGTAGCAGAAGCCTTTGTCCATAGTCAATACCAAGTTGTTTGGCATTCCTTTGATTTCAGGTTTCTGAACGTCTTTCACAGTAATAGTGAAGAAGCAAGAATCCACATTGTTGTAAATGTCGGTAGCTACGTAAGTGATACGGGTAGTTCCCACAGGATAAATCTCGCCTACCAATACAGCGTTCAATACACCTACATTGGCAAAAGGAACTGTAGTTACCAATTGACCGTCGCGACGCACGCTTACAGTATTGACAGCGCAGTTGTCTGAGATAACCGGCGGTATCCAATAAGCATGTTGAGAGCAGTTGTTAGACAAGTTATTCAACACAAGATTGGATGGGCAGTTAGCAAACTGTGGCCTCTCTGTATCAACTACTGAGATAGTAAACGAGGAAGTTGCAGTGTTGCCGCTTCCGTCGGTGGCTGTTACCACTACGGTAGTAGTCCCAACAGCAAACACAGTACCTGAATTTTGGCTATAAGTAATGGTTACACCGCAGTTGTCGGTAGCTGTGGCCGCAGGATAAGTTACCACCGCGCCGCATACTCCCGGATCATTCACAATCCCAGAAATATTGGAAGGTGTAGAAGTAATCACAGGATTCACGTTGTCTATCACTGTAACAGTGGCTTGGCAAGTGCTAAAGTTTCCTGACTCATCTGTAACGGTAAGTGTTACTGTATTTGCACCCAAGTCAGCACAAGTAAACACTGATTTGTCAACAGAGAAAGTCAAATTGGCACCGGTAGTGCAGTTGTCTGTGCTGTTGTTGTTGAGGTCGGCAGGATTCAAAGTATTCGTACCTGAAGCACCGATGAAAACAGTAGCAGGTTTGCACTGAGCAATCGGAGCGATTTTGTCTTCTACCGTTACAGTGGCTGTTCCTGTGTTGCTATTGCCATGGATATCTACCACTGTTAGGGTAACGGTGTTAGCACCCAAGTTAGAGCAGTCGAATGTTGTTTTATCCAAACTAATGCTTGCAATGCCACAATTGTCTGTGCTGCCATTATCAATTTGAGCGGTCGTAATAGAAGCCATGCCCATCGCATCAAGTTGAATGGTGATGTCGTTGGTGTTTACCACAGGAACTTCATCATCGGTAACAATGACTTGGTAGCTGCAAGTAGCGGTATTGCCATACGAATCGGTAGCCAAGAAAGTCAAGGTGGTAGTGCCTACAGGGAAAGTTGAGCCGCTGGCCAAACCAGATTGCAGTACTACGCTAACAGGTGCAGGGCAATTGTCAGTAGTAGCAGGCAAAGAGTAGTTGTAAACCGCACCGCAAACACCAAGGTCATTGCTCAAGTTCACATTCGCAGGACAAGCTACAAAAACAGGAGACTCTACATCGTTGACCACTACATTGAAAGTGCAAGAGGCTGTATTGCCGTGTATATCGGTAGCTGTGGCTTTGACTTCAGTAGAACCAACAGCGAAGAAATCACCCTGAACCACAGGGGTAGCACCTACTTGATACACGATAGAAGCTACTGCACAGTTGTCGGTGGCTGTGGCGGCGGGGAAATTGACATTCGCACCACATTGGCCAGGGGCACTGCTGAATGTCAGCATGGCAGGCATCGGACAAGTGATTTTTGGTGCTTCATTGTCAATGACTGTGATGTCAAATGATTTAGAAGTAACATTGCCGGCAGCGTCCGTAGCTGTATAAGTTACGGTAGTGGTTCCCACAGGGAAGAAGTCACCGGGCAAGTGAGTAGCTTGCGTAATAACACCGGGGCAGTTGTCTGACATGGTCGGAGCCAACCAAGATACGTTGGTGCCACACTGACCTGTAGTTACATTGCGAGTGATATTGGCAGGTACATTTACCACTTCAGGGAACTGAACGTCTTTCACAGTAATAGTGAAGAAGCAAGAATCCACATTGCCGTGAATATCAGTGGCAATGTAAGTAATGCGGGTTTGGCCAACAGGGAACAACTCTCCAATCAAATTATTCAAAGATGAATAATTGGCAAAAGGTACGGCGTTAATCAAGTTGCCGTCTCTTCTAAGGGCTACTGTGGCCACACCGCAATTGTCGGCTACGTCAGGGCGCACCCAATAAGCATGTTGAGAGCAGTTGTTGAGCAAGTTGTTCAACACAAGATTAGATGGGCAGTTTGAGAAAACAGGGTTCTCTTCATCGTTTACAGTTACCATAAAGGTCTCGGTGGATGAGTTGCCTGCTGCGTCAATCGCTGTCCATGTCACGGTCGTCATGCCCTGGTTGAACACCACTCCGTCCAAAGTACTCATACCAGACATCACAGTCGCGCCTGTCAAAGCAAATTGATACTGAGCTACTGCACAGTTGTCATCGGCTTTTGAATCCCAAGACATACCTGACTGGGTGTAAGTACAAACGCCAAGGTCAGTTGTAACAACAAATCCGGGAAGTGCTGTGTTGAAAATTGGGGCTTCGTTGTCTTTCACATCTACTGTAAAATCAAATGAGCTTGGATTCCCTTTATCATCAGTAGCAATCCATTTTACATTGGTTACACCTTTGTTGAATACAACTTGATCAAGAGTTGTCAATCCGGTAGCGGAAGTAGCACCGCTCAAATCAGCCACGATAGACGAGACTGTTCCACAGTTGTCTGTGGCAGTAGCGTCCCAACCTGTACCTTGGTGAGTGTAAGTACATATACCCGCATCGGTTGAAACCGTCTGATTTGTAAATATTGTGTTGAAAACCGGTGGAACCATGTCTTCTACCGTTACATCAAAACTCACAGTCGAAGTATTGCCCGAACCATCGGTGATAGTCCATACAACGGTAGTCATACCTAAGTTGAACGCTTGACCATTCAATGTTGTCAAGCCCATAGATGTAGTAGCTCCACTCAAATCAGCCACAATAGAAGCCACACTGCAATTGTCGGTAGCCGTAGCATCCCACATCATATTGTTGTGGGTGTAGGTGCAAACGCCTGCATCAGTGTTCTTAGTAACATTGTTATGGGTAGAAGTAATCATAGGGTTCTCCATATCTTCCACTGTTACATCAAAACTCACAGTCGAAGTATTGCCCGAACCATCGGTGATAGTCCATACAACGGTAGTCATACCTAAGTTG
>CAZRQL010000007.1:0-113932 GCA_964602415.1 uncultured Roseobacteraceae bacterium
CTGCAAAGGTAGAAAACCAAATAACATCTCTCCAAATTTTTTTGAGAAAAAAAACGGGATTTTTTTGAGTGGTTTACTTCTTATTTTTTAGTTACTTTTTTGCTTTAATTCCTTCTATTTGATTTTCAATTTTTTGGCTTAAATTTTTCATGCTTTTTATCTATTATATTGATTCGCTTTACTTTTAATCAGAAATGAAGTTTTTCGGATGTACCGCTGACTCATTTTAAAAAACTGGTTTTTATTTGAGTGAAACAGTTTTTTGCCCAAGTTTGCATCTTAATTTATTGAGTGCTGATGATTAAGGAAACAAATTTTTTATTTGAGAACCAAACCGGCTTTTACAGGGGTAAAGTTAGAGATGTATATTATTTTGGAGATAGATTGGTTCTTGTTGCCAGCGATAGGATTTCTGCATTTGATGTGGTTTTGAAGCAAACCATTCCATATAAAGGGCAAGTTCTCAACCAAACGGCTGCCTTTTTTCTAAAGATGGCTCAAAAACAAGGGGTTAGTACATGGTTTGAAGATAGCCCTCATCCCTATGTTAGTTTCGGTAGGAGTTGTGTGCCGTTAGGAGTAGAAATTGTTGTCAGAGGGTACTTGGCCGGACATGCTTGGCGAGAATATTCTTTAGGCAAGAGGTTGATTTGCGGGGTTACATTTCCGGACGGACTCAAGGAAAACGACAAGTTGCCTTATCCCGTTATTACTCCCACCACCAAAGCACACCAAGGCCATGACGAAGACATATCAAAAGAGGAAATTATTACTCAAAAATTGGTTCATCCTGATGTATATGAGCAAATAGAACAGATGGCTCTAAAACTTTTTCAAATTGGTAGCGAACACTCTAAAAAACAAAATCTTATATTGGTAGATACAAAATACGAGTTTGGGTTTTATGGAGCTGAGTTGATGGTCATTGATGAGATTCACACACCGGACTCTTCAAGGTACTTTTACTTGGATAGCTATGAAGAACTTCAGCAACAAGGATTGCCTCAGAGACAGCTCTCAAAAGAATTTGTTAGGAAGTGGTTGATAGACAATGGATTTCAAGGGAAAAGTGGACAAATACCCCCCAATTTGGGTGATTCTTTTACCCAAGAAGTGTCTCAGCGGTACATAGAGCTTTATGAGAAAATTACCGGACTGAAATTTGAGCCTGTAATGCCGGATTTAGAAGATATCAAATCAAAAATTATTTCAATTATTATATGAGTAAAGTATTAGTTGCCGGGGGTGCTGGTTATATAGGCTCGCATACAGTTGTTGAATTGCTTAGGCTGCATGACTACGAAGTTATTATTATTGATAATTTTATCAAATCGAGGCCGGAGTCTTTGACTTGGATAGAAAAGGCATCGGGTAAAAAGCCATTGGCTCATTATCCCTTAGATATTTGCAACGAAGAACTTTTAGAAACGGTTTTTAAGCAAAACCCTGATATTCAAACGGTAATTCATTTTGCGGCTTTGAAAAGCGTTCCCGAGTCGGTTGAACAGCCGCTGTGGTACTATAAAAACAACTTGAATTCTTTGTTGAATCTGCTTAAAATGTCTCAAAATTACGGAGTTGAGAGTTTTATATTTTCTTCCTCGTGCTCTCTATATGGCAATGTAAGCCAACTTCCTGTCAATGAATCAACGCCATTGTCTGTATGTGAGTCTCCGTATGCTCATACCAAGTTGGCGGGAGAAGAAATCATCCGTGCGTTTTCTCAGCACGCAAACTTTAAATCAATTTCACTGAGGTATTTCAATCCTGTGGGGGCAGATAAAAGCGGTGAAATAGGTGAAGCACCGATTGACAGAGCCAACAACGTTTTGCCGGTGATTACCCAGACAGCCAGTGGTTTACGCGAAAGTATGACCGTGTTTGGTTGTGATTATCCTACCAGAGATGGCAGTTGCATCCGCGACTATATCCACGTATCAGATATAGCAAGAGCGCACATATTGGCGATGAGGTACTCACTAACGAATCAAAATAACAAATACGATGTTTTCAATTTGGGTTCAGGCACAGGGGTTTCTGTTTTAGAACTTATCAAAGCATTTGAAAGGGTAACAGGAATCAAAGTAAATTACAAAATCGGCCAACGAAGAGAGGGCGATGTATCAGCTATTTATAGTGATTGCCAAAAAGCAGAGCGGCTTTTGGGTTGGTTGCCCGAGAATGGCATAGATCAGATGGTTGAATCTGCATGGAAGTGGCAGCTAAAGCTAAATTCTTCTCTATAAAAAAATAAAGCCCTCAAAAAGAGGGCTTTATTTTTTAGTCTTCGTCCGAATTGTCTTCATCCATATCGTCAAGCTCTTCTTCTGAGAGTGCCTTTTTGGACTTTTGCATTGCCTCCCTTTTTGCTTTGTTGGCTTGCTTCTTTTTGGATTTGAACTCCTTCCATTTTTTCTGTTGTTCAGCATTTAAGATAGAGTTCATTTCTTGCCTAAAATTTTGATGGGCAACTTTTCTTTTGTCTTTGAACTCTTCGTTGATTTGAGCCCTGTTTTTTTGACGCTCATCCTTGTTGGGGTATTTGGCTTTAATTTCTTCGCGGATGGCCTTTAGCTCTTTGTTGCGGTTTTCTACCGCCGATTTGACTTTGGGCTCCTGTTCGGCAGTGAGTGAGAGTGCAGATTTTAGTTCACCAAAAGCATCATCAGCTTTTTGTGCCTTAGCTTGTTCGCGCATTTGTTTGCCTTTGCCCGCTTGAGCAAAAGCGGTTACAGACAATGCCAATAAAGCCACAAAAATAAAAGTTAGTCTTTTCATATTATTAAATTTACTTTCAAAGGTAAGAGTTTTATTTTAAACAAAGGTTTAAAATTTGCGCATTGGACTTAAACTTTTAATTTTGCTGTAAATCAATTTACTAATGAAAAATATAATCACAATCATTTTTCTTTTTACCCAATTAGTCCTATCAGCACAGACAACAAGAAAATATTGGATTACTTTCACAGACAAGCCTTTCACTTCTGACAATAATCAATTTGTATCTAACCAAACGCTACTCAATAGACAAGGGTTGAGCTTGCCAATGAAACAGTGGACAGATTTTCCTGTTAGTAAACTATATGTGGATAGCCTGTCAAAGTTGGTTCACAAAGTCAGGGTTCATTCGAAGTGGCTCAACGCAATATCTGTTGAAGCATCAGATCAAGAAATTAATGGTTTAGCCAATATTTCATTTGTTGAATCCATCGAAAAGCTCTCTTCAAATTTGATACTCTCTTATTGCTCAGAAGCGAAGGATACAGACTTCGGGACAGCAATTTTTCAAATGAAGGCGGATGCTTTTCAAAAAGCAGGACTAATAGGAGAAAACGTTATCATTGGAGTCATAGATGCCGGCTTTTTTAAAGCAGACAGAGACCCATATCTTTTGCACATATTTGAAGAAAAAAGAGTTTTGGGCTACAGAGACTACGTAAGCCCCAACAAAAGAGATTTTTTTGGCATATCGGGAGACAATAGTACCCATGGTACAACAGTGCTTAGTATGATAGCAGGGCTTAATAAATCCTACCAAAAAGGGATGGCAACCGGAGCCAAATTTTATCTTGCAAGAACTGACGATGACGATACCGAGTATCGAATAGAAGAAGATTATTGGATAGCGGCTATCGAATGGATGGATAGCTTAGGCGTGAGATTAGTAAACACATCTTTGGGCTATGCTTTGGGACATACGCTACCGGAGGAGGATTATCAGCCTTGGCAGATGGATGGCAAGACAACTAAAATAACAAAGGCCGCCCAAATTGCAGCACAAGAAAAAGGAATGATATTGATAAACTCCGCAGGCAACGAGGGCGAAGAAAGCCGCTGGGGGATTATAGCTGCGCCGGCTGATGCCAGAGATGTTATATCTATCGGGGCGACCAATATTTTGGGTGAAAAAGCCGGTTATTCCAGCATAGGCACGAAAGAACTGCCTTATTTAAAACCTGAAGTTTCTTGTTTTTCTCTCAACGGGACATCCTTTTCCGCTCCGGCTATTACAGGCTTTGTGGCTTGTATGTTGCAGTTGGAGCCTTCAATGACAAGAGAAAAAGTGCGTGATATTTTGCAAAAAAGCGCGCACCTTTATCCCTATGGCAACAACTACCTTGGCTATGGCATACCCAATGCCAAAAAAGCATATGATTTACTTACTTTGCAGGCGCACAAGCCCTTATCTCCATCACTTAAAAAGGCGGTTGGGAAAACTAAAATTCATATTAAACTTCAAAATAAAACGACCAACAGGGTGATACTCTTTCACAAAGAAGACCCCAGGATTGTAAAATTGCAAGTTTCGAGTAACTCAATCAACAAAGGTAAACTCATGTTAACAAAGCCTAAAGGCGTTACCCATACCACTGTGGTGGCCGGTGAAGAAGTTATAGAAGTAGTTTGGTAACTGTCCCGATTTATTTTAATTGAGCTTAAAATAAAAGATTAGAAAAATTAAAATGGTAAAGTATGTTGTTTTGCATTGGCGTAAAAATTAAATTTGTGGTATGGCAATGATAAACCCTTGGCACAACGTGCCTGTTGGCGAAAAAGCTCCTGAAGTTGTGAATTGTATAATTGAGATACCCAGAGGAAGCCGCGCCAAGTACGAACTTGACAAAGAGTCAGGTCTGTTGCGTTTGGATAGAGTGTTATACTCTTCGGTGTACTATCCTCACAATTACGGGTTTATACCAAAAACTTATTGCGAAGACGATGATCCTCTCGATATTTTGCTCATTTCAATGATTGAGATAGTGCCCATGTGTATTGTCCCTGCCAAAATCATTGGGGTAATGCGCATGCTCGATGGCAATGAAGCAGACGATAAAATCATAGCTGTGGCCGATAAAGATGCCAGTGTCAATCACATCAATGACATCACCGATTTGCCTTCTCACATGATGCTCGAATTGAAGAGCTTTTTTGAAGATTACAAAAAACTGGAAAATAAGAGCGTGGTGGTAGAGGAATTTTTGGGCAAGACTGTCGCTTTAGAAATCTTGCAGAAAAGTTTTGAGGATTATTGGAAGAAATTTAAATGATTATGACACTGAGTCATTATTCTATAGGTTCTTCAGATAAGGCATTGGTTTTTTTGCATGGGTTGTGCGAAGACAAATCCATTTGGCTCAAGGCGGCGATTAAGATGGATGGCTACCGATGTATCGCTCTTGATTTGCCGGGTTTTGGCGAAAGTCCTATGGATGAGTCAATTGATAGTTTGGAGGCTGTTGCTGATGCAGTTGTAAACAACCTTAGAGTGCTTGGCGTAAGCCGTGCGGTCTTGTACGGGCATTCTTACGGAGGGTATGTGGGGCTGGCAATTGCCAAAAAATACCCTCAATTTTTGGTGGGACTTGGGCTAATCAATTCGACTGTTTTTGCTGATAGTGAAGAAAAAAAACTTACACGCAAAAAAACGATTGAATTTATAGGCCGCTATGGGGTCAAACTTTTTGTAGAAAATTTATTCCCTGAACTCTTTAGTGTGGCCAACCGTGCCAAGTTTGCTGTTAAAATTAATGAACTTACCAAAAAGGCTTTATCCATAAACCCCTCGTATCTTCAGCGTACTATTGAGATATTGGCTTCTCGTCCTGATTTTAGTCAATGGCTCCAAAGTGCCCCAATTCCTATTTTGTATTTGGTGGGAAAGCAAGACACAGCCGTAAGTTTTCAGAGTTCGATGGCTCAAATAGGTTTACCACCGGATGTCATCATACAAATTCTTGAGCAGGTCGGTCATATTTCTATCATTGAGGATGAAGAAAAGACAATTGCGATGATTAATTTTTTTGCAAAGAATTGTTTTTGAATTATTTTAAGGCAAAAGTATTGCACATGAAAATAGAACTGAAAGCTGATAATGGCCAAGTATTTTACACATTAGAATACTTGCCTAAAGAGGCAGTTTATTATTCGAGATGGTTTGGGTCTTACCTCCCTGTGGAGTATATCAAACAAGCTGCTTTACTTTATTTGGAAGAAATCAAGAAAAACCCCTGTCCGCGATTGCTCAACGACAACCGTGAGGTAGAAGGTGTTTGGGATGAGGCCAATCAATGGCTTGCAGAGGAATGGATACCGGCTGCACTTGCTGCCGGACTCAAAAAGTTTGCTCATATCTACTCGCCGGATTTGTATGCCCAACTTTCCGCAGATTTTTTGGCGGACAACGTAGAGAAAACCCCCGGAGCTTTTGAAATTAGACTTTTTGATTCTTACGACACCGCTTTGGAATGGCTGGTCAGCTAATTGATTAGCTTTGCAGAAAAATAATGTATGGGTGCTGTCCTTGTTTTTTGGGAGAGTGTGCGCTTTGCTTTTGATTCCTTGAAAAGTAACTTCGTTAGAACGCTCTTGTCTTTGTTGGGCATAACAGTTGGGATTTTTTCTATTATTTCTTCTCTGACAGTGGTGGATGCCCTGGATGCAGGCGTAAAGAAAAGTATCAGTTTTTTAGGGGAGAAAGTGATTTACGTCCAAAAATGGCCATGGTCTTTTGGGGGGGAAGATTATCCTTGGTGGAAGTATTTGGCTCGTCCGGAGAACTCTTACAAAGATTTCCAATACCTTGAATCCAAATTGACAAAGGCTTCGGCTGTTTCGCTTTGGGATATCAAAGGCTCTATACCTATGAGCTATCAAAACAACAGCATCAAATCAGCGGCATTGATGGGTTGTAGCTTTCAGCAAGACAAAGTATCGGATTTGACACTTGCCGGCGGTCGGTATTTCATGCCCCAAGAAATAGAGTCAGCAAAACCAGTCGCCCTTATTGGCATTAACATAGCCGAAGCTTTGTACCCCGGTTTAGACCCAATTGGTAAAACTATCAAAATAAAAGGGTTGAGTTTTACAGTCATAGGCACTTTTCAAAAACAAGGCAAAAACCTATTGGGAGCACCCAGCAACGATAATCTTTGCATGATACCTTATCAAGCCATGCTTAGGATGTATAGCCGCAATGGTCTTAAGCCTACCATTTCGGTCAAAGGCTTTCCTGAAGATAAAGATTTAGAAGAACTTGAAGCCGAGGTTAGGGGCTTGATGCGGAACAAACGAGGGCTTAAGCCACTGCAAGAAGATAATTTCGCGTTGAATCGGCCTGAGTTTTTGAAGTCTTTTATTGATGCTATTATTACAAATCTATGGTTATCAGGCTGGTTCATTGGTGGTTTTTCGATGCTTATTGGTGTTTTTGGGATAGTAAATATCATGTTTGTTACGGTAAAAGAGCGCACCAATATTATAGGCATACAAAAAGCACTGGGAGCCAAAAAGTGGGTTATCGTAAGTCAGTTCTTGAGTGAGGCAGTGCTTTTGAGCTTACTGGGTGGCGGTTTGGGATTGGTTTTGGTGTCTTTTATAGGACTGTTTTCGACTGATACGTTTGTGCTTACCCTCACATTTAAAAACAGCATCATAGGACTGGGGGTTTCTTCATTATTTGGTATTTTAGCGGGGATCGTTCCGGCTATTTTTGCGGCTAATTTGGATCCTGTCGTAGCAATAAGGAGCAAATAGTTTGTTTTTTGTGTTGTTGGTCTTATGAAAAAACAAAAAATTGTAGTGGGCCTTTCGGGAGGGGTGGATTCAAGTGTGGCCGCTCTTTTGCTCAAAGAGCAAGGGCATGAGGTCATAGGTATGTACATGAAAAATTGGCACGATGAAACCGTAACAATCAACAATGAATGTCCTTGGATAGAAGACTCAAACGATGCGCTATTGGTGGCGGAAACCCTTGACATTCCCTTTCAGACCATAGATTTGAGTCAGGTTTATCACCAGCGGATTATTCAGTACATGTTTTCGGAGTATGAAAAAGGACGCACTCCCAACCCGGATGTGCTTTGCAACCGCGAGATTAAGTTTGATGTGTTTTTGAAGGCGGCTCTTTCGCTGGGTGCTGATGCGGTAGCAACGGGGCACTATTGCAGAAAAGACTGTACGGCAGAGGGTTTTTATCGCTTGCTCTCGGGCAGAGATGCCCAAAAAGACCAAAGTTATTTTCTTTGTCAGGTTTCGCAGTACCAACTTTCAAAAGCCTATTTTCCTGTCGGGGATTTGCTCAAAAGTGAAGTCAGACAAATCGCCAAAAAAGCGCAATTGCCAACGGCTTCCAAAAAAGATTCGCAAGGGCTTTGCTTTGTGGGAAAAATAAGACTGCCGGATTTTTTGCAGCAGCAACTCAAGCCCAAAAAAGGCAAAATCATTGAAATAGAGGCTGGTGATTTTTCATTGCCCCTGACCCCTGAAATGGGTAAAGTAATTGGCGAGCATCAAGGGGCGCACTTTTATACCATCGGTCAGCGCAAAGGGCTTAACATAGGCGGTAAACCGAAGCCTCTTTTTGTTTTGGGTACTGACACAGGGCAGAATATTGTATATGTTGGGCAAGGCGAAGACCATCCGGCACTGTGGAGCAGTGATTTACGGGTAGCCAAGAGTGATGTGCATTGGCTCAGACCGGATTTGGCTTTGGAAGTTGGGCAATCGGCATATTACCATATTAGAATACGTTATCGGCAGCCTTTGAGTTTGGCAAAACTCACTATGGGTGAGCAAGGTATGCTGATAGAATTTGAAAAGCCACTCTCTGCGGTAACGCCCGGGCAGTTTGTGGCTTGGTACAAACAAGACGAATTGGTGGGTTCGGGAGTGATAGCCAACCAAGAAATGGCTATGCTTACTTCTTCAAAGATAGCATATTGATAAACATTCGGTAGGCACCGGGAATACCTGCGGGCAATTGTCTGAAAAAAGAAAGCCCTGTATAAATGTAATTCCCTTTTCCGTATTTGGCCACAAGAAGGCTTCCTAACTTCGAGCTTTCCATGGGGTCGCTCATAGAAAGTAAACCACGATAACGCTCGTCCCAATCTGAAGCAAAATAAAGCCCGCGTTCTTGTATCCAATTGTCAAAATCTTGTTTTGTGATTTTGTGGGGATAATTGAAGATTCTGTGCGTGCTATCAAGAATTGTTACTTCTGCTTTTTCATCGGTAACCCTGTCGCGTCCGATTTTAAAGGGGAAAGGGCCTATTTGGTTGGTCAATAGTTTTCCAAACCAACTCTCTGTGTTGTACTGCACTACGAGAGTGCCTCCATTTTCGACGTATTTCAGCAGGGTGTTTTTGGCTTCAACCACATATTGATTTACATTAAAAGCCCTGACTCCCAAGATGATAGCATCAAATTTTGTCAGATCGATTCCTTTGATTTTGCTTGGATCGATTTCGGTTACGCTTATACCCACACTGCGCATAGCCTCAGCCACTCCATCGCCTGCCCCCTCGATATAACCCACTTCAAGTTGAGGAGCTACTAAATCAACCCGAGTCAGTTTTACTTTGGCTTCGGGAAAATAAGTTTGAGGGCTGATGTGTTCATATTCAATAGTTTTTATCTCATGCTGTACGGTTGTTTCTTGGGAAAGGATTTTGATTTTGGCTTCGGCAAATTCAGATGCCGCCGCTAAAGGAAATACCTCAAAACTCAGTGTAACAGGCTCTTTACCTTCTATAAAAAAATCTTGGTACTCAGGCATTGCCAACCAATTTTCCGGTACTTCCACCTTAGCCCTTCCCCCAAAATTTGGCACGAAGTTCTTGATTGTGAAAGTAATTTTTTGAGCGGCTTGATTGGAGAAAATTAAGTTTTTGGCTTCAGTTTCTATACCGGCTAAAGGCAGGACATCTATTTTCCGATGTTTTTCTCCTTTGTCAGGCTCTACCCATACATATTTTAAAGGGACAGATATTTTGATGGTTTTTTTCTTGATAAAGTTTAGAGCCACTTCGACCTCAAGCGTCTGGGGATTTTCGGCCAACCCAATCCAATCTTTTTGTTTTACAACAAAAAGGTTGTTCTGTGGTTCATCAGCCAACCAGTATGGCTGTGAAAAGGGCAAGTCTGAAGGGAGGGTAATTTTTTTCTTGACCTCAATAAGCACGTTGTTTTTTAGCAGAATGGTGGTATCCAGTCGCCCAAGTCCCGGAAAAGACAAAGCCTCCACCGTCAGTGTGGAATTGGAGCGATTTAGCACCTGCAAGGTTACGTTGATAGACTTACCGGGATGAGAAAAATAATTTTCTGCCCTTGCTTCTATAAATAAGCCTGTGCATGCAGCCATAATTTTTTCCAACAGGCTGATCTTTTCATCTACACGTTCGTCCTCAGGGAGTTTTTCCATCATTTGGTAGAGTTCAATGAGTCTGCCTAAGCTCCATTCAGGATGAGAGAAGTTGAAGGCTTTGATGATTTCGTTGATTTTTTGTTGTATGGCAAAGCCTCCTTTGATAGACAGCCAAGTGGTGTCGATTCCTTCCATAAAATCGGCTTTGCATGTATCTCCTTTGAGCCATTTGAGGTATTCCGTGTTTGTACCTCTTTGCAAAGCCGCGCCGAAGCCTTGGCTGCGGTGTTTGGAACGACTCAAGGCAGCTATTTCGCCATAAGACTGCCCCAAAAGAGGCGAATACCCCCCAACATCTACTTTAAGCAGCCCTGTTTGGTCAAAATCGGCATTTCTAAAAAAGAAAGAAGAAGTATTCCAAAGCACTCTTTTTACTTTCCAAGTAGGCAAAGATTCGACAAAGGCCGAGCTATCTGCCGCCATTTCAACGGCTTGGAGGGCAAGAATTCCGGAAGCCGTATGATGGCCGTGCGTATCCATCTTTTCGGGTGAAAATCGGGTAATGATTACATCAGGCTTAAAATCTCGGATGATTTTGACCATATCAGCCAAGACTTCTTCTTTATTCCAAAACTCAAGGGTTTCCTCAGCCCTTTTGGAGTAACCAAAATCGTAGGCACGAGTAAAAAATTGAATAGCTCCATCAATTTTACGGGCTTCGAGAAGTTCTTGGGTCCGGATAATACCCAACTCAGTAGCTTGCTCTTTGCCGATAAGATTTTGCCCTCCATCTCCGCGAGTCAAAGATAGGTAAGCAGTTGTGAATCCCCTTCCATGGCTGAGGTAGCTGATGAGGCGAGTGTTTTCGTCGTCGGGGTGTGCCGCCAGATACATAACCCTCCCAAATTGATTGAGTCGATTGATGTCTGAAAGGATTTTTGCACTATGTGTTTGTGCGCCGGCTTGATAAAGCCCAATACAAAAAAGTGCGGCAAAAAAAAACTTGCGCATTGAAAACATCATGTTTGGTGATTGGGGTGCAAATTAATGCTTTAACACTAACAAAAAGGCATCGGTATTGGTAAGGGAGAACCAAACCTTTATTTTAATACTCTTTTCTCCAGTTCTTCGATTCTTTTTTGCAGTTCAGGTAGTTTTTGATACACCACAATCGATCGTAAATGGCTTTTCAAGTCAGTTGCAGGTGATCCCATCAAGTTCTTTCCTTCTTCTGATACGCCTTTCATGATACCGGATTGTGCTCCAATTTTAACTCCATTGGCTATTTCGATGTGCCCCACAATCCCAACTTGCCCGGCAATGACGCAGTTTTGGCCGACTTTTGTTGATCCCGATATGCCTGTTTGTGCGGCAATAGCCGTATTGCTACCAATCTCAACGTTGTGAGCCAACATGATAAGATTGTCGAGCTTTACCCCGTCTGCTATTACGGTGCTTCCCATTGTGGCACGGTCTATGGTCGTGTTTGCGCCTATGTCCACATGATTGCCGATGATTACGTTGCCGATTTGGGGTATAGGCTTGTAAGTGCCATCACTTTGGGGCGCAAAACCAAAGCCATCGCTACCTATTACAACTCCGGGTTGGAATGTACAGTAGCTACCGATTTTGCAGCCTTGCATGATCTTTACGCCCGGGTATAGGATGCAGTTTTCGCCAATTTCCACATTTGCCCCGATGTAAACATGTGGATAGATTTTGGTGTTGTTGCCTATTTTGGTGTTTTCGGCTATGTAAGCAAACGCCCCTATGTAGGTGTTTTCGCCAATCAAAGAGGATTCAGCTACAAAGCAAGGTTCTTCGCGTCCTGACTTGTGGAGTTTGAGTACACGGGCGTATTCTTCCAACAACACACTAAAAGCCAAATAAGCATCTGCAACTATGATCAAGGTGGCTTTTATCTCCTGCCGGGGAACAAAGTTTTCTGAAACTATCACCGCCGATGCCTGCGTCGAATAGATGTATTCTTCGTACTTAGGATTGGCCAAAAATGAGATAGCACCGCTTCGGCCTTCTTGTATTTTGGCAAAGCTATTGATTTTTGATTTGGCATCGCCTTGTATTCTGGCACCCAACAAGTTGGCTATTTGTTCAACCGTAAATTCCATAGTATGCAAAAGTTCCCGACTTAGTAAAAGTTCGGATTTGAGTATAATTAAAAATTTAAGCCCAAATTTTTGGGATAGCAAAGGTAGTATTTGCGGACAATATTGCTAAGGGCTTTGATGTTGGGTAGGTCGGAGGCGTTGGCCACATCAAGGAGTCTGCCGTCTTTCATTTTGATGATAATTTGCTCTACTTTGGTGTTGTATCCTGCATTGGTAACGGCTCCGTATGTCATCATGTAGCCTGCATCTTCGAGACTGACGTGAAAACGATCACAAATAGTTTGCCTGATTTTCTGTATTTTATCTTCCTGAGATGGTTCGGTGGAAAACTCAACCTTGAAGATTTGGCGATTTAAGAACATTCGGCTCAATTCTGAAAGCACCGTGTCTTTTGACTCAGACCATGCTTTGATACAAGCCCAAACATCGTAATCGTCAATTTTGGCAAAACTATCCAAGTACTGAAAATTGGCCTCGAAGTCATGGATTTGGACACTGCTTTGTAGAAAAATTTTAAAATTGGGCAGTGCAAACAAGTCATTTCCTTGGATCAAGAGTTGTTTAGCCCTTTTGATGAGTTGGATGAGCATCTGTTCGGTGCTGGTGGTGGTTTTGTGTAAATAGACTTGCCAATACATTAGTCTTCTGGCATTTAGGAAATTTTCTACGCTGTAAATGGCTTTTTCTTCTATTACTATGTTTTCGTTGTCCAAATCCATCATCGAAATAATGCGCTCAGTACCTACTTTGCCTTCTACCACCCCCGTAAAATAGCAATCCCTCATAAGGTAGTCCATCCTGTCCATATCCAACTGACTGGAAATCAATTGATGAAAAAATGGTCTATGATACACTCCCGTAAACATCTCGATTGCCATGTCCAACTTGCCTCCAAACTCTTTGTTGAGGGCGCGCATAAGCAGCAAAGAGATTTGTTCGTGGGGCGCATCACTCAAAATGGTCGTTTCCAGAGCATGAGAGAAAGGCCCATGTCCGATGTCATGCAGCAAAATAGCCGCCATAGCCGATTTTCGCTCGCGGTCGCTGATTTTGTGCCCTTTGCCTTCCAATACCTGAAGGGCTTTGTCCATTAGGTGCATAGCCCCCAGCGCATGGTGAAATCTGGTATGAATGGCACCCGGATATACCCACTCTGTGAGTCCCAATTGCTTGATGCGCCTGAGTCGCTGAAAATAGGGATGCGATATAATCTTCAACACCAAACCCGAGCGAACGGTTATGAATCCGTAAAGGGGGTCGTTTATGATTTTTTTACTTTTCATTTAGGTATTCATTCCCCCGTTGATTTCGATGACCTGTCCTGTGATATAGCTTGACATATCGCTACCCAAAAACACACACAAATCAGCGACTTCTGAGGCTTTACCCGGCCTTTGTAAGGGGATTGCTTTAGCCCACTCGGCCACCTGTTCGCTGTTGAGAGCGGCGGTCATCTCGGTTTCAATGAAGCCGGGAGCCACTGCGTTGGCTCGTATGTTTCTGCTTCCCAACTCCAATGCAAGCGATTTGGTAAAACCAATGATGCCCGCCTTGGAAGCAGCGTAGTTGGCTTGTCCGGCGTTTCCCCTCACGCCCACCACCGAACTCATGTTGATGATGGAGCCACTGCGCTGCTTCATCAGAATTTTTGCGGCGGCTTTACAAAGATTGAAAACAGAGTTCAAATTGGTTTTGATGACTTGATTGAACTGCTCTTCGCTCATTCTCAATAGCAATCCATCTTTAGTAATACCGGCATTGTTTACCAAAATATCCAAACTGTCAAAGTCTTTGCTAAACGCAGCAACCAACTCTTCGGCTGCCGAATAATCTGAAGCATCGGAGCGGTATCCCTTGGCTTTTACGCCCATGGAGTTAAGTTCTTCTTCTAAAGCCATGCCTTTTTCTGTGCTTGAAAGATAAGTAAAACCTACGGATGCCCCTTGTCTGGCAAAAGATAAGGCTATCTCTCTACCTATCCCTTTTGACGCACCTGTTACCAGTGCACATTTTCCTTCTAATAGTTTCATATTGTTGTTTTGCGCAAAGTAAATAGACTCACTAAAATAAGCATCAAACCAATACGCAAATTGAGTGTAATAACCCTAAGGAAAAGAGAGTTCTATAATATGTTGCAGCGTCAAAAAATTAATTTTCAGATAAGTAGGGTAAGCAAATAGGTATTGTCGTTACTTATTAAGTAGATTTGTAAAATTTTTTCCCATGATATCTACAATTCAAAATTTTATTGAGAGAAATGCATTTGGTGTATGCACAAGGATAGGTGAAAAAGTTGGAATTTCTTCTGAAGTAATCAGGATGTATTTTATCTATGCCTCATTTTTTACTTTCGGCTCTCCCATCATCATTTATATGGCTCTAGCATTTTGGCTTAACTTAAAGTGCTATCTAAGAAGAGGCACAAGAGTCAAAGAATTGCTTTAGTTCTTTTTTTTGTGTAACCTCTTATGCTTACGATAGTCAATGTAATACCCCACTAAGGGAAACAATGCGCTGCCTATCAATATAAAAAAAACCAAAAAAAGTGTTTTGTTCATAACTCTTGATTTATCTAATTAGACGAAATTTATTGCTCGTCATTGCTCTGCTGTTGCAATTTTTTTAGAGACAGTACTTCAAAGCCTTTGTTTTGCAAATAGTCTTGATTGGGATTGAGACCTGCAAATCGGTCTTCAGCAGCGGAGTTATTTTGTATCTCATACATTTTGAATGTGTATCCTGCCAAATCATTTTCCACGAGCTGAAAACAAACGATTTTATCACCATCGTATGCAACTGCGTCATCAGGTAGTGTAATCGTGCGGTGGGACGAAACCTCTATGATGGCATTTAAATACATACCCGGTATGAGTCCATGTTTTTCATTGTGAGGGATTTCTGCATGTACGGCGATGGTTTTGGTGTCGGGTTCAAATACTTTGCCTATACCAAAGATGACTCCTTCGACTGTCTTGTCTTCGAGATTGGACAGTACGAATTTAACTTTTTGCCCGACTTTAATTTTAAAAATATCTTTCTCAAAAACCATCATATCGGCATGAATATGAGCGTTGTCTATAATATGGAAAATTTCTGTTTCCGGCCTGACAAAAGCACCTATTCCTGAGTTTATGATTGCAATGTTGCCCGATATAGGAGAAAGGAGTTTGAAAGTGCTTTCGATTTGAAAGTTTTTAGCAAGTTCTTCAGGATTTGAATTCAATATAATAAGTTGATTTTTTAAAGATTCTATTTTTGCCTTCAACTGCTTGAGTTGGGATTCTGCCGCTTGTACATCGCGTTGAGCGGCAATGCTTCCCAGTTGGATTTGCCTTTCTAACTCTTTTTCATACAATCCTAAAAGTGACAGGCTTGAGAGAAAATCTTCTTGGAGTTTAACAAAATCGGGATGTTCAAGAATGGCTAAAACTTGCCCTTTCTTTACTTCTTGTGTCTGCACAACTTTTATTTGTTTGACAACTGCGCCGATAGGAGAGGAAACCGAAGCCCTATTTTGCGGTGGAATATTCAGCAGACCGTTTGCTTTAACATATTGATGTACAGTTTTAAACTCGGGTTTTCCGATTTTCAGTCCCATTCTGTCAAACTGCTCCTTGCTCACAAAGACTGTACTTGCGTTTTTTTGCACACTCTCTGCATAAATCTTTTTGGGATTGGTTTGGCATGAAAAGATTAACGCAAAAAAGATAAAATAAAAGCAATGTAAAGTAGGAAATAAAAAGTAACTATCGGTAGAAATTAAAAAGTTATCTTTGCGCACTTGCAGAATTTTTTAAATAAATATTTGGCAAATGTATACATTTTTAGAAGTATTGACCATGAGGGCTTCCAAATTGCAATGGGTTTATGCTCTTGCCTTGTTGTTGTTGTGCCAGTTTACATGGGCACAAGAGTTTCCCAAGATTACTTTGAAGGAGACCAAAAAGGTGAATGGTAAAGATATTCAGTTTGTAACAGCCAACGGTGTCAAAGCTGTCGTGGCTCCCAAAGGTGAGACATCTCTTTCTTTGAGTGAGAACTTGAGAATCAAGCACAAAACATTTTTGATTTCCAACGATATGCTTCCTTCGATGGCCTTGGTTGAAGGAAAAATTTATTATTTAGAGTCCAAAAGAAAAACAGCACAAGTAGAATATCATACCGCGCAGGAACGCGAAACGCTTTGGGATATTTCACAAATGTATGGGGTAAGGCTGTCAAGTTTGATGGCATTCAATCGCATGAGGGCTGGCGAACAACCCCAAGCAGGCAGGGTAATTTGGATGGCGAAAAAGAGGCCATCTTCAGTACCGGTTGAAATAAAGCCATTGCCCATGCCCAAAGTTGAAGAAAAACGACCTGCGGCGACTTTAACCACCGCTGATACAGTCTCTACTGTTGTGATTGTACAGCCGCCATCTGAGTATTATATGACCCAAGCAGGGCAGACAATAACACAAGTAGCCCAAAAACATGGACTCACAGAGGATAGTTTATATCGCTTGAATCCTTACATAAGCCGCACTGCACCTCCTGCTCCCGGGACAATTTTGAGGGTCAGACCAGCCATGAGCACTGAGCAACTCTCACAACTTTCTAAGTCCCCCTCTCCAGACGTTCAACAAGATACTGCCAATCGAAATAAATTCATAGCCAAATTGGAAGGGACACTTTCTACAAAACCCGGCAGAAAATCCCACCTTGTTTTGGCCGGAGAGACTTTGCAGTCAGTAGCCAATCAATACCGGCTTTCTCCCGGTGATATAGTTAAATGGAATGATTTGAGAGAATCTACCTTGAAGGCAGGGCAAATTTTGTATTTAGAGCCTGAAATTGTCTTCAAAAACCCCAGCAGAGAAGAAGTGATTGCAGCTTTGGATAGTGGGAAGCATATTGTTTTGCCAGGGCAGACCATCGCCAGTATTGCAGGTGATTATGGTGTTGGCGAGAAAGACATCATAGAATGGAACAAGCTTGACCCCAAAAAATCATTAAAACCCGGACAAAGGCTTTATATTGATGCAAGTTTCGTTCCTGTTTCATCCGTTCCAGATACCAAGCTCCCTGTTAACCAATTTTCGACTACAAACGCTCCCATCTATCACAGCGTAGCAGCAGGAGAAGGTCTTTGGTCTATCGCAAATAGATACAAAGTTAAAGTTACTGACGTTCAGAGTTGGAATAATCTGAAAGGCAATGACATAAGAGTTGGCCAAAAATTAATCGTTGGTTATCAAGCCCCTACCGCTGTGGTTCAGCAGCCCGCCTCTGCTTCTTCATTTAAAATGCCTACTCAGGTTGAGATAGATGCGGCATTCAACGAAGGGCAGCATATTGTTTTACCTAATGAAACTCCCGGGTCTATTGCCGCCAAATACAATGTCAAAGTTGAGGCATTTTGTCAATGGAATAATATCACCCCTACGACGCAGCTTACCCCCGGACAGCGGCTTTATTATGATGCGGATGCAGTTCCCGCAAAACCGGCTATTCCTGCTTCAACTGCATCTGTGGTAACAACATCTCCGACAACCAACATATCTAAACCTTCTAATCAACCTGTTTCGGGTGGTTTTGAACCTGTTTTCCATAAAGTTGCATCAGGAGAAGGACTTTGGAGAATTGCGAATACCTACAAAACAACTACCGTAGAAATCCGCAAGTGGAACTCTATTCCTGACGATCAGATTCGTGCGGGGCAAACACTGGTGGTTGGGACTAAAAAAGCGCAACCCCAATTTCATAAAGTAGCCGCAGGCGAAACTTTGCAAGTCATCGCTCAAAAATATAATCTTCCAGAAGGTTGGCTGATTTATCTAAATGGCGGCACTCCTTCTGTTGCTTCAGGTGCTAATATTAAAATAAAATAAAACTAATATTTGTCGAATAAGTGTCTTTGTTTCAAATGAAGACACTTATTTTTTTTCTTTTAATAGGCACTTTATTTGCCCAAGACCGATACATAGTACAATTTAAGGACAAGGGCAGCTATACGACCAACCAATTTACCGCAGATGATCTGTTTGCGCCAAGGGGGATAGAAAGAAGGAAAAAGCACAATCTTTCAATACAACAAAAAGACTTGCCTGTCTATGCAGCCTACGGCTCACAAATTTACCCCAAAGTGAAAAATGTGCTGCTTTGGAGCAAATGGTGGAATGGCTGCTTGGTAGAGGCTTCTCAAGATCAAATCAAATCCATTGAATCACTCCCTTTTGTGCTTAAGGCGCAAAAAGTAGCCAACGGGCTGACTCCACAAAGAGAATATATCGACTTTGGGTCAGGATTTGAACAAGCTCATTTTCTCGGGATTACAGCCATGCAACAGAATGGATTTACCGGTAAATCTGTTTTAGTGGGTGTCATAGATGCCGGATTTGTAGGAGTGGACACACTATCAATATTTAGTTCTATACAGGGGCATTATCAATATATTGATCTAATACATCGCTCACCCAAGCCTGATAGAGGGGGCGATCATGGGACTATGGTACTCTCTGTAATGGCTGCTATCGAAAGCGGTAGATTTAGAGGAGCCATTCCCGATGCAGAGTTCGTGCTTTTTCGTACCGAAAACACTCGAGAGGAAACAAAAGCAGAGGAGTTTCAATTTTTAAGAGCTTGTGAAATAGCTGATAGCCTTGGCGTTGACGTGCTCAATATCTCTTTGGGTTACACGGGGTTTGATGATGAAGAGCAGAGTTATTCTTACCAAGATATGGATGGGCAAACCGCTCTCTCCACTTGGGCATGCAATATGGCCGCTCAAACCGGTATTTTGGTGGTAACAAGTGCAGGTAACTTGGGAGATAAAAATTGGCGATACATTTCCGCGCCGGGGGATTCGGATTCGGTAATAACCGTGGGTGCGATAGATTATCAGCGGCAGGTAGCGAGTTTTAGTTCTCGCGGGCCTACAGCGGACGGACGCACCAAACCGGACGTGGTGGCTCCGGGTGTCGGGGTATTGGTTTACGATCGAAAAGGCAAGCTGACTACCGGTTACGGGACATCTTTTTCCGCGCCTTTGGTAACCTCTCTGGCAGCAGGATTGTTGCAGGCTCAGCCTCAACTCAAAAGCTGGGAAATCAAAGAGTTAATCATCAAATCTTCTTCTTTGTACCCACATCCAAACGACTCGACAGGCTATGGAGTACCCAATTTTATAGAGGCCTATAAAATTCTAAATCCTAATAGCATTGAGGGAGAAGGAGAGTATTTTTTTCTAAAAAACCCACTTGTGCGAGGAGAAAGAATTTGTTTTGAAAAAACACCAAAAAAAATTACTATCAATGACTTGAGTGGCAAAACGGCTCAGTATAGTTTTGATGAGCGGTGCATCGTAGTAAAAAATGATTTGACGAGCGGGGTTTATTTTTTTAGGGTTGATTATGGGTTGGAACAAATAAATTTTAAAATTCTGATTGAATAAAAAAATAATTCATAACTTTGCAGCCCGAAAAATATAAACTCGACGGATATGAATCCCTTGATGAAAATAGTAGAGAACGAAAGTTCAAAGAGGCGTGCTTTGTTTCCCGCCTTTGCACCAGGCGATACATTGAAAGTTCACCTTAAAATTAAAGAAGGCGAAAAAGAACGCATCCAAGTCTTTGAAGGTGTTGTCATGCAAATACGCAACAGAAACACCAATGGAGAAACTTTTACAATAAGGAAAATATCCAATGGTATAGCTGTTGAGAGGATACTGCCAATTATCTCCCCAAGTATCGAGAAAATAGAAATGCTTAGAAAAGGCAAAGTACGCAGAGCCAGACTTTTCTATTTGAGAGGTAAAATAGGCAAAGCAGGCAGAATTAAAGAAAAAAGAGTCGGCTCCTCAAAATAGGTCATCTTTTTTTATTCGTTAGGGTCGGGGGTTACATCTCTTGACCCTTTTTGTCTTGTATATGGGGTGTTTTTAATTTGCAGAACTTGCTTGCTTTAAATAAACTTCATAACTTGAATAAATTTTTTTTAAATAAGTAACTAAATAATAGGCTTTTATGAGAAAATCATTACTCTTGCTTGTATTCCTTACACTTATTTGGGGTATAAGCGCAGAAGCTCAGACAGTATATCTGAGTGAAAATTTCAACGCTGGCACACTCCCTAGCGGCTGGTCTAACACGGCAACCGGTAGCACCAGTGCCGTTTGGAGTTTTGGGAACAATGGAGGAGGTAACATCAACGGGACAAGCATGGCTTTCTGGGACGATGATGCCAACTTTGGATTTGGTGACAGGCCTGAGTTGACTACTCCCGTAATAAACCTTTCCAATGCTACCGAACCCATTATGGAATTCGTTTACAATTACCGAGATTGGGGATTTGCAGATGAGTATTTTAGGGTTCAAGTCTTCAATGGCACGAGTTGGGTTACCGTATTGACTGTTAGCGATGACGACTATTGTGGAGATTGGAGTTGCAGCCCCAAACCCAAAGCCAGCATTAATTTAACTTCATACAAGAATGCCAATTTTCGGGTCAGATTCATTTATGACGACAACGATGATTGGAACTGGTATGTAGGTTTTGATGATTTGATAATCAAAGAAAAGCCAACTTGTTTTGAGCCGATCAGTTTCTCTTCCAGTAATGTAACTGCAACAACCGCTCGTTTTAACTGGACAACTACCAATGGCGCAGGTAGAGATTATGAGATTGAATATGGGACACCCGGTTTCGTGCCGGGCACAGGTACACGAATCGGGGTATTTACAGGAACTACCGTGGCCGGAGCCAACCAACATAATGGTACAGGGCTTACACCAAGTACAAATTACCAAGCATATATCCGTGAAAAGTGTACCAATCCAACATCAAATTCATTGTGGGTTGGGCCTATCAGTTTTGCTACTGGCGATGCTTTTACATTTCAAACCAACTGCAATTCCAATATAACTCTAAATTCCGGCAGTTGTCCCACCCGAGAGGAATTGCCTCTTACGGTTTCCGGTCTCCCCAACAGGCTTGACGGCGAAGAACTTGAAATCAAAAGCGTTTCAACAGTGGTAACTATGTTTAACTGGGGATCACAAGTTAGGCTTACCCTTAGGGCACCCAACGGCTCTGAAATACCACTTTTTTCAAGACCTAATACTGCCTTTGGTTCGCACATAGGCAATCCGGCTGGTAACTGTGCCCCCACAGACCTGTGTAATTTTGCAGACAACGCAACAGTACAGATTAATTCAGACGTTGCGCCTCAGCCTTTACCTCCATTTATAGGAACATGGAAACCCGTTGCTCCTCTCTCCCAGCTTTACACAGGCTTGAACCCTAATGGCACATGGAGGCTTTTGGGTTGTATTGAGAATTTTTGGGGTAACGGAGCAATGCAATACTTTAGGATTAGGTTCTCAGATTGTTTTGATCTGGCGGATTTGGCTTTGAGCAATATTTCTACTACTCAGGCATCGTTTAGCTTCAACAGCCGCCAGGCCAATAAGACATTTGTTGTAGAATATGGAGTGCCCGGATTTGTACCCGGTACGGGAACTCGTTTGGGTGAGATTACAGGGTTGAGTGTGAAAGGCTCAAATACAGCCACTACTCCTAATAATCTTACATCTAATACAAGTTATCAAGCCTATGTACGGACAGTTTGTAGTTCGTCAAGCCGCAGCGAATGGATAGGCCCTCTCAATTTTAAAACGGCTTTCGTAGTTACTCCGAGTGTTTCTTTCAATGAACGATTTGACGGATGTGCATTACCTTTTGGTTGGACAAATACTTTTCAACCTGTCATAGCTGATCCGTGGAGAATTACCGATGGGTTTGGTTTCCCCACAGCCAATTACATGACTGGTGGCAGTCGTTCCGGTTTTGGATGCTTTGCTTGGGTGGACGATGACGCTCCGGGCAATGCAGGTGCAGAGGCTTACTTGACTACCCAAGCACTTGATTTGACCGGGGTTTCTATCCCTGAGCTTAATTTCTATTGGCAGAACTCAAACGGAGGAACCAAATTCCCTGCCTCTATCTCCAATCCTACCGGTGTACCGCCGCTTTGGTCTGAGGTGTATGTGGACATTACTACCGATATGGGCAAAACATTTACGGAAGTCGCTAAATATGGTGGTGTGGAACAATCGGGTTGGAGGCTTGCTGCACTCAATCTTTCGGATTTCAAATCTCCCAGAACCCAAATTCGATTTAGGAGTAGAGAGACGAACTCGTTTTATAGTGATATATCGCTGGACGACATTCAGATTCGCGAAAGTCCTAATATGACCTACACTTCTTCTACTACGACTCAAGCCAATACGTTGGGTATAGTGAAAGGTGAAACCAATGATGTGATTATTGGTATTGAGGTTGATACAGACAATGGCTTCGCCAATCCTTTGCCTTTGACGAGTTTTACCTTCAATACAACAGGGAGCACCAATCCTTCTGGGGATATTGCGGCGGCGAAGGTGTTTTATACAGGAAATTCCGCCACATTTAGTCCTGTTAATCAATTTGGAGCAACTTTGGCTAACCCCAACGGCACTTTTACTGTAAATGGGTTACAGACTTTGACACGAGGCAAAAACTATTTTTGGCTTGCTTATGACACCAAAGAAACTGCTACCGTAGGTAATATACTTGATGCCCAATGTACATCTATGACTGTCGCGAATATAGCCAGAATTCCAAATGTTACTTCTCCGGCAGGCAGTAGAACTATTGTTGGCAAAGTTATTTACATTACTACTACCGGTGCAGGCAATAGAGATGGGACATCATGGGAAAATGCTTCTCCAAACCTAACAGCAGCACTTGGCATAGTTGTTCCCAAGCAGCAGATATGGGTTGCGCAAGGTAAATACACACCGGGGACAGTAAGGGCATCTACTTTTACTTTAGTTGATGGAGTGGCAATGTATGGAGGGTTTATAGGCAACGAGACCTCTATAAATCAAAGAAGCTGGAGAGCCAACCAAACCATACTTAGCGGTGATATAGGGACTCCTAATGTGATTACAGATAATTCCTTTCATATCATGACCGTGCCAATCAATACCAGTGCATATATAGATGGCTTTGTTTTTGAGTTTGGCAATGCCAATGGAGCAGGCGAGGATAGGTTTGGTGCGGCGGTATTTGCTCGACCCGGCTCTAAACCGATTTTCAATCAATGTTGGTTTAGGAACAACACAGGCATTTTTGGTGGAGCTATCATGGGGTTGAACTCATCTCCTACCATTACTAATTCGATTTTTCAGACGAATTCTACGCCAACCGGTTCCGGCGGTGCCTTGTATGCTATTGGGGCGGGAGAAGTTTTCAAAGTTCAGAACTCAATATTTGTTGACAACTCGGCAGGGGCACGAGGCGGATGCTTCCAAGCAGAAGGCGGTTTGATATTAGCTGAAAACAGCACTTTTTCATCCAATAGGATTACCTTAACAGGGACGACCAGCCGTGGTGCAGTGGGTTCAGCCCTCAATAATGGCAGAATAGAGTTTTACAATTGTTCGTCTAACAACAACAATAACGGGGGGTCTATGCCGGGTGATTTTCTTGCCTTGGGAGCGCCGGCCCCTACCGGTCCCGGCTTTGCCAAAATCGAGAATTCTATCCTTTGGAATAGGAGCAATTTAGGAAATGAAATATTCTTAGAAGGTACAGGCTCTTCTGTAAGCGTAAATTCTTGTATTATTGACCAAGATGATTATGTGGGAATAAATAGAAACCAATCGGTAGATCCCTTTTATCGCGATGCCAACGGCCCTGATAACGTATTTGGTACACCAGATGACAACCTTAGCGTTCGTTCGGGCAGCTTGGCCATAGATTCAGCCGATACCCGAACAGCTCTGGCTACTACATTCGATGGTTTTAGCAGAGATTCAAGACCTGATATTGGTGCCTATGAGTTTTTCCCTTGTCCTGTACCCAATGACTTGCGTTTGGTTAAAGGTGGCTCTACTTCGGTTGAAGTAGGTTGGCAAACAGGTGGCTCAAACGTATGGGATATTGAATACATGCCGGCAGGTGGAGCTTTGGGGACAGGCACTCGTGTTCTTAACATTAATACCAACCCCTACAAAATAACCGGCCTCACGCCATTGTCATCTTATCAGTTCTTTGTGAGAGACAACTGCGCATCTTCAAACAATGGCACAAGTTTTTGGGTGGGTCCATTTGCATTTTCCACATCTTCTCTCAATGATGAATGTACGGGAGCTATTGATTTGATAGTTACACGTAACTGTAACAATTTTACAGGGTCAAACGTTGGGGCTACTAACTCTACTGCAACCATCGGATTCGATCCAATCTGTGGCACTTACAGGGGTGCAGATGTATGGTTCAAATCCACTGTACCTGCTTCAGGGTCAGTTACATTTATCACTTCAAGTTCAGGTGGCATAAACAATACAGGTGTGGAAGTTTACAGCGGGACATGCGATGGATTGACCAGTGTGGCATGTGCTGACAACAACAATCCAAATGCCCCCGGCTTCGAACAAGTAACCGTTACCGGACAAATACCCGGCAATCAATTGTATGTGAGGGTTTGGCAACAGACAGCCAACCAGTTTGGCACATTTAATATATGTGCTACTCGGATACCGGTTATTTTGGTCAATGATGTAGAATCCAATGAGAACGTAGGTCAGATGAGATTTACCCTCAGGCTTTCAGAGCCAGATCCCAACAATTCAATTACTGTCAATTACAGTACATCAGATGGAACTGCCATAGCCGGGCTGGACTACACTGCTAAGAGTGGCACAGTAACTTTTGCACCCGGGGAAATCAGTAAGACCGTCGATGTAGCTCTCATTGACGATAACTTAAATGAGGACGCGGAGACATTTTTCTTGAATTTAAGCAATCCTGTCAATGCGATATTGGGCAAGACAAGAGTTACAGGTACCATTCTCGACAACGATCCTCTTCCAAAGCTCTCAATCACAGGGGCTTCTATTATTGAGGGCAACCTTAACGATCAAACAATAGTTAACATTACCGTTAGGCTAACACCTGCCAGTGGAAGACCTGTCCGCTTCACCTACCGCACTACCAGCAATACTGCTACGGCTCCCGATGATTTTGTCTTGATAGCATCAACCAACGAATTGTTCCCTGCAGGCACGACACAGCGCAATTATCAAGTAACTGTAAAAGGTGACTTTATTGATGAAGGCGAGTTTGAGTCTTTCTTCTTCACGATTGAAAATGTGATCAACGCGGATTTGTCTAATCCTCAAGCTGAAATCATTATCATAGATGATGACTCCTCTCCGGTGGCCAAAGACGATGAAAATTACAATGTCAATGAAGATGAAGTACTCATCGTGGACAGAGCTGAAGCAGGTGTTGGTTCTAATGATACTGATGCAGATGGTGATCCGCTCACTTTCTTCTTGCGCTCGTCCCCATCCAATGGCAAACTCACCATCAATGATGACTATACCTATCCTAATGGGATTCCTCAGTACATCAATTTTGAAGATAGAGGTGTTTTTGTTTACGCGCCTGATGCCGACTATTGGAGCAATCCTGCAAAAGGAGACTTGGGAGATATATTTACTTACAGGGCTTTTGATGGCTACAACTACTCTAATGTCGCAAGAGCAAGAATCAAAGTTCAGCCAGTCAATGATGCTCCTGTATTGAGAGAGATGCCGGATTTTAGTCTCTGTGCAGGCCAATTGTCTACGGTTCGCGTTAATATGCCTCTGTATCTTAGCGATATAGATGATAATATTTTATCACCTGATTTTAGAGTTACTACTCAAGTAATTGATGCTACCAGTGGGTTAAATCCTTCAGATTTAAATACAATCGTTAATCCGTTGTCTAAAGAGCTGGTTTTCAGTACTAATGTTAAAACACAAGGGGTGTTCACTGTCCAAGTTACAGCAAGAGATAAAGAAGGATTAACTGCCACTACAACCTTTAAGATTAAGGTAGGGGCTGACCTTAAACCGGCTTTAACTTATTCAAACTCTTGTTTGGGATCTCAGACTTTATTGAGAAGCACTTCCACTTCGGTAGATGGTCTTATCCAATTTACCTACTGGGATTTTGATAACGACGGCAACTTTGACGACGAAGGTTTTGCTGTTAGGCATACGTTCTCTAAAGAAGGAGCCAATCCGGTAAAGATGAGAGTAATCAATGAGTTTGGATGCCAGAAAGATTCAGTTGTCAATGTAGTTATATCTCCCCAAGTCGTTGCAACGATTACTCAAAATAGAGAGAAGCTAACCGCCTCAGAAGGGGTAACCTATCAGTGGTTCTTTGAAGGGGCAGGCATTCCTGCTGAACAAGGTGGCACTCAAAGAGTTTTGACTATCAATAGACTCGGTAAGTATCAAGTTCGAGTAACCAATTCTTTGGGTTGTACCAATACTTCCGGGGACTTTGAAGTAACGACCCTGAGTGTTGAGGATATAACATCCAGTGTAAGCCTTTACCCTAACCCCACACATGATTTTGCTGTGCTTGAAATGAACAATGATATTATTGGGCAAGTCAACATAACAATCACTGACGTTTTGGGGCGCAAGGTTTCGACTCAAACAGTTTCCAAGTCCTCTGATAAATTCAACCACAGAATCAACGTTGAAAAACTTGCTTCAGGTATGTACATTATTCAGTTGAAAGTGGGCGAGTTTGTCGCTGTTCACAAACTTGAGAAAGAGTAAACAGCGTCTCTTTTTTACCTCAAAAAACCCCTCTGTTTTCAAGAGGGGTTTTTTCTTTTTTTTACCTGAACTAAGTTTTTTTGTTAGTTTCGTAACTTTGAGATAATTTTCCTACCAATAAACTATTTATGCAACGATGGCAATTTCAAGGTGAGCCTCATATTCAGGATGTTGAGTTGGTGCGTCAAAGTATCAATGTCAGTGCACCTATTGCCAAAATTTTGGTGCAAAGAGGTATTAGCGATTTTGAAACTGCAAAACTTTTTTTTAGGCCGGATTTGTCAATGCTCCATGATCCTTTTCTGATGAATGACATGGACAAGGCTGTTGAGAGAATAGTAAGAGCTTTAAAAAGTAATGAAAGAATACTTATATATGGAGATTATGACGTTGATGGGACAACCTCTGTGGCCATGTTTTATGATTTTTGGGGCAAGTACCATCAAAATATAGATTATTACATACCTGACCGCTATCGGGAGGGCTATGGTATTTCGGATTTAAGCATAGAATATGCGAAAAAAAATGATATCACCCTCGTAATTGCTTTAGATTGTGGCACGAAGAGTTCGGACAAAATAGCTAAGGCATTGGCTCAGGGTATAGATTTCATCGTTTGCGACCACCATACTACAGGAGATGAACTCCCACCGGCTTACGCTTTGCTTAATCCCAAAAGAAAAGATTGTAGTTACCCATTCAAAGAATTGTCAGGATGTGGAGTGGGTTTTAAATTGTTACAAGCCTTGAGTACGAATCTTGGTATTGACCATGCCTTTTTAAACGATCAGCTTGATTTTTTGGCTATTAGCATAGCATGCGACGTTGTTCCTATCATTGACGAGAACCGAATATTGGTCAAATACGGACTTGATCTCATTAACCAAGGCAAACGACCTTCTATTCAGGCACTATTGGATGTTTCTTTTTCAAAACGTGCTGATATTACGGTTTCTGACTTGGTTTTTCAGATAGGGCCTAGGATCAATGCCACTGGTAGGATTTCTCATGCCCACCAAAGTGTAGAATTATTGCTTTCTAAGCAGGCCGATGAGATAAAAAAAATGGCTTCCTCTATCAATACCAAAAATAACACTCGCAAAGATTATGACGCAAAGATTACCGCTGAAGCTTTGCAAATGATAGAAGACAAGCAACTTCAAAACCGGAAGTCCACTGTGCTTTTTAAGCCGGACTGGCACAAAGGTATCATTGGGATTGTGGCCTCTCGCTGTGTGGAATGTTACTACCGACCTACTGTGATTTTGACAGAGTCGCAAGGTAAAGCCACAGGTTCTGCACGCTCTGTCCCCAATTTTGATATTTATGAAGCCATTACAGCGTGTGAGGATTTACTTTTGCAGTTTGGGGGACATAAATACGCTGCGGGGCTGACGCTCAAACTTGACGATGTAGAGGCTTTTTCTCACAGATTTGAGCAAATAGTTGCTTCAACTATTAAAGATGAAGATTTGATACCCAAGATTGAAATTGATACACACATTAGTCTGGATGAAATAAATTGGGGTTTTTACAACGTACTCAACCAAATGGCACCCTTTGGCCCAATGAACATGCGTCCTATTTTTGCTGCTCAAGACCTGCAACTCAAGGGGTATCCTGTCCTTTTGAAAGGAAAGCATCTTAAAATGAGGGTAAAGCAAAAGAATGGAAAAGCCGAGTTTGACGCAGTAGGCTTCAACATGCCACAGTATTATGAACAATTGGTCAGCGGGGCTTCCTTTTCTATATGCTTTACAGTTGAAGCCAATGAGTTCGGTGGTAGTCGGGTGTTGCAGTTGATGCTCAAAGACATTCAGATTTTAGAATAGCCTATTGGTTACCTTTCATTTGTTTATACGGCTCTCCGCTGTACTTTTGCTATTATAAGATTTTGATTAGTTTCATTCCGGATTTAAGGTATGTCAGAAAAAAACACAACCACTGCTGTATCAGGCTTATACCAAAATTGGTTTCTCGATTATGCATCTTATGTTATTTTGGAAAGGGCTGTGCCTGCAGCTTTGGACGGCCTGAAGCCGGTTCAGCGCAGGATCTTGCATGCCATGGAAGAGACGGATGATGGTAGGTTTAATAAAGTAGCCAACATCATCGGCAATACGATGCAGTACCACCCCCATGGTGATGCAGCCATCTATGAAGCCATCGTCAATCTGGGGCATAAAGATTTACTAATTGAAACGCAGGGCAACTGGGGCGATCCTTTTACGGGAGATGGTGCGGCAGCCGCGCGCTATATTGAAGCAAGACTTACAAAATTCGCCAAAGAAGTAGCTTTCAACCCTCAGACCACCAATTGGCAATCCAGTTACGATGGCAGGAAAAAAGAGCCATTGATGTTGCCAATGAAATTTCCTTTGGTTTTGGCTCAAGGAGCGGAAGGCATTGCCGTGGGGCTGGCCACTAAAATCATGCCCCACAATTTCTGTGAGTTAGTAAAAGCGTCAATTGCTTGTTTGAAGGGCAAATCTTTTCAGTTGTACCCTGATTTTGCCTCCGGCGGCTTGATTGATGTTTCGGACTACAACGATGGACAGAGGGGGGGCAAGATTAGAATAAGGGCAAACATCGAAGCCCCCGACAACAAAAGATTGATTATAAAAGATATACCTTACGGGACGACATCCGCTTCCATAAAAGAATCTATTGAGAAAGCCGTAGAATCCGGTAAAATCAAAGTCAAGAGCATCAGTGATAATTCAGCAAAAAGTATTGAAATTGAGGTTTTTCTGACTCCAGGGGCATCCTCTGACGTAACCATTGATGCTTTGTATGCTTTTACCGAATGCGAAGTAACCATACATCCCAATCTTTGTGTGATACACGAAGAGAAACCAATTTTTTCGAGTGTAACCAAACTCTTGGAAATCAATACTAAAAATACCAAAGAACTTCTCAGACAGGAACTCGAAATCCGCAGAGGTGAGTTAATGGAAAAGTTGTTATTTTCTTCACTGGAAAAGATTTTCATAGAGAATAAAATTTATCGCCAAATCGAAGAATGTACGACTTGGGAGTCTGTTTTGGAGACGATTGATCAAGGATTGGAGACCTTTAAGCACCAGTTTTACAGGCAAATAACCCAAGATGATATTTTGAAATTGACCGAAATCAAAATCAAACGGATATCAAAATACGATGCCTTCAAAGCTGATGAATTGATGAGAAACCTTCAAAGCGAACTCAGTCAGGTGGTTGATGACCTCGAAAATCTTACAGACTATGCAGTTCGTTACTTTGAATCGCTCCTCAAAAAGTATGGACAAGGCAGAGAACGAAAAGCAGAAATCAGGACATTTGATACCATAAAGGCGGCAAAAGTGGCAGCCAACAACGTGAAACTCTACGCCAATTTTAAGGACGGATTTGTTGGTTATGGACTCAAAAAAGATTCGTTCATCTGTGATTGTTCAGACATTGATGATATTATTGTCTTTCTGTCCGATGGTAATTTTTCGATTGTCAAAATTCAGGAAAAGGTCTTTGTTGGGAAGAACATTTTACACGTCGAGGTCTTTGATAGGAATGACGAAAGGCGGATTTTTAACCTTATTTATACTGACGCAGCTACCGGCATTACCAGAGTGAAGCGGTTTAATGTTGGAGGGGTGAATCGAGACAAGTTATATGATTTAACTGCATCGGGCGATTCGAATTCTCGGGTTCATTGGCTCACCAGCAATCCAAATGGAGAGGCTGAAGTTGTAACTGTACAGCTAAGTCCCAACTGTCGCGCCAAAATCAAAACATTTGAATATGATTTTGCCGATATTGACATAAAAAACCGCAGTGCCCAAGGTAATATCCTGACCAAATACCCGATCAAAAAAATTTCTCTCAAACGCAAAGGGATTTCTACTCTTGATGCCAAGCAAATATGGTACGACCGAGAGACAGGCAGGCTGAATATGGAAGAAAAAGGGATTTTGCTGGGTAGATTCAAAGAGCAGGACTTGATACTGGCTGTTTACAACGATGGCACTTATGAAATTATGGACAGCAGATTGTCGCATCGCTATGAGCCAAAGCAATTGATTTATATCTGCAAATTTGACAGTAAAGTACCTTTATCGGTGGTCTATATTGATACTAAGAGTAAAGGGTATTATGCAAAAAGGTTTTTGCCGGATGCAACTACACTTGATAAAAAAATTCTTTTCGCTCCAGATGCAGAGGTTCTTTTCGCAAATGCCTCTATTGAAACAGAGGTTTTGATTACAGAGAAGAAACCTAAAAAACAGACTCGGATTAATTTGAACCAATATGTTCAAATTAAACCTTTTAAATCGGCGGGGACAAAATTAAATTTTACTCAAGTGGACTCTGTTACGCTCCTTGAAACAAAGACAGATAGTGGTCTGTTTGATTAGTAGTTTGCTTTGAGCGGCTGTCTCAGCATTTTTTTTGCTTTTGGGTGATGGTTTTCTTTTTTTAAAATAATTTTTTCTTTTCTAAAAGATTATTATTCAGAACTTGTTTAGATTGCAGTCTCACTTAAAACAACGCCCTTATGCAGACAAAAAAACTCATTTTGACGGCAGGTCTTATTTTTGTCACGTTCATCGTGCTCAAGCCCGTTTATCATGAATATTTGTTCCATGATATTTTCTACAATATTCATGATGACATTTATGAAGCCAAACTCACGGAGTTTGACGTTAGTTTGATTACTTTTTTCTTGTTGGTTGAGTTTAGCAGGTCTTTTATTTTTGCATTTTTATACCCACTTTTTAAACACCCCGCAGGTCAGAACTGGCGCAAAGGGATCACCTTGGGGATATTTTTTGGACTATTGAGTGGCCTGCCATGGTTGTTGCTTAAAGAGATTAATCACATTCCCAATGATTTGTGGGTATATTTTGATTTTATCTACTTTATTATTCAAGGCATAATTGCAGGATTGATAGCATCTTCGGTTTACAAGGAATAATTAAGGCCTATTTTTTGTTGCTATTTGTAGAGGTACTTTATCGTACACTTTTCAAAAAAAAATAAATTTTATGGAAAACGAAAAACAACAAGAGCCTGAGGTTGTCGAGAAAAAGAAAGGTTCGTCAAAAGGGTTGATAGTACTTTTGGTTTTACTTTTTTTGTTCAACGCAGCGGCAGGTGTGTATTATTTTTTTGACAGCAATCAAAAAGCCGCTTTGCGCAAAGCTCAAAAAGCAGAAATTGAACAACTTACTGCAGAAAAAGAAAAATTGACTGCTGATGTTGAAAAACTCAGTGGTGAAATTAGGGCTAAGGCAATGCAAAGTGAGAATTCAGAGCAAGAACTCAAAAAACTCAAAGAGCAACTTGCGAAAAAGACTCAAATTATCAGCGGTTTAGGGGGTAAAGATGTACAGGTTTTGCGTCAGCAAATAGCTGATTTGCAAAGGGTAAAAAGTGTGCTTCAATCTAAACTTGACAGTGCTTCAATAGCAGGAACAAGATTCCAACTGTTGATGGATAGTTTAAAAACAGAAAATGAAATCTTACTGGCTTTAAATAAAAATCTTCGCAGGGCTATTCCCGAACAAGTAGATTCTCTTGCTAAAGTTGCTCAAAAGAGCAAGGCCGACTCTTTGGGTGTACGTGAGCCCGCTTTAAAACCCAGAGTATTAATAGGTAAGACAAAGACCAATGCTTTTAGGGTAGAAGTGATACGTAAAAAAGATCGACTCACTGTAAAGGCTCGAAGAACAAGAGAACTGAAGGTTAGTTTTCAGCTTATCAGCGAGTTAGAAGGTCAGAGACCTATTTACATGGTTGTTGCAGATTCAAAAGGACAGCCAATAAAGGATGAGTCCGCCAAAAAAGCCAAAATTTACATTGAGGGAGAGCCTAAAGAAATTACATACCACGGGACAACAAAAATTGACTTTGGGAAAGGCAACGTAACAACAAGTTTTAATTACTCGGTCAACGAAAAACTTCTAAAGGGGACCTACAAGTTTATGGTTTACAGTGAGGATGCGCTGTTGGGTTACTCAGAGTTTAGATTAGAGTAAATAAAAAATAGGCTGCCTGAAAAGCACAGCCTATTTTATATGACGACAGTTTGCGGTTCATACGAACCGCTTTTTTTATTTTGACTTATTTACCTTGCTGTTGTTTTACTGCGCGAGGTATCAAAATAGAGGCAACAGGGATACTCATATTGGCCATAATTTTAAAATTTTCTTGCTTGATGTGCCCGATTTTGATAGACTGACCCAAATCAAGATTTTCCACGTTTACCTCTACGAAGTCCGGCATATTTTCAGGAGTAGCCTGTACTTTGACTTTACGTACCTTCATAGCAAGTTTGCCCCCCTTGGTGATACCAACAGCTGTCCCAACTATCTTTAAGGGAATATTCATAACAATAGGTTGACCATCTCCTACATAGAGGAAATCTGCGTGCATAATAACTTCACTTACAGGGTGATACTGAATCTCCTGAAGAATAGAACGGTAAACCGTACCCTCAATATTGAGATCTACCATGTAAGCATTGGGGGTGTACACCAGATCTTTGAATAAGAACATCGGAGCATAGAAGGTAACATTTCCTTTGCTGCCGTAAAGATTGCAAGGCACATTCCCGTTTTCTCTTAGGTGCTTGGATTCGGTTTTTCCAAGCTTGCTTCGGTTAAAACCGACAATTTCAATTGTTTTCATTGGCTTTTAATTTTATTTAATTTATCAATAATACCTTGGTACTCAGTAGCCTTCACCATCCCAAGGTTCTTATCTTCAAATGAAAAGAGCACTTATAGACTCATCGTCGTGTATTTTTCTTATGGCTTTAGCCATCAAGTCAGAAACAGATAAAACTTTTATTTTGGTGTTTGATTTTCGAAGAGGCAAAGTATCGGTTACTAAGATTTCAGTCAGAGCAGATGCTTCAATATTTTCGTGAGCCTTACCGGAAAGCACAGGGTGCGTACAAATAGCCCTCACCGAAAGAGCACCCTTTTGCATAAGCACATCGGCAGCCTTGCAAATGGTTCCTCCTGTGTCAATCATATCATCGAGAAGGATGACATTCATACCGCTTACATCCCCAATGACTTGAATACTACCAACTTCATTGGCACGAACGCGGTGTTTGTCACAGATTACCATATCTGCATGAAAGTGGTTGGCAAAAGCCCGAACCCTTGCAACCCCGCCTACATCAGGAGAGGCAAAAATAAAATTTTCTAACCCTATGGATTTAATATGATTGACGAAAATGGCAGAAGTTTGGAGGTGAACCACAGGGATGTCAAAAAAGGCTTGAATCTGTCCGGCATGAAGTTCACAAGTAACAATTCTATCTGCTCCTGCAGCAGAAATGAGATTTGCTACTAGTTTCGCACCAATTGCAACCCGAGGCTTGTCTTTGCGGTCTTGCCGCGCGTAACCAAAATAAGGAATCACTACGGTAACAGTGGCAGCGGAAGCCCTTTTTGCCGCATCAATCATCAAAAGTAACTCAAGCAGATTTTCAGCAGGCGGGTTGGTGGACTGGATAAGAAAGACATCTATTCCTCTGATGGATTCATCGAAATAGGGAGACAATTCCCCATCACTAAACTTTTGAAGGACAAGGCTTCCCAGTTTTTTGCCGTATTCCTGACAAATCTTCTCTGCCAAGTATTTAGAACCCTCACCGCTGAATATCTTGACCTCAGCCATTATCCTTTAATGATTTTAAGGCTGCAAATTTAGTAAAATCTTGATGGGCGAACAAGCTATACACTGACTATTTTTTATACAAATACTTTTCCGTATTGTATATTGCCCCGTTGGATAGTTCTAACGTGTATTTGCGCTTTTGTTAATATTGTATCAATAGCTAACTTGCGCACGCAATAATTAAAAGCCAAATGGAAAATCCATTATTGGAGAAAGTAAACAGTGTTTCCACGGAAATAGGTAAAGTCGTCGTGGGACAGCAACAAATGATACAGAGGTTGTTGATAGGGCTTTTCACGGGAGGGCATATTTTGCTCGAAGGCGTACCAGGTCTGGCCAAAACCCTTACGGTCAGTACTTTGGCTAAGGTTCTGCAATGCCATTTTCAGAGGATCCAATTTACGCCCGACCTTTTGCCCTCTGATTTGGTGGGCACTATGATTTACAACCAACGGGATGGGAAATTTGAAGTCAAAAAAGGACCTATTTTTGCCAACTTGGTACTGGCAGATGAGGTAAACCGTTCGCCGGCCAAAGTGCAGGCTGCTCTACTTGAAGCCATGCAAGAGCGGCAAGTAACCATTGGGGAGACCACTTATCCATTGGAAAAACCATTTTTAGTTTTAGCGACCCAAAATCCTGTTGAGCAAGAAGGTACGTATCCACTGCCGGAAGCACAGGTTGATAGATTTATGTTGAAAATTTTCGTGGGCTATCCCTCAAAAGAAGAAGAACTTGAGATTATGCGTAGGATATCAAATCTTTCTTTTGAACCTGATATTCACTGTATTCTTACTAAAGGAGATATTGCTTCTATCAAAGACCAAATTAACCAAGTAGCCATAGAGCCAAGTTTAGAACAGTATATTGTTGAGTTGATTTGCGCCACCCGAACGCCCCTTGAATATGGATTGAAACAGGAGGCTGATTATATTCAGTTTGGGGCTTCGCCTCGGGCATCCATAGCCATACACCGCGCATCCAAGGCCTTAGCTTTTATGTCGGGAAGGGATTATGTTTTGCCTCAAGATATTAAGGAAGTGGCTACCGACGCGCTCAATCACCGAATTCTTCTCAACTATGAAGCTCAGGCTGAGGGTATTACGACCCGTCAGGTGATTGAATCTTTGCTCAAAAAAATCCAAATTCAGAGGTGATACTTCTGCTGGATAATTTTGATTCTTTTACTTACAATATAGTAGATTACCTGCGAAGACTGGGGCAGGATGTTGTTGTCCTGCGCAACGATGCTTCGCTTTCAGAGATTTTGTCTCTTGATTTTCAAGCCTTGGTGTTATCTCCAGGGCCTAGCCATCCGCATAACTCAGGCATAATGCCTCAGGTGTTAGGGATGTATGCCGCTACTAAGCCCATATTGGGCATTTGCCTTGGACATCAAGCGATTGGGTGCTACTTCGGAGCCAAACTTTGCAAGGCTTTAAAGCCCATGCACGGCAAAATTTCAAATTTGCGCCATAGTTCAAAAGGAATATTTGCTGATTTGCCTCAAAATTTCAGAGTTGTCAGATACCACTCTTTGATTTTGAGCGATTTACCTGATTGTTTGGAGGTACATGCCGGCAGTGAGGAAGGGGAAATTATGGCGATTGCTCATAAGTTATTGCCTATCTGGGGTTTACAGTTTCATCCTGAGGCAGCATTGACCGAGTTTGGAATCAAACTACTACAAAATTGGCTGGAACTTCTGTGAATTTTAAACCAATTGGATAGGGAAAAAACAGGCCATTTTTATGATGCTTGGATGTTTTACGAGCACTTAGATTTGCCGTAGTATGTTGTTTTAGCGTCAAGCGCGTCTTTGAACAGTGAAGAACTTTTTGGTAAAATTTTACCGTAAGAATCTTTAACGATAGGTTTGGTTTGTAAATTTGTAGGTGTTTTTTAAAAAGGCGATGGCCTTCTTACTATGTATCCAATCATTAAATTTAACTCTGTAACAGATTTACATACAAGCAGATATGCAGCAGCAGCTGGGGTTTACATGGTAGGTTTTTGCACGCAGCCTTCTGCGCCCAAATACATTTCTGCCGTTCAACTTGAAGAAATAAAAGGTTGGATAATCGGGCCGATTATAGTGGGCGAGATAGACGGTTGGCCACTTGCCGAGTCATACAGTTTTGATATGTTGGAGGTGTCTGACGTGGAAGTAGCCAAAAAAATTCCTCCTCACATACCTGTCATTTTGAGACTTACTTTGGATAAGCCTCAACCGTTTTCGCTGGCAGAATTTGATTTCGAATTTGTTTTATTGGAAAAATCCACGCAGCTTAGCCAAGCTGATACAAACTTGATAGAACTCTTAGCCCAAAAACACAAACTGATACTTTGTTGCCCGCAAGCAGAGTTGATATTTTCCAAATTTGGGTGTGTTGGTTTTGCTCTTGAGGTAAGTTCACTTGAAGAAGTAGGAGAAGTTTTAGACTTATTTGATCAATAAAAATTTATGGAACAGACAAAATGTCTTATCATCGGTTCAGGTCCTGCAGGTTACACAGCGGCTATCTATGCGGCTCGCGCGGGACTTAATCCCATTCTTTACCAAGGCTCTCAGCCCGGTGGCCAGCTCACAATCACCAATGACGTGGAAAATTATCCAGGTTATCCCGATGGCGTGGTAGGCCCTAAGATGATGATGGACTTCCAACAACAAGCCCAGAGATTTGGGGCAGACATCAGAACGGGCATGGTTACGAAAGTAGATTTTTCCCATTCAACAAAAAAAGTGTGGGTGGATGATGAGCATATTATTGAATCTGAGGCTGTTATTATCGCTACGGGCGCATCTGCCAAATGGCTGGGTTTGGAAAGTGAGCAAAGACTTAACGGTAAGGGAGTTTCTGCTTGTGCTGTTTGTGACGGATTCTTTTTCCGCAACCAAGATGTGGCCATTGTGGGAGGCGGCGATACGGCCTGTGAAGAGGCAAGTTATCTTTCAAAATTGTGCAGCAAGGTTTATATGATAGTAAGGCGAGACCAACTTAGAGCCTCTAAAATCATGCAAGCCAGAGTTTTAAAAAATCCAAAAATAGAAATGCTTTGGAATTCTCAGACCCTTGAGATTTTGGGGGATGAAGAGGTAAGCGGCGTAAGATTGCTCAACGCTCTGGAAAACAAAGAGTATGAGATCGCGGTAAGCGGTTTTTTTGTAGCTATCGGACACCAACCCAATACAGCTATTTTTCAGGGGCAACTCGATATGGACGAAAACGGATATTTGATTACTCAACTTGGGAGCACTAAAACTAATATTGAGGGCGTTTTTGCTTGTGGGGATGCCCAAGACCATGTATATCGTCAGGCAGTTACGGCGGCAGGAACGGGGTGTATGGCGGCATTGGATGCAGAAAGATACTTGGCGGCAAAAGAGGCGGAAGCAGTGGTTTAATTTTTAGGAGATATTTTGATTGATTGTTTTGTATTAGATTTGTATCACAATAACACTAAAAAAGTGCTGAAATGACTTTTTTTGTTTACTAAAATCCTCATTATGAAGCCTTCCAGTACAGTCTTGGTGCTGATGTTATTCTTTTTTGTTTTCAATGCATCTGCTCAAAAAATATACCCTATCAAAAAAGCCGATGCTATTGAGACGCTTAAAGATAGGTTGATTCGTCAAAAAGAAATGTTGCAAACGCTTTCCTCTCGCAATATTGAGTTGCCGAGTTTTTCTACTGCCCACAAAACCCGCCCTAAATGGACAAGCGATGTGGACTGTCATGCGCTGGAATTCTATCTTAGAGGAGAGTGCGAAGAGCAGAGTTCCGTTGTCAATGACTGTGATCAAAATCTTAATATCAGTTTCAATGAGAGCGAATGGCTCAACAACAGCCTATTTGAAAATTGGGATGAGTCTAAAGTTAATATATACAACTTCGATTTGTCTGCATTTAGGGAACCGGTTGCCCTGACCCTTTTTTGTGAAGAAAATATGAATTACTGGGCTATACCGCTTAATTTCAATAAGATAAACTCCAAATTTGGCCAGCGTCGCCGCCGCTGGCATCACGGGCTGGATTTAGACCTCGAAGTAGGAGATCCTATTTATGCTGCTTTTGATGGGGTGGTCAGGGTGTCATCCTACAACCGCAGAGGGTATGGCAAATATGTGGTTATCAGGCATACAAACGGATTAGAGACCGTTTACGGGCACTTGAGCGAGCAACGAGTCAAGCCCGGAGATTGGGTAAAAGCAGGAGATATGATAGGGCTGGGTGGAAATACAGGCAGGAGTACAGGCCCACATTTGCATTTTGAGACCAGATACCAAGGGCATTCGATTAATCCTGAGTTGATATATGATTTTGACAACGAAGAAATTAGAGGGCGTGAATTTTTGATAACTCCATCTCTTTGTGAGAAAAAAATCGTCGCGCAAACAAAAAAACGCAATACAAAGAAAAGTCCCTCGCAAACGAAAACGACTTCAAAACCTTCGACTTTACCTAAGTCTAATGCCGCTAAAGACTCAAGGCTGCCAACTTCCAAAACCAAAACCCATGTTGTTAAGCCGGGTGATACCCTTTCAGGCATAGCCCAAAAATATAGACTCTCTGTCGAGAAACTTTGTGCTCTCAATGGATTGAAAAAGAATTCTTTACTTGCACTGGGTAAGGAGATTAAGTTGCAGTGAAAGTTCTTTTTCTGACTCATTATGAGTTGCTTTTGGGTGCCAATCGGTCGCTGCTAAACCTGTTAGAAGAGCTACTGCACTATGGAGTTGAGCCGCTTGTGTTTATGCCCCGAAGTGGACAACTGCAATACAAACTTGAGGAACTCCATATCCCCTTCAAAATAATTAATTTTCAAGAAGATACCTTTGTTTATCATAGGCTTTCAAGAGTGAAAGGCCTCATTAGACATTTTAATAACTTATTAATTTTAAGCCAACTAAAGGCTGAAGCCATAAAATTTTCGCCCCAAATCATATACAGCAACTCTTCCGTGATTTTTAGTGGTGCGAGGCTGGCCAAAGAACTTCAACTCCCTCACGTATGGCACATAAGAGAATACGGTAAAGTTGATTATAATCTGGGTTATAACTTTGGTTATCAACAATTTAATTATTGGGCTGATCAGGCCGCTGCTCTAATAGCGATTTCAAATCACTTGAAACAAAAAAGACTTATGGCCTTGCGTCCGCCCGTTTACACCATTTACAATGGCGTAGGGAAGACAAGTTTTTTTAGAAGTTTTACTCACACAAAATCCGAGCAACAAATTGTTTTTTTGAATCTTGGAATTATACATCCAAGCAAAGGACAACTCCAAGCCATTGAGGCTTTTAGAATTGCGTCTATCGAAAATCCTAACACCAAGCTGAGGATAGTAGGAAAAATAGAAGATAAGAAGTATTTTCAAAAGCTACAAAACGAAGCCAAAGGTTTACATATTGAATTTGAGGGGTATGTGAATAACCCTTTTGAAATTTATGCGGCAAGTGATGTGTTTTTGATGTGTTCTCCCAATGAGGCTATGGGCAGGGTAACTGCGGAGGCACTTTGCTGCGGGTTGCCTGTGATTGGCTTTGATGGCGGAGCGACCACTGAATTGCTTTGCAATGTAGGACTTCTATACCGAAGCACGGAAGAGCTGGCTCGCTTGATGATAGAGCTATCTCTGAATCAAACCCTTAGGCAGCAAATGGGCAAAAAAAGTAAAGAGTTTGGTCTTCAGAACTTCACCCAAGAAGCCTATGCCAAGCAAGTCTTCGAGGTTCTCAAAAGATCTTGTACCCCAGTGTCAGAGTCAGCAAATCATAGCGAACTTTGAGTTGGTCGGAGGAAATAGGCCTACCAAACTGATAGTGGTAGCGGGCATCAATCGTAAACCGCTGAATATCTACCCCTGCACCCACAGATAAAGACCAGATTAAACTTTCTGTATCCTTGTTGTAATCAAAGTCAGTGGGAGATTTTGGTTGTTCAAAAAAATCTTGCAAGCGCAGCGAAGCAACAGGCCCGGCGTTGATTCTCACTTTCAACTCTTCGGAATTTAAAAAATACCTACCCAGCATCAAGGGCATGTCCAAACTTGTAATCTGACCTTTTAGAGAAGTGGAAGGTGGCGTAGGCCCGATTTGCGGCGGGTTTGGCTTGATATCCAACCCGAAGCGGCTTGAGTTGTAGTACAACTCAGGCTGTAAATAATAGCTTCCCAACCGAATACGGGCAAACGCTCCTGCTAAATAACCAACTTGCTGGGTGTTTTTTGTCTCAGCTACCTCGCTCTCTGAACCTGGAAAGGTAAGCGTTCCCCCAACAAGTGTACCAACATGTATCGGTGAAATTTCTTGCGCTTGGAGGGCGGATGAGCAAATTATTGTCGCCCAAAAAGCAAACCAAAATCTATTCATAAGTTAGAATTTTTCACAAAACAACGCAAAATTCAAAGAGAGAACGATATTTTTTTTGCAAACGACAGTATCGCCTAAAATAATTGATTAAAGCTATTTTATACAAATATTTAGTCATCAAAAAAAGCAGGTGTTTTTAATTTATGGAAATCAAAGGTCTATTCAATCAATCATTGATGTTTTAAAGAGGGCATTTTAATTAGGGCTAAAACGAGGTTTTTCGATGCTATATTTGCATTATGAAAGTAGGAGTTATCACATTTCCGGGTTCTAACTGCGACTTGGATATGATTTATGTTCTTGAAAATCAGTTTGGTGTTGAAGTTGTTAGGCTTTGGCACAAAGAAGAAGACCTGAAAAAAAGCGATTTTGTGGTTTTGCCAGGTGGATTTTCTTACGGAGACTACTTGCGCAGCGGGGCGATTGCGAGTATTTCCCCTATTATGGGCAGCGTCTATGACTTTGCGGAACGTGGGGGATTGGTTTTTGGGGTGTGCAATGGATTTCAGATTCTTACCGAAGCAAAGTTGCTGCCGGGTGCTTTACTAAGAAATGAAGGTCAAAAATTTCGCTGCTTAAATGTTGAGATTTATCCTGTTCACAACAATAGTTTGATGACAAAGAATTTGGATACAGCAAAAAACTACAAAATACCTATTGCCCATGCAGAAGGGCGTTACTATGCCAGCGATGAAGAACTGGACGAGATGGAATCTAAAGGGCAGGTTCTTTTTCGTTACCGCCAAAACCCCAACGGTTCATCACGCGACATTGCGGGGGTATGCAATCACAGGGGCAATGTTTTTGGTATGATGCCTCATCCTGAGCGGGCTGCCGATTCTGTTCTTTCCAACATAGACGGGCTTGAGCTGCTTAAATCTCTGCTCGAAATAATCGAAGCCTAAATATGTTCAAACCGTATTTGCCATTTTACCGCCAAAACCTAAAATTGGCAGCTCCTATTGTTTTGGCTCAAGGCGGACAGATGTTGGTTAGTATGGCCGACACACTCATGGTAGCCAAGGTAGGCAAGACAGAACTGGCGGCTATCGCTTTTGTGAGCACGATTTATATTTCGCTGCTGGTAGCACTTTTTGGCTTTTCGATGGCCTCAACTACGCTGGTTGGGCAGGCCAATGGTGTGGGGGATAAAAGCACAGCCAACTCTGTGTTTTACAATAGCCTATGGCTCAATTTTATTGTAGCAGTTTTCTTGATGCTGGGCATGTTTGCCTTTACTCCTTTTTTGACAAGAATGGGACAATCCCCTGAGGTGGTCGAGGTTTGTTATGGATACTATTACTACATGGCAGCCACCTTTTTACCTTTTGCCGTTTTTTGCTCTTGCAAGTTTTATATCGAAGGCTTAGAGCAGCCGGCCATAGCTACCTACCACTCTATTATCTCCAATTTGCTCAATGTGTTCCTCAATTACATATTTATTTATGGACACTGGGGATTTCCGGCTATGGGGCTTTCGGGTGCGGGATTGGCCACGTTGATAGCCAGAATTGTACAAGCGGTTGGGATTTACTTGCATATCAGATGGTTGTGTAAACCCCAAGGCAGATTGGAATACAAAACCATCCGTCGGTTGGTGGTGTTGGGTATTCCTGTGTCTCTGCAAATGGTCTATGAGGTGCTGGCTTTTTCGATTGGTGCGGTTATGATGGGCTGGCTGGGTAAAGATGAACTGGCTGCTCACCAGATTGTTATCACGGTAGCAGGGCTTACCTACCTAATGTCCACCGGCATAGGCGGGGCGGCCACCATCTCCAACAGCAATGAGTTGGGGCGCAGGGATTTAAAGCGCATCAACTTACAGTCATGGGCTTCATGGCATATAGTGATGATTTTTATGAGTTTTACAGCCTTTGTTTTCATAGCTTTTAGAAATGTGTTGCCCGCGTTTTTTGTGGAGGATAGCAAGGTCGTTGGTATAGCGGCACAACTTTTTGTGCTTGCCGGGCTTTTTCAAATTTTTGATGGTATTCAGGCAGTAGGGCAAGGTATTTTAAGAGGCATGGCGGATGTGAAAATACCTTCTTTGCTGGCTTTTGTAGGGTACTTTGTTGTTTTAATACCCGTGAGTTACTTTCTTGGGTTTATCATGCAATGGGGGGCTTCGGGGATATGGATGGGTTACCTTTTTGGGTTGATTGTAGTATCTATCTTATTGATAATAAGGTATAAAATAGTCTTGTCTCATCTTGGCTATAAATGGGCTTAAACAACAACGGCCAAGTTTACTTTTTTACGGGGATTTTTTTAGCTCATTGTAGTAGAGGCAAATCCCTCAACCTCTCTTCGTTTACCCAAAAATGCTCGGATTGGTGTCGGTTTGATATTGATGATTGGATTTTCTATTAAAACGGCTAAATCTTTACTTTGCAAAGTGTTGTCTTTTCATATATGTATAGAGTATTGTTTGTCTGGTTGCTTTTGGCAAACTTTTGGGCTTGTGATAGGGTAAAAGAGCCTATTAAGCCGGGTTTGGATGTTAGGATTTTGCTTGAGCATGATTTTATCGGGTTGAGCACTGCGGACACATTTGGGGTAGAAGTAGATGTACTTGCCAATGACATAATTGGAGACACTGCATTGCTCAAAATAGAGATGAGTCCTCTCTTTGGGTCGCTTAAAACCGCACCTGATAAAAATAAGTTTTTTTATATTCCCAAAAAATATTTCGCCGGTTTTGACACAGCGGCTTATCAAGTCTGCTCTAAGGATACCTGCAAAAGAGCTTTTATCTTTTTTAGAATAAGGGATACCCTCAATATTGCCCAAATCTATGCCCTACCCGATAGTATCGAAATCACTGAGGGGCAAGAGCGTTTGTTGGATATTTTGGCAAATGATATTTTGAAGGGCAACTCCGTCCAAATTTATGCACAGCCCACCCAAAGCATGGTTGGGCAGAAAGTTCGTCTTTCTTTCCCCTACCCTGTTTTTTCGCCCAATCCCTCAGAGTCATCATTTGTATTTGATAAATTTAGTTACACCATTAAGGCTTCTATCCTAAACTCATCTGCTACGGAGGTAAGAGTTAAGATTTTACCCGACTGCAAAGGGAAGAGGTTTCAAGCCGTAGATGACACCATTGAGTTGAGAACCACGGCCTATTCTGCCCTAACTCAAAATTTATTGCTCAACGACTCTATGTGTACAGAGGATAGGAGCAGGGCATCAATCAAACTGATACGTTCGACTTCTAAAGGCAATCTGGATTTTAATGAACTGATTTTTAGTTATGTAACCAATCAGCTTGAGTCAGATGTTTTTGAGTATGAGGTTTGTGTTGCATCTATTTGTCGAAAAGCAAAAGTTTATTTTGTTCCTGCACCCTAAAACATCGGTTCAATGGGGATACATTTTGGACAGATTACATTCACAAACCTGTAAGTAAGTGTAAGCGATAGAAAGTAAGCCACATCGTTGCGCTCGGTTGTGCCGCCGGAAGAAAAGGATTTTAAATCAAACTCATCTGTAAAAGTTTGATAAGTAGTAAGTTCGATGCCGTAGCTAAAGTTTTGACCGACAGCCTTTCTGATTCCCACGCCATAAGGAAACGTAGGCAAAAACATCGTTTGTGAGCGCGCGGTGTTTTTTTCATTGATAGAAGCAAAGCCTGCCCCTACCCCACCAAATAAATAAGAACTGAAGTTCATGCGGCCATAGCCTTTACTTCTGAAGTTGAAAAAATAATATTCTGCCAGAAAATTTGCCGAACCCATAAAAGCACTCATTTCCAGTCCCCTGCTTTTGAGGACAGGGTCGGATAAATGTTGGTCTTTGGCCTCAAAAATCCCTAAAAACACGCTTTGTCTAAGCATCCAAGCCGGATTGAGAATATAGCGGTGAGAAAGTTCAAACCCAATCCGCGAGTTGGGAACTTGGACACGAGGAGCCAAATCCCCACGGTAGTTGGTTGCCCCAAGGGCAAGCCCCAGCTCGCGTTTTTGAGAGTAAGCTCCAAGTGATAGGCTGAAAAACAATAAAATAAGAATGTATTTACGCATAATATGATGCAATAAAGGGTTAAAATCGGGTCAAGAGATTAAATTAAAATGGATTTTTTTGTAACTATGAGCAAAATTAAGTCAATGAAACGATTTTATCTGCTTGGGCTTGCCTTATATGCTAACGCCTTTGTTTTTGCTTCAGGTATAGATTTTTTGAATGTTTCAAATAACGCTCAGTGGGAAGAAGTTCTAAAACGGGCAAAAAAGGAAAATAAACTGCTTTTCGTGGATTTTTATACAGATTGGTGTGGTTGGTGCAAAAAAATGGATAAAGAGGTTTTTTCAATTCAGGAAGTGGGCAACTATTACAACCAAGAGTTTATTAATCTCAAAATTGATGCTGAAAACGACCAATTGGGCGCGGGGCTTGCTGCAAAATTCAAAGTCGAAGGTTTCCCAACCTACCTTTTTATAGACAGTGAACAGATGGTGGTTAGTACGCTGGTAGGCTACCAACAAAAATCCCAGTTGATTGAATCGGGTCTTTCGGCTATTTCGATATGGAGACTTTTGCCCGAACTCAAAGCCAAAGCCCAAAAAGGCAAACTTAGCCCCTCAGAGACCAGAGATTTGGCTGTTTTGATGGCCAAGCAAGACGGTACAGATGCAGCGATGGTTTATGCCAACCAATATGCAAAAGATTTTAAAAATGAATATCTGAGCAAGCCTGAAGACTTTGAATTCGCAATGTTTTTTCTAAAAGCAATAGACAGCCCTACTTTTGAATATTTTTCTAAAAACTACCGCATTATAGCCCAAAGTGTTGGGGTAGAAAAAGTTGATGAATACAAGTACATCATATTCGAGGACAATTTTATGAAGGCAGTGGCAAAAAATGACGAGGCAGCCCTCAACCGATTAATTGACAAGTTATCGCCCATTTATCTGGATGGTGCAACCCAATCCGAAAATGATATGCTTCGCTTTACCATGCAAAGCGGCTTTTATGAACGGACTGAAAATTGGGAGAAATTCATAGAGCTTATCGAAAATTTCAGAGATACCAAAGCCGAAGACAAAGCAGCCTTTATTTTTGGGCAGAGCGAAAAAATAGCACTTCAACTCCCTGATTCTCGACTGATAAAAAAAGCAATTGACTGGATGCAAGTAGCCACATCACAATCCAAGACCTTTGACAATCATTTTTTGCTGAGTATTTTATATCTTCGCAATGAAAACACACAAGAAGCTAAAAACCAACTTAGCAAGGCTCAGGTGCTTGCCAAAAGCGATGAAGAAAAAGAAAAGGTAAACGAACTCCAAAAATACATAAAGCCATGAGTGAATTAGTGTACTCAGAAAACGACTCCAACAGATTTGGTCTAAATATCTACAGAGCCTCAATGGACGAAATCCATAGCGATTCTATCGTTAAGACAATATTGGACAATGAAGTCGATACAGCTATTGTGAGGATACCTTCCCATAAGTTGGCTCAAATTGAGCGACTTGAAAAATTGGCCATGCCCTTTTTTATAGCCGATACGCTGATACATTACAAAGCAGATTTGCTCAAATACGAAACCCAAGAGCTTGTTAACCAAGATATAGAGTTTATTCCTGCCGGACAGCCGCATCATTATGTGCTCAATAGTTTGGTGTTGCAGACTTTTGGCAATTATGTAAACCACTACCGTAATAACCCCTTTTTCCAAAACCAGTTGGTCAATGAGGGCTATCAAGATTGGGTTAGAAGTTTTGCGACCGACAACCCTGAAGGTAGATTTTGTTGGCTTTTGAAAAGAGACGGCAATTTTATTGGCTTTGCTTGTTTTATTTTCCCCCCTGATGACTTCAGCGAGTGTAAAGGCAAACTTTACGGCGTACTTTCTGATATGCGAGGTCAGGGCGTTTATCATGACATTATGCGTTTTTCGATGAACTATGCCAAATCTTGCGGTTATTCATCCATGCTGGTCAAAACCCAAATTGAAAATAGAATCGTGCAAAGGGTTTGGGCTGATATGGGCTTCAAAGTAGAAGACTCTGAAAATACCATCCACATCAACTCTTTGCTCAGAAAAACTGTTTTTGATCCGATTGTTTTTCCTTTTGTAGCCAAAGACGATGAATACAAAACCAAAACCTTGGCAAATAGATTGGTTTTGAAAGAAATAAATGTTTATTTTGACTATAAGCAGAATATCACTACCTTAAATCATCGTTTTGTGAACTTAAAACCCCTCAAACAGGGTCAGCAGTATCAATTTAGACTTAGTTACCCTGCGGGCAATAAAGGCTTACTTAGGATAGAGGATTCAGATGGCCAAGTGTGTGTATTGGTTTATTTTGATTTACGGCATTTTATAGCATAAGGGAAGGACATCTCTACGGTTGTGCCTTGCTTTGCATGAGACACAATATCAACCCGAATTATGTATTAGAGATAAGTAAAGTGTGTATTTATCTAACCATTGGTACTTTTTGTTGAAAACAAAGACTTAGCTCAAATACCCAAACACTAATTGCATAATTCAGGTTGATGTCGGTTTTTTTCTTTTGAATTTGTAAGGTATAGTAAGTTTGCCCTGAGCATGTATGCACAACAAGCCAAACCATCAGCCCAGCAAAAATCCTTATGTTTTTTAGCAACAAGGTTTTTAGTCGTCTTCAATGCCAAACTCATTCAAAAAATCGCTTAGTTGCTCAGACTTAGTGTCATCCTCGTATTTGCGAAAAGTGATAAGCAGGTTGCGCATTACCCTAAGTAGTATGTCTGTGTTGGTACAAGGCTCAAAGTACCTTTCCAAAAGTGGGAGTTTAAGCCCAAGTATGTAGCTTTCTATTTCAGATTTGGTGAAGATAAGACCTTTGTTGTAAACGTTGATATAAAACTGAAAATCAGAGGTTTTGTAAGTAAGCACAAAAAGATTAGGCAGGTTTACCCCATAGATAGGGAGCTTGAGTTTTTGGGCGATCATCATGTAAACCACACAGAGGCTGATGGGGTTTCCAAGTCTTTTTTCCAGCACGAAGTGCATCATGGAGTTGTCAGGGGAGTGAAAGTCATCGTTGTTGGCGGCAAAGCGCAATGAGCCAAAAAATATGGTATTCAAGAGCTTGACTTGCTCAACGGGGTTCATTTTGTATTTGAACTCAAGCCATATTTCGTAGTAAAGCTGCTCGAGATTTTTTTTGAGTTCAGAATAATCAATTTCCGGATACAAATAAGTGTTGATAATCCAAAAGCCCTCAAGCAGGTCTTGCCCTCCGCCCTCAAACCAATCACTCAATCTTTGATGCACCCATTCTACGTGTATCCGATTGAGCAATTCTCTAATTCTTTCTTTGTGTTGTAGGGAGGAGGCTTTGGGAATGGACTGTTGCAAAAACGAAAAAGCCTCTACTCCCAAAGAAGCTATTTTTTGTCTAACATGACTAAATACCTCAGGGTCAGAGTCATCTAAAAGTAAGATGAGGTGTTCGAGGTCTTTTTGGTTCATGATTCTTCACCCGTAATAACTATTAGCTCGATGGGAAGATTGATAATGTCAATAAAATCTTTGCCGGAATACTGCATATCTTCATCTTCTTCTTCATAGTACCAATTCACTTTGACAGGCGTTCCGCTTTGGGGTAGCTTTTCAAGTTTTCTAAAAGTTTCTACCAAACATTTTGCAGAGCTTGTGTTGAAATACTCTAATTTAATATTGAGTTCAGTGCTGGGGGCAGGAGATAAAATATATCTATCCAGCCAATCGAAAATGGGACTGTAAAACTCAATCGAATTTTCGGGAATAGAGCGACCCCTAATCAACAAGACACCCGATGATTTGAAATCAACTTCAGGGGTACGTTGGGTCTTTTCAATCAATAAGTTTTCCATCAGGTAGTTACTTTGGCTAAAATACAAAAAAAACAGTAATTTTCATCTACGGGTAAAATTCTATAGCCCAGGGCTTCGTTTGAACGTCTCGCAACATCTATAATTCCCAGCCCGGCACCTCCTTTGGAAGTGAACTCAGTGGTCTGCAAAACTTCTCTATATTTTTCTTTAAGTGCACTCTTGTCAAGGGTATTTACTTCATCAATCTTAGAGATGAGATTGTATTTTGTCATTTCATCCATATAGTTGCCAACAGCGATCTGGTAGTGCATACTGTCTTTATCTAATCGAAATATTACATTTTGGTATTCATTTTTCCATGTGGGGTTCCATTTTAAGGATTCACGATGGAACAAATTTTGTAGCATTTCCACACACACAGCAAAGATACGCTTTCTAACAGGCTCTTTTTCACCCATAGAAACTAAACGAGCCTCAATCATGCTGAGTAAGTCATCAAGTACCGATGTCGAAAAATAACCTTTATAGCTCAGGACGTTATTACCCACTTGTAGGGAGTCGAAGAAAGATATGAATTTTAAATCTTCCAAATTTTCTATCTGCGTTTTCACAAAGATATATTGAAATATATTTTACAAAGAAAAAACTTTCTACCAGTTATTTACTGACCCAACAAATCATTTTTGAAAGCTATCTTGGCAAGCTCCGCTCCAGCCCAACCGGATAAAGCCACTCCCATTCCTCCCATGCCAACTGCTTGATAATAAAAAGGTTGCTTATTTATGGATGGCCATTTTGTGTTTCCAAAGCCCATGATGCCTGCCCATGTGTGCTCTACTTCAAAATCTACACCCCCCAGTATGTTTTCTCTCAGCAGACTATAAAGATGTTCCATAATAGTTGGGTTAATTCCAAACTCATAAGTGCTTTCTGTTTCAAAATCTAAATTTCTGCCTCCTCCCAAGAGTACTCTATTGCCCAAGTCTCTAAAATAGTAATACCCGGCTTGAAGGTGAAAAGAACCCTTAAAATTGATTTTTTCCAAAGGTTTGGTAACCAAAACGATACCTCTGCCCGGTTTGACCTCAGATTGGGGGTTGAGTTGTTTGGCAAATGCGTTGGTGCATAGAAAAATTTTTTCGGCTTCAAACTCAATCTGATTACAAAACACTTTTTTTTCTTCGATACCCAGTACTTTGCAGCCCGTTATGAGTCTTATTCCCAAGTGATTGGCACGACTCCAAAGCGCATCCATGAGCTTACCTGTATCTAAGTAGCCTTCAAAAGAATTACGTACCAAACAGCTAAATCCTTTAAAACCAAACTGTTTTAAGTTTTCGGTGTCGGTTTTAAAAACAGCTTGTTTGAAAATTGGTTTTAATAAACCGTTTAAATAGTCCAATTTTTCCAAGGCGCGCTCTAATTCTTCTCCCCCTACTTCATAGCCTCCTGCCCTTTGAAAATCAATTATTTCATCACCAAACTCTTTGCGGAGTCTAATCAAACCGCGCCAGCGTTTTTCTACCAACTCAAGAGCTTGGCTTTCGCCCATTTTTTCGATGTCCTCCAAAATCTCTGTGGGGCTGCCAAAGCAAGCGAAGCCCGCGTTTTTTGTGCTTGCGCCGGTAGGAATGATGCCTGAGTCTAATACCAAAACCTTGGTATGTGGTTTTAGTGCTTTGATACTCAAGGCAGTCCACAAACCTGTAAGCCCTCCTCCTATCACAAGGGCATCGTAGCGAATAAGTGATTGTCTCTCCCAAAAACTTAGCATACTAAAAAATAGAAAGTTGTTTCCAAGTGCCCTTTTTTATATTGTATTTCATGGTGCTGGGAAAGGCTTTCCACCAGTACTTATTGATTTTTACTGCAAATGAAGGCTGCATGTAGCAGTTGATGACACAGCCTTCACATTGGGGATAGCGGCCTTCCAAAGCCACCAGTTTTTGTACCTTTTCGCTGTGATAAAGGTCGTAGAGCTTGTTTTCAATAGGGATTTGTTCAAGGCCAAGATGGTAACAAGGCAGCACCAGTTTGTCGTCGGGGGAGATAACTATGGTGGAGGAAGCAGCCCTGCAAACCGGAGATTCAATATGATTGCCACCATCGCGGCGTAGTGCTATAAAGCCTTTGTTGAGATATACGTTGGGGTGATTGCTCCATTTTTCCAAAATATTTAAAGACTCAGCCGAAAGCCCTGTGCCCGTTTCTACATCATTGTAGTCGAATACAGGATTCAAGATGAGCAGCAGTTGATTAGGAACACATACTTCATCCAGCATACGTTTGATGAGATGCACGTTTTCATTCATCACTGTAAAAAGAATATCCGGTTTTTCCCCCAAAGATTTGGCAATTTCGATTGAGTCCATCACAGCATCAAAACACTTGATTCCTCTGATTTTGTCGTGTTCTTGGGCATCGGGCGAATCAAGAGAGAAATGGAGCATATCGATTTTTTTTCTCAGTCTTTGCGCGTATTTGGGGTAGAGTGCGGCGTTGGTGGTTACGGTCGTGATGAAGCCCATTTTTTTTGCCAAAGCCAACAGTTCGTCAAGTTGCCGATGCAAAAGCGGCTCACCTCCTGTAAAGTCTATGACTTTTACGCCCAGTTTTTTCAAATCGCGCAAGTTGGCCTCTACTGTGGGCAAGGTTACAAAAGGAGAAGGTTTTTCCCAAATATCGCAAAACGAACAAGTTGCATTGCATCGGTAAGTGATGTAATAATTGCAAAGAACAGGATGAGAGATAAGAATCATTGGTATTTTGTTTAGCAAAACAAAAATAACTAAAGTTTAAACCTTTTTTAGGAGATTTTTTATTCCCAAAGAGGAGACTATTTTTGTTTGATGTTTGATGTGATTTTCTACACCCCTGATTTTGAGTTGCTCTGGGATGATTTTGTCAAGGAGAGACAGCTTTTTTTTCAGTTCGAACGCAAATACATGGACTACCCCGGAAGAAACATCACTGATATGTCTTTGTTGGTCAAGAAGCAGACTGACGTTGTTGCTCTTTTTCCGGCTTGCCTTTGGTCTAAAAATCAAATTTTTTCCCATTTCGGCTTGAGTTACGGGGGTATATTGACCAACTATCCGATTGAGGAATGGCAATCCATTTGGACTCTTATCGAAAAAAAATACAAAGACAGCGGATTTGATAGGCTTTTTGTGCGGCCATTGCCAGCCATCTACGACAAGGGAATGGGTGATTTTTTTTGGCAAAGTAGCGGTCAAGTGGTTACAAGTAAGGAGATGGTATGGATAGAAGTTGCAGCAGATTTCAAAATCAAAGACTTACGAAAAAGAGGCATCAAGAAGGCGCAAAAAAATGGGCTCACTTACGGGCAAGAGTCTGATATCGAAAAATATTGGCAGGCACTTCAGGCAGACCTTTGGTACAGACACCGAGCCAAACCGGTTCATGATCTAAATCAAATTAGTTATTTGCTTGAAAAGTTCCCCGACCACATCTCTTTGTGGTCTTGTCGTTCATACGGGAATATATTGGCAGGGGTGGTCATTTACACGCATGGCAGTATAGCCCATGCCCAATACATATTTGGGAGTTGTGAAGGAAGAAAAAAAGGTGCAACAGATGGTCTTATAGATTTTTTGGTCAACGCTCTCCGGGTCTTTGGGGTCAAAAAAATCTCTCTTGGTACAAGCACTAAGCCCGACACTTCGGAGCCAAATTTGGGCTTACTTAGTTGGAAAAAGGGATGGAGCAACCAAAGTTGCTTCGTAAATACTTACCAATTAGAATTTTAGCTCTTTGGCTTCTTCAACGAATTGTTCTAACATAATCTTGAAGTTTGCGACAAGGTCTTTGCTTTCGTTAAAGAGTTTGTAGTCAGCAATTTCAATTTTTTTGATTAAAGCCAAAAAAGGCTTTACACCAAAAACCTGACCAGAGGATTTACATTGCGAAGCGACTTTTTTGATCCTCAAAAAGTCTTGTTGGTGTAAAGCTACCTCTATTTCAGCCATATAGTGTTTGGAATCGGACAGGAATTTTTGCACTATCTCCTGAGCAAAGTTAGGATTACCAAGCGACACACGCTTGAAAAATTCTACGTCTATGAGTTTATTGGTTTGCATAATTAACGATACAAAGTAAAGGATTTTTTGTTAATAAAACATTTTTTTTAAAAAGCAGCCATACATTCAAAATTTGTACTTTTGTACTGCTTTAATGCGATATGGGAGTTATCAAAGGGACAATCTATTTTTTTGACATTGCTTTGGTTGGTCTTGTGGTATTTCATTTGCTAAAGCCGGACTCCAAAACTTACCTGCCGGTTGTAGAAGTTGAGTACTTTGCGCGGGAGTCGCTAACCGCGTTCCCCCAACCCAAGGACACCGTACCCGTAAAGAGTGTGTTTGTGGACACCGTTCAGTCCCGTCCCAAATTCGTCATATTGAAAGATACGGCAAGAGTCAACAAGGTAAGAGTCCAAGATATTGAGGTGGATGAAGCGATAAAGGCATCCGATAAACCCGTTGAAGAAGCCAACACTGCCCCTCCGGCTTCCAAAGATTTTTGGATGTCTTTAAGTCCCGAATGGAAGCGTATATTCAAAAAAATCCTTCAACTCAAAGGCAAGCCCAATGAAGAGTTTGTGCAAAAGATTTTTGAACTCACGGCTATTTCTACTCAGCACGAGCCTGTTGAAGATCTTGAGCCCCTTTCCCACTTGCCTAAATTGGAGAAAGTCTATCTTACAGGCTCTCCTGTCAAAAGTTTAATGCCCCTGTCCAATCACCTTCACATCAAAGAGTTGAGTTTGTCAGGAACTTTGGTTACAGACATTAGTTTGTTGAGCAAGTTTCATAATTTGGAGTACCTGTATCTCAATGATTTGCAGATAGAAAGCCTTGAGCCACTCCAAAAACTGCATCACCTAAATACCGTTTGGTGTGCCAATACAAAGGTCTCATCCCTCAAACCGCTCAAAGACTTGAAAAAACTCATTTATTTGGATATTTCCAACACACCGGTGGCAGACTTATCTGCTTTATCAAATTTGACAGATTTGAGAATTTTGGATGCATCCAATACCCAAATATCAGATATATCGCCTTTGAGAAAAATGAAGCAGTTGAAGTATCTTTATGTCAATGGAACCAAAGTTAGCTCTGTGGCTGCCCTTTCGGATTTGAAAGAACTCCGCAAGATACAGTTGAGCAATACACATATAACCGATCTCTCAGCTATTTTGCATCTCACTCATTTAGAACAGTTTGTGTTTAGGGGGGCAAAGATTAGTACAGAAGCAGTGGCCAAGCTCTACGAAAACAATCCTGAGTGTGATTTTATCATAACACCTTAGACTCTAATATTTTGAGGTGTGAGGTGTCATTGGCCAGTTCTATCCTGTAAGCGTTATTTTCAAACTGTAACAGGTATAAGCATGTATTGCTGTGTGAAAATGTGTCCATTTCCCAAATAGGCACTCTCAAAAGTTCGCAAAGCAAAATCCTAATAGCCCTTCCGTGCATACAAACCAAAATCGTTTGCTCTTGCCAGTTTGACATGATGTAATTCCAAGCGATTCTTTGTCTTTGGGACACTTCCCATGGGCTTTCTCCACCGTTAGACTTGGCATGTATATTGCCTTTTCTCCACTGATGGAGCATTTCAAAATAGCTTTTGTCTTCTTCTGTTGTTGTGCGGCGGCCTTCTTTGCTGCCCCAAGAGATCTCGTTAAGTCCCCAAAGAGATTGATGGGGTATCTTGCTTATTTCGATAAATTTAGAAACTGTTTGGCTTGTTCTTTTCAGTTTTGATGTGTAAACTTTGTCAAAATTGATGTGTTTGTAGCCCTCATAAAAGGCATCGGCTTGGGCTATTCCATCCTGATTTAGATCGGTATCCACCCCTGAGCCTTGCACAATCCCGAGTTTGTTGTACTGAGTTTCTCCATGGCGGATCAAATAAATTTTTTTTGTTTTCATAAACTGTTTGAAATAGTTGTTTCTTTATGTCATCCACGGCAAAAACGGCGCGAATTTCGTAAAAAAATCGGCTTATTTCAAGTGTTTTCGACTAATGGTTTAAAAATAGTTTCAAATCGTCAAGACTGTTGGCTTGGTCGGCTTTTTTATCGAAGCGGGTTCTCAAAATACGCGGAAAACGGAGGGCGATGCCTGATTTGTGCCGCTTTGAATAACTAATTCCCTCAAAACCAATCTCAAATACCAGTTCAGGTTTGACTACTCTTACCGGGCCAAATTTTTCGAGGGTGTTCTTTTTGACGAAATTGTCCACCTGCTGCATTTCTTTATCGCTAAGGCCGGAATAGGCTTTTGTAAATGTAACCAATTTGTTATCAGAGTCCCAAAGGGCAAAAGTATAATCACTAAAAAGATTGGCTCGTCTGCCATGACCGGCCTGAGCATAGACCATGACCGCGTCTATACTCATGGGGTCAACTTTCCACTTCCACCAGTCTCCTCTTCTGCGCCCGCTTTGATAAGTACTGCTTAATCTTTTGAGCATCAATCCTTCACTGTTGTAAAGCCGTGAGTTCAGACGCTCTTGAGCCACCTGTTCCCAACTTTGTGCGCTCAATACCTCAGATATTTTTAGTACAGGGTTATTTACTTGTTTCACAAGCTCTTGTAGTATGCTTCTTCTCTGGGAAAGAGGCTTTTGTCGGATATCTTCCCCCTCCCACTCCATTATATCATAAGCGATGAATACAACAGGGGCATTTTTGAGTATTTCTTTGCTTAGCTTAGTTCTTGCGATGCGCGTTTGCAAGACCTGAAAATCTAAGGGCTTTCCGTTCGAGTAAGGCAAAATCTCACCGTCTATGACCGCTTCTTTTGTCATAAGGTTGTCCAATACTTGAAACTCAGGGAATCTATCTGTTACCAGCTCCTCGCCTCGCGACCAGACAAATAGCTTATCTCTTTTGATGATTTGCCCTCTGATGCCATCCCATTTTCGCTCGACCTGCCATTGGCTTACGTGGCCAAGTTCTTCAATTTTTTCCAGTGGGTAGGCCAAAAAGAAGGGATAAGGTTTGGAGGTGTCAGTTTGTTTGGCTTCTCCAAGTAGGTCTTTGAATGTTGTGTGGTTAGGCTTCCACTCGCCCATCAATTTATGGGCTATCTGTCCCTCTGAAAGCCCGCTATATTTGCTCAAGGCTTTGATAATTATGTTTTTAGAGACTCCAACCCTAAAGCCACCGATGATGAGTTTGTTGAAGATAAATCTTTGCGAAAAGTCAAGTTGCCTCCAAGCCCATAGTATGAGCTGTTTTTTTTTCTCTTCATCGTAGGTTGATAGTCTTTCTAACCACAACATCCACTCAGTCAGATTTTTATCTTCTTCTTTGTTTTGTGCAAGCGGCAAAAAAAGGGCAATAGTCTCAGCCAAATCTCCCACTGTGTAGTAGCTTTCCTCAAAAAGCCACAGCGGATAGCCGGCTGCCTCAGCCGCCCACTCGTGCAAAAGACTGACTTTGACGGGTCTTTTTGGTTTTCTGCCTGAAAAAAGGGCAATCGCCCAAACTTTATCACGCTCGTCGGCGGTCTTAAAGTACAACTCTAAGTGTTCGATTTTTTCAAGCGTGCTGTTGGTTTTGTCTAAGGCAAGGTACAAGTCTGAGAATAGCTTCATACGACAACGATAAGTAAAAAACGCAGTAGCTCAATTTAGCATAGATTCACATCATTTTTGTATTAACTTGCTGTAAATTTGAGTTTTGTAAAAATTAAACAAACAGAGTAGCAATCCTTTTAGCCCTTTAAAGGACGCAAATCTGTCCTAAATATGTGTAAGTTTTACAGCGGTATTTTTAGATTACAGTCTGATGCGGTTTTTTTTAGAAATAGCTTATTGCGGCAAAGATTTCGTCGGTTGGCAGTCGCAGAACAATGGCCTTGGCGTTCAACAAGTAATAGAGCAGGTGCTTGAGCAAATTCTACGCAGAACAGTCCAAATCACCGGCAGCGGCAGGACAGATGCCGGAGTCCATGCCAGTGGCCAAGTAGCGCACTTTGATGTAGAGGAAGATTTACCCCCCAATTTTGTTTACAGCCTCAATTCGATTTTGCCCCCCTCCATAGCCATAAAAGATTGTTACCCGGTATCCGAAAATGCCCATGCTCGATTTAGCGCATTATCAAGAAGTTACCTGTACTGCATTTCCAGAACCAAAGACCCCTTTAGTACCCAAACCAGTTGGCAGTTTACGGGCAGGCTCAATCTTGAAGCCATGCAAGAGGCTGCCGAATTGCTGTACTCGATAAGTGATTTTACTTCGGTGAGCAAGTTCAAACAAGAGGAGTCAAACCACATCTGCAAAATCCACCATGCTCAGTGGCGGCAAGAGGAGAATAGATTTTATTTCAAAATTACCGCCAACCGATTTTTGTGGCGGATGGTGAGGCTTTTGGTTGGGGCAATGGTGGAAATAGGCAGAGGCGACCTAAAACTGACTGACTTTGAACGTATATTAACATCAACAACGCGGGGGCTTTTGCACAACGCTGCCCCTGCTCATGGGCTTTTTCTTACCCATGTAGATTATGAATCCAATATTAAAATAAAAAAAAGATTATAGAGTTGATAAAAAATAAATACTTTGTGCCAAATATAAAACTGTTCAAAAGTATGAATCCTATTTTTAGAGCATTCCTAACTCTTTTTGTAATGTTGAGTGTATCTACTCAAGTTTGGGCGGAGCGTCCATCACCCGGCGAAGGGCGAACGGGGCTGATTATTTTTGGCGTCTTAGTCGTAGTGATGATGGGGGTTGCTGTGGCCATGTCTCTTATTAGAAAAGAGGGCGTTGAAGAAGATGACGATGACGAGGAAGAAGAAGATGAGCAAGACGAAAGCCAAGCCCAAAAAGAATAGCACTTTAACTAAGATAAACTAAATTAGTAAATATGTAAATCCACAAAGAGATTTTTGTGGATTTACTAATTTCTGCTTTTTAGCCCCACTGTTAGGTATTGAGGATGTTTACCAGCTTGATGAGTTCGGTATTGATTAGTTTTTTCTTGGTAATGCAGTCATGGAAAGGAGTGTAAACGATTTTGTCGTTTACTATTCCCGCCATTACATTTTTTCTTCCTTCCAAAAGCCCCTCTACGGCAGCCATTCCTAAGCGGCTTCCCAATATCCTATCTGCGGCTGTGGGAGCACCTCCCCTTTGCACGTGCCCCAAAGTGGTTACCCTAATGTCCAGATGAGGCAGCATCTCCTGTGATTTCATGGCAATATAGTGCGCATTGCCAATTTCCTCTCCCTCAGCCACAATGATGATAAGAGAGGTTTTGGCCTTGCTTCTTTCGGTTTTCATGGATTCGATGACTCCTTCTATGCTATCGGGCTGCTCAGGTATGAGAACCATTTCAGCCCCGCAACTGATCCCCGTCTGTATCGCAATATACCCTGAGTCTCTGCCCATCACTTCCACAAAAAAAACCCTGTCATGGGAGTCGGCGGTATCCCTGATTTTATCTACGGCATCCAGCGCGGTATTGACTGCCGTGTCAAATCCTAAGGTCAGGTCTGTGCCGTATAGGTCGTTGTCTATTGTGCCGGCCACCCCAACAGTAGGGATACCAAATTCATTGTAAAATATTTCAGCTCCCGTAAAGGTACCGTTACCCCCAATGGCAACAATGCCCTCAACGGCATGGGCTTGGATTTGTTTGTAAGCCTTTTCCCTGCCTTGTTTTGTGCGGAACTCTTGTGAGCGGGCAGATTTTAAAATAGTTCCTCCTTTTTGTATGATATTGCTTACACTTCGAGAATCCAGACGTATAAAGTCTCCCGAAATCATACCACTGTAACCCCTGATAATACCAAATACGTCCAATCCATGGTACAAAGCAGTTCGAACTACTGCCCTAACGCAGGCATTCATACCGGGGGCATCGCCACCGGAAGTAAAAACCGCAATTCTTTTCACTTTAGGTTTGTTTGTACAAATCTAAAACTTGTTTGACACCTGTCAAAACAAGCGATTCGTATATGGATTGGTTTGATTGCTAAAATATTAATTTTCAATGATTTGATTTAATACAATAACAAAAAGTTAAATTACACTTCGCTTTTAAGCAAACTTGTCTCAATTTTGCAGCAAGGGAATAGTTTTTTCGTCTTCAAAAATAAATTTGTAATGATTCAGTCTTTTGATTATCATGTAGAATGTGCCCGCATACAAAATGCCATAGAGAGCCATCTCACCGTCGAGGGAGATTTGGTATTTGACTACACAAACCAGAACAATAACGTCAAACTCAACCTCATAACTGTCAATTCAAGACATAATCAGTCTTTTTTATTTCATAGCGTCATAGGAATAGACAAAGTGGATGCGCTAAAAAAAATGCTGGATTATGTAGAAAATTACCGCGACAGCGATAGTTCATACACCATACAGTGGACAGTCCGCAACAGCAGAGAGCTACACACTTCTTATTTTAGAGCCAAGAGCATCTATGAGGCATTAGACAAATTGTATTATGGCAGAGAAGTGAATAGCATCACAGTTTATAGCGTTGTAATGAACCCTATCACATAGTTTTTTGTTTACTGTTTCGATAGTTCAAGCAATTATAATTTCTTTTTTTTATGATTAAAGTCTCAGAAAAAGCATTACATAGAATATTACAGCTTCGCAGTGAAGAAGGCAGGACGGAAGGTGAGCACATTAGAGTCAGCGTCAAAGGCGGAGGTTGTTCGGGGCTAATGTATGACCTTGTGTTTGACAGTGCCCCACAGAGCGGGGACCATGTTTTTGAGGACAAAGGGGTCAAAGTTTTTGTAGATAGAAAGAGCCTATTGTATTTGGTGGGAACTACATTAGATTTTTCCGACGGACTAAACGGCAAAGGTTTTCAATTTATCAACCCTAATGCTTCCCGTACTTGTGGCTGCGGAGAGAGTTTTTCTGTATAATACTTACGAGTTCTAACAAAAAGGTTGCCTATGGCAGCTATAGTTCTTCATCAAAATGGCTACACCTTCACGCCCAAAGAAAATAATGCCCAATCCGACAGCTCAGGTAAGCCAAATGCTGGGCAAAGTCCCTCCACACAACCGTGATTTTGAAGAAGCTGTACTCGGAGCGATGATGCTGGTCAAGGATGCTATTATTGATGTGGTCGAAATCTTACATCCCGAGACCTTTTATGACCCCCGAAACTCTAAAATTTACGAGGCGATAAAAACCCTTTTTGCCAAAACAGAACCGATTGATTTGTTGTCGGTTTCCCATCAGCTTAGGGCGCAAGGCGAACTTGAACTTGTAGGTGGCAGCGCGTATTTGGTCACTTTGACCAACAAAGTAAACTCTGCGGCCAATATTGTTTATCATGCCCGAATTTTGGTTGAGTTATCTATTAAGCGAGAGCTCATCAAAGTCTCCGGAGAGTTGCAGAGGGATGCTTTTGAAGATACAACGGATGTTTTTACGCTGCTCGATAGTGTAGAGCAGAGCCTATTTGAAGTATCAGAAAAAAATATTCGCAAAAACTATGTGGGTATCAATACCTTAGTTTCACAGGCCATATCCGAATTGGAAAATGCCCGCCAACACGAATCCAATGTAACAGGGATACCTTCGGGTTTTTTGAATTTAGATAGGGTTACTTCCGGTTGGCAGCGATCGGATCTGGTTATTTTGGCCGCGCGTCCCGGTATGGGCAAAACGGCCTTTGTAGTCTCCACCATGAGAAATGCGGCGGTGGATTTTAAAATGGGGGTAGCTATTTTTTCTTTGGAAATGGCTTCCATCCAGCTTGTTAAACGACTCATCTCCGCTGAAGCAGAAGTTGAATCAGAAGCCTTACGTAAGGCTCAACTCAGCGACAGTGATTGGAGCAGAATCATTTTGAAAACAAAAAAACTTGCCGAAGCTCCCATATTCATAGACGATACCCCTGCCCTTTCTGTGCTCGAACTCCGTGCCAAAGCGCGCCGACTCAAGGCCCAGCACAACATCCAACTCATCATCATTGATTATTTGCAGTTGATGAGCAGTGACTCAGGAAAATTCTCAGGGAACCGAGAACAAGAAATTGCATTTATTTCTCGTTCTCTCAAGCAGTTGGCCAAAGAGTTGAACATTCCGGTCATAGCTCTTTCACAGCTGAGCAGAGCTGTAGAAACGCGAGGTGGAGTCAAACGCCCTCAACTTTCTGACTTGCGCGAAAGTGGCAGTATTGAGCAAGATGCTGATATTGTGCTGTTTCTGTATAGACCGGAATACTACGGCCTCACCGAAGACGAGGAAGGGATGCCCACCAAAGGGCTTGCCGAATTGATCGTAGCCAAACACCGCAACGGTGCATTGGATACCGTGAAACTGAAGTATGTCTCACAATTTACTAAATTTGAAGACTGGGGCAGAGACAACTTTAGCGATATAGACGAGCTAAATACGCGATTGGGCAATGTTGATATGGATACAGTGTTGGATGACACTGAGCCGGGTATCAAGGTGACTTTTGCGAGTAAACTCAATTCAGGAAGAAGCGGCTTAGATACCCTGCCCGATGCTCCTTTTTAGGATTAGTGCATATCATAAATGCACTTTGACATAAATTCATCAAAGTACATGTTAAATTCGTCTTTGTGGTCTTGGGGGTCTGCAATATCCTTAACGGTCGATATAGCTCTTTTGTATCGAGCTAAATTTGAGATGGGAGAATAAAAAAATTCTAAATTCCCTGCCCCTTGTATCTCTTTAAGGTTTTGGTACTCAATAGTCATATCTTTTTTATTGATGACACCATAGACCTTAAGGGGGGGCTCTTGCTTAGCGGCTTTATTTTCTTGAATTACGGGGATGGCTTTTTCGAGGAATTTTTTTGTTGCCATTAAGTCCAACTGACTGGCCACTACGGGCACAACAACAATATCTGAAAACAGCAAACTGTAAAAAGACTCAACGCCCTCCATTCTGCCCGGAACATCAATGAGGACAATATTATATTTTGTTTTGGCTAAGAAGAGAGACTTCTCAAAATTTACTTCAGGATTGGCTTGTCTCCAGTTGTAAGCATATACATCATAAGATTTTTCGTTACCTTCTTGGATGAAAATACTTTTTACAGACCGTTGAGGGTCAGCATCCACCACCAAGACCTTTAAGTCCGTCCTATTGTGAATGGCCGCAGCCGTGAGCATCAACAAAGTGGTTTTACCTGATCCTCCTTTCTGAGTAGCAAAAGAAATGACCTTAGTGATCATTGATTGTTTTTTTACCGTTCCAAAGTTAATTGACAAAAGTTAATTCACAAAAAAAGCCACCATAAGGTGGCTTGTCTTAACAAATTAGGGATTTAATTTTTATCGTCATCATCGCCCCCATCATCTTCATCCTCATCATCATCGCCACCCTGAAGAAGCCTAAAATTGATATCCCTTTCCAAAAAAGCCGCCGCTTGATAAGTCGTTCCTTTGGTAAAGCGCAATAAAGAAGTAGCTTTTTTATAGTCACCCGCCTTACGGTAAATCATAGCCAGCAGCAAAGCGATTCTTGCTTTTTGGTCGTTAGGTAGCTTTGGGCTTTTCAGGGCTGCTTCCAATTGATTCGCTCCAACATCAGGTTTTTTAAGTTGGTACTCACAAGCACCTCTCAAGAAAAGCATTGTTATATTGGTAGGGTTCTTTTTAAGGTATTCATCTATGGTCTGCGTAGCTTCCATGTAATCTCCGTTTAGATAATACATATTAGCAAGTTCATCGTACTTGGCATTGAGGCTTCCAGGGTCTTTTGCTTCTGCGACTTTAATCTCCTCCAACTTGATCTTAATCTGAGCACCAAAATTGCCTCCTTGTGTTTTGGCGAGTTTTGATTGCAGTTCCAGGGCTTTCGCCATATCAGGCTTTTTCTTCAAAGCAATCAAGAGATTGTCTTTAGAATCTTGGTACTCCAAAACGTCATAATAGGCTTCTGCTATTTTCAAATAGCTTTCTGCAGCATATCTCTTAATTTTAGATTTATATCTGCTATTGACAATAATTGCAAAGGTTTCGTCTGCTTTCTTATAATCTGCTATGCCGTTGTAAGCGACCCCCAATTCGTAAAAATAAATTTCATTACCTGTTACTTGATTTTCAAGCTCTTTGGTAATGGGTTCTAACATTTTTATCGCTTCATTGTAACTGCCAACCACATTGTAGTATTGTGCGGCCATAAATTTCAAGTCGCTATTACCGGGAGAGAGTTTTAAGGCATCATCAATATGTGGTTTTGCCTCTTTGTAGCTCTTAATGCCAAAAAGTTGATTAATGATTTGGAGCTTGTAGCTGAGTTTGATTTCAGGATCTTTTGCATTGTTGTATGCTTTTTGGTAGCTTTCAACACTTTTCAGAATACGAGCTTTTTGCTCTTTTTTCTGCATTTTCAAAGCGGGTGTGCTATAAAGGTTGGCCAAAAGTTCCCATGCTTCTTCATATCCTTGGTCAATTTCTACCGCTCTTTCCAGGGATTTGATGGCTTCGGGATTGATAGGGTCAGCCGGATTTTTGGAATCCAATTTCAAATAATACGTCCCTAAAAGATAGTGGATTTTAGCATTCGACTTGTCAACATTTGAAGCCTGTTTTAACACTTCAACGGCTTCGGGATATCTTTGACTCAAGGCCAAAACCTCGGCTTTCTCAATAAGGTCTTTAACAGTTTGGGCATAACTTAGCCCGCAGACCGATACCCATGCAAAAAGCAAAGAGAGCAATTTGGTTTTCATTGGTGAATCCATTTATGAGATGATGATTAATTTCTAAAACAACGTGAAGTAAGTTTTGATGCAAAGTAAATAAAAAAAATCTACATTAATTTCTTTTGAAGTCAAGAACTTGGCCTTTCAAGCCTTTTTCTTTCATCATCTGCAAATACTGCAAAGCCGTAACTTTATTGGTAAAATTTCCAATAAGTACTTGATACTTAATGTCTCCTGTGTATTGGTCAACCATTATGTAGGTTTCAGGGAAGTTGTAATCAGACTGAAGTTTTGAGCAATAATCTTGCGCCGCTTCCAAATCATTAAGTTCAGACAAAAAAACCGAAAACCTATTTTTGTCAATTTTAACGCCATCAGGGCGGTATAGGTGTTTGTAAAGAGGATCAAAAGATATGTATTCTGCAAAATATTCTACCCGCTGAGCGACGTTGCCGGTAGTATCTTTCACATCGTAAAACCAATCAGATTGAACCACATAGAAATAGCTCAGATCTTCATCTCCTTTGACAATCATGTAGTAAGGGTGAGCACTCTCATTGATGATTTGAGCGGAGCGGTTTCCTTTTATTGTGTAGGCAGTGATTAGGTAGCGATCTAAGCCGTCTGTGAAACTCTCTTTGTTGAATTTGATTGCGGAGCGGCAAAAGTCTATCACACCGTCTTGGTTCAAGTCACCAAAAGAATCAACACCTTCGTAAACACTTGAGAATGTATACTGTTGAATAGAAGAAGGCTGGGTTATGTCATAAAGGTTGTAACAGCGATACCTACAACCTGCGCCCAAACAATCTTCCCTAAAGTTGATGAGTAAGAGGTATTTTTTTCCTAAAAACGAAAATTCTATGTTTTGTAAGGTATTGCTAAAATTTTGTCTTACAGACATTTCTTCGGTACAATAAAAGAAAAAGTGCTTGCCGTTAATATAAATACCGGTAGGGTTGGGGTGAAAAATATTGTCGTACTGGGGGCCGTTTACGAAATAAGTTTTGAAGGGAACGCTGCAACCTTTGTAGTGCATGAATGAAGTGTCTCCTTTTTCCTCTGGACGATCGGGAAAGGGATTGGAGAGTATGGTAACTTTTTCAGCCGATAGCTTTCCAATGGTGTATTTCTCTTGGCTAAAGCCCACATTGTAAAGCAGGACAAAACAAATAAGCATACTCAACTTTCTAACAGTACTATTCATCGTAAAATAAGAATTTGGACTCAAAATTAAATTAATTTTTATTGTTGAGACAAAAACCGTACAGCCAATGCGCATATCTTTTTGTTCAAAAATACTATTGAAAAAGTTACTTGAGTAAATCATCATTGGTTATGTAATTTATCGGGAGTTAATGAAGGAGTGCGGCAAAAAGGGATCATATTTTTTTCTCTGTCTAACAAGCATATTTGAAAAAATATTGAAATTTCATGCAAACAAACATCTTTGCAGCAAAATTCACACCAAACCCCTAAGCTCTTTTGATTTCAATTTTTGTGTGTCAATTTTGGGGCTTAATTTTTGCTTGATTTATACAGATTAAGATATTATTTTATGAAAACGATTGGTATTTTGGTTTTGCTTGCCTTCTTCGGTCTCAGTGCTTTTGCACAGTCCAAAACTGAGTTTGAGGTCTTAATTGACAATGGCAATACTTATGCCACCAAACGAAATGTAAGCCTCTTGCTGAAAAGTGCTTACAAGCACCAAATGAAAATTAGCAACCGTGCAGATTTTAGTGGTGCAGAGTGGATAGCATACAAGAACTCGTTTAGCGACTGGGTACTCACTGCCAACGAAGGACAAGTAGAGGTTTTTGTAAAATTTCGCAACGAAAAAGGTGAAGAGTCTCAACCGGTTTCAGACAAAATTATCTTGGATCTGACCCCCCCCGAAAATACATCTGTGGAGATTGATGTTCCCAACAAAATCACCAACAACAAAAGTTTGAAAGTTACACTCAAAATTACAGCCAAAGACGCTGAGTTCATGATGTTGTCAAACTCCAGCAATTTTTTTGGGTGCAGTTGGCAAAAGTTTAAGGAGGAGGTCAAAGACTGGCAGTTGGAACCCGGAGAGGGAGGCTTTCGCTATGTTTATGCAAAATTTAGGGACAAAGCGCAAAATATTTCTGCCGTCGTTTATGACAAAATTCTTTACGACATCGAAAAACCTATCAACGGAGGTATTTTGATTGACAATGACAAACAGTACACTACCAACCAAAACAGAATGGTAGAACTTAGGCTTTCTTCAACAGGAGCTGATTCTATGATAGTGAGTGAATTGCAGGATTTCTCGGATGTCTCTTGGATGCCTTTTAGGTCGGCTATGCCTTTCAAACTCAGCGCAGGTGACGGAGAGAAGGTAATTTTTGTCAAATTCAAAGACGCAGCAAACAACGCCACTGACGTGTTTTCGGACAAAATCATAATGGATTTGACCCCTCCGAGTGAATGTTCTATCACCATCAATGACGGGGCGACAGAAACCACGGATATCAATAAAAAAGTAAAACTAACTTTCAAGTCTGACCCCGATACAGAGTTTATGCTGGTAAGCAATAAGCCTAACTTTGGCAATGACCAGTGGACAATATACAGGCCTGAAATTGTGGACTGGGCTTTGCTGGGAGAAAAAGATGAACTTAAGACTGTTTACGTCAAATTCAAAGATAAGGCAGGTAACATATCTTCAATATTCAAATCTTCCATAGAGTTGAAAAGAGGATTCAATGATTGAACCTCCTTTGACACCGACAGGAGAAGAGAGCCAAAATATGGCTCTCTTTTTTATGCCAATTTCAAAATAGCTGTTGGTACTTTCTGACTTCGGATTTTTTCTTGCAATTTTATGATTCCACCAATTAAGGCCTCTGGTCTTGGAGGGCACCCCGGTACGTACACATCAACGGGAATAATTCTGTCCACTCCTTTTACGACATGATAACCATGCTGCCAATACGGGCCGCCGCAATTTGAACAACTTCCCATCGAGATAACGTAGCGAGGTTCGGGCATTTGTTCGTAAAGCCGCTTGATGCGGTCGGCCATTTTGAATGTAACCGTGCCTGCTACTATCATCACATCCGAGACCCGAGGGCTATTGCGGATGATGACCCCAAATCGGTCTAAGTCATAATTGGGAGAAAAACTGGACATCATTTCAATGGCACAACAAGCCAGCCCAAAACCCATTGGCCAAAGCGAAGAAAGGCGAGCCCAATTTAAGAGCGCATCAACTTGCGTCAAAATAATACCTCCCTCACCGGTCTTTAAATCATTGCCCATGTAATCAGGATTTTAATGTGATTTTTACTATATCAATTCGCGGACCGCTCTTAGAAAGAATTTTGAACTCAAAAAGTTCATTTTCGACTATTTCATTTTCATCGGGCACTGTGTTGTTTATAGAGAGGATGTAGCCGCCCAACGTTTCGTATTCTCCCAAAGGAATAGACCAATTCATCTTCTGGTTAAGGTACTCTACTTCCAGACGTGCACTGACGATGAAAGAATTGGGGCTATCGGCAGCTTTAATTTCTTCGTCTTGCTCATCGTATTCATCTTCTATTTCCCCGAAAATTTCTTCCATGATGTCTTCGATGGTTACAATTCCCGCAGTGCCTCCAAACTCGTCCAATACCACCGCAATCGTGCGGCTGTTGGCAATAAACTTGACCATAAGCTCATTTGCCAGCATGGCTTCCGGCACACTCAAAATCTCTGTCATTACGTCTTGGATTTTTTGAGGTTTTCTAAAAATAGCGAGCTGGTGTACGTAACCAATGATGTTGTCAATAGAGTTATTGTAAATAAGTATTTTAGAGTGGCCGCTCTCGTAAAACCGGTCTTTTAGGGCTTCAATGCCGTCATTGATATCTACTGCAACAATATCGCGTCGAGGAATCATGCACTCTCTAAGACGTACGGTTTTGAACTCCATCGCATTGGCAAAAAAGTCATTTTCTATTTCTATTTTGCCCTCTTGAGAGCTTTTCATACTCTTGATATAGGCGTTCAGGTCAGTAAGCCCAAAAATAGGTTTGGCCTCAGAATATTTCATGCCCAACAGGTACTGCATAAAAAATTTTGTTGCCAGATTGATAAACCACGTGAAAGGATACAGCAAGCGGTACACGACCTCAAAAACGTAACTGAAGTAAATTAAAAGCCTTTCAGGGTTGATCAGAGAAAAACTTTTGGGCACAAATTCTCCCGTTACCAATACGATTGCCGTTGAAATAACAGTTTGAGAACAAACCACCAGTAAATCCAGCGTTTTCGGGTTGAAATCAACATAACTTGAAATCCATTGGGATAGAATGGGTTCAAGGTATTGAGCCATATAAGCACCATAGATGGTCAGTGCCACTGTATTGCCCAACAGCGTGGTCGTAATGAAGTAAGAAGGGTGATGCACATAGTTTGACAGTACCCTACCCGACCACAGGCCATTTTTATTGAGAACTTCGATGTGCAATTTGTTGGCAGAGTTGAACGCTATTTCGATTCCTGAAAAAAACGCAGAAGCCACCAATGAAAGCACAATGACTGTAAAGGCATATTCCATACACCTAAGCAGGTTTTTTGAGAAAAGACTTTATCTTCAAAGGTCTGTATTTTTTTAGCAGCCCCTTTTTGGATACGATAGATTCAAAAAATTTTTGGTCTTGCTCGCTGCGAAAAACGGAGAAAGGCAGTTGAATGAATTGAAACTTAGAGAGCATAACCAAATAATAATCAGACGATTTTCTAATTTCTTTGATTTGATCCCATTTAAAATAGCTCCCTTCTCGTTCGTTGATTTTAAACATAAACTGACGGCTGTCAATTTCGTAGTATAACTTTTGGAAAAGCGGTTTGAATTGCTCCAACTGTGTAATGCCAGTGAACTGAATAGCCCAAAAAGCCCAATAACCGACAATCAATAAAATTGATATAAAAATTGCCCACCAAAAAAATCCTTTCCATACTATGGGCAAAAGCATGATAGACAATGGTATAAACCAAACCCACCAATATTCTCTGGCTACGATTTCAAGGGCGATTTTAATAAATGTATTGGGTTGGAGTTGCGTTTTTTTTGTTTTGATTGTAGTCATCTTTTTGATAATCAATTTTCTGTGATAGAAGCAGCATGCTAAATTTTAACAGCCTTGAGGCTCAAATCTATACTTTTGTATGAGTGCGTCAGGGCTCCCACCGATATAAAGTCCACACCGGTTTGAGCCACTTCGGCAATATTTTTTTCTGAAATGTTACCCGATGCTTCTGTGTAAAAACGCTTGTCAATCATTTGGATAGCTTGCTTCATGGTTGCTGTATCCATATTGTCAAGCATAATGTAGTCAACCCCACCCACTTCCAAAACTTGCCTTACCTCATCTAAATTGCGTGTTTCAATCTCAATTTTTATTTCCAGGGCATTTGCTTTTAGGTAGTCGTGTGTTCTGGTGATGGCTTGAGGGATTCCTCCGGCAAAGTCTATGTGGTTGTCTTTGAGCATAATCATGTCGTACAGGCCCATTCGATGGTTTTGGCCTCCACCAATTCTGACCGCCCACTTCTCAAATGCCCTAAAGCCGGGAGTGGTTTTTCGTGTGTCTAACAGTTTGGCGTTTGTGTGGGCAATGAGCGAGTTTAGATAGGCTGTGTAGGAAGCTATCCCGCTCATCCGCTGGGCGCAATTCAAAACCAAACGCTCAGATGAAAGTATAGACTGGGCTTTGCCTTTGACTATCAGTATTTTGTCTCCTATAGATATTTTTCCGCCGTCACAAATCAGAACTTCAATTTCCAAAGACTCATCAACTTGCTTGAATATAGAGCAAGCCAATTCAACTCCGGCTACTAAGCCATCTGCTTTGGCCAGCATTTGGGCTTGGGCTGTACTTTCGGAAGGTACACCGGCCAAGGATGAAAAGTCTCCAATTCCAATATCTTCCTCCAACGCATTGTTTATGAAACGCTTGAGTAGAGATTCTGTGATAAAATGAGGTCTCATTTGAAGCAAAGATACTTAATGTCCCGAAAACTAATAGTAGTTTAGTTTAAAAATAGGGCACTTGATAGAAACACCTCATCCCCAAATTGCTTTAATTTTGAATTTTAAATTCTAAGCCAAAATGTTTACAGGAATTATAGAGTCTATGGCTCAAGTAGTTGACATAGAAAGAGACGCGGGTAATATTCATATTAGATTTGCCACTCCGTTGGCCAAAGAGTTGAAGGTAGATCAAAGTGTCTCTCATAATGGGGTATGTATGACGGTAATAGAAAAAACGCCTGATTATTATACCGTTACAGCCATACAAGAGACTTTGTTGCGCACCAACTTAGAAACGCTGCAACTTGGGGATTGGGTGAACTTGGAGCGATGCATGGTAGTAGGTTCGCGACTTGATGGCCATATCGTTCAGGGACATGTAGATACTGTGGGTGTGTGTGTACGCATCGTTGAGGCTGATGGTAGTTGGTATTATCGATTTGAGCACGCTGCCGGGAGTGATTTCTTGACTGTTCCCAAAGGCTCAATTGCTGTCAATGGCGTGAGTTTGACGGTAGTGGAGAGTTGGGCTGAAGGCTTTAGTGTGGCGATTATACCCTACACATACGAACACACAAATTTCAAATATTTGCAACAAGGCTCAATAATAAACCTTGAATTTGACATAATAGGGAAGTATATTGCAAAACAAATTCATGCCTATAAGTGATTTAAACAATTGGTAGTAAAGGCTTTAATTTTTTTTAACTTACCTAAAAAATGGATAATATACAAAATAGACAGAGGTTGTTTGCTGTCATGCTCATTGATGACAACGAAATTGACAACCTTATTAATCACAAAATGGTGGAATCGGTAGGGATAGCTGAAAAAATCTATGTTCATACAGGAGCAAAGAGCGGGATAGAGTTTCTCAAAAACATAGAAAAACTGCCCGAATACGCAGATAAAATACTCCCCGATCTCATTTTTTTGGACATTGACATGCCGCTAATGGATGGTTTTCAGTTTTTAGATCTTTTTTCCAAACTCAGTGAGGCCACAAGAGCAAAATGTAAAATTGTGATGCTCACATCTTCTATCAATCCACAAGACATTAGTAAGTTGAAAAATTATGATTGTGTAGTCAAATATTTGAACAAACCATTGACAGCTAAAAGTTTAACTGCCTTAGAACTTTAATAAAGATGAAAGATTACTCTCAGTTGAATCAGATTGTTTACCACATAGCCGACCTTAGGTATCAACTTTCTTTGAAGTCTTACGAAGACGATGGCTATGATGAGCTTGAGGATAAGCTCCACGAAATAGAAGATGCCTTCATAGAAGGTCAAGGGGAAGAGTTGGAACAAATTATGTTGGGTATTTATGAAGAACTTCGCCTCGATGACGAAGTACTGTCCCCATTGGCTTATTTTGCTACAACTTACAGAAAGATAGGAGAAAACCAAGGACTTAGTGTATTTGATGTTGATGCTGACCAGGGTATTGAGGTGTCTATGGAAGGGACAGGTAGGAAAGAACCCCGCTTGGTGGTACTCCCCAATCCTTTGCGCATAATCCTTAACGTTGATGCCAAAACGCGCTATAGAGTTTGGCCTAAAGACAATTAGGGTATGTATAGGCGTATATTTTAATCTTTATTTGATAAAATGTTTAATATCAATCCATTAGCCACCAATAGTTGGGAAAAACTCAATAGCCATTTTCTTAAGATGCGAACGGCTAAAATGACTGACTTTTTCAAGCGCGAACCGAACAGAGCACAGGCAATGTCTTTGGGTTTTGAAGATCTGTTTTTTGATTACTCTAAAAATATTATTACCCACCAGACCCTTTCGCTTTTGCAGGAATTGGCAGAAGAGTCTGGCGTTCATGAGGGCATACGGTCTATGTTTGCTGGCAAACACATCAACGTTACCGAAGACAGAGCGGTGATGCACATGGCTTTGCGTGCGCCTACAAACTCTAAGGTGTACATAGATGGCATTGATGTTATGCCCGATATATGTAGGGTGCTGAATCAAATGAAAGATTTTTCAGAAAAAATTCGTTCAGGTCAGTGGGTTGGTTATAGCGGAAAATCTATTACAGATATTGTAAACATAGGAATCGGAGGCTCTGATCTGGGGCCTGCAATGGTCTATCAGGCTCTTATGCCCTACAAACAAGATGGCATACATTGTCATTTTGTTTCTAATATAGACCCCACTCATATAGGAGAAACCCTCAAAAATCTCAATTCAGAGACCACTTTGTTTCTCATAGCATCCAAGACTTTTACTACCCAAGAAACCATGACCAACGCCCAAACAGCCAGAGAATGGTTTCTTAAAAAAGCCCAAAGCCAAGAGCATATCAAAAAGCATTTTGTAGCCCTATCTACCAATGAGGCTAAGGTGCGTGAGTTTGGCATTGATGAAATGTTTGTTTTTTGGGATTGGGTCGGGGGTAGGTATTCTATATGGTCGGCTATTGGTTTATCGGTGTGTTGTGCCATTGGTTTTGATAACTTCAGAGCCTTTTTGGACGGGGCACATTCGATGGATGAGCACTTCAAAAATACGCCTTTTGACAAGAACATCCCTGTCATTATGGCTTTAATAGGGATTTGGTATGTTAATTTTTTCAAATCAGAGAGTGAGGCAATTTTGCCTTATGACCAATACTTAGCCCGCTTTCCTGCCTATTTTCAACAAGGCAATATGGAAAGCAATGGCAAGTCAATAGATCGAAACGGAGAGAAAATACAGTACCATACCGGCCCAATCATCTGGGGCGAGCCCGGCACAAACGGGCAGCATGCTTTTTATCAACTGATTCATCAAGGCACGCGCTTAATTCCTTGCGATTTTTTGGCACCCGCATTGCCGCATCATGATATTGGAGACCAGCATTTGAAGCTATTGGCTAACTTTTTTGCTCAAACAGAAGCCCTTATGGTAGGGAAGAGTTTAAATCAAGTTTTGGCAGAACTTGGAGGTATTCCTTCAGAGCAAGCCCTAAAAACAGCCAAATTCAAGGTGTTTGAGGGCAACCGCCCGACCAATTCGTTCCTATACAAAAAACTAACACCCCGCGTACTGGGACAACTCATAGCCATGTATGAGCACAAAATTTTTGTGCAAGGAATTATATGGAATATTTATAGTTTTGACCAGTGGGGTGTAGAGCTTGGTAAGCAGTTGGCTAACAAGATTTTGCCTGAACTATCTACCCAAGAGTGGGTTGACTCGCACGACCCCTCTACCAATTCACTCATCAATCAATATAAAAAGATGAGAACTCAACAGGATTAAATTCAGTTTGATATTTCTCTATTGTTATTTTGAATAGCCTGCTTGTTTTGTGGGTGCAGAGTTTTGGCTATGGCTATTTTTTTCGCATGATTGAGCTATTTTTGCTCAAATTTAGAAATTATGCACTTGTTTAAAGAGACTCCCGCAATCGAACACCGTAACGTGTTGGATGAATTTGTGATGCCTGATTTTTACTCGATTGACGACTTACTCAGCCAAGAGCACAAATTGGTTAGGGACTCAGTCAGAGATTTCGTGGGCAAAGAAATATTGCCTGTCATAGAAGACTGCGCCCAAAGGAATATATTCCCTACTCATCTTGTTCCCAAATTTGGGGAAATAGGGGCTTTTGGACCTACCATTCCCCAGCAATACGGTGGCGCGGGACTTGACGAGATAGCTTACGGGCTGATTATGCAAGAGATAGAGCGCGGCGATTCGGGTATGCGCTCCACGGTCTCTGTACAAGGCTCTTTGGTGATGTACCCCATTTACAAATTCGGCAATGAGCAGCAGCGGCAAAAGTACCTTCCCAAACTGGCTAAAGGTGAGATGCTTGGCTGTTTTGGGCTTACAGAGCCGGATCATGGTTCCAATCCGGGGGGCATGGTTACAAACTTCAAAGACATGGGAGATCATTATTTGCTCAATGGAGCAAAAATGTGGATTTCCAATTCTCCTTATGCCGATATTGCCGTCGTTTGGGCCAAAAATGAGGATGGCAGAATTCATGGATTGATTGTTGAAAGGGGGATGGAGGGCTTTTCTACTCCCGAAACCCACAATAAGTGGTCACTGAGAGCCAGTGCAACCGGTGAGTTGGTCTTTGACAACGTCAAGGTTCCCAAAGAGAATTTGCTATTGGGCAAAACGGGATTGGGTGCTCCTTTAGCTTGCTTAGATTCAGCTCGCTACGGGATTGCTTGGGGTGCTTTGGGGGCTGCCATGTCCTGTTACGATACCGCCCTTAGGTACGCCAAACAGCGTATTCAGTTTGATAAGCCGATTGCGTCTTTCCAGCTTGTGCAGAAAAAATTGGCTGAAATGCTAACCGAAATTACCAAAGCCCAATTGCTGTGCTACAGACTTGGCACGCTCAAAAATGAAGGTCGAGCCACTACAGCGCAAATTTCTTTAGCAAAGCGCAACAATGTGGCCATGGCCCTGGAAATAGCCCGCGAAGCCCGACAAATCTTGGGTGGGATGGGCATAACAGGTGAATATCCCATTATGCGACACATGATGAACTTGGAGTCAGTGGTTACTTACGAAGGTACACACGACATTCATTTACTTATTTTAGGGGCTGAAATAACAGGTATTCAGGCTTTTAAATAGTAGATTGACAATAATTTTTTTAGGGCTGCAAAATTGTCTATCTTTGCAGTCCTATGGTCTTGTAGTTCAACGGATAGAATAGAAGTTTCCTAAACTTTAGATCTGGGTTCGATTCCCGGCGAGACCACTACAACTACTTTCTATTAAGTTCTGATTTTAGTTGTTGGGCATTGGAAAAGCCCTGTTGAGATTTTTCTATGTAAAAATTAGATGATTCGTTGGAAACGGACTGAAAAACTGAAATACACTCTTTGAAAAGTTTCATTGCATCGTCAGGTTTTTTCAAAACCATATATAGTTCTGCAAGTTTGTAGATAACCGGACCTACTTCCGCACTGACCTCTCCATAGTGCTGTTTGAAAACGTCGATTTGCTGGCGCAACAGCTTTTCTGCTTCTTCATTTTTTCCACTCGCAATGTGAACATCAGCTTTGTTGCCAAGAGCCATACCGTAGTAGGCGTGCTTTTTACCGGGTTGAACAGCACGGATTCGCAAAGAGCGGCTAAACATGGTATCGGCTTCTACCAGTTTGCCGCGCCTCAAGTAGTATTTACCCAGACTGTCCATACCAAAGGTACATTCGTTGGAGGTCTGCCCAAAGTTTTTTTCTCTTAGCTCTAAATTGGATACAAAAATTTGCTCGGCTTTTTCAAATTGATTCATTTGCTCGTAGAGCCTCCCCAATATATCGCTGCCATTGATGTACTCGATGGATTTTTCGCCTTTTTGGCTTTTGAAGATGCTAATGCCTTTTTCGATGTATTCTTTGGCTTTATCGTATTGCTTAAGCCGGATTTTAAATATTCCCATATCCTCAAGTGCGTCTCCATATTCCACACTTTGCTCCCCAAACTGCATCTTGACGGCCTCGATTTTTTTATTGTAGAGTTTTTCGAGTTCAATACCAAACCCAAGTGTTTCTAAGTCTTTGATAGATTTTTCAATAATTTTGATAAAATCCTTGTTTTTCAGTCCATTTACAGTTTCGTAGGCACTCAAATACTCTGTATGGGTTTTGAGAGCCGTGCCTTTTTCCCCAATTTTAGAGGCACAAAATGCACGTTTTGAGTAGCTTTCCAATATGTCTTTCTTAGGTTTTTTCAGGGCTTCGCTGGTAGTGATGTGCTCCTCGTAGAGCTTAAAAGAATTGTCATATTGTTTTCTATCCGTAAGGTAGTCGGCATAATCTATTAGCGAAGCCAAATAAGCATCTGATTTTTTTCCTTGAAACGACCCGATGGCCTCAAGGAGTTCAGTAAAATATTTTTCTGCATTTTTTTGTTCTGATTTTTTGTAAGTAGAAAGGGTAGCCAGACCTTTCAGACTGTTGATGCACTCATTGGTTTTTTCTTGGCTGTTTTTTTTACGGATTTCATAAGAACTTTTGTACGCTTCCAGAGCAAAGCGGTACAGTTCTTCTTTTTGTGCATCTGTTATGTCTTTGAGGCTGCGGTTTTTTTCAAAAAGTTTGCTGTAAGCATACCCCAAGGCCATTTGCACGTCGGCATACTCTATCGAACTGGCTTTGTTTTCATTTTTGAGCAAGTCTCTGAGTCCTTTGTAGAGGATAACACTTTTGTCGTATTGTCCCGTTTCATCATAAGATTTAGCCAAAAACTCAATGGTAACGCGGTATTTGGAACTATTGTGGCCAAACTGAGATTCGGCAATGTGTTGCGCAGTTTCTAAACTTTTGATGGCTTGGGGGTACTTTTTTGCAGTGTAGGCGTTTCTTCCTTCGTTGTATAAAGTATTCCAGTCTTGAGCCAATAATTGATAAGACAGAAAAATTGATAAAAATAGAGTCAGGTAAGTTCTCATATCAGTAAGTTAAAAAGGTGCTACGTTAAAGACAAATCTATACCAAAATATAACGGGAAAACTTTTCTAAAGAATGTGAACATATTTTCATTTTTGCAGACAAGGTATTTTAAACCGGTTGGCATTTGGTTTGTCATAAATGAAACTTATAAAAAATATGAAAAAAAATCTGTTTTTTGGATTGCTGGTTATTTTGTTTTCGTTGCAAAGTTGTCTCAAGCGCGATGAGGTTGCCGAACTGCTGGAGTCGGGCGAAGATCAATCTCTATTGGAGAACGAGTTTGCTGCTGTTTTTGACAATGTGGACAATAGCTCCAGAGGTGAGGACAATCCGGGGGGTAGAACTGAGGCTTCGGATTATTTACCTGACTGCGCGACTGTTAGTTACGTAACGCAGAGCAAGACGCTTACCATTGATTTTGGGACAAGCTATTGTCTTTGCAAAGATGGCCGCTCGCGCAAGGGCAAAATTATTGCCACTTTTATCGGTAAATACCGCACCGTCGGAGCAAGCACTACTGTAACGCTTCAGGACTACTATGTCAAAGGCTTGCAAGGGCAAGAGATTAAGTTTGAAGGTACTAAAAAATTGACGTACAAAGAAAAAACTGCCAAAGGTTCAAGTTATACTTATACGGTAACCGGTGCTAAAGCCGTTACCCCCAACGGCACTATTTCATGGCAGACCGATGCGAACGTTGAGAGAATAGAGGGCGATGAAACGCTCAACCCTTGGGACGATATTTATACAGTGTCTGCTACGTCTTCAGGCACCAACAGACGAGGAACCGGTTTTACGGTAACTACCTCACAACTGCTGACAAAGAAAATTCAGATTGGTTGCGCATCTACGTTTGTTTCAGGGGTTTTGGTGTTGGTCAATAGCGATGGCAATAAATTGACACTCAACTACGACCCATACGCAAACCAAGCCTGCGATAAAATTGCTACTATTCAGTTCAACAACCGCCCCCCAAGAACAATCATGTTGCGTTAGGTATGCCACCTTCCAATCAAGACCCTGCCAAGTGGCAGGGTTTTTTGTTTTGCCCAGAAATGAGTTTTTACAATTTGCAACCGGTTACTTTTCAATATGTTGTTTTGATGTTAAATTTTATTGGCAAATCCGATTGAATTGCACGTATTAAATTTGGTGAAATTTAAAAAAAAGATGAATAAAATCTTTGTAATCACCATGTTGGTATGTCTCTGTGCTCACGCCAAAGCCCAGGAGATAATTTTTGATTTAGAAGACCCCGAGCAAGTAATCATCAACGGCGAAAAGAAGCCAATCTCTGATTTGGAAGATGCCTTGAAGGAAAAAGTCAAATTTGAGCGGGAGCGACAATCGAAAGAGGCCTTCAATGCAGGTGCTAAGTTAGTTTCCGAGGCAAAGTGCAGCCAAGCACTGAGTTTTTTTAGCAAAGCCTACGGGATTGAGCCGGACTACAAAGAGGCTTATATGGCTGCCGCCCAATGTCAGCTTGAATTGGGTAAATATGAAGGTGCAATCGAGGATTTTGGGATTGCGCTTGAGTTGGATGCCAACCTTGATATGGCTTGGGTGGGCATTGGCAAAGCCCATGTAGCCACCAAAAATACCGAAAAAGCCTTGCAAGCCTTTGAAAAAGCCTTGTCTATCAAGCCTAAAAATGCACAAGTGGCCTACCAAATCGGGCTCATACATATTGATGAAAAAAATTATGCAAAAGCGATTTCTTATCTGGAAAAAGCCACCCTTAACGACAGCCGACTCGCCTCGGCATGGAATGATTTAGGCTCTTGCAGGCGCATCACCGGCGATCTTGCCGCCGCAGAAGAAGCCTACACCAAAGCCATACAAGCAGAACCCAACAACGCCACCGCTTTTGCCAACAGGGGCAGCGTGAGAGCCAAACTCAAAAAGAACGACCAAGCCATCCAAGATTACACAAACGCTATTCAAAATGAACCTTCAGCCCTCTATTACAACAACAGAGGGCGTATCAAATACGAACAGCAGGATTACAAAGCTGCGGACGAGGATTTTACTTCAGCCATTCAAAAAGACCCCAACTACTATTTTGCCTACCTAAACCGCTCTGCTGCCCGATTTAAGCTCCAGAACTACCAAGGAGCGGTTCAGGACTGTGACAAAGTCATCCAACTTGATGCCAACAATGCAGAGGCTTACCTCAACAGAGGCAACGCCAAAGAAATGCTTCGCGATGAAGAAGGGGCTTGCAGCGATTGGGCAAAAGCAGCAGAGTTTGGTATTCCTGCAGCAAATTCTTACAGATTTTTTTGTGAAAATTAAACTTTTAGCTGATTATGAAACATTTGATTTTTTTCTTTTTGCTCAGTGCCACATGTTTGGCACAAAAAAATATTCCTTTTGAAAAAGAATATTTCAAGGATGATAAAAAAGGCTTAAAAGATGCCATCAAGGCAATGGAAGATGGAGACGAAACCATCGCCCAAAGCGCAGGCAGTGATGGCTATGCCCTTGCTTTGCCATACTACATGGAAGCCTATAAATTCAACCCAAACAATGCCGAACTTAATTTTAAGATAGGCATGTGTATGATGAAAGGGATAGGCTTGGACAAAAAAGAAGCCATTCTTTACTTCAAAAAATCCTATTTGCTTGACCCCAATTACAACGTCAAAGACATACACTTTTTGATGGGGCGTGCTCACCACTACCACGGGGATTGGGAAGATGCAATCAGAGAGTATGAACTTGCTCTCAAAAAAGGCGACCTCACCCAAGCCAAAATCGTAAAAAAACATATTGATGAATGTAAAAGGGGAATCGAACTTTCTAAAAAGCCTGTGCGTGCTTTTATTGACAACATTTCACCTGTTATCAATACACAATACCCTGAATACGGCCCGGTTATCACAGCAGATGAATCTATGCTGTTTTTTACCTCTCGCCGGCCTGACACACAGGGGGGGGACAAAGACACAGACGGACAATATTTTGAGGATGTGTATCTTAGTGAGAAAAAAGACGGCCAATGGACAACACCCCGCAACGTAGGGCGACCCATTAACTCCAACAAACACGATGCAACCATTGGTCTCTCCCCCGATGGGACTATTTTGTTTGTTTATGAAGAGGGAGAAATTTTTGAATGTGATTTTAAAGATGGAGTCTGGTCTAAGCCTGAAAGACTCAACAAAAATATCAACACCAAGCACAAAGAAAGTTCTGCCAGCATCACTTCGGACGGCAAAAGACTTTATTTTGTCAGCTACAAACCTGAGGGTAGTTTGGGGGGAGCAGATATTTATTATTCAGACAAAGATGCCAAAGGCCAATGGGGACCTCCTGTCAATATAGGGCCTGCCATCAATACGGAGTACGATGAAGAAGGTGTATTTATCCACCCCGACGGTAAGACTCTGTATTTCAGTTCTAAAGGACACAGCAACATAGGCGGCTTTGATGTATTTATTTCTAAGTTTGAAAATAGCAAATGGGGCACTCCCATCAATATGGGTTTCCCTATCAATTCACCCGACGACGACGTGTTTTTGGTGGTCAATGCCAACGGAAGAAGAGCCTACTATGCTTCAACACGCTCAGATACTCGAGGACTTGAAGACATATATGTAGTTACTGTATTGGGTGAAGAAAAGCCATTGGCTCTAAAAACAGAGGATAAATTATTTTCAGGGGCAGTAGCCGCTATCAGTGAAAAGATTGAAATCAAGCCCGTCGAAATCGTGAGAAGCAACCTTACTTTATTCAAAGGCACTGTTTTGGATTCATTGAATAAAAAGCCGCTGGGGGCTTCTATTTCTATCACAGACAACGAAAAAAACGAGGTTATCTTTGAAAAAACATCTGATTCTCAAACCGGTAAGTTTCTCGTTACATTGCCTGCCGGCAAAAACTACGGCATTGCTGTAAAGGCAGACGGCTATTTATTCCACTCTGAGAATTTCGATTTGCCCGAAGGAGGAGACTTCCAAGAAATCAATAAAACTGTATTACTTAAAAAGATTGAGGTCGGCAATACGGTTGTGCTGCGCAACATATTCTTTGACGTGGACAAATCCACCTTGCGCAAGGAGTCCTACGCCGAACTCGAGACACTGCTAAAACTTTTGAATGACAACAAATCACTCAGAATAGAAATCTCAGGGCACACCGACAACCAAGGATCGGCAGACTACAATTTGAAACTTTCTCAAAACAGAGCCAAGGCAGTGGTGGATTATTTGGTGAGCAAAGGGATTGCATCATCCAGACTCGAATCACAAGGTTATGGCCTTACCAAGCCTATAGCCACCAACGCTACGGCGGCGGGCAGACAACTTAACCGCCGCACAGAGTTCAAAATTTTGAGTAAGTAAACGATTAAGTAAGAAAAACTCTATTCGTTGCGAGTAGAGTTTTTCTTTGAATAATTAAAAGTGTCAGCAAGAGTGGCTATGCTCCTTGTCAAACTCGGCACAGAACTCACTGTCAGCAAACAAGTCGTCTAAGTCTCTTTTTAACTCAAGCCATTGAAAAAAATCATCATCGGTAGAGTTGCTGATTGATTCCAAAAATTCATTTTTAGAATCTTCATCTAATTCTTTGTAAAGCATTAGAACATCTTTTTCTGTTAGTCTCATGATTTCAGAATAATTTGTTTCGGTAGAAAAGCCTATTTGCACGGTAGATATGTGTTTTCATTCGATAAAACGAAACTTTTACCAAAAGAGTACCAATAGCGGAAAAAAAATATTTTTTTTATCCGCTATTGGTTAGCTATCAAATATTTTCTCTTTGAGCAATTTTAAATTACCGCTAAGAATACCTTTGGAATTGGTAGATTTGAATCGCTTAATTGTCCCAAATCATAACAATACCCAATAAGAAATACAATTGAAGATGAGATTTTTTCTATCATGTACGGCAGTGGTTTTTTTGGCTTTTTTTGCTTGTAGCGGCTCAAAAAGACAGGCGAAAAGAGCGGCAGTTTTGGAGGCTTCAGGTATGAGTGAGGAGGCCGCCAATTATTACTGGGATGCTTTGAGGCGAAATCCCAAAAACCTTGACGCTCAAATAGGGTTGAAAAAAACCGGACAAGTTGTCTTGGACAAAATGATTGAGGAGTTCATGCTCTACAATCAAGATAATGATGCAAAAAAATCCTATCAGCTTTCTCAAAAAGCACTCAAGTACCAATCTGACGCGGCACGATTTCAGGTGGCTCTTCAGATAGCCTCTCAGGTGACCAATGATTTTACACAAACAAAGAACAGGTACCTCGCTCAACTTTATGATAGGGGCAAGTCAGCATTGGAAGCCGAAAAGTTCGCAGATGCAGAGCGCACCTTGAGCGAACTACTTTCCATAGAAAGAGATTACCGCGATAGCCGCGAACTGTACGATATTGCCAGGCTTGAGCCACTCTACCGCACCGCAAAAGAACACATGGCAGGGGGCAAAAACCGCCTTGCATACTATAAATTTGAAGAAATTTTGCGCCAACTCAACTATAAAGATTCTAAAGTCCTTCAAGAACAAGCCCGCAAATTGGGCACTACGACTATTGCTGTTTTTCCTTATCAAAACGCTACCCGTGCCAGAGATGCAGAAATGCGGCTTTATGCCTATTGCCTGTCAGAACTTTTGGCTGTCAAAAATCCTTTTTTGGAGGTGATGGATAGACAGAATCTTGATGTTTTGATGCAAGAGCAGAAATTGGGTGTGTCGGGAATAGTTGATGACAATTCAGCCGCCCAAGCCGGTAAGTTATTGGGTATCAAAGTTGTTTTATTTGGAACGCTTTTGGAATACAGCGAAACCCCCTCAAGGCTGCAATCGGTACAAAAACAAGGCTATGAAGCCTTTTGGGTGCAGAAATATGACACTGCCACCAAGCAAAACATTAAAGTAAGGCAGTTCAAACCAGTTTTCTACAATGAGTTTAGTCAGTCTGTTGAAATAGCCGTTTCTTTTCAATACAAACTGATTGCAACCGAAACAGGGCGTGTTCTTTTTACGTCAATTTTAGGGGATAAAAAAGCAGACAGAATAGAGTACGCCACTTACAACGGGGTAACCGACAACCTTTTTCCCGGCAGCCAAACCGCAGTGTCCACAGACGCTCAGAGTAAAAGAAATCTCGATAACTTACTGAGAGCCCGAAAGACACTGAAATCCAACTCAGATTTGACGCAAGACATCTTCACCTCACTTGCCAAGCAAATGGCCAAGCAAGTAACAGAAATTTTTCAGCAAGACTAAGCTTTCTTTACCTTTGTCAAAAAATGTCATGCAGCACTCAGCATTATACCGTTTTGCATTTGTTGTGGGTTTTGTTTTTTGTTTATCACATATAACAAAGGCACAGGAAAAATGGGATTTGCAAAAATGTATAGAATACGGTTTGGCTAACAATCTTCAGGTCAAAGTTTCTGATATTTCCTTGCAGTCAACGTTAGCCACTGAAAAATTTACCCGATACAGTCGCCTGCCTTCCCTGACAGCCAACGCAACTTTGAACAACAGCACAGGGCGGACTTTTGACGTTTTTACCAACCAGCCTGTAGAGCAATCAGTTACCTATCTAAGCCCCAACCTAAACTCCAATGTGTTACTGTTTGGAGGGGGCAGGATTAACCACAATATCAAACGTGCAGTCGCCAATTCGCAAGCCGGTGGGTATTCGCTTCAAAAAGCCAAAAACGATGTGATATTGGCCATAGCCAATGCCTATCTTCAAGTTGTTTTTAGTTTTGATTTGGTTGGGGCGGCGCAAGTACAAAAGCAAAATGCAGACCAGCAACTCCAACGTACACAGAGTCTTATCAGCAATGGCTCACTACCCGAAAATGCGGTTTATGACCTCATAGCCCAGCAAGCCAACGCCGAACTCCAACTGGTAACTGCCGAAAACACAAAGTCTTTTTCCTATCTACAACTCAGACAAGCCCTCCAACTACCTTTGGAACAAGCCTTTGAAATTGTGATTCCTGACATAGAACCACAAGTGCAGCCCCTTGGTCAATCGGTTGGTTTGTATTATGCCCAAGCCGAGAGTTTTATGCCGGAGATTAAATCTGTTCAACTCCTCGAAAAAGCTGCTGAGTTGGGTATTAAAGTGGCGAGGGCAGAAATGTTGCCTACTTTAACAGGCTTTGCACAAATGGCCTCTGCTTACTCCAGCGCGCAGGATAAACGGATTGTCAGAAGACCCGGTTTTAGAGAAGTACCTTTCGGTTACACCAAAGACCCCAATAACCCCAATGATACTTCAAAGTTTCAGCCGGTTTATCAACTGGCCTCCAATATAGATATTGAAGATTTCGGATTTAGACAGCAACTCAATCAAGCCTTCAACTACGGCTTTGGGGTACAATTGAGCGCCCCCATTTTCAACCGATTTCAAACCCGCAACTCCATCGCCCAAGCCAATTTACAGTGGCAGCGCAGCAAATTGGATGTCGAAATAGCCAAAAACAATTTGCGAAGAACCATTGAATCGGCTTACAATGATGTTTTGACGGCGGAAAAAACACTTACAGCCCAAACCAAGCGCAGGGATGCTCTAAAAGAAAGTTTGCGCGTTGCACGACAGCGTTTTGAGGCGGGTGCTGCCAACAGTTTTGAGCTTTCGCAAATAGAAAATCAATACAATACAGCCGTATTTGACCAAACAAGAGCCAAGTACGATTACTTTTTTAAGCTCAAAGTCTTGGAATTTTACAGTGGCAAAGAGATTAAATTTTAACAATATGCACTCAAATCTTATCCCTCGCATTTTGTTTTTTAGCTTGTGTTTGGCTGGTTTATTTGCTTGTAGCCGCCAATCGCCGTCTGTTAAAGCTGAAGGCTATGGCATTACGGTTAGATACGGGCAGCCCTCCAAAAACGGCAGGGTCATTTTTGGAGAGTTGGTTCCCTACGGTAAAGTTTGGCGCACGGGAGCCAACGAAGCAACAGAGATTACTTTTAGCAAAAACGTAACTTTCGGCGGCCAGCCTGTTTCGGCAGGGACTTACACCCTTTTTACCATTCCTGAAACCGACAAGTGGACAGTAATTTTAAATTCCGTAACTGGACAATGGGGGGCTTACAACTACGACAAGCACAAAGATAAAAATGTACTCACTACCCAAATCGAACCCCGGACCTTGGAATCAGTTGTTGAAAAATTGACTTTTGAAATTGATAGTCAAGGAATTGGGATGGCTTGGGACAATGTTAAAATTTTTATACCTGTTGAATAAATCTATTTCACACGCCTGACTTTCAGAAAGTTCCCGCTGCTCTCTACTACAACAACCTTTTTTTGTGGCTCTATGTAGTCACCTTCGGCAATAGCGTCATAGAAGTTGTTTTCGATGAGTACTTTGCCGGCAGGTTTTAATACTGTATGAACGATGCCTTCTTTACCCACCATTTCGTGCGGTTTGAAATCCGAGGTAAACCCCTGGTCTGTATCTAAGGATGTTTGAAGTGTTACGTTGCTGAGTGCTTTAGATTGCAATAAGCGAGGCAAAAACCACAGAACCCCCAGAGTAATTGCGATAAGCCCGATGACAATATAGCCGGAGGTTTCTACGATAACAGATGGCTCAATGGCTTGAAAATTAAAGCCATCGTTAGGCATTAAAGACAGCCCAATCGAAGCCCCCATCATCAGAAGACCGGATATTCCGCTTATGCCAAATCCGGGCAGCACAAATATTTCAAGCCCAATGAGCACAACACCAAGAAAAAACATTCCAATTTCCCAATATTCGGCAAGTCCATATAGTTGATGAGGGATGAAAAATAAAGCTGCGCAAATCAGTCCCAGCATACCGGGGAAGCCAAACCCGGGCGCGGCCAACTCCCATTTGATACCCACAACCATAAATATCAACAATAAAACGCTAACCCATGGTTGTAAAACAAAAGCCATAAAAGACTCTTGCCAGCCTTGTTTGTGTTGTATGAAGTGTTGGTTTTCTAAACTCTCTTTCATTAAAATTTCCCTTACATTCATAACCATGCCATCAGCCAATCTTTGTGCAATGGCTTCGCCGGCAGTTAAAGAAGCGACTTTGTATTTTTCTCCGGGGATGCCGACCATTTTTTCTGCATTTTCAGGGCTTTTGCCTGTTTTTAGGGCAGATGCCCTGACCAAAGAACGTACGTATGAGTTCACTTTTTCCGAAGCAGGGGATCCGTCCGCAAGCACAGGGGTAGCTGCCCCCATACCAGCCGAAGGACTCATGTATAGTTTATTGCAGGACAAAGCTATAATGGCTCCGGCAGAAGCCGCGTTGTCATTAACAAAACCAATTGTTTTGAGTTGTGTCTGGTCTATGGCTTTACGGATGGTGATTGCATCTTTTAGAGTTCCCCCCAAAGTATTGATTTTGAAAATGATATTAGTACAATTTTGTTTTTCTGCATCTGAAATGGCTTTTTGTACAGACAGGGATGTATAGGTATTTACCTCTCCTTCGATTTCAAAGAGATACACTTGTGCATTCAGTTCCGCCACACTAAGCAACAAAAGCAAACACCATCGGAAGTATTTCATACGTTAGGATTTTTTGCAATATACAAACGCAACGTTTCCAATTAAAGTTGGTCTTTGTTTTTGTGAAAGAGTTTGCTATAATTGAGACTTGAAAAATCATCAATTTTTTGCTTTTGATTTGAAAAACAAATATTTTATTATGAGAAAAAAACTATTATTATTGGGTGTGCTACTCTTTTTTGGGTCTGTCTCGTATGCCCAAGACAGGATTTTACCTGATTTCTTTGCCCAACCGTCTGGCTTTTTCAGGCTGGTTGATGACGGAGAAAAGTTCTGCCCGGGTCAAAAATTGACCTTCAACGATAACTCCATCGCCATAGGCAATGTATTTCCTTTGGATTATGAGTGGACGTTTCCCGGCGGCACGCCCGGCTCATCTACTGATGCTTTGGTCGAAGTAACCTACAGTTCACCGGGGACTTATGATGTAATTTTGAAAGTTAAGGGAGCAAACGGCATTACAGCCGAGATTATCAAGAGAGGTTTTGTTGTTGTTGCTAACCACGCTCGCGATGCTGTTAAAGAGGTCAGGGATGGCTTTGAGTACTTTGCTTTCGACCGTTCTTCGCCCAACGGATGGAGACAAGGAAGAGAGAGGGATGAGTTTGGTAACCCTATTTGGCGAATAGGCCGACATGGGATATTTAGGAGGGTTGTTTATGACACCAATATAGTAGTAGTAAGAGAAAAACCACGTTGCACTCGCACAGAATTGGTTCCCAGACCTGAAAATTTGGTCAATACAGGAACATCTTCTCGGTCAGCTATTTGCAATGTTTTTGAAGATACCGTCAACGCTCCAAACAATGTTCCGACCCGTGAGGGTGAGTTTAGGCTTTATCCCCCTGTAATAGACTCTCGCTCAAACAATGGAGGATTAGATATTTCTTTTGATTACGCTACTCAGGCTCGCACGAGACCTCAAGGCCCTTGTCAAGGAACTTGGGCAGGCGCATTGGTGATTACCTTTAGGGATGCCTGCGACGCTTCAGGATTTGATGACAACAATATAATTGCTCGCTTGGATTGCTTCAATACCCCTATGCAGTGGCCACCTATGGCTTCCGGCGGGGCAGGAGCACCACCCTATTTAATCCGTTCCGGCAATCCCGCTGCTCCTATACCTGCAGGCCATTGGCTTTCATTGAGAACGTTTGTTCGCGATGTAACACCTTATGATTTTGTGGAGCTTGAACTTAAGTACATCTCACAGGGAGGACACAATCTTTACATTGATAATTTCGTAGCAGTACCTATCTTCTGTCCAATAGCCAGAGCAGAGATTGAGCCGTCTACTATGGTTAAACCTTATCCTGTTCCTATCCCCGGTCCTCGCTATAACTGCTCAGAAGAGCCTGCTGTCACCATCACCAACCGAAGCATAACTTTTGGACCTGATGGGTTGGAGTTTGACTGGATTTTTGATGCTGTTTTGGACACTTTTAGGAGAAAAGGCACAAGAGAGGTTTGTTCAGGCGACACCACAATCTTTGAAGAATATGATGTGATTGACAGCATCATGTGGAGACCCAGGGCACAAAATGTGGACTCTGTACGCCAACAAACAGGCGTAGGCAATGAATTTGATTTGAAAGTAACACTCAGGGATACAAGGGAAGTTACGGTTATTTATCCTCTACCCAAGCCCGTTTCTCCCGATGACCCAATACCGGCAGACAAGATTTACCGGACCGTACTTGTAGCCCGCAAACGAGGTTGTAAGCCTGATACCACTTTGGCCGCCTATCCCAATGGCATACCAGGGCCTCAAATCACACCTTGGCAGGGCCGAATCAAAGAGATATTTGAAAATTTTGAAACTCCGACCACACAAGCGAATTTCTTCGGCAATGATCGCTGGATAGCACTTTCAGATTTTGGGGGCAGTGATGACCCGGGTGGCGGCCCAGGTGCAAGAAGGCCTTGGAGGATTGAGGGCAATATAGTAAGCAAAACCGGTGCCACCACAACGGCCTTGGTAGTGCCTATAAGCCGCCAATCTGTGCTAACCCCTCCCAATCCAATCACAGGCCCCAACGAGCTTATCAGTCCTAAGTTTGATATTAGAGAATACCAATCTAAGCATATTTTGGTCTCTTTCGATTTGGCTTATGCTCCTGTTCCTTCAGCTACTGATGTTTTGGAATGGAGGTTTACAGAAAACTGCAACCCGAGTTGGAAAACAGTTTATGGGCCTAAATCAGGGCCTGAGAAAGTTGGCGGCAATGACAAACTCCAAACCACCGATGAATGGGACTTCAAAACCTCTCCTTGGCACATACCTGTCAAAAGAGATTGGCTCGAAGAGGCATTTGCTATACCCAACATCCAGAATTTCATCAGACAAAAGCAATACACCTTGGCCATACAGATGCGTGTGAATCCTCGCAGGGCCAGTATGATTTACATTGACAATATCAGAACACAGCCTTACGATCATGATATGATTTCTGAGTTTAGGGCAGACAAGCGCACCAAATGCGTCAATGATGCTTATTACCTCAGACCGACAGCTTATGCTATACAAGGCACAGGTAGAACGATTACCACTTGGATATGGAAAATCGGACCCGGTTCAAATGGTACGGGCACTCCCGGCTTTGGTAAAGTTACCTACACTCATGGCCCTGTACTCACAGAAGATAAGCCTGATACCGTTTATATTGATCGCCCCGGTGTATATGATGTTACTTTGACAGTGGTTGACGATAGAGGTGATTCAGTATCAAGAACGTACAAAGATTACCTCAGGGTTGTACCCTTTGATGCGACGGTCTCAAGAATTAGAGCAGACTTCCAAGACCTTAGGGCCGTACCTACCGGATGGAGTTTAGAGGCCTCAGACGCTGCTATTTTATCTTGCAACAGAAATGCACCTGCGCCCGCTATTTACGCCCCTACGGCCTATTCTGAGTTTGCAACCCTAACCGGTGTGACTACTCCCATTAAATTGACTCCTTCTTCTTTGAGGATTTTGAATACCGCTCCGGCAGTACGGGCACAAAAAACGATTCTCCGCACACCTATCATTGACGTAAGCGGCTACGCAAAAAATATGTTGGTAGAATTTGACTATGCCCACAGACAAGTGCCTCCCATACCCAGAGCCATCAATGACCAGCTTGAGTTGATTATGACTTCTTGCGGTAGGGATGACTCAACTTTCATTCAGATGGGCTCAGGTAGGATGTCCACAAGGGAAGGTTTTCAGACTGGATTTATTCCAGATTTCGATAACTGGAGAACACGCAGACTGGTGGTCTCTGACGTAAGAAACAAATACGGAAACTTACGCTGGAATTTCACGGTTACCCACGACTTAGGCAATCCAATCTATCTTGACAATATCATTGTTCGCCCTGTAGGGGACGTGGTGGCTGAATTTAGAGGCCCTCTTGACGATGACATTAGGAAAAATGTAACTGGTCGTCCCGGTACGAAGGCATGTGCTGATGTACCCATTACCTTTATTAGTACCTCTTATGTAGTCAATGCTAATAGAAACCGCGATATCGCTTACAAGTGGATAGCCGAGGGTGCGGAATACCTGTCGCCTGACGATGAGGCTGAGGTTACGGTCAAGTACCCCAAAACCGGCAACTATGCTCTGACGCTAATAGCTACTTCACGCATAAGCGGTGATTCAGATACCCTGTTTATTGACAAATATGTAGAGGTGGTCGAAATACCCGGCCAAAACGTAACAGGTCGCTATCCGAAAAACTTACGAGAAGATTTTGAAGGCACATTTGCTGAAAACAGTTGGGAAATTCCTAAGCCCACTGTTACCATAGGAACTACCAGTGCGCCTACTTGGCAGCTCATAAGAGGCACCAGTGCCTACGGTGTGGGACGAGGAGCGGCCTTCATTGACAACCATGCCTTTAATTTTGGCCCTCAGGATACCACTTTCCTTATCACAAGACCGATTGATGTGAGGGGTACAGACTTTATTCAGCTTGATTTTGATTATGCCTACGACTACCGTGCCAACCCGACAGCAAGAGACCAACTGCAAGTATATGGTTCTTACAACTGTGGGCTTGATCTTACAGAGTTGCTGTTTGATGGTTCGACAGGGTTTAGCTCTGTGCAGTTCCCGGGTAGCGCACCCGCCAACCCCGCATTTGTGCCCAAGAACTTCGATTGGAAGCACGCAACCGTTTGGAACAGGCAAGTGCGCTTTTCTGAGGAGGGTATCAACTTGATTAAGATATACTTTATCAACCGCCCCAGAAACAACAATAGGATATACATTGACAATGTCTCTGTAAGGCACGTTGGGGGCGTTGAACCTCAGGCTAAAGCCCGTGAACTTCAGAACTGCGTAGGTTTTCCTGTACAGTTTTTGGATGATTCCTATTCTCCAAGCGGAGAGCCTATTGTAGAATGGGAGTGGCAGTTCCCCGGTGGAACGCCTTCTACTTCCAAAGAGAGAAATCCAAGAGTCATCTACAATACCCCCGGATTTAAGGATGTCACTTTGACTGTCAAATCTGCGAGCTACACAGTTACCAAAACGCTGAAAGATGTGGTTCAGGTTGGGCAATTTATATCTCAAAGGAGTTTTAGCCTCTTAGAAGACTTTGAAAAGTTCACCAACTGTTCACTGTATGACAGGAACTCTGGGTGGAGAATTGATCCACCTAAAACAGATAGCTGTTTGTTGAGTTGTAACACAGCTTGTTTTGACAATGGCGGATACGAAGATGGCTGGATGTTGAAAAACTATACCATTGGTGGACAGGTAAATAAGGCGATTGTTATGAACAATGCCTATTTCCGCAAGCCCGGCAGGACGCTGAACTTGGGTCTATTGGATGCCTCATCGCTCTACACCCCCAATTTGCAGGTCAGTGGCCGTACTCACTTAAGGATTAGGTTTGATTATGCTTATACATATTTCAACAATGGCAGCGGCAACCCCAGATACGATTCTTTGGAGATAGAGTACACGACTGACTGTGGTGCTACTTGGAGGACTGCTTGGAAAAGCGGCGGTAAGGATTTGGCAACAGTAAATCCGGCCATTCTTGCAGAACCCAATCCACCTATAGCCGGACAGCCCCCGCGCAGGTATTTCGTACCCGGTGTGAGAGGCGATTGGAGGAATCAACTCATCGAAGTACCTTTCTTCAATGCGAGAAGTTTTACAGATACAACAGGGGCGCGCTCTGCCCAGGCAATACAGTTGCGCTTCAAATGTACCCCAGATAGAGGCAATCAACTCTGGTTGGACAATATTTTTGTCGAGACTTATGATGTTGGAGAGCCTATTGCGCAGTTTGTATCTGAGCTTAGCAATCGCTTGACACGCAAAGATTCAATCTACACCGGTGCAAAAGTTCGCTTCTTTGACCGCTCACTGAGAGAACCAAGTGCATGGGTCTGGAATCTTCCCGGTAGCAACAGGCCAATCGTAAACACACGCAACGCTGAGGTAAGTTATTCAAGACCGGGTGTGTACGACATTTCGCTTACAGCTACCAACAGCTATGGCAAGAATACACTCACACGCCGCAGGGCAATTACTGTTATACCCTACGATGGATTTATTGATACCTTGCGCAACAATAGAGGCGACAACGATGGCTTTGGTTTTACTCCAAGGTTGGATGAGTACGATTATCAATTGGGCTATGTATCGGGACATAACCAGAAAAAGGCACAGCAGTTTGCTGAGTACTTCAGTTATTTCCACCCACTCAATAAGTTACTTTGGGCAGAGTATTCTTTTGGGGTTGCTAAGTCAAGACGTCTGGATGACGCTACCCTTGAGTTGGTCGTTTGGGATACAGACGGCACAGGGCCTGATGGTAAACCTAACGGATCACCCGGTACCGAGCTCTACAATGCTAGTATTAGCAAAAACGGTAGTGCTGTTGTACCTATCAAAGAGATACATGATCTCATAGACGGTAAATCCATTAAAGCCATTGCGGACTCAGTAGTCTATAAATTCAGATATGACTTTGACCCCGCCCCAATAGTTGACAGAGAGTTCTTTATTGGATACAGAGTCAACTACAATGATGATTTGGATACGGTGGCCATTATTGCCTCGCGCCTTCAAGGCCCCAACTACGTCAATGAACGCGGAGCTTCTATCCACTCTGCTTGGAGCAAACACGAAAGACCTTTTGAATTTTTAGGCTGGGACGAGTTGGGTAACAACTTAGGTACAGACATTCCCAAACAAGTATTTGGGAACCAATTTACCAGATTGGCTTCCGGCTATACTTATTGGATATACACTTACTTAGGTGCTAACTACGACACCACTACAGGATTGGACGAGTCCGAGATAGCTTCAAAGATTATTCTTTATCCCAACCCAACAGCCGGTCGCCTATCTATTATGACCGATGGTGTTGAAATTAAGTCTTATACTTTCTTCAACACAGTTGGGCAGATGGTGTTGACAAGTGATGAAAATTCCAACCTTAGACATTTGGATATTTCCATGTTGCCATCGGGTATGTATCTGATTAGTTTGGAGACAGACCAAGGCAGGGTTGTCAAAAAGGTCATGCTGGCAAGGCCGTAGCAAGAGTTTTGGTTTTTTTAAAAGCCCGAATCAATTTGATTCGGGCTTTTTTTATACCACGATTAACGGGCTTAAATAGAATTTAGGCTTAATTTGCATTGTTTTTATGAAAGTATCAGTTGAAGCTGCGCATGAAGTGGTTGTTTCTTTCTGCTGGCATGATTTTCTGGGCTATATTTTTGAAACTTATGCAGTTGAGTTAGACAACCATGGCGAGTTTACCTTGTGTTGTCAATATGCTTCCTGTGAAAACGCAGATTCTTTTGTCATTAAGCCGGGGTACAGACAAATTATAGAGTTGGTGGATTCTATTCAGCCAATGCGAATCTTCAAAAAATATAACACTACCAAATCTGTCAATGACGCAGACTCTTTTTTTAGAAAATTGAAGAATGCGGAAAAAGGAGCTGATAAATTGATGGCAGATGAAATAAAAAAATATGTAAGTCGTCGCAGGGGTGAAATATTGGCTAAATTGAAAGGGGACTACATTTATGAGTTTACCAAAGACAGATACCCCCAAAAAAAACGGTATCGGGTGGATGTTGAAAAAGCAAGCGTGCTTTTTCACTTCAGACGCAACGAACAAGGCACCAATTATTTTCCGACCATCAGACATGGAAACCAAATGTTGGTCATGCACAAATACAGGAATGAGATTTTGTGCGACTTGCCGGCTTGGCTCTGGCTGGACGACAAAATCATCGAACTCAGTGGAGAGGTAAATGCAAAAAAACTTCAGCCGTTTCAGAAAAAAAACCATGTGTTTGTTCCTAAAAGACTGGAGCATGAGTTTTTTTCAAAGTTTGGTATGACACTGGTTGAATCTTTTGACGTAATGGCAGACGGTGGATTGGAAGTGATAGAATGCAGACCTAAGCCTACAGCCGTTTTGACTGTAAAAGAGGTTGCTTTTCCAAGACAAGCCGGTTTTTTTGACAATGAGCAAGCTATCAGCGATGTTTTTTTAAACTTTGAGTTGTTTTTCCGATACGAAAATAAAGAATACCCTTTAGAGACAAGTTCTGAGTCAAAAGCAAGGGTAAATCTAACGCAAACACAAAAAGGGTTTGTTTTTGAGAAGGTACATAGAGACTCTTTATTTGAAGGGCAAACGGCAGCCTTTATTAAGGGATTAGATTTGGATATAAGCCGAGGCAAAATATCCAAAAGATTTGCAGAAGGCATTGTATGGTTTTCTCAAAACTTAAAGCAGTTGGAAGATGCAGCCATAGAGGTTTGTCAGCAACTTACAATGGGACAAATCTCATCTCTGCAACCTTCGCTTGAACTGAATTTAGAAGAAAGGATTGACTGGTTTGAGCTAAATGGGGCTGTTAGGATTGGGGAGTTTGAGATCAGTTTTGCAGACTTGTTGTTGGCTGTCAAGCGCAAGGAGATTTTTCTAAAGATTCCCAACGGACAACTTGTTGCTATTCCTCAGCTCTGGATTGAGAGGCTTCATCATCTTTCTGAAATTGCCAAACAAGAACGCGGTTCTGTGCAAATCAAAAAGCACCATTTGGCCATCATTTCTCAGATACAAGAAGGGCAAGGGTTTAAAATTCAAAGTCAAAGCGCCTTCGAAAAACTCATCACCGAAGAAATTGAGGAAAGCCCTCTGCCAAAAGAGTTTGCGGGTGTGCTTAGGCCTTATCAGAAAAAAGGCTTTGATTGGCTAATGAAATTGTATAAACTGGGCTTGGGGGGATGTTTGGCAGATGATATGGGTTTGGGCAAAACCATACAGTGCCTTGCCTTGTTGCAGACGGTTGTCAACGAGCACCCCCGTCAATCTTCGCTGCTTATCATGCCTACCAGCCTACTGCACAACTGGGAGAGAGAAATAAAAAAATTTGCACCCAAGCTCACTTACAAAATATACGCCGGTAGTTCCAGAGCCAAAGACGAAAGGATGTTTTATGAGAACAACCTCATCCTCACCACCTACACCACAGCCAGAATAGACATTGATGTATTGGAAAAAATCCGCTTTGCTTATATCATACTTGACGAATCGCAGACCATCAAAAATCCAGCCTCTCAGACTACCATAGCCTTAAAAAGGCTTGTTTCCAACCGCAAAATTCTTCTTTCCGGTACGCCTTTGCAAAATTCAACGCTCGATTTGTGGACACAAATGGATTTTGCAAACCACGGCATTTTAGGCTCTCAAAACTACTTCAGGAATACATTTTTGAATCCCATCGAACGGGAGGGTGACAAAGCCAAGGCCCTTCATCTCAACAATATCATTAAACCCTTAATTTTGAGGCGTACCAAAGAGCAGGTAGCCAAAGATTTGCCCGACAAAATCGAGGAAGTGGTGTACTGTGATATGACAACCGCCCAGTTTGAGACATACGAGAAGGTCAAAAATCAAGTGCGCAGTGAGTTGCTGTTAGGGTTTCAAGAAATAGGTATCAACAAAATGAGAATTAAGGTAATTGAGGCTCTGACCCGTCTGAGACAGATTGCCAACCACCCAAAGCTGGCCGATGAGCAATACGACCAAGATTCAGGCAAATTTGAAGAGGTCATGCACAGGATAGAGAGTGTAATAGCTGAAAATCATAAAGTTTTGATCTTTAGTCAGTTTACTAAACACCTTGCTCTTTTTACTTCTGAACTCAGCCGCAACAATGTGCCTTTTTGTTACCTTGATGGACAGACCCGCAACCGCCAAGAAGTAGTAGATAGATTTCAGAGCAATGACAACTGCCATTTGTTTTTTATCTCGCTCAAAGCTGGTGGGGTTGGGCTTAATATTACGGCTGCTGATTACGTATTTATTTTAGACCCTTGGTGGAATCCCGCTGCTGAGTCTCAGGCCGTAGATAGGGCGCACAGAATAGGACAAACCAAAAAAGTATTCGTTTACCGCTTCATCAGTCAGGGGACAGTGGAAGACAAAATCCGAATGTTGCAAGAGCGTAAAAAAATACTGGCAGATGCTTTGGTTCAAGTGGATGAAAGCATTGTTAAAAAACTGAGTGAGAATGAAATAGACATGCTGTTGTGATGAAGATTCTAATTTTAGCTCCCTACCCCCAAGGCCAAGCCCCTTCTCAACGATTTCGCTTTGAGCAGTATTTGGTCTTTTTGGGACAAAACGGTATCCAATACGACTATGTCCCATTTCTGGATGAACCCACATGGGCGATTCTTCACAAGCCCGGCAGGTTTTTTTCTAAGGCTTGGGGCATCGTAAGGGCTTTTGTCAAGAGGTTTTTTTTGATGTTCAGGCTTGCGCGCTACGATTATGTTTTTATTCATCGTGAGGCATCGCACATAGGGCTGCCGGTTTTTGAGTTTTTGATTTGGTTGAGTGGCAAAAAGATAATTTACGATTTCGACGATGCGGTATGGCTGCCCAACTATTCAGAGCACAATGCCGCTTTTCATTGGCTCAAAATGTACGGTAAGGTTCGCTGGTCTATGCGCTGGGCTTACAAAATTGCCGCCGGCAACGATTACCTTGCTCAGTTTGCCTCTCAATACAACAAAAATGTTTGCATTCTGCCCACTACCATAGACACCGAAAACCATCATTGCCTCATCAAAGGGCATCACAGTGAGACCCCTATAGTCGGGTGGACGGGCACGCTGACCACCATGCGCTATTTGGATGGGTTGATTCCCACCCTACAAAGACTTGGGCAAGATTTTGATTTTAAGATACTTATCATTTCCAATCAATCCCCAAAGTTTGAACTCAAAGGGCTTATTTTCCAACCTTGGCGCAAAGAACAAGAAATCGAAGACCTACTCAAAATGGATGTAGGCCTCATGCCTCTTGAGGACGATATTTGGGCAAAAGGCAAATGTGGCTTCAAAGCCTTGCAATACATGGCTTTGGGCATACCCCCTATTGTCTCACCGGTGGGGGTCAATACCCAAATCGTCCGGCATGGATACAATGGGTTCGTATGCTCCAATGAGCAGCAGTGGTATCAGGCACTCCAACAACTGCTCACAGAGCCCAAATTGCGCAGCCAAATGGGCGAAAATGCTCGCCAGACCGTGATAGACAACTATTCGGTTCTTTCGCAAAAAGAAAAATTTTTGTCTTTATTTGCTTAAAACAAGTGAGGCTTGGCTTCGGCCATCATCCGGTAGGCGGCCTCAAAAATATCGTCGGGGTTTGGTTTGCTGAAATAATCGCCATCTGAGCCGTAAGGCGGACGGTGGTCGCGTGCCGATATGCAGACGGGTTTGCTGTCCAAATAATAGTATCCTTCTTGTTGGTCGATTACTTTTTGCATCATGTAAGCCGTTGTGCCCCCTGAGACATCCTCATCCGCAAAAATGATTCGATTGGTTTTTTTGAGTGAGTGGAGGATAACTCCATGAATATCGAAGGGCAAAAGGGTTTGCGCATCAATGACTTCTACATCTATTCCTACTGTTTCGAGTTCCGCTGCCGCTTCCATGACCACTCGGCACATAGAGCCGTAGGTTACTATGGTCAGGTCGCTGCCTTGCCTGAGCACTTCGGGAACTCCCAGAGGAACAGTGTATTGTCCCATATTGGAAGGCATTTTTTCCTTTAGTCTGTATCCGTTGAGGCATTCTACCACCAGTCCGGGTTCATCGCTTCGCAGCAGTGTTTGATAAAACCCGGCTGCCTGAACCATATTTCTTGGAACACAGACATATACCCCCCTAAGCGCGTGTATGATAGTGCCCATAGGTGAGCCTGAGTGCCAAATTCCCTCCAACCTGTGGCCTCGGGTTCGGATAATGACAGGGGCTTTTTGGCCGCCTTTTGAGCGGTATTGCAGAGTTGCCAAATCGTCAGAAATAATCTGTTGGGCGTAGTTGAAGTAATCAAGATACTGAATTTCGGCAATTGGGCGCAAGCCACGCAAGGCCGCCCCAATCGCCTGCCCCATGATGGTAGCCTCACGGATGCCCGTATCGGTAACGCGAAGCTCGCCGTATTTTTCTTGCAAGCCTCTCATACCTTGGTTTACATCTCCGATTTTGCCCACGTCTTCCCCGATGGCAAATGCTTCGGGGTACGATTCAAATATGTTGTCAAAGCAAGCCCGCATAATCTCAAAACCATCCACCATGGGAGCGTCTTGGTCGTAGGTTGGTTTGATTTCCTCTACCAGTAAGGCATTTTGGGAAGATTGGCTGTACAAGTGCGAATTGAACCTGTCAAAGTTTCGCTTGTTGCATTCGGTCAAAAAATCCTCAAGACTGCGACGGGCTTCAGGGTTGTTTTTGGTGGCTCGGATGGCTTTTTTGAGGGCTATGGTGGTGTGGCGGTGCTCGGCATTTGGCTCTTTGCTGAGTTTTTCAGTTATTTGATTAGCCCCCAACAAGTTGTTTATCAGAGATATGGCTTTTTCTCTGTCGTCTTTCATAGAATTGACAAACTCTTTCCACGCGGCTGCGCGCTCATCTTTTACGTATTGGATGGCCTCCTTTTGCAAAGCGTCGAGTTCATCTTGAGTGGCCAGACCGTTTTCTACGATATAAAGCCCGAGCCTGTGGATGCAGTCGTATTCTTCTTCCCAATTGAGTCTTTCTTTGGATTTGTACCTTTCGTGCGAGCCGGACGTGGAGTGTCCTTGCGGTTGGGTCATTTCGGTAATGTGCACCAAAACAGGGATATGCTGCTCTCGACAGATGGTAGCGGCGCGGCGGTAGGTGTCTATCAAGGCCAAATAGTCCCAGCCTTTTACCACAAATACCTCATATCCGTTTTCTTCGGGATTTTTTCGCTGCAAGCCGGCGAGCATCTCTGAAATGCTGTTTTTGGTGATTTGGTAGTTGTTGGGCACGGAAATACCGTATCCGTCGTCCCAAACAGAAACCAACATGGGTATTTGCAAGACCCCGGCGGCATTGATGGACTCAAAAAAAAGTCCCTCGGCAGAGGATGCGTTGCCGATTGTCCCGAAAGCAATCTCGTTGCCTTTATTTGAAAATTGGGTTGCGTGTGCCAAATGAGGGTTTTGGCGGTAGAGTTTGGAGGCATAAGCCAAGCCCACCAGACGAGGCATTTGAGAAGCGGTTGGCGACACGTCCACAGATGAGTTTTTGATGCTCATCAGATTTTTCCAGTTGCCCTGTTGGTCAAGGCTTCTGGTGGCGAAGTGCCCGTTCATCATTCTGCCGGCAGAGGCGGGGTCGGCTTCTACGTCTGTATGGGCGTATAGCTGCGCGAAATACTGTTTTACGGTGAGTTCCCCTATCGCAAACATGATGGTTTGGTCGCGGTAGTAGCCCGAACGCCAATCCCCGGGACAAAAAACTTTGGCCAGTGCTATCTGTGCCAACTCTTTGCCATCTCCAAATATTCCAAATTTTGCTTTGCCGGCAAACACCTCTTTTCTACCCATCAGGGAGGCTTGACGGCTGATTTGGGCAAGTTTATAGTCTGCTAAGGCTTCTTCACGAGAAACAGTTGTTTGTGCCATAGATTTTGTATTTGGCGCGAAGATAGCCAAAAAACGATTGCAGGATTTGGGTTTTCAGACCTTTGACCTAAGCGCGACCGGTAGATTTTCTTGCTTGGATTTTTGGATTAGAAAGTTTTCTTTCCAAAACGTGTTTTTTGAGCGTAATTGCGCAAAATTTCTCTATGTGCGGAATCACAGGTATTTTCGCTCACAATTTTTTGGGACAAATCCACAGTATTCATTTGGCCGCTGCCAACCAGACACTCCGGCACCGAGGCCCTGACTATGGGCGAATCTTTGGCGAAGGACACATTGGACTGGCTCATAGACGTTTGTCTATTATTGATTTGTCTTCGGCAGCCCATCAACCCCTGACCATAGACGGCAACACAATTGCCTACAACGGCGAAGTATTCAATTTCCCGGAGCTTCGCAATGAGCTAAAGGCTAAGGGGGTAGAGTTCCAGACCCATTCCGATACCGAAGTGGTCTTGCAACTGCTCAACCACGAAGGTATTGAGTCGGTCAAAAAACTCAACGGCTTTTTTGCCTTTGCCTACTACAACAGCCAAACCGATGAACTTTGGCTGGCAAGAGACCGATTTGGCATCAAACCGCTGTACTACTACCAAGACGAGGACAAATTTTTGTTTGGCTCTGAAATTCAAGCGGTTTTAGAATACGGCATCAATAGAGAGCTTGACAAAGAAGCCATTTATCAGTATTTTAGGTTCAATTACATTCCCGCACCCCTTACGGCCTATCGCTCAGTCTATAAGCTCTTGCCCGGACATTATTTGAGGGTTCGCAAAAAGGAAGTTACCCTGCACTGCTATTTCGATTGGCCTGTATCGCAAACGGTGGGTGCTGCGCTTTCTTACGACAAAGCCAAAACTGAGTTAGCGGCTCTTTTGGAGCGTGCCGTGCAGCGCAGGCTCATTGCTGACGTACCACTGGGGACTTTTTTGAGCGGGGGAGTGGATTCTTCGCTTATCACGGCTTTGGCTTCCCGCCACACCGAGCAACTCAATACCTTTTCGATAGGATACAGCGACGAACCCCAATACGACGAAAGCCGCTACGCCGAAATGGTGGCTCGCAAGTTCCGAACCCGACACACTTTGTTCAGCGTATCACAAAGGGATATTTTAGACAGTTGCGAAGCTGTTTTGAACCATTTGGGAGAGCCTTTTGCAGATAGTTCGGCATTACCCGTCTATTTACTGAGCAAACTGACCCGCCAACAGGTTACGGTGGCCTTGTCGGGAGACGGAGCGGATGAACTTTTTGCGGGCTACCATCGCTACACGGGCGAATGGATGGCCGCCAATATGCCCCCGCAAGCCCAAATCATAAAGGCACTCGCGCCGCTTTGGGCTATTTTGCCCAAATCGAGGAAAGGCAACGTTTCCAACCTCTTGCGCCGCTTGGATCGATTTGCCCGAATGAGCCAACTCAGTGCGGCGGAGAGGTATCTGTTTATGAGTTCTTTTTTGGACAAAAAACAACTCAAGCAATTATTTACTCAGGATTTTATGACCAATCTCTCCGAAAAACGCCTCTCTGAAGTACAGGACAGATACACAGAAGGGATTGGGGATTTTAACTCAATCCTCACCAAAGACCTGCAAACGCTGCTGCCCGATGATATGCTCACCAAGGTAGATTTGATGTCAATGGCCCACGGGCTGGAGGTCAGGCCACCTTTTTTGGACAATGAAGTCGTGGATTTCGCGCGCTCTCTTCCTGCAAACTACAAAATCAAAGGCAAGCAAAAAAAGATTATTTTGCAAGATATAGCCAAAACGATGCTGCCGACAGAGATTTTCTCTCGTCCAAAGCATGGCTTTGATGTGCCGCTTTATCGTGCCTTTCAGGGAGTTTTGCGCGACAAAGTGGAGACCCTACTATCAACCGGCTTTATCAAACAACAAGGGCTGTTCGATGCGGGCTACATAGCATCCCTCAAACGCAAAATGCTCACCTCCAACGCCTACGACCAAAACCACGCATGGGCTGTTTTGGTGTTTCAACATTGGTGGAAGCGCAATTTTTAAAATGCGCACAAAACACCTGTTTCCGAGTAAGGAGATAAAAATATAGCCCACGGTTTAAACCGTGGGCTATTTGTGTGGAAATGAAAAAAAATTATTAATAAATCAAATGTATTCCCATAACCCACGAATTAATTCGTGGACTATGGAATTCAAGTTTTAACGGTTTTAAATTAGAATAGATTATGCCACATTCATTTAATAAAATATGGATACACGCCATTTGGTCAACCAAAGAGCGGTTACCTTTAATCCATCTAACCGTTGAAGCTAAAATTCATCAATTTATCAATGAGCAATTGAGAGAGCAAGGTTGCCCTGTGGGGATAGTCAATGGTATGCCCGACCATATCCATTGTTTGTTCTTGTTAAGCCCTCAAAAATCAATTGCTGAGATGCCATCAAACAAATAAAAGGGAGCAGTTCTCATTACATCAATCAAAACAATCTAATTTCGGAAAAATTTGCTTGGCAAACCGGCTATGCTGCGTACTCTGTCTCTGAATCTGTTGTTGAGAAGGGATTTCAATACATACAAAATCAAAAACAACATCATATTAATAAAACTTTTCAGCAGGAGTATGATGAGTTTTTAAAAATTTACGGATTACAAAAAGAATAAAGAAGGCAGGCCAAATTTTTGCGGCAAGTGAGCGCAAAGCCAGTTTTGTTTGAGCTGTACCGAGCGGAGCAAAAATCAGCAAAGCCAAACTTGACAGCAGCATGTGTCTGTCCCACCGCACAGCCAACAAACAAAAAACCAAATGGACAGGAAAGCGTTTTTAGTTCGCTACTGCACATATACTCGAAACGCTATATTTGCATTATCTATGAAGTTTGAACAAGAAAATTCGATTGTTTGGCATGAGTTAGAAGCCGAGCAGGTTTTAGAAAAATTGGAGACGGACTTAACCAAAGGTCTGACATCCGAGCAATCTGACAGCAGGCTAAAAGAGTTCGGACGCAATGTCATCAGTTCAAAAGGAGGCAAATCGGCTTGGCTGGTGTTGCTGTTGCAGTTCAATCAGCCATTGATTTATATTCTGTTAGCGGCGGGGTTGATCACGGCATTTCTCAATGAATGGATAGATTCGGGGGTTATTTTCGGGGTTGTGTTGGTCAATGCCGCTATTGGTTTTTGGCAGGAGATGAAAGCCATCAAGGCCATAGAGGCTCTTTCGGGGAGCGTTCAAAGTGAGGCCACTGTGGTCAGGGGAGGTACTAAACGAAAAATTCCTGCTCAAGATTTGGTGTTGGGTGATGTGGTGCTGTTGCAGTCGGGCGACAAAGTACCAGCCGATTTGCGACTGCTTGCTGTCAAAGATTTGCAAGTGGCTGAGGCTGCCCTGACCGGCGAATCCGTGCCTGTATCCAAGCAATCGGCGGTTTTGCCACATGATGCCGTGCTTGCCGAGCGCAGCAACATGGCTTATTCTTCTACGCTGGTAACCTACGGAACGGCCACCGGTGTAGTGGTAGCCACCGGCGACCGTACCCAAATCGGCAAAATCAACGATATGATTTCTAAGGCGCAAGTTTTAGAGACTCCCCTGACTCGTCAAATAGGGAGATTTAGCCTTTGGGTCTTGTATGTGATTTTGGGCCTTGCAGCCATCACTTTTGTGGTGGGTATTTGGCGAGGGCAATCTGTGCTGGATATGTTTATGGCCGCCGTTGCGCTGGCTGTAGGGGCTATTCCCGAAGGGCTGCCTGCTGCTATGACCATCATTCTTTCTATTGGGGTGGCTTGGATGGCAAAACGCCACGCCATCATCCGCAAACTGCCCGCTGTTGAGACTTTGGGTAGCACCAGCATTATTTGCTCAGACAAAACGGGCACACTGACCCAAAACGCAATGACTGTGCAACTCGTTTGGACGGCAGGACATACATTTCAAATCACGGGAACGGGCTACGAGAGCCAAGGCAACATTTTGCTCGATGCCCAAGAAGTGGGGGATGTTTCGACTCAAAAGTCCTTGCTGGAGACACTGCGCTGTGGCTTGCTTTGCAACGACTCGGCTATTGTGCTCAAAGAAGGGAGTTTGCAGGTAGAGGGCGACCCCACCGAAGCGGCCTTGATTGTCAGTGCCCAAAAAGCCGGAATAAAAGCCGATTTGCCGCGTTTGGATACTATTCCTTTTGAGTCTGTGTATCAATACATGGCCACCTTGCATGAGGGGATTATTTATGTCAAAGGCTCAGTAGAGAAAGTGTTGGAGCGATGCGAGGTTTACATGGATAGCCAAGGGCAATACAAGCCTTTGTCTAAGGAGCAAATAGAGCGAGCGACAGAAGAGTTTGGCGGCAAAGGGTTGAGGGTCTTGGCCTTTGCCTGCAAGAAGAGCACACAGGACAGCATTAGGCACGAGGATTTGAACAGTGCGCTTGTTTTTTTGGGCTTGCAAGCCATGATCGACCCGCCTCGTCCTGAAGCCATCGAAGCCATTGCCCGTTGTCAGGCTGCGGGAATTCGTGTCAAAATGATTACGGGCGACCACGAAAAAACAGCCGTTGCGGTGGCCAAAGCCATAGGCATCATCAAAGATACCCACTCATCTAATTACCCTCTTGCTTTGGGAGGAAAAAAAATATCAGAGCTAAGCGACGAGCAACTTCAGACGGTTGCACCCCACGTAGATGTATTTGCGAGGGTCTCTCCTGAGGATAAATTGCGTCTGGTCAGGGCTTTACAAGCTCATGGGCAGATAGTGGCCATGACAGGAGACGGGGTAAACGATGCGCCTTCGCTGCGCCAAGCCAATATTGGGATAGCGATGGGCATTACGGGCACTGATGTAGCCAAAGAGACAGCGGATATGGTGCTCACCGACGACAATTTTGCTTCGATTGCGGCGGCGGTGGAAGAAGGCCGTGCCGTGTATGATAACTTGGTCAAATTCATCACATGGACGCTGCCTACCAACTTTGGCGAGGGTTTGGTGATTTTGGTGGCGGTGATTTTGGGGGTTGCTTTGCCGATTTTGCCTGTTCAGATTTTGTGGATTAATATGACAACGGCGGTGCTGCTGGGTTTGATGTTGGCTTTTGAACCAAAAGAAAAAGGAATCATGAAGCGAAAACCTCGAAGGGCGGGGCAGCCTGTTCTCAGTAGGGTATTGGTTTTTAGGATTATAGCCGTGGGTAGTTTGTTGTGTTTGTCGGCCTTTGTTTTTTTTGGCTATGCTCTGTCATTGGGCAAAAGCTACGAAGTTGCCCGCACCATAGCGGTCAACGTCTTTGTGGTGGGCGAAATGTTCTATCTCTTCAACTGTCGTTCACTGAGTAAAAGCATGTTTAGCTTGTCTTTGTTGGGCAACAAACCGCTCATATTTGGGCTTATTCTCATGATTGCTTTGCAACTTGGTTACACCTATCTGCCTTTTATGAACATTGCTTTTGGCAGTCGGGCCATTGAACTGTGGGATTGGATACTTATTCTGCTTTCTTCTCTGGCGATTTACGTGGTGGTAGAAGTTGAAAAATACTTTACCGCTCACAGGGTATATGGCAGGCAGCGTCACTAAACTTTGTAATATGCAAACATATTCAGAGGTTTTGGATTACCTGTACTCTCGGTTGCCCATGTACCAGAGAGTCGGGGCGAGTGCTTTCAAAAAAGATTTGACCAATACTTGGGCACTTTGCAAAGAGCTGGGCGAGCCACAAAGCCGCTTTGCTTCCCTCCACATCGCCGGCACCAACGGTAAAGGCAGCACTTCAAACATGTTGGCCGCTATATTGCAAGTAGCAGGCTACAAAACAGGGCTTTACACCAGCCCGCATTTGAAAGATTTCCGCGAAAGAATCAGAATTGATGGCCAAATGATGCCACAACAGGCAGTGGTTGATTTTGTAAATCTGCATAAAACCATCATAGAGCCAATTAGCCCTTCATTCTTTGAGGTTACGGTGGCCATGTGTTTTGATTTTTTTGCCCGTCAGCAGGTGGATTGGGCGGTTATTGAGACGGGCTTGGGTGGCAGGCTGGACTCTACCAATGTGATAGTGCCTCGTTTGTCCATTGTTACCAATATATCTTGGGATCACGCCGATATGCTGGGTGATACACTTGAGAAAATAGCCTTTGAGAAGGCAGGTATCATCAAAGCAGGTGTTCCTGTGCTCATAAGTGAGACCCAGCACGAAGTCGAGGCTGTGTTTTTGCAAAAAGCCCGCGCTATGGGGGCGGATATTCATTTTGCCGACCAAATGGTGCGCCTCGAAAAGAAAGAAGACGGGGTTGATGTTTACCACCAAGATCATCTTTACCTACCATCGGTCAAGCCCAACTTGCTTGGTGAGTACCAGCACAAAAATATCGTTGGCGTGGTCGCGGCGGCCATTTTGTTGGGACTTTCTCCTCAAGCCGTCCGAATCGGGATAGAGCAGGTCTGCAAACTGACCGGTCTGAGGGGGCGTTGGGACGTGCTATCGCAAAATCCTTTGACAGTATGCGATATAGCCCACAACCAGGCCGGTATCTGCGAAGTGGTAGCACAAATAAAGTCCTGCACCTACCAAAAACTGTATATCGTTTTGGGGATGGTAGCCGACAAAGACCACGATAAAATTTTGGAACTGTTGCCCAAAGATGCGCACTATATTTTTTGCTCTCCCAACGTACCCAGAGGGCTAAATGCCGAACAGTTGGCTCAAAAGGCCGTTAAGTTTGGCCTTGTCGGGCAGGTTGAGCCATCAGTCAAAGCAGCTTTTGAAAGAGCCAAAAAACAAGCCTCGCCAGACGACATGATTTACGTCGGGGGCAGTACCTTTGTGGTGGCAGAGGTACTCTAACCCTTTGCCAAAAAGCCATGGATATTTACTTTTCTCATGCCAACGGTTTTCCGGCCAAAAGCTATCAATACTTTTTTGATTTTTTAGAGCCTTATCGGGTTCACTACATCAACGCCTACGGGCTTGAAAAGGGTTTTAAAGGCAGAGATTGGCGGCATTTTTCTCAGGATTTGATTGAATTTATAGAAAAAACAGCCACCCAAAAAGTGGTGGGGCTGGGGCATTCTTTTGGTGGGGCGGTGGTGTATTGGGCGGCTCAGAAGCGGCCTGATTTGTTTGCAAAAGTGATTATGCTCGATACGCCCTTTTTTCACCCCCTCAAACGCAATGCCATCAGGGTAGCCAAATGGCTGCGTGTAGAAGGTAAACTCATCCCTCCCGCCAAAAAGGCCATCAAAAGGCGCGAGACATTCATCTCTAAAGATGAAGCCTTGGCATATTTTAAGACCAAACCTCTTTTCAAAAACTTCGACGAGTGTTGCCTACGCGATTATGTGGAACACGGTCTAAACCAAACAAAGCAAGGAGTCAGTTTGCTCATACCGGCACGGCTGGAATACGAGATTTTTTGCGCCAGTGCGGTAAGACTCGGCAAGCAGATAGATTTGCCCAACTGGTTTGTGTACGCCACGCAGGGCGGGGTTTTGCAGCCCAAAGATTTGGATTGGAACAGGCGGTATTTCAGCAAAACAACCTTTGTCCCTTTTGAGGCGGGACACATGTTTCCACTTGAGCAGCCCCAAAAAACAGCCTTGTTGATTAAGGAAATTATCCAATCCTAATATCGGGCTTGCCCGCTAAAGTTTGGCTTTGTGGCGTTAATTTTGACGATATGTTTGAGATGGCCTATATCCTGATTGTTGAGGATGAGATACCCGCCCAAAGGCAACTGCTCAAATTGCTCAACAAATATTGTCGAGCTTCAAGAGTAGAGATTGCCGATTCGGTAGAATCTTGTTTGGAACTCCTCAAAGCAAGCACAAAACCTGATTTGGCTTTTTTTGATGTACACTTGGGGGATGGCGATAGTTTTGAGGTTTTTGATACAATACAGACTGATTTTCCGATTGTGTTCACGACAGCTTACAGTCAGTACGCGCTGAAAGCCTTTCAACTCAATAGCATCCATTATTTGCTCAAGCCCATACAAGAGGACAAATTCAAACAGGCCATAGAAAAATACAGCCGATTACAGATTCCCAATCTGCTCAACTGGCAATCCATTTTGGCAAATATTGACTCCTCCAAAGCGTACCGAAGTCGCTTTTTGGTAAGGTTTGCAGACAAACTTTTCTCAATCGATGAGCTTGAGGTTGCTTATTTTCAGTCTGTTGATAAGTCTGTGGTCTTGACCCACAGCAGCGGGAAAAAATATTTGATCAACTTTACACTTGAAGAATTGGAAAATGAGCTTTCACCGAAAAACTTTTTTCGATTGAACAGGCAAATACTGGCAAGGCACAATTCAATAGCTGAGGTATTTACCCACCTAAACGGCAAGCTCAAAGTCAGCCTGATTCCCACCTGCAAGGAAGAGGTTTTTGTCAGCCGAGATAGAGCCAATCTATTCAAATCTTGGCTTGGAGAAAAGTGACAGCTATAATTATTTTATGTTTGATTAAACTTTTTGTCAAACTTTGTGGTTTGAAATCTGCACAAGGGGCCGACTGGCATTGACAGGATGATGAGGTGCGGGTGTAAGCATGCAGGCAGATGGGGGTACTGCCTTGAAAGATGCTCCCAAAAAATAACAGGCGTAAATAACTACGCATTGGCTGCTTAATTTGACCGTAGTGTCGAGTTAATTTAGGCGATACCGTCAAATTGGGTCGCCGGCCAACATCCCGCGAGGCTTTTCCTGCCTGCTTCGAGTTCGGGGTGTCGAAATCGGTAAGGATAGTCCGAAAGTTGTTGCGGCTTAGGGCGAAAAATTAGCAACTAAGGTTGATGTTGAGCTTGTTGTCGGCTTGCTGATACCCGAAAACCGAAGTACAACTAAGCATGTAGAAAGCCTGTTGCTTTGCTTCTCTGGACGAGGGTTCGATCCCCTCCGGCTCCACAAACGAGGGGGGGTTACTTCCCCTTTTTTTTTTTCTTTTTGGATTGAAGCAAGCAGGCGGTTAGTTTCGTGTGGTTAAAAAAAAATATTATGAGAATTTACATTTTGCTTTTTGTTGTGATTGCTTCTTTTGGGCTTTCCAATTGTGGTAAAAAGAGCGAGCCTGCTCCCAATGCTCGGGATTTGCTCATCAGGGATAATTGGGCACCTGTGGCTTTGAAGTTTTCACTTAAGTTAGAGCCGGAACTTATAGTGGCTTTTTTGCCTGAACAAATCAAGACCATATTAGATGAATTTGCTGATATAGACTTACTCGCCAACTCTCAAGCCTGTGAGAAAGACAATCGCTATCAGTTTCGCCCAACAGGGAAGTATGTCATTTTGGATGAAGGAGTCAAATGTCCGGATTTTCAGCCTCAAGAGGGAGACTGGAAACTGAGCAATGATTTTAAGCTATTTACGTTGACTCCTCAGGCTCTGGGCGGTGTAGAGATACCTACCGGTTTGCCTTTCAATGTCAATGAGGTTTTTACGGATATGGACGTAATCGAACTCACGGCACAAAAATTTCAAGTCAAAAAAAGCTCTACTCAAAAACTTGAAGGTGTAACCATACCCGGCCTACCTGTCCAAATTCCTATTTCTCTTAAATTTGAGGTGGATTTTAGTTTTAAGAGGTAAGCTACATGTTAAATCTAAAAGCCCCCCTTTTTTGGAGGGAACTGTCTTCTTTTTGAGAAGATACACATGATTTTTATTTTAACAACAGGACAACCAATGGCGGCAATGAAATTGTTCAGACTGAATTTTATCATTTTCATTTACTTTTTTGCCTGCTCAAGGTCAGAAAATTTACCCGAGTCTAATCTCCCTCAACATTTTGGAAACCAAACCTTTGACAATCCCTACAATCCGACAACGCAGGCCGGTTTTGAGTTGGGTAGATTCCTTTTCTACGACACCAGACTCTCCGCCAACGATAGCATCTCCTGTTCAAGTTGCCATAAGCAGGAGTTGGCTTTTACGGACGGTTTGGGCAGAGCGAGAGGTTTTCAGGGCAGGGTATCTCCAAGGGGGAGTATGATGCTTGCCAACTTACTCTGGTCAAGTCGCTTTCACTGGGATGGGGAATTTGGCAGTTTGGAGGAGCAGGCCTTAGCTCCCATCTCCAACCCCAATGAGATGAATTTGCCCATTGAGCAGGCACTTTCAAAGCTCCAAAAAAGTGGATTTTATGCAGAGAAATTTGCTAAGGCTTTTGGCGACAGCGCAATAACAGCGGACAGGTTGGCAAAGGCTTTGGCTCAATTTACTCGAAGTTTGGTTTCCTCTTCTTCCAAATATGATCTTTTTCTGCAAAGAAAAGCACAACTCACTCCAAGTGAAGACACAGGCAGGCTGTTGTTTTTGACTCATCCCATTGCTTTGATGGGTTTACGGGGTGCCAACTGTGGCGATTGTCATTTTGGGGCTTTGTTGCAGGGCGACCCTTTCGAGTTCAGGGGCTTCCACAACAACGGATTGGACAGCGATAAAGACTTGAAGTTGGGGCTTTCCGCCACAACCAAAAACCCTAAAGACAAAGGCAAATTCAAAGCCCCCTCTCTAAGAAACATAGCCCTTACCGCTCCTTACATGCACGACGGGAGGTTCAAGACATTAGAAGAAGTATTAGAGCATTACGACCAACACATAGTCAAAAGCCATACCCTCTCAGAGCTTATCATCGAAGCCTCCAATAATGTAGGAGCAGATCCTTCACAAGGTATAAAATTGGGGCTTACTGACGAGGAAAAGAAACATCTTTTGGCTTTCTTGCATACACTAACAGATGAGAAGTTTATCAAGGACAAACGTTTTTTTAATCCCTTCATGCAATAAATTCGATAAATTTTACTTTTATTTCTAAAAGACGTAATTTTTTTTCATATTTTTCTAATTTTGTGTGTTGTTTATAACATAAAAACAAATGGGTAGATTTTTTTTTGTTTCTCTCCTTACTGCGTGCACTAATATTTTATTTGCTCAATCTACTTCTTTGAATGTTGAAGGCATATATAGGGGGGGCAAGATGTATTTATCTAACCCAAATGGAACTTGTATCTCAGAAATCTTCGTTAACAACAGACCTGTTTCTTTCAATAAAGCTACTGCTTTTGAGGTTGATTTGTCCTTTTTAGCGAAAGAATCTGCCATCAGTATCAGGGTTATTCACGCATCTAACTGCACGCCCGTCATCATTAACTTGGGACAGTTTCTCAAAAAGATTGAGTTTTCCTTTGTAGAATTGAAGGTTTCGGACAAACAACTGATATGGAAAGCAAAAGGTGAACAAAAAGGAGGAACTTACACAGTTGAAAAGTTTGAGCACAACGCTTGGCAAATAGAGCAAGTCATTCATGTGGGGCAAGAAGCCTATGAAAACACACACAAGACAGAACCTAAGCACCACACAGGCGAAAACAAGTACCGTATTAGATACGATGGCTCGTCGGGAATTATTTATTATAGCGAAGAAGTGGTACACAAATTTGACGCGCAAAAAGTAGAGGTGTACCCTATGCGTTTCACGGACAAACTCATGTTTAGCCGTGAAGTCAAATACAGTATCAGCGACCAATACGGCAAAGTAAAACTGCAAGGTTTTGGCAAAGAGGTTGATTGTAGCTCTTTGGAAGGGTCATCGCCTTACTATGTAAGTTTTGACAACAGAACTGAAAAAGTTTTCAAAAAGTAACCAAAACATCAGCAATCTTACGGTCATTGGACAGGCGGGGTACTTTGTTTTGCCCACCTAATTTACCAATTGATTTCATATAAAGTTGGAAAGCATCTGCCCTTAGCGGTCTTACAACAAGTTGTGAAATTATTTTGCCTTTCACTAAGTCTAAATAATAGCTGTTCAATTGACACAAAGCATTGTCCAGATCCAAGGCAAATCCGGCCATGTCGTTGGGCTGCCTCTCAAAGGCGATCAGCCATTGATGATGCGGTAAGCCTTCGGTTGGATTTACTACGGGTGCGACCGTGAACTCAGTAATGACTGTCTCGGGATGCTGCTGTAAGGCCGATTTCATGGCTTTTTCCACTTCTTCACCAATTACATGCTCTCCAAAAGCGGAGATAAAGTGCTTGACCCTGCCACTGACCACTATTTTACAAGGATTTAGGGAAGTAAATTTAACCATATCCCCAATCGAATAGCCCCACAGCCCTGCATTGGAATTGATAATCAAGGCATAATTTTTTCCTATCTCCACCTCTTCTATGCAGAGCCTTCGTGGGTTGCTCTCAAAATATTCCTCAATGGGGATGAACTCAAAAAATATCCCGCTGTTGAGCAGCAGCAGAAGTCCCTCGTCGTCTTGTCGGTTTTGATAGGCGATAAAACCCTCAGAAGCAGGATAGGTTTCGATACTGGCAATGGTTTTACCAATACTATCAAAGAGTTTTTGGCGGTAAGGAGAAAAATTTACCCCTCCATAGACAAAAAGGGAAAAGTTTGGGAATACATCTTTTATTTTTTTTCCTGTACGCCGGATGATTTTATCAAAATACATTTGCACCCAAGGTGGTATGCCTGAAATTAAGCCCATATCCTGCTGCAAAGTTTGATCGATGATTTTGTCGAGTTTGGTCTCCCAATCCTCTATACAATTCACATCAAACGAAGGCACTTGATTGGTTCTGAGGTAAGAGGGTACGTGGTGGTTTACGATACCCGACAGCCTTCCGGTTAAGATATTCCCTTTTTTTTCTAAAACGGGACTGCCGGAAAGAAACATCAGTCCCCTGTCCAAAAAATCACTTTTTTTAGTTTGGTAGATGTAAGCCAAAAGAGCATTTCGAGCAGAGTTGATATGGTTGGGCATAGACTCCGTTGTAATGGGGATGTACTTTGTTCCGGAGGTTGTGCCGGAGGTTTTGGCAAAATACAGGGGTGTACCCGGCCACAGTACATTCTTTTCACCTGTTATGATTTGCTTTATGTACGGACTCAAACCCTCATAATCTCTAATCGGTACGGCTTGCTTAAAATCTTGGTAAGAAATCACATCACCGATCTTGTGGTCTTTGCCAAATACGGTTTTGCTACCCTTAGCAATCAGATTTTTAAATACGGACTTTTGAGAGTCCCAAGGGTTTTGAGCCCATTTTTGTGTCTGTGATTCTACCCATGCCGACAAGGGTAAACTTAAAGTTGCTCGTATTCCCATACAAAAAAGAACCCCGTAAGGTTGATTTTTTACGGGGCTTTGTTGAATTTATTTAACCTTTTGACGAAAAATTTGTTGGTTATCTTGTTTAGTTCCGGCTTTTACTTTTTTTGCAGCCAAAACTTCTATGTTGTAAACAATATTAGAGCGTGGAGGGATATTGCCGGCACCTTCCTCGCCGTAGGCAAGTTGATAGGGGAGTATGACTTTGGCTTTTTCACCGGCTTTTAATTTACTGATGGCTTTTACAATCCCTTTTGGAAATACGCTCTCTACCAAAGGATAAACGATTGAATCTCCAGATTCATAGGTTGAGAACAGGAGAAGCCCATTTTCTAAAAACATGCTCATGTGAAGCGTTACGCTATCTTGTTCAGAAGGCTGAAATCCATTGGTAGATACAGTTTTGAAAATTTGTATCTTGTCTTCTGTAACTACGGGTTTGATATTGTCCGTGATAAAAGGTGCAACAAAACTTAAATCAATTACATCCCTGAGTTCAAGTTCGATATTGACGTACTCGCCTTGCAAAAAGGGGGCTTCCTTGGGTGTAAAGCGCACACGGGCTTTTTCCCCTACTTTCATCATTCTCACAGCCGAATCAAGAGCCGGAAAACTTCCCCCTTGCGAGCCAATTCGGAATCGGTAGGACTTTCCCTCTTCTGAGCGCGGACTGTTAAAGGGGCGGTTTGTGCTGGTATTGCCTGTAAAAAATATGGAAACGGCATCTCCGTCTTTAGGGCTTTTGCCTGATGGATTGGCTTGTGTGATTTCAAAGTTGTAGCTCACAATATCAATGAGTTCAACATCAAAGACCAACGTGGAGTTTGCCGGAATAACGGGGTTGGCCGAATCTCCGACCATTCGATCGCCATAGGCCAAATCAGGGGGAATGGTCAAAATGGCTTTTTCTCCTACGCCCAAAAGAGCAAAACCTTCGTCCCAGCCTTTGATGACTTGGCCTTCGCCCAACACAAAGCCAAAGGGCTGGTTTCTATCCACGGAGCTATCAAACTTTTTGCCGGTGGCTTTTAGCGTACCGGTGTAGTGCGCCAAGATAAAATCACCCGGTTTGGGGCGAACACTGCCTTCTTTTACCAGCGTTTTGTTGATTAGAAGCCCCGATTCGGTTTTGGTTTCTTTGCTGCCGCAAGACCAAGCCATAGCAGCCAAAGCCGCCAGCATAATTATTTTTCTCATAAATTAAATTTCGCTGCAAAACTAATCAACAGATGCACTATACCAAGAGCTTTGTTTTGGGTCTACCTTTCCACTCTATGGCAAAAAGCATAATGTCATCAATTTGATTTCGCTCCCCGCGCCAAGTGTCAAAAAGGATTTCAATATCTTTTAATTGGTCGGCTATTTTTGGTTTTTGGGTTTCGACGAGCATGCGAGTTAATGCACTAAGCCCCAGTTTGTTATCTAATTTCCCTCCAAATTGGTCTTGCAGGCCGTCAGTGAAAATATAAATTCTGTCGCCTCTCTCGCACTCTATCTCAAAGTTGAAAAACGGAGACTCTGAAGGATGCGCACCAATAGGTTGCTTGCTCCCGTAGATCTTAAGTACTTGATAATTATTTATTTGTGTGAGTTTGGTGTTAGGGAGTTCTCTAAAAGGAGCCTTACTTTGTTCCCTGATGATCAATATACCCAGTTTTGCACAAGAGACAATCAAACGGTTGGTTTTCAAGTTAAATTCACACACTACAACATCTGCGCCGTCCTGACGCTCTTGGTTGTTTTGTTGGAGCATGGCTTTTATCCTTTCGCGCATAAACTCCAAAACCTGTGCGGGGTTGTGAATATCCGGTCTTCTGATGCTTTCGTTGAGCAGAGCGATACATATCATACTCAAAAGAGCACCCGGTACGCCGTGTCCCGTGCAGTCGCCACCCGCTATAACAATACTATCGTTTACAAGGTTGCCCCAGTAAAAATCTCCTCCCACAATATCGCGAGGCCTCCAAAAAACAAAATAGTCGTCCTGAAATAGATTTTTGAGTCTCTGTTGAGAAGGCAGCAATGAATTTTGAATCCGAGAAGCGTAAACGATACTTTGGGTCAGCTTCTGGTTTTTGATTTCAATTTCTCTTTTTTGGCGGTTGATGTCGGAGCTTGCCTGCTCCAAAGACTCCGCCAAACTCATCAGCTCTTGTTGATTTTTGAGCAAATCTTCATTGACTGTCCTAAGTTGTATGGTACGCTTTTCCACTCTGGATTCCAGACGTTTGTTCTCGTTTTCCAACTCAAGTCGCAGAAATTCATTTTGTTTAAATGTTTGATTAAAGCGGCGATAAAGCTCATAGGTCTGAAAGAAAATAAATGACACGCTTCCCAATTGGGTGAGTTCTACTGATTCGATGATATTTTGGT
>CAZRQL010000008.1:0-110118 GCA_964602415.1 uncultured Roseobacteraceae bacterium
CAGAAGCCCAGTTAATTGGTCGTGGTGCAAGATATTATCCGTTTGCATTGGAAGATACTTCGACAGGCTCAATATCCGATAAGTTTACCCGAAAATTTGATAATGATATTTCCAATGATTTGAAAACGTTGGAAGAATTGTATTACCACACCAAAGAAGACAGCCGATACATTTCGGAATTGAAAAAAGCCCTTGTGGATTCGGGTATTTATGAAGATGATGCTAATTTGGTTCAACTCAATTTATCTTTAAAACCCGAATTTAAGAAAACAGATTTTTACAGAAACGGACACGTTTTTTTCAATAAGAAAGTTCCAAAGAGTTTTGACAACATACAATCGTTTGCCGATTTAGGAGTTAAAAAAACCAATTACCGACACACTTTATCTTCGGGAGTTGGCAGAATGTCGAGTGCATTTTTTGAAATAGAGCCAACACAATCCAATGATGAAGTAATGAAAAGCAAAGATGTAAAGCTGACCGAAATTCCGAAAAACACAGTTCGTTTTGCATTGAGTCAAAATCCATTTTTCTATTTCGACAGTTTATCGCATTATTTTCCAAGTGTTGGTTCGCTTTCTAATTTCATTGACAGCCAAGACTTTTTAGCAGGCTTGGAAATCACTTTTGTAGGAACAGCAAACCGGCTAAAAAAAATTAACCATTTCGACTATTTGCAAGCCTTAAACTCACTTTTGCAAAGCATTGAAGCAGACATAAAGAGCAATACGACCGAATACGAAGGTTCAGAGTATATTTCAGATAAAATTCACAACGTATTTAAGGACAAACAAATTCGTGTGAGGCAGAATGATGAACGAGCAAATGGTCAAGAAGAACTCGTTTCAAAAGAGCCTTGGTATGTTTACAACGCCAACTACGGAACAAGTGAAGAAAAGAAGTTTGTAGGACTGTTTTCAAGACGATTTGATGAACTGAATCAACAGTTTGAGAACATTTACCTAATCCGCAACGAAAGAGAAATTAAAATCTTTGACAAACTCGGGCGAGCCTTTGAACCTGACTTTTTATTGTTCTGCAAACAACGTAACGGAGAGCAAATGACTTTTCAGGTTTTCATAGAACCAAAAGGCGAGCATTTAAAAGGACACGACAAGTGGAAAGAAGACTTTTTAAATGAAATCAGAGCAGAACAAAAGACAATCAAAATTCATACGGACACCTATTTGATAACAGCCGTGCCGTTTTACAATTACAACAAGGAAAACGAATTTAAGATAATATTGGAAAATACATTAAAAGGATAAAATTAATTAAACCCCCGCCAATGAAAACTCCCAAAACACTTATTTATTTTGGGAGTTTTCAAGCAAAGGAAAATCAAAAATTAATACCTCACTTTTACTTTTGCAATGGCATCAATGCGGTTTTGTGCTATTTGAATGGCCACTTTTTGAGCATTTAAGTTTGAGAGTTGCGAGGTTTTGATGACTTGCAGAGTTTGGTCATAAACTTGCTCGATTTTGGTTTTAGCCCAGTCGCTGCCGGAAGAAAGTATTTCGGCATATACATTGGTTACCCCGCCGGAATTGACCAAAAAGTCGGGCGCGTAGATGATGCCTCTTTTCAAGCACTCATCGCCGTGGATGGTTTCATCTTTGAGTTGGTTGTTGGCGCAGCCGCAAATGATAGAAGCATTGATTTGGGCAAGTGTTTCGTCGTTGACGGTAGCCCCCAGCGCACAAGGAGAATACACATCTGCGGGGATGCTGTAAATTTGGTCAACGGCAACGACTTCCACTTTGAAATTGTGGGTTATTTTTTTGATTCTGTCTTCGTAAATATCGCATACATAGACTTTTGCGCCCTCTTTGACCAGAAGTTCTATCAGATAGTAGCCCACGTGTCCCGCTCCCTGTACGGCTATTTTTTTGCCGCTCAGGCTGTCGCTGCCCCAAGCGGCTTTGGCAGAGGCTTTCATGCCCATGTAGGTACTGTATGCCGTAAAGGGCGAAGGGTCGCCCAATCCCCCGAGTTCGGCGGGCAAACCAGCCACATGGTCGGTCTCTTGGTTTATGGTTTCCATGTCTTTGGCAGTCATGCCTACGTCTTCGGCGGTGATGTATTTGCCGTTGAGGTTCTCGACAAACTTGGCAAAAGTGCGTAAGAGGGCTTCGGTTTTTTGGGTGCGGGCATCGCCGATGATGACTGCTTTTCCGCCTCCCAAGTTGAGGCCTGCTATCGAGCTTTTGTAGGTCATGCCCCGCGAGAGCCTCAGCACATCGGTCAAGGCTTTTTGCTCATCTTCATAAGGCCACATTCTAAGGCCGCCCAGCGCAGGCCCTAAGATGGTGTTGTGGATGGCTATAATGGCTTTGAGACCCGTATCGGCATCTTGGCAAAAAACAACTTGCTCGTGACCAAGTTCAGACAATTGAGCGAAAACGTTTGCATTTTGTTGTGCAAAAGAAACAGTTGAAGGTGACTGCGTCATTTTGATATAGATTTTGTAAAAATTTCGCGAATTTCGCTTTTTGTAGCAAAAAAAGGCATGATAAAAAATATTTTTTAATTACATACCATCAAAGTTACTGATAACCAATATACTGAATAAAATAAAAAGTACCATAGACATTTATTTATGGTACTTTTCCAACAAACTTGAACTTGGTACTAAGCAAAAAGTGAAACCCTAAGCCGGTTCAATGCTTCGAGTAGGGGGCTTTTTATTCGTCTTTCTTTTTGCCTTTGCGCAAGTCTTCCATAAAAGAGCGGGCTTTTTCGGCGGCATCTTTGAGGTCATCGGCTATGCCTCCCAGTTTTTCTTTTATATCCTCGCGATAGGTTTTGGCGGCTTCTCTGAGATGCTCGGCGTAAGACTGGCTTTGTTTTTCAAAATCGCCCCTCAGTATGGCATCGTATTCGCCGGTCTGTATCCATTTGATAAGCTCATGAACCCTGACCACCGCAAAAGGATGGGAAGCATAGGCCGTCATGGTCAGCTTCATAAGGGTATCGCCTATGCCATCGGCTTCTCTGTATGCCTCTGCTTGCTTGACAAACTCGCCTATGCTCATCTGGTCTATTTGCTGGCCGCCGGCCAGTTTCATCTCTACGCGGGTGGCCACGTCGGGGTTTTGGACGGTCAGCAGCCCTGCCCTGTCTGCACTCAACTCAGACTTGCGGCTCCACTCCATCAAAGCCAACACGATACCTTGCAAAGCCAAGCCCGCTATGGGCAAGGTAGCCAAAATAGGCAGTGAAACGCGCAACAAGATGAATAAAATTTGGCGGTAGAGTACGTGCCCGCTTTTGATGTGTGCCAGCTCATGCCCTATCACACAAAGAAGCTCGTCTTTGTCCAGCGAGGCAACGGTAGCAGAGTTGAGTACCAAAATAGGTTTGTTTGTACCCCAAGCCATGGCGTTGAGTTCGGGGGTTTGGGCGATGTAGAGTTGGGGGATGTAGTCCATGTCCATAATCTGACAGGCTTCCAAATGCAAATCGTAAACAGACTTGAATTGGTTTTCGCCGGCTTTGACAAAAGACGACAGGGCAAACAGTTCTATTTGTCGGTCGCCTATGTAGCCCGAAAAAAACTTGACCACTGCATCAAGCCCGGGTACTTTGCGCAGGGCCTCCAATGCAGCGCGGTCGGCAGGGTGTTCATAAACAAGGGGAGAAATACCTTTGAGTATCACGCGCCCTGAGGGAGTTTTTTCTAAACTCATGGTGTGGTGCTTTGGCTCAAAGGTATTAATTTTTTTGGATAAATATTTGAATGTACTTTCATGGCAAAAAATAGTTAAACCCAAGCAAGATGTTGTTGTCAGGGTGGGCGCGTGGTGTATGGTTTTTTATTGCGATGCCATCGCTAAGGGATTTTTTTGGTGGACAACGATTTATCAGCATCCCGCTCCTACGGAACTGATTTGAGCCTTGTAGAGGGCAGCATTGCGATTAGATTGCGTGATATACAAATTGCGAGACGGTAAAAAAACAAGCAAAACTTACCGGATAGTTGGGAGCTAAATGCCAAAACAGTGCATCTTTGCAGAGTGGAAAAAGCATTTCTCAAAAAAGGAAAGGAAAAAGCCTTGCTAAATCGCCATCCTTGGGTGTTTAGCGGTGCGCTTGAGAACCTTCCCAGTGCCCAAGACGGCGAAATTGTGCAGGTCTGCGACAGCCATAAAGCCCCGCTGGGACTGGGGTTTTTCTCTCCGCATAGCCAAATCAGCGTAAAGATGTTTGAGTTTGGCAGTACCGAAGCCCCAAAGGCATCTTATTGGCACAACAAAATAAAACAGGCTTTTGAACTAAGAAAAATCTACTTAATTGACAATCAAACCGATTGTTACCGACTCATCAACGCCGAAGGCGATTTTTTCCCCGGATTGATAGCCGATGTATATGGGCAGGTCGTTGTCTTGCAGGTGCTCATCAAAGGGGTAGAAAAACTGCTCACAGAGATTGTGGAAGCCCTTAAAGAATTGGGATTTGAAAATATCTACCTCAAAACCAAAGAAGTAAGCGAAAGAATAGAGAGCGTGCAACTGCCTTCGGGTTGGCTGCTGGGGCAATCTGAATCGCCCGTCTTGGTAAAGGAAAATGGCTTTTCGTTTTGGGTGGACTTTGTCAAAGGGCAAAAAACGGGCTTTTTTTTAGACCAACGGGACAACCGCCAACTGCTGCAAAAATACAGTGCAGGCCGCAAAGTGCTCAATACGTTTTGTTTCAGCGGGGGTTTTAGCGTGTATGCGTTGGCAGCCGGAGCGCGGCAGGTGGTCTCGGTGGACAGTTCTCAGCAGGCCATCGAACTGTGCGAAAAGAACGTATCGGCCAATTTTTCTTCCCTGCCGCACCAAAGCCACTGCGCCGAGTGTTTTGAGTTTTTGCGAAGTGCAGACAACGACTTCGAGCTTATGGTGCTTGACCCGCCTGCTTTTGCCAAAAATGCCAAGTCTGTTCCCAATGCCGCCAGAGGATACAAAGAACTCAATCTATTGGCTTTTAAGAAGATAAGTCCCAAAGGAATTGTGTTTACTTTCTCTTGCTCCCAAAAAATAGACCGCGATTTGTTTAGGAAAATTGTCTTTGCGGCGGCGGCAGACAGCGGGCGAAACATCAGAATCCTACACCAACTCAGCCAGCCCATAGACCACCCCATCAATATCTACCATCCTGAAAACGAATACTTAAAAGGTCTTGTTTTATATGTTGAATAAGTCAAACTATGTACCCTATACTCTTTAGAATCCCCGTCCCCGAATTTTTGCAATTTTTGCTGCCGCCGGAACTCATCATCGCCTCTTACGGGACGCTCATCGCATTGGGCATTTTAGTGAGTACCACTTATGCCCAGCGGCAAACCCAACGCGAACTGAACCTCAACCCCGATACGTTTTGGGATATGATATTGATGCTCATAGTGTTGGCAGTGGTAGGGGGTAAGGTTTTCTTCTATCTGGAATCGCCGGGCACTTACGTAGCCAATCCCTCGCTTATGTTCAAAGATTTTGGCAATGGCTTTGTGTTTTATGGGGCTTTGATTTTTGCTGTTTTTGGCTTGGTTGTATTTTTTAGGATTAAAAAACTCCCTGCTTGGCATTTGTTTGATATTATCGCCGTGATGCTCACCATTTTGCATGCCATCGGTCGGTTGGGCTGTTTTATGGCGGGATGCTGCCACGGTGTGCCTACTGACTCTTGGCTGGGGGTGTCCTTTACCCATCCCGACTGTGTAGCCCAGCCGCTCAACACACCGCTCCACCCTACCCAACTCTATGATGCAGGGCAGATATTTCTGATTTTCATTATTTTACGCATTCTGGAAAAACGCAAACAATTCCACGGGCAAGTCGCGCTGGTGTATTTGATGCTCTATGCCATCGGGCGGTCTATTGTGGAAGTATTTCGTGGCGATGAAGCGCGGGGCTATATTATAGAAAATGTACTCTCTTATGGACAATTTACTTCGGCGGTTTTGTTTTTGGTGGCTTTGGGTCTATATTCGTGGGTGAGCAAAAAACCTGAACTTCGCACAGCACAAGAAACCAAATCATAATGGGCGATGCAGGTAGGTCTGTTTTTTGGTTCTTTCAATCCCATCCACATAGGGCATCTTATCATTGCCAATACGGTAATGGAACTATCTGATTTGGAGAGGGTGTGGTTTGTGGTAAGCCCTCAAAATCCCTTCAAGAAACAAGCCGCCCTACTCCATGAGCATGACCGCTTTGATATGGTTCGGCTCGCCATTGGCGACAACGCCCGTTTCAACGCCTCAGATATAGAGTTCCGATTGCCGCGCCCCAGCTACACGGTGGACACCCTGATTTATTTGGCCGAAAAATACCCCAAACATGAATTTTCTTTGCTGATAGGCATGGACAATCTGCACAGTTTCCCAAAATGGAAAAACCACGAGCAAATCCTTGAAAACTACCGACTTTTGGTCTATCCGCGCCCGGGCGTGCCCGCCGAACACCCTTTGCTCAAACACCCCAGCGTGCGCCTCATCGAATCGCCGTTGATAGATATTTCGGCTACTTTGATACGAAATTTGGTAAAAAATGGCCGCTCCATCAAGTACTTGGTACACCCTGACGTAGAAAATCACATCAAAGCAAAAGGTTTTTTTGTGGAATAATATACTATAAATTAAGTGGTTTTATATTTTTTTTAGAATTAAATCCTTGAAAATCAAGCGAATCAATCCTTAAAATCTTAAAAATCACTTAAATCTTGGTATAAGTTACTTATTGAAAACAGACATGGTCTTGGCTATGCCTTCAAAAGCAAATGATTTGATAATTTCTACCGATCTGTCCAATAAAATGGGCAATTCTGCGAGTTGGTTTTCGGTAAATTTGCCCAACACAAAGTCCACTTGTCTGCCTTTGGGGTAGTCGCTGCCAATCCCAAAGCGCAAACGGGGGTAGTTTTGAGTGCCCAAGGTGGCTTCGATGTCGCGCAGGCCGTTGTGTCCGGCTGCCGAGCCTTGCCCCCTGAGCCTGATGGTACCAAAAGGCAAAGCCAAATCGTCCACCGCCACAATACAGTTTTCTAAGGCAACCTTTTCGACTGAAAGCCAATGCTTGACTGCCTTACCGCTCAGGTTCATGTAGGTAGTGGGTTTTACGATGACAAACTGAGCACTTTTTAGGCGGCCATAAGCCACAAAAGCATGCCTGTCAATTTGAAAATCAGCCCCTACGGTCTTGGCAAATTGTTCTGCCACTTCAAACCCGATGTTGTGTCTGGTATTTCGGTACTCTTGGCCTATATTGCCCAAGCCCACCAAAAGAAACTTCATGTTTGCATCCATGTTTGGGGGGACTTTTGCCAAAGGCTGAGGGTTTCCAACTCTTGCGGCAAGATATAGTCTTTTTCAAGAGCCACTTGCAATAGATTTTGGTAGTCGCTCAAAGCGAAATGATTGATTTGTTGCGCCTCAAAGTTGCGTATGGCCTCCTCAAACCCATAGGTAAAAATAGCAGCTACCGCCAACACTTCCGCCCCTAAACCCCTAAGCAACTGAGCCACAGACAAACAGCTCCCGCCTGTAGAAATCAAATCTTCGACAATAAGCACCTTCTCTCCTTTGTGTAACACACCTTCTATCTGATTTTCAAGCCCGTGTCCTTTGGGTTTGCTGCGGGCGTACAACAAAGGCAAATCAAGTTCTTGGGCTATAAGGGCAGCTTGCGGAATGCCGGCAGTCGCAACGCCCACTATGGCCTGCGTATCGGGAAAAGACACACGAATACGGTGAACAAAAGCATCTTTGATAAATCCTCTGATATGCGGAAAAGAAAGCGTCAATCGGTTGTCGCAATAAATGGGCGATTTCCATCCCGAAGACCAAGTAAACGGTGGGCTTGACTGAATTCTAACGGCTTTGATATCAAGAAGATAAGAGGCAATTTGCTGGGCTGCGGTTGGCATAAAACGGTAAATTTCACCGCAATTTTAAAACGAAGGACTCACATTTCCTAAAAAATTGATAAAACCGATCTTGGCACCGTAAAGCCCATTGGCAAATCTTACCTTACGATGGTCTGGGTTCTATCGGGACCGGTTGAGATGATTTTGATGGGCACTTGGAGTTGCTGTTCCAAAAAATCAATATAGTACCTAAAAGCCGGAGGCAAATCTTCGATGCGCTTGGCTTGGGTGGTGTCTTGTTTCCATCCTTCCAAAGTAGCAAATTGTGGTTCTACCGGGCTGGAAATCAAATCAAAAGGCATTTTGTCGGTGAGTGAGCCGTCGCTCATACGGTAGTGGGTGCACACTTTGAGGGCATCGAGTCCGGTGAGCACATCGCCTTTGGTCATGACCAGGGCTGTAACCCCGTTGAGCATGACCGTATAGCGCAAGGCAGGCAAATCAAGCCAACCCGTGCGTCGGGGTCTGCCCGTAACCGCCCCAAATTCGTTGCCTTTTTTTCTAAGCCACTCGCCCATGTCATCGTGAAGTTCGGTGGGAAAAGGCCCCGAACCCACACGGGTACAGTAGGCTTTGAAAATGCCAAAGGTCTCTTTGATGCGTTGTGGCGGCACACCCGAACCCGTGCAAGCCCCACCAGCAAAAGTATTGGAGCTGGTTACGAAAGGATAAGAGCCAAAATCCACGTCCAGCAGCGTGCCTTGTGCACCTTCGGCCAAGACCTTTTTGCCAGACAAAATCGCCTCATTTATAAAATACTCACTATCAACCAACTTGATTTTTTTGACTATATCCAAAGCCTTAAAAAATTCATCCTCAAGCTCTTGAAAGTTTTCAGGGTTTTGTCCCAACACTTCCAAATGCCTCGCTTTGGCTTCGCCGTACAAATCCAAAAAATTGCTGTTTTCTATCATGCCCACTTTCAAAGCGTGGCGGCCTATTTTGTCTTGGTAAGTAGGGCTGATGCCTTTGAGGGTTGAACCGATTTTTCTGTCTCCTTTTTGTTTTTCGGAAGCCGCATCCAACAAACGGTGGGTAGGCAGGATAAGACAGGCTTTTCTGGAAATAAATAAATTTTGAAATACATCGAGTCCAAAGCCGGCCAGTTTGCCGAGTTCTTTGCTAAGCACAACCAAATCAAGCACCACCCCGCCGGCTATCACATTTGCGATTTGAGGGTGAAAAATACCCGAAGGAACTTGCTGTAAAACAGCTTTCTTGCCATCAAACTCAAGCGTGTGTCCTGCGTTGGGGCCACCTTGGAATCTGACGACCATATCGTATTGGGGGGCAAAGTAATCCACAATTTTACCTTTGCCTTCATCTCCCCACTGCAAACCTAAAAGTATATCCATGTCAAAAACTGCTAATTTTAAAAATTCAAAATAAACAACATTTATGAATTGAGCTTTGATTTTTGTTCAAATTCTTGGATACAATGAATGGCATTTTGAAGCCTTTGCTCTGCAAGTCCTTGAATTTCATAAAAATAAACCTGCCGTTTTTGTAATTCGGCACGAAACAACTCAAAGAGTTCAAAGCGTTTGTTGGGCAAATCCCTCATGCCATCGGCCACCCAAGGCGTATCGGGATAGGTAAGCAAGTACAAAGGGTAAACGTGCCTGTCTATGAGTTCGTGTAGCCATTTGGGTGAAAAACCAAAGTATAAATCCCAGTAAATCTTTAAAGTCAAAACACTGGTATCCAAAAACATATAATTTTTTGCGAAAGGTTCTAAGTTTTTTTCAAAAGCCATCTGCCCCACCACCAACCCCACCAAATCCGAAGGCTCGACCGAAAAATCGTTGTTGGCTACTCCCCCCACATACACACGGGTCTCCAAATAGACCCGCAAGTATTCAGGACACCAAACCGTGCCAAAATGCTGCGCCAACTGTTGAGCCAGCGTAGTTTTGCCGCTTGATTCGGGGCCTATGAGTACAATTTTTTGCAAGTTTCTATACATTTGCCCCAAACATAGGCTACAAAAGATTTTCTGATGCAAGTTTTTTTCAAATACCAAGCCGCAGGCAATGACTTCATTTTGATAGACGACCGTGACAGAAAATTTGAAGCAGCCAACGAAATACTCGTAAAAAGACTGTGCGACAGGCACTTTGGAATAGGGGCGGATGGGCTGATACTACTGCAAAGCCACCCTGAGCTTGATTTTGAGATGGTGTACTTCAATTCGGACGGCAAAAAATCCTCTATGTGCGGCAATGGTGGCAGAAGCATCGCAATGTTTGCCAAATACCTGGGAATTGTGGGTGAAGAAGCCGAATTTATGGCTGTGGACGGCTATCACTACGCCAAAATAGAAAACGGACAGGTGAGTTTAAAGATGAACAAACCCACCAACATAGAGCGAAGCCAACGCCATTATTATTTGAATACCGGTTCGCCTCATTGGGTGGAATTTAAAGAAAAAGTTGATTTTGAGCAAGATGGATTTATAGAGCAAGCCCGAAACATCCGTTATGGCGAGCGGTTTGCAGAGCAGGGAACGAATGTCAATTTTGTCGAGATACTTGACAGACACAGCCTAAAGATGCGTACTTATGAGCGCGGCTGCGAAACAGAGACCCTTGCCTGCGGTACGGGAGTGGTGGCAGCGAGTTTGGCAGGCAGTTTCCAAGGGTTGGAATCGCCAATTTCAGTCTTGACAAAAGGAGGTTCGCTACACGTTCATTTTATCAAATCAGGCAACGATTTTGAAGATATTTATTTGACAGGCCCTGCTGAAATGGTTTTTTACGGACAAATTGAGTTGTAATTTGTCTTTGGCGTTATTTTGCGATCATGAAACGACTAACACTTAAATTTAAAGAAGCCATTCTAAAGCTGGAAGCCCAAGAATTGGACACCATCATCAATCGGTTTTTGAAAGAAATATCAGAAGATGATAAAAGAAAATTTGTCATTGACTTGGCACGAACGACCTATGAGATCTATGATTTCATAGAATACGAGTACACCGATGCCTACGATGCCTTTTTCAAAACCAAGGAAGCCATCGAAGCCAAACTGCAAATTGACCTCAACCAAGTGCGGTTTGCCCAAAGTGAACTTGCGCTGGCCATTACTCAAGCCATCAAAATGATAGATGAGTTTATGAATATGACCTTGAGCCAACGACTCGAAATCACCTTGCACGTGCACTTGCTCAAGATTGTGTTTGAGAAATACACCCACTTGCTGGGAACCCCCCAGACCGTACTGGACAACAAATTGGCCGTTACCTTACGCAAGACAATCAACCTGATACGCAAAAACCGCCCACCAAAACTCTGGAACGAATACGCCATAGACATAGACCTTTTTCTTCAAACAATCAAAAGAGAAAGCGGTCATCTCAAATCGGTGATGGCTTTGCCGGACACTTTGCTCGAAGACGAAGAGCAAGACGATGACATGGAATAATAATCAGTTTGTTTGTTGTTGTAGGTACTCATATCAACATTTACCACGTATCCGATGAATTTGCCTTTTGTCTCTGTTTTGGTGGCGGCTCGCAACGAGCAAGACAACATAGCATCTTGCTTGGATGCGTTGGCAGCTTCTCACTACCCAACGGGGATGTTTGAGGTTTGGGTGGCCAACGACGCATCTACCGACCGCACCGCTGCCATTGTAACAGAGTATTGCAACCGATACCCCAATTTTTTCCTTTTGGACATCGACAGCCAACTGGGCAAAGCTCGGGGCAAAGCCAACGCACTGGCTCACTTGGCGCATGTAGCCAAAGGAGAGATTTTTCTTATCACCGATGCAGACGTGGTGGTAAACCCTAACTGGATAAAGGCAATGAGTCTGAGGGTCAAAGAGGGCTACGCCGTGGTAACGGGTTTTACCTTTGCAGAAGGCAAAGGGCTTTTGTCTCATTTTCAAAGCCTTGATTGGATTTACGCGCTCTCGCTTATCAAACTTTTTACAGACCGAGGCATACCCGTAACTTGTGCAGGCAACAATATGGCCATCAGTCGAGAAGCCTATTTTGCCACAGGAGGCTATGAGCAAATTCCCTTTTCGGTAACGGAAGATTACGCCCTTTTCAAAGAAGTCTTGAAGAAAAAGTATGCTGTTGCCAACGAAGACGAACCCGATTTTTTTGCTTACACCCAAACCGTACAAGGTTGGGATAACCTTCTCAACCAGCGAAAACGCTGGATGACAGGGGCTTGGGATGTACCTTGGCACACCAAATGGTTGCTGGCCGTTGAAACGCTGTTTTTGCCCATTTTGCTCCTGTTGGCACTATTTTCTTGGAAGGCCGCACTTTGGCTTTGGGCAGCAAAATTTATCGCTCAAAGTCTGTATTTGATTTTCAGACTCAAAAAATTAGACAAAATGCACTACGCCATTCATTTGCCGGCTTATGAGATATATGTGCTTTGGATCAATGCAGTGCTGCATGTGAAAAGATTTTTTGACCCCAAAGTCGTCTGGAAGGATAGAATGTTTTGAGTATGCTCACTTTGCCCGATGCAGAATTTATCTATCAACCATCGTTTTTCAACCAACAAGAGCAGTCGGTCATTTTAGAAAGGCTCAAATCAGAAATTGCTTGGAGAAGCGATGAGATTACCATTTTTGGCAAAAAGGTCTTGCAGCCCCGCTTGGTGGCTTGGTTTGGCCCCCAACCCTATCGGTACTCGGGCATTTGCCTCCATCCCCAAACCCCAACCCCTACGGTTACAACAATCTTAGAAAAAGTAAATGCCGCCTTAGGGATTGAGTTCAACTGTTTGCTGGCCAACTACTACCGCGATGGCAAAGATTCGATGGGATGGCACGCCGACTACGACAAAGAGTTGGGGGAAGACCCCCTGATTGCTTCGCTGAGTTTTGGGGCAAGGCGGCTTTTCAAATTGCGCCACAAGCAAGAAAAAGACATTAAGGCCGATATTTGGCTTGAGGGAGGAAGCCTGCTGATGATGGGCAAAGGCTCTCAAAAACACTACCTGCACAGCCTACCCAAAACAAGCAAGCCGATTGCCGAGCGCGTCAATCTCACATTTAGAAAAATCGTGATTTTTGAAAATGCCCTACCCTGAGGCCTTTCTAAAAACCAACATACCCGAAACCCCAAAAGGAAAGCGGATAAATCTAAGCAACACGATTTCTATCCCAAAAATGAAATAGAAAATCTTATTGGCTGCGCCTTCGGTTTTGTAGCTTGCAAAATCGGAAGTGTGCGCACTTTTACGTTTGTTGAAAATCCTCAGCAAAGCGATTAGCGGAAAAAGCAGGCTGTTAAAATAGCCCTTGTAGAGGATTTGGCCATTGTGAGGCCGGAAAATTGAAGCAAGACCCTTCAAAGTGTACCGGCGAAAATGTTGGTTGATTTCGTCATGGGCTGACCAAAGCATTTGGTACATAGGCACGGAAACCATGACCAAGCCACCGGGCTTACAGACCCTAATCATCTCGCGGACAGCTTGTTGGTCATCTTGAACATGCTCAATCACATCAAAAGCACAGACCACATCAAAGCGGTTTTCTTCAAAAGGCAAATCCAATACCGAGCCTTGCAATACATCAAGCCCCGTTTGTTGCCTGACAAAAGCGACACAGTCGGGGTCGTATTCCAAAGAAACAACTTCACCCAGCGAACTGAGGGCTTGGCTGCTTCTCCCTGTTGCTGCACCTACATTGAGGATATTGGCTGGTTGGATTATGTATTGCCGTAACCTTGAAAGCAAGATTTTTTCCCTGACCCTAAACCACCAATGGCTGCGCTCAATGTGGTAATACTCTTGGTAATAAGACTTATCCAAAATTCCGTTGTTTGAGCAAGTAATCTACAATATTGTCGTCCATGACAAAATAGCGCAAAGGAGAAAAAAAACGTTGGTTTTTGGCATCGCGGTAGCGGTCGTAGAGCAAATGCAAACGGCTCTCAATGTCCTCATGCTCCACGAAAACAGCCCTGAGCACTTTCAAAAACAAGAAAACATCTTTGCAGTTGTGTTTATCCATCTGCCTGACTTGCCTTTGTACACTGCCCAACAGATGGTGAAACTCTTTGCTCTTTTGTTGGCAAGCCAGCATCAAAACCAGTGCTGTCCTTATTTCAAGGTGAACAAAAGGAAAATCTTTGAGTGTGGTCTCTTCGAGCAAATCTTCCAAAAAATCACTTGCTTCTTTGTAACGCTGCGCGTAAAAAGCGGAGGCCGCACGGTAAACAGTGTAAACAGTAAAACCGGCTAAATCGTCTTTATCAGGCTCATAGAGCGGCAAAAGGTTGAGGCTTTCGTTGTGCAATATATTTTGAGTGCCCTGCCGAGCGTGTTTTTCTATTTTGATGAGCAAAAAAATGGAGGGAAAGGTGTACAAGCAGTAGCTATTTAGAAACTGTTCCAGTTTTTCATTGATTTCGTCATAGTGCTTTTCAAACTTTTTGTACACCCGGTAATTTTGGAAATAAAGCAACTTGAAGTAATCTATCAAAATACCCAGGTGAAAATAAACAGGGTCGTTGTTGTAGGTTTTGAAGGTGGACTGGAGCTTTTCGATAAGTTCTTCAACAGGGGTGTATTTTTCATCGGAGTCTTGGTCTTTTTCTATAATGATGCGGTGAAAAATCTCCAAACAGTTTTGATAAACAAAGAGCCTGTGCGACTGGTACATTTGCGAGATGCTCTCCATCTCGTTGCGTATGTAGGTAAGCTGTTGCAAATCATCATCTAAATTGGACAAAAAATACTTTCCAAAAGCACGAAAATAGCTTACCAACAAATCCTCCGCCTTGTCCACTGCCAACATATAGGCGACGTGTTCATTGTAGGCACGGGAATAGTTGAAGTATTGGTCTGTGCCATAAAACAATTTTTTAAAGATTTTGTATATGACGATGAGTTCATTGGACAAATCATGCTCTATGAGTTCGCGCTCAAGCCTTTTTAGAGTAGCTACGGTAACGGTTTTGCGTTTGGTAAAGACGGTTTCGTAGATGGTGGCTACTTTTTTGAGCAAATCCGCCCTTGGGCTTTCCATTCGAGCCAACAGAAACTCCTCTATTTTTTGGTAGAGCCTCGACCGGAGTGTGTAATAAGCATTTTGGTTCATTTCCAACTCCTCTCTGACCTGATCGTCATCGGCCTGCCGGCTTCGCATGGACTGAAGCAAATAAGCCGACTTTTCGGCGTTGCTTTCTAAAAGGGAGTAATAAATTGCTTCATAATCTGAAGGGGAGAGTTGTTGGATAAGTTGCTTTATCTTTGTCATTACAAATATAAAATTTTATTGCTTTGTTGTACAGCCGTGCAATAATCAAAAAAATGATTATTTATGTTCAAAAATTAACATACGTTAACTCTTATTAACAAGATTAGATTCCTATTAAGTCGCTTTTGCTAAAAAAATGAAGAATCAGCAGGTTTATCCCAAAATTAATATTCAAAAAGCCCTCAGATGGGCACAAAAATTTCCTTACGCTTTTTTTTCCACCTCGAACTCAATCGCTTATCCATCGGGCGGGTTTCGCAATTTCTTGGCTGTTGGCAATACCGCTGTGTACATAAATGACAAAAAATCCTTTTTTGATCAACTTGATACAAAATCTTGGCTGTTTGGTTGTATGGGCTATGATTTGAAAAACCAAATCGAAGATTTGAGTAGCAACCATCCCCATCTTTTGGATTTGGGAAGTGGGAGTTTTTTCAAACCGGATATTTTAATCGAATTTTTTGAGGAAAAAGTTGGAATTTCAGCCTCCGACCCTGAAAAAATTAGACAAGAGATTGTTAGCACAACATTAGAAAAAAAAGGATACAAAATTGAAAAGGTCTCGCCCCTGACTTCTCAGGAGCAGTACATTAGACAAGTCAAAAAAATTTTAGACTACATCGAAGAAGGCGAAGTGTACGAACTCAACTATTGTGTGGGTTTTAGGGCTGCGGCTGAAGTAAAGTCCCCGGATGAGCTTTTTTGGCAACTCAATACATTGAGTCCCATGCCCTTTGCTTGTTTTTTCAAACAGCAAAGCCAATACCTCATCTGCGCCTCGCCGGAGCGTTTTTTGAAAAAACAATCCCAAACGCTTCTCTCTCAACCCATCAAAGGAACAAGCCGAAGAAGCCCTGACCCAGAGGAAGACAAAATATTGAAAAACAAACTGTTGAATAGTCCTAAAGAGCGGGCTGAAAATATGATGATAGTGGACTTGGTCAGAAATGACCTTGCCAAAATCTCAAAAGTAGGCAGCGTAACAGTAGAAGAAATGTTTGGTTTGTACACATTTAGGCAAGTGCACCAAATGATTTCGAGCATCAGTTCTCAAAGCGATGCAACTTTTTCGCAAATTATGTCTTCTCTGTTTCCTATGGGCAGCATGACGGGCGCACCAAAAATCAGGGCCATGCAACTCATTGACGAACTGGAGAATTTTTCGAGGGGGTATTTTTCGGGGGCAGCGGGTTACATCACACCGGATGGAGATTTTGACTTCAATGTAGTGATACGCAGCATATTGCTGGATAAGCAGCGCGGTGAGTTGGGCTTTGCGGCGGGCGGGGCTATTACTTACGACTCTGACCCCCATGCCGAATACCAAGAAATACGTCTCAAGACCCAAGCCATTGCTGCTACTCTTTGGCCAAGGTGAGGATTTCCTCTATCAAATCGCGGCTGTTGCACAGACGGGGAACTTTGTGCTGCCCGCCAAGTTTGCCTTTGGATTTGAGCCAGTTGTAAAACGTGCCTTTTGGCGCACTATGAACCACCGGTTTGAGCAAAGCCAGCTCAAGGGTGCGTTTGGCATCGTAGTCCGAGTTGATTTGCCGGAGCGTAACATCCAGCTTATCAACAAATTCCCCCAAATCATCAGGCTCATCCTCAAACTCAATCACCCACTCATGGCCCCCTTTTTTGCCTGCCTCCAAATAGACCGGAGCGGCTGTGTATTCGATGACTTTGGCGCGGGTAGCCCTACAAGCCTCGCTAATGGCTTGCTCGGCGTTTTCGATGATGACCTCCTCACCAAAAGCGTTGATAAAGTGCTTAGTGCGACCCGATATTTTGAAGCAATAAGGTGAAACAGAAGTAAACCTGATGGTGTCGCCTATTTTGTACCTCCAAAGCCCTGAATTGGTACTGATTACCAGCGCGTAGTTTTTATTTTTTTCTATTTCTGCCAATGACAAAACTTTGGGATGCTCTTTTTCCAACTCCTCTATGGGAATAAACTCATAAAAAATCCCGTGGTCAAGCATCAGCAACATTTCGTTGTCTGCACAGTAAGGGTCTTGTGCCCCAAAAAAGCCCTCTGAGGCATTGTAAATTTCTATAAAATGAAGTTTGGGGCTGTTCATTAAGGTCTTAAAGGTCTGGCGATAAGGCTCAAAGGCCACCGCTCCATGAAAAAAAGTCTCAAAACTCGGCCAAACTTCGGCCACTGTTTTTTTGCCTGTAAACTCCAAAAGCCTCTCCAAAATCACCAAAATCCAAGTCGGTACGCCTTGCATACTGACCACATCTTGTTTGGCTATGACAGCCACCATCCTTTGAATTTTCGCCTCCCAGTCGTTCATCAGGGCTACTTCGAGGCTTGGGGTACGCATCCATTGCGCCCAGACCGGCAAGTTGTTCATTATCAAAGCAGAAACATCGCCTATTTGAAGCCCCCCTCCAAAGTGATTGTCTTGCAAACTGCCCCCGACGGCCAAATTGGGGTGGGTGAACATTTTAGAGTAGGGATGCTTGTGCAAGTGTATGGCTATGAGGTCTTTGCCGCCCGCATAGTGGGTCTCATAAAGAGACTGTCTCGAAACAGGTATGTATTTGGAGCGGGCATTGGTCGTGCCCGAAGATTTGGAAAAACCTACCAAGGGGTCAGGCCAAAGAACCCCTTTTTCGCCTTTGAGATGCCGCTCAATCCATGGATAAATCGTTTCGTAGTCTGTAATCGGAATCCGTTGCGCAAAAGCATGGTATGAATTGATTTCGTGGAGTTTGTAAAACTTGCCCCATTGAGTCTGCTTGGCTTTTTGGAGCAAAAAAGCAAAAATCTTTTCTTGAAGTTGATGAGGAGAACTTCTTATTGTTTCGATTCTTTGGATGCGGTGCTTCATCAACGAGTTGAAGCCATAGTTGAGCAGTGATTTCATTGGTTTACCATTTGCGGCTCGCCAAGACCAAACGAGTCAAAGCCAGCATAGCCAAAACAAAACTTCCAAAATATAATAAATCTCTTGAGTCAATCAAACCCCGACTAATTGAGTTGTAATGATAATCAATCCCAAGTTGGGCGATAAAATAAGAATAGGATGCCCATACATTGATGCTTGATACCAATCCAAGACCGTCATAGCTAAAAAAACAAAGAAAAACAGCCACCAAAAAAGCCACTATCTGATTGTCTGTCAAAGAGGAAGCAAATACCCCTATGGACACAAACACCGCCGCCAAACAAACCAAGCCCACATAAGAACCCATCACCGCCGCCATATCCAAATTGCCTTTGGGAGAACCCAATTGGTAAACAGAGTACACATACAATAACGTAGGCAACAAAGCCGAAACAGCCAAAGCCCAACAAGACAGATACTTACCTAAAATAATTTGCCAGTCTGTGAGCGGGCGCGTAAAGAGCAACTCAATGGTGCCGGATTTTTTTTCTTCGGCAAAACTGCGCATCGTAACTGCCGGAATCAAAAACATAAAAATATAAGGCGACATAGAAAAAAGGGTATCCAACTGGGCAAAGCCCGATTCCAACACTCCGGTATCAGGAAAAACCCAAACAAAAAGCCCCGTAACCACCAAAAACACGCCCACAACGATATAGGCCGTAAGAGAACTAAAAAAAGCACTTATCTCTTTGAAAAAAATTTGAACCATATTTGCTGCAAATTTGGGTAAAAAACATGAAAGAAAATATCACTTACAAGCAAGCAGTCCAAGAATTAGAAGAAATACACCAAAAAATCGAAGAAGGAGAAGTAGAACTCGAACTGCTTACCCAATACACCCAAAGAGCCAAAGAATTGGTGGCTTTGTGCCAAAACAAACTCAAAATGGTTGAGGAGATTTTGCAAAAAGAAACCCAAAAAAGTTAATTGACCACTTTCCAAAACTCATCCCTTTGCCAAAAAGGATTTATACTAAGTGGTTTTCGGTAATAATCCAAGAAGAGTTTTGGGAAAATATCTTCACTAATATTTTCAAAATCAAGCACAAACCCTGCATCACAGGATACTATCAAATCAGAAAACTCATGCCCAATCTGGGCAATCATCGGCTTGCGCAAAGCCAGACACTCATAGACCTTGGTCGGGATTTTTCCTTCGATGCAGGGATTGGGGGCATGTGCCAACACAACAAAAGAGCAGGCCGCCATCTTACGGAGTAGCAACTCATGCTCAACAGGGGCAGTCGAGAGACAAAGTTTGATGGCAGGATTGCGCTGTGCTCTGTCTTCCAGCCACTTGCCCAGAGCAGGCTCCACCAAATGCCCACATACCTCAAGTTCACTCTCTGGCAAGAGTTGGTGAACACGCTCAAAAAACAAAACAGCCCGCTCCACACCAAAAAGCCTTGAAATCGTGCCGCAAACCAAAAATTTGAGTCTTTCAGGCACTTGACAATCAGGCAAGCCGCCTAAAAACTTGTTTTCAAGAACAAAAGCATTTTTAAACTTCAACTGACGGGCATACACTTTTTCGGCCAGTATAAATTTGCAAACAAAAGGCTGGTACATCCATTCCAAAGCAGCCACACCAAAGGCAAGCAGGTACTTTTGAGGGCTTTTGTAGGCAGGGTTGTGAAGAAAATTGAGCCGATAATTTTCTTGCACATCGTACATGCAGCGAAAAAAAGGTGAAAAAATCAGCAACAACGGATGCTGAACAATCAATAAATCAGGCTTATTTTTTATCAATTTTACTGCCACTTCAAGCAAGATTGAAAAAATATTAAGCGAACTATGCGGAAGTGTTACAAAATCAGCGGAAGTTGTATTATTAGAATGTGAGCCTATCAATAAAACTTTATAGGCAGGCTGTAAGCTAAAAGCCAATTTTTTCATGCGCGGTTCGAGAATGGGCTTTTTTAAACTAACAATCACCACTGTTTTGGTATTTTGAAGCATGTTCGAAATTTCTTAGTGTCATTATCAAAGTAACTCATCAAAAACTCGGTAAAAATGAGAAAAAAAATACCCGCCCTCTTTTTAACCTTGCTATTCACTTTGTGGTTTGCGCAACTATATTCTCCTGATGTACAACATGTATTTTTGCAAAAACCTGTGCCCACACAAGCTACGACAGCCTTGCGCAAACCATTGGCATGGACAGTCTGCGACCAACTAAAAAGTTTTAGCGATACCATTTTTGAGTACTACACAGGAACACACGAAGGCAATCAATCTATTGCAAATCAAGTAGTTAGTAAAAATCAGGTGCAATTTTTTGATGACCCGAACGAGCGCGACAGAACCATAGACGAATTGATTTTGCCTTCTTACCTCAACAAAGTCATTCGCATAGGGGACGGCAGTCTAACGGGTGGCTTTGCCGGAATAGCCAAGACCAAGTTCAGGGTAAAAGATACTTTTTTAACCATTCACTACCGTGTGGTGTTTCAAGACCCCTCACACTCCTTGGCACAGCAGCCTTTTGCCTACATCAAAATAAGAGACAAAAACGGGGCTGCCATCAACTGCGGCGATTATTTATTTGTGGCTCAACCCGGGCTGCCCGGCTTTACTTCCATTGGGTCAGGCTCTCGAACCGTTAGGTACTCGGACTGGGGAAAATTATCTCTCAATCTGGAAAAGTACATCAATGAAAACATTAGCATCGAACTGGCTGCGGGAGATTGTTCACTCAGGGGGCATTTTGGCTATATGTACGCCGCCATAGAATGCGGTGCCAACCCTAAAGTGTATCCCTCTACCGCCCAAAACCTCATCAAAGGCGACAGCGTGCTTGACCGCTGCCCGGGAAGCGAAGCAGTCATAGAAGCCTACGAGGGCTACCAATGGTATTTGTGGAGCAACGGAGCCACTACCCGAAGCACAAGCGTAACCAATCCGGGGATTTATACCTTGATCGTATCGGATTCTTTTGGCTGCCAAACCAAAGACCAAATCGTTTTCTCGCCCAAGCTCAGCAGTTTGGACATAAGCCCCAAACAGTTTTGCATTGATTTGCCCATAAACATTCGTCTGCTAAACTACCAAAACCAAACCGACCCCATAGACAGCATCGAATGGGTCATGGAAACAGCAGATAAAACGCTCAAAGTAAGAGGAAAGCCTGAGACCGTTTTTTCTACCACTTACGACAAAAACTTCGCCCTCAAGACCATCGTATGGACAAAGTCGGGATGCAAGTTCACTCTTTCTAATCTTATCCGGTCAGCCCCCGGCGATGATTTACCCAAAAAAATACCTCTTGGGTACAATTCCACTTGCGCAGGAAGCCCTACACTTTTTAGTTCAGAAGAATTCTATCCTTTGACAGACTGGGATTTCGACGACGACGGACGGTTTGATGCCATTGGCAAATGGCGCGTTTTTCATCAGTTCCCCGATGAGGGAGAATACCGCGTAAATATGAGAATATCCAATGATTTCGGCTGTTACAAGGATACTACATTCAAAGTGGTCATCACACCCAAACCCAATTTAGATTTTTCATACCAAAACATTTGCGTAGGCCAACAACCTATGTTTGTCATTGACCCGCAATTTATAAAAACAAAGAAAGTAACTAAAATAGAATGGGACTACGACCAAGACGATGGGTTGTACTTCAATGATTATGAGGATAAAAACCTGACCGGTATCGTTGAGCCAAGTATTTTGAGAAATTTCAGGCTGCCAAAAAAATACCTCGTGAGCATGAGGGCTTACACCGGTAGCACTTGCAGCGACACAACCACAAAGGCTTTTTACGTGCATCCTTTCCATTATGGAGGTTTGAAAGGTTCTAAGTATGTTTGCAAAGATGATTTGGTAGCCAAATACTGGTTGGACAAAAGCTCGATATACGACAGCGGCTCGCGGGTGCTTTCTTGGGAGCCTGTAGTCAGCCGGCATGGCATCGTAGAGCGAACAGACGGCGACACGGTCTATTTCCGCTGTTTCCCCAACAACCGCGAAGTGCTCGTCAAAGCCACCGTCATCACCGAGCACGGTTGCATGAGCGAAAAATTCATCTCTTCCTCGCTGATAGAGGCCAAAACCTCACCCAAACCCCAAGGGACTGAGTTTCTTTGTGCCGATGCACCCGAAGCGGACTACTTCGTGGAGGATGTGTTTGGCAGGGACTACCGTTGGCAGGTAGAAAACGGCCAAATCGTAGGCCGCAGCGACAGCGCCAAAGTGCGCATCCGATGGAACGGGAGCGGTACAGGCCGAGTCTCTCTGGCTCGCTCCCAACAATACGACACCATCTGCTACCGCGCATCCGAAGCCCTGCAAGTGCTGATTGCGCCAAAAAAGGACACCTTGCTGGCCATCGAAGCAGTCGGCATGAACCCGCCAAAAGGTCTTTTGGTTGCTTGGCAAACCAAAGGAGAAGACAATGACAGCAAGTTGCTATTGAAAAGAGACGGACAAAACATCGCCTTGCTCGACAAAGAGCCCAACTCCTACCAAGACAGCGCGCAAAGCCGGGTTTACTACTACCAAGTGGCTACCTTCAACCCCTGCGGCGATACGGTCTGGTCGCTCAGACACCGAAATATCAGGCTTGATGCCCGCAAAGTCGAAGCCCAAGACAGCATTTACTTGCGGTGGAACAGCTACCAAAACTGGCCATCAGGAGTAAAAGAATACCAAATCTGGAGAGGCCTCGAAGGCGAAGACTTTGAACTTATAGACCGTACAAAGGACACCGTTTGGGCTTCGGCGCAAGGAGGCGATGCGTTTGTGCATTGTTTTGTGGTTGTAGCCCTGAGCGAACAGGGCTTCACTTCTCGGTCTAACGAGGCGTGTGTAAGATTTGAGCACGCGCTCAAAGCCAATGCCTTCATCACACCCAACTCAGATGGAAAAAACGACTTTTTTCAAATCCAAAAAACAGAAAGATACCCAAACAACCGCCTCAGCATCTTCAACCGATGGGGACAAATTGTTTATCAACAAGATAACTACCAAAATAACTGGGCAGGAACTTCTCAAGACGGCAACCTATTGCAGGGTACTTACTTCTTCATATTCAACTACGAAGACCATCAGGGACAAAACAAATTTTTATCAGGTGCCATCACAATTATTCATAATTAACCTGATGCATTTATATTTGTAAAAAACCTCTATGAGGAAATTAGCTTACATAGCAACGATTGTGATTTTTACTCAGTATTTATGTTTGGCGCAGCAAGAAGTCATTGATTCTTTATTTAAATTAAAAGAGGGTTTACAAGGCACAAATGAAGAAAAATTTGAATGGCTCATTAGTGCACATCGTTTTTTTCTCAACCACAGTCGTATCTCCCTGAATAGCTTTCTCGATGAAGCAGAACTGTTGGCTTCTAAACTCGGGGACAAACAAGCCGCCGCACTGCACAATGAGCGAGGTGTGGCATTGGCTTTTGACGATAACTTTATTTCGGCTCAAAAGGAATTTTATCTGGCAAAAGAATTGTACGGAAAAGCCCAAGACAAAACAGGAATAGCCAAAGCAATCAACAATTTAGCAGGTATTTACCGCGAAAGCGGATACCTAAATAAATCCGCTTCGCTTATCAAAGAATCAATTAATATATTCATTGAAATTAAAGATACAGTTGGTTTTGCTAAATCTTTGGCCTCTTTGGCACTTGTATATATAGATTTGAAACAATATGACTCAAGCATTGTTTTGGCACGGCAAAGCATTAACCTCTTCAATCAACTCAAAGACAGCAATCTGTCATACATACCCTTGCAGAACTTAGCCAAAAGTTATTTGGCTAAAAATAATTGCAACAAAGCCATTGGATTGATCAAAAAAGCGATTGATAAGATTGTTGAGTGTAAACACTACGCCAATTTGCCCAATTCTTATATAGATTTGATTAAATGCTATCTTCAAACAAGTAAAATAGATTCTGCTTTGGATGCGGTTTTGTTTTTTGATGAGGCAATAGTAAAATACAACCTTGCCAAAACACACGCACACATCAGCAAAAAATACCTTTCTGAAATTTACGAACGGAAAGGCGATTTGCATAAATCCCTCCAATTTATGAAAATAGCTGACAGTTTGCAAACTGAATATTACGAAAACTACAAATACGATAAAATAAATACCTTACGCAGCATCCACGAAAAAGAAGACAACCAAAAAGAACTCACTATCAAAAAAATAGAATTAAGAGAAAAACAAATCAGATTGTATTGGCTGTACAGCGTCTTAGGGGCAGTGGTTACGCTGGGAGGCATTTTGTTTCGCCACGACCGCAAGCAGACCCTACTCTCCCGAGAACTCACAAAATTAAACCTCGAACTTGCCAAATCGCTTAAAGAAAAAAGCGAGTTGGCGCAAGAATACCACGCTTTGAATGAAACATTGGAGCAAACAGTCAGGGAGCGGACAGCAAAACTTATCAAAGCCTTAGAAACTTTGTCCGAAATGGCTTTTATCAACGCCCACAAAACCAGGGCTTCATCGGCAAGGTTGCAGGGCTTGTTTTATATCCATCAAGAAAATTGGTTATCCACCGAAGAGCTTATCGCTTACAGCAAGCAGACCCTAAAAGAGATGGATGAAGTTATCAGAGAAATTTCACTAAAGCTGTACCAAATACGAAATGACCTCGAAAATTGGGCAGAATAAAAAGCACCTCGTCATGTATTTGAAATTCAGTTATACTCATGTCTGTCTCGCATCAAATACTCAAAGAACTCATAGACAAACTCGAATCCTACGAGCAACTTAACCCTGAGAATCCCTCTACGGAAGACTTCCTGACTTGGGTAGTAGAAAACAAACTGTTGGGTGTGCCTTATGAGCTAAAGAACTTTGAAAACCTTGATGTGGCCTTAAACAAGGAATTGGTCATTTTGAGCCGTTTTGCAAGGTTTCACCTCAAAAGAGGCTTTGCAGAGGGTTTGATACAAAGCCCTGATGAACTGGGATACCTTGCCGTATTGCTCTCGGGACAAAGCTACACCAAAATCGGGCTGATAGAAGCCAATATCCACGAAAAAACCACCGGAATGGAAATCATCAAGCGGCTGTTGCGCTTGGGACTCATCCAGCAGCGAGAAGACCCCGACGACAAAAGAAGCAAGCTATTAGCCATCACCGAACTGGGTAGGCAAGAAGTCCTCAAACATTTTCAAGCCCTTGCTCATACCATGACCATCATTGCCGGCAACCTAAGCCAAAAGGAAAAACAAACCCTGCTGGCTTTGGTAAATAAACTCAATCTGCACCACAAAAAGTTACTTACAAAGATGAAAGGCAACTGATTATTGCACTATCAACTTACGGTGATGGGTGTTTGAACCGTAAGTTACTTTAACAACATACTCGCCTTTGGGCAAACTCCCCAACTCATGGGTGTACCGCCCTGCAACCTGCTCAACGGTTTGACTCTTCACCAAATCCCCCCTGAGGTTGTAAACTTCGATGGTTACTTGGGTGCTATGGTCAAGTTGGTACTCTACAAAAACCCGATCCACAGCGGGATTGGGGTATAGCCTGACACTTGAAGAATCGGTCGGCAAAAAATTGTCGTCTTTTGGGTCTAAGAGCAAAAATCCCACAGCCGAAAACAATCGCTCCAATCTATGCTTTCCGGCTCGCGGGTGCCGACGCTCGCCTGTTCTTGATTGGTCAATTGTTTCCTTGATGTGATTGCGCCATTGCTCGCGTTGGGGAGCGATTTCTTGCAAAAGAACTTGGATAGACTCGTAATAACGGTATGCCATGGCTGAGGCTTCCAGTAGCAACTTTTCGCGCTCGGGCTGCCGGTCAGCATCTTTCTTCCAAGCCCCGCGAAGTTCCTTTCTGAGTTCGGCCAACCGCTCTTTGTCTTGCACGCTCAACCGCTCTTCCAATTTGAGCCGTTGGGCTTTGAGTACGGGCATGACTTGATTTTTTATGTAAGCCCTTAGCTGCGGCGATTTAGGCTCATCAAAAGAGACAAGCAAAAACAAAACAGACAAAAACCAAATTGATTGTTTTAGTTTCATTGTATTAAATTTTGCTCATTTGACTGCCCCAATGCAAAAGGGTTTAAAATAGCCATCAACCAAGCCAACTTGTTTTTTATATTTGCAATAAAAAATGCTTTTACAACTCCTGATAGTGCTTATTGCGGGTGTACTGGCTCTGTTGGTTTCAAAAATAGGGCTTTATCCTCAGAACAGTAAACTCAAACTGGTCAAACAGATACTGTTGGGCTGTTTGGCTGCGCAAGTTTTAATAGGGCTTTGGTGCATCGCCGATTTGCGCTATTACAAAAAAATAAGGGACTACGTTCCCCCCAAAAGCCTGTCTGAGTTTAAAAAAGGTCAGGTCATCACTTTTGAAGGTATTGTGGCGCATGACAATATGGCCGATGAATATTTTGCTGTGCGCTACGGTGTAGAGGGCAGGTTTGTCCCCAACCCTATGTTTGTGCATTTGGAAAATGATATTATCAAAGTATGGAAAGAAGGCCGTTTGGAGGTGTCCAATTGGAAAAAAGAAGCCGATGGTAACTATCTGGAGCGCGGGGACTATGTGGTCATAGAAGGGGTAATCGAAGACAAACATTCGGTAGTGGCCAAGTCTATCGTGCGGGGCAATTACATGCGCTTTGTCAAACATGAACTCCAATACATTTGGTTTAATTATTTTTTATTGATTTTAATAACCGTTACCCTTACCTATACAGGTTTTCAATATGCAAGAAGTTTTACCTTTTAGCCATAGAAGCAAAGTTTTCTCTGCCGACCAACTGCGCGAATTGGACAGGCAAACCATCGAAAAATTGCAAGTGTCTCCCGCTGAGTTCATTGAGCAGGTTGCCCTGAGGCTTTGGGAAAAAATAGTTGCCAAATATGGAATAAATCAATACTACACGATTTTTTGCGGCACCGGCAACAACGGCAGTGATGGTTTGGCATTGGCCGGTCATCTACACAAACTCACCCGCACCCAAGTAGAGGTTTTTTGCGTAAAAACCTCCAAACAGCCTACCGATGAGTTCAATGCCTTATTGCCAAAAATGCCCTTTCCGGTGCAATGGATAGAATCCGACAGCCTTTTTGAAATCGGCGGCAGTGTGGTGGTGGATTGCCTGTTGGGAAGCGGCACAACAAGACCCGCTGAAGGACTTTTGGCGCAAGTGATTGAAAAAATCAACGCCTCCGGCAAAACCATCGTGAGCATAGACGTAGCCTCAGGGCTTTACACAGAGGGAAATTTGGGTGGAGCAGTTGTAAAACCTCATTTGACACTGAGTTTGGAAGCTATGAAGCCCGCATTTTTTTATGCTGAAAATGAACCTTATACAGGTGAGGTACACATAGTGGAAATCGGTCTAAACACCCAAGCCAAAGAATCCATCGCCGCAGATACTTTTTTTGTGCATCCCTACGACTTACAAAAACTGCTCAAGCTCAGGTCTAAGTTTGCCCACAAGGGCACGTTTGGCAAAGCACTGCTTATAGCCGGAAGCCGCACCATGTCAGGGGCGGCGGTGCTGGCGGCTTTGGGATGCCTTCGCTCGGGCGTAGGGCTGCTCAACGTACACTCTACCCAAACCCATGCTTTGCCCCCTGAAGTCTTGACCTCACAAGACCCCAACCCTGACCATTGGTCTATCGTGCCCCGCGACTTCCACAACTACACGGCCATCGGGGTAGGCAGTGGCATAGGCACACATGGCCAAACCCTCACAGCACTGGAAGCCACCATCGAACTGATAGAAAACCGCCCCCTCGTGCTCGATGCCGATGCACTCAACTTATTGCATGCCAAACTTTTAGAAAAATTAAAACCCAACACCATCCTTACCCCGCATCCAAAAGAATTTGACCGACTGACCAAAGGACACAAAAGCAGCCGCGAGCGCATAGAGACGGCCAGAGAATTTGCCGTAAACAACAGTCTGATTGTATGCTTAAAGGGTGCTTACACAGCCACTTGCTTGCCGTCCGGCAGGGTCATCTTCAACAGCAGCGGAAACCCGGGCATGGCTACTGCGGGCAGTGGCGACGTACTGACGGGGGTGATACTGGGGCTGTTGGCGCAAGGATACCCACCCCAGCAAGCCGCTGTGTTGGGGGTCTATCTGCACGGTTTGGCAGGGGATATTGCCGCCGAAAACCAAAGTCAAGAATCACTCATTGCCAGCGATATTGCCCACAGCTTAGGTCAAGCCTTCGGTCGGCTACGCAGCTACAAACAAGAAGAGCAGGGCAATTGGTAAAGAACAAAGTCGCCGCCCCCAATCAACGGCATCGGGTCAAGGATTAGAAAAAATCTGATTATGAAATAAGTTATAATCTGATTTTCAATATTTTAAAAAAAATATTTTTCCAATTGAAAAAAAATATTGGATTATGAAACTTTTTTTATTGGTTTACGTTGTGTACTCGTTTGATGATTTACCTACATGAAAAAGAAAACTGTTATCGTGGTGGATACTCGCTGTTACCAGTGTGGGATGAGTAGTACCGACACTTTTTTGGAGCGTGTTAAAGGCACGGATTTGTATGTGTGTGAGTATTGTTCACCTCCCTCATCTACCGAATCCTTTAAGTCCAAAGAAGAAGAAGAAGACACCGAAATTGATGGTGAGGAAGACAACGACTCAGGGATGATAGGCGGCGGCTTTGGCTCATCGCGCTCTTCGGGTGGGCGCAACAGCGACTACGACGGCTATGGAGATGATGACTACTGAAATAAAGCCCCTTCGCGGGGTTTTATTTTGCCCATAAATTGTATTTGGCAATACAAAAAATAGCTCTCAAACCATCTTTCCAATTGATTTTTTTCCCGTCTGCATAGGTTCTTCCGTAATAGGAAATTCCCACCTCATAAATCCTGATGCCTTTGATACGGGCAACTTTGGCTGTAACCTCCGGCTCAAATCCAAACCGTTTCTCTTTGAGTTCCATAGACTTAATAATGTCGCTCCTAAAAAGTTTGTAGCAGGTTTCCATGTCGGTGAGGTTCAAGTCGGTGAAAGCGTTTGAGAGAAATGTCAAAAATTTATTTCCGATTGAGTGCCAAAAAAACAAAATCCGGTGCGGATTGCCGCCCATAAACCTCGACCCATACACTACGTCTGCAAAGCCATCGAGCACAGGTTTGATGAGTAGGTTGTATTCGGCAGGGTCGTATTCCAAATCGGCGTCTTGTATGACGATGTACTCTCCTGTCGCGTGCTTGATACCGGTATGAAGTGCCGCTCCTTTGCCTTGATTGACAGGGTGTTCGAGGTAGGTAATGGGAAAAATGGGATTGGCTAATTTGTACCGCTCAATAGCTCCCTTGGTGTCGTCTTGGGAGGCATCATTGATGACAATCACCTCTTTTGAAATAGAATCGAGCAACTCAACTCGCTTTATCTTATTCAAAATCAAGTGAATTGTGGATTCCTCATTATACGCAGGTATGATGATGGACAGCGTCTTGAATTTGGGTTTCATAAAAAGTTCAAAATTAGTAACTCGTAACTTTAAATTCTACCCTTCTGTTTTTTTTGCGCAGTTCTTCGTCTTGTGAGGTAACAATGGGCAAGGCCCCTCCATAGCCTACGGTTTTTATTCTCTCAGAATTGATACCTTTGCTAATCAAATACTTAGAAACTGACTCTGCTCTTTTTTCGGACAAAGCTTGGTTGGCTTTTGGGTTGCCTATGATGTCGGTATGTCCTGAAATTTCTATTTTGATAGTGGAATTTTCTTTCATCATTTCCACTACGGAATCCAGATAAACAAAAGAACTTGCAGAAAGCTCCGAACTGTTTTGTTCAAACTCGATATTATTCAACACCACAGACTCATTGATTTTGATGGGGTTAAGTTCAAAATTTTGTTCAAAATAATAAACTCCCTTGGGTATTCTGTCCACCTTACCAAAATAGCCTTTTGCAGATATATGGATAATTTTATCGCTTGCTTTGGGTTTGATGGGGGCTGTATAGCCTTTTTCGGCGGTGGCAGTGTACATAACTCCATCAATATCTATTTGAGCGGCTATTTTTTTGCCTGTTTCTCTATCAAAAACAAACCCTTTCATCTCCACCGGGGGCGCGTCTTCGTAGAGATAGATGATTTCTTGTTCGCTCAAAGCGCGCCCATAAACGAAAACATCATCTATCATGCCTTGAAAATAATTTTGCTCATAGTACCAAGGCACGTGCTCTCTGCTGGCACTCACCCCCAAAAAAGTGTGATTGGTGGGGTGCTGTTCGATAGTGGCCACTTCGCTGGTCTTGCTTCGGGCTACCGGCTGACTGTCCACATAGAGCACAAAATGTTGCCCATCGAAAGTTACTGCAAAGTGATGCCAGCCCGGTGAAAGTGCTGAAATAGAGTACGTAACGTCGAGGCTGCCGTCAGTAGTTTTGAGAGTTGCAGAAAGTTGGGCAATATTTTTTAAAGCAAGGGCAAAGCCTGCAAATTCGTAGTTGCTAAAAATATGCGCACCGCTTTTTCCTTGCCAATTGTCTTTCGATGCCCAAAGCGCAAGGGTAAGCCCCTCGGTGGGTTTGAGGCGTTTGGAGTTTCCCAAACTGACGTATTGCTGTTCTCCATTCAACTTGATGGCATGTAGGGGGCGATTGAACCGGTCTGCGCCGTATTGAGCACCAATGAGTTTGGCTTGGTGGGTTTTATCAACGGCATTATGGAGTTTGTTATCAAAAGAAAAATGGCAAAGCAAACCCTTTTCGGGAATTTGGGCACGAACCCAAAAAGAGCTATACACAAGCAAAAAAAGTTGGATTAGTAAATTGCGCAGCATAAAAACGTATTAACAGGCGCAATTTAGCAAAATGAACGCAATGTTACGAGTGTTTTAACTGCTCTTTGAGCATTTTGATAATTTCGTTTTTGTCGTTGAGTTGGTCTTTGAGCAGTTGGACTTGTTCTTTGAGAAGGCGGTTTTCTTCTTCGAGGTTTATTTTTTCGGATTTGGCCGACTGAAAAAAATCTTTCTCAAATTTTTCTTTCCATTCGTTTACCTCTTTGAGGATTTTGAAAATTGCGTCATCCATAATGATATACATTTTACAAACAAAACCAATAACAATACCAAAAAATGGCTCTGTCAATCTGACAGTTATTTATTTATTTTTAAGTTAAAAGTTAAATTTGCAAATGTTTACATTACCCTATCGTCTGGTGTTGGCTTCCGCATCGCCTCGCCGCAAAGAGATTTTGGCGTTGATGGGCTTTGATTTTGAGGTCAGAACCAAAGAAGTTGATGAGAGCGTGCCCGAAGATTTGCCCTCCAAAGCAGTGCCTGAGTTTTTGGCGCAGACCAAAGCCAAAGCCTACTTCGACGAACTCAAACCCGATGAACTGCTGATTACGGCAGACACGGTGGTCATCCAAAAGCACCAAATCATAGGCAAACCCACCAGCCGCAAGCAAGCCATCGAAATACTCACGAGCCTTTGCGGAGATGTGCATACAGTGGTTACGGGGGTATGCCTGACGACCACACAGCGACAAAAGAGCTTTTCTTGCAAATCGAAAGTCCAACTTCGAGATTTAGACCAAAAAGAAATCGAGTTTTACGTGGACAAGTTCCTACCCTACGACAAAGCCGGGGCTTACGGAGTGCAAGAATGGATAGGCGTGGTGGCTATCAGCAAGATAAAAGGCTCTTATTACAATGTGATGGGCTTACCTTCGGATATTTTGTATCACGAACTGAGAAGCTTTGGTTGATAACAAGCATTTGTCTCATTTCCATTCTTTAGCCAAAGCCCTGACTTCCAAGTCGGTTTGGATGTAGTCTTGCAAAGACGGGCGGGCTATGAAAGTGGCTTTTTCCATGGATTGTTCGTTGAGATGGGCAATATCCAAAAACCCAATCTCATCCCTAAGGAATCTTTCAACAGCTATTTCGTTGGCGGCGTTGAGGATGCAGGGCATATTGCCGCCGTAGTCCAGCGCAATAAAGGCCAGATCAAGGTTGCGGAATGTTTTGCGGTCGGGCGGCTCAAAGTTCAGTGCCGGATAGCGCGCAAAGTCAAAGCGGGGGAAATCATTGGCAAAACGATGGGGAAAAGTCAAGGCAAACTGAATGGGCAGCTTCATATCGGGCAGCCCCATTTGGGCTTTCATGCTGCCGTCCCTAAACTGCACAATGGAGTGCAAAATAGACTGGGGATGCACGATGACATCAATCTGCGAAGGCTTCAAGTCGAAAAGCCAGCGGGCCTCGATGACCTCCAAGCCCTTGTTCATCAAGGTGGCAGAGTCTATGGTGATTTTTGCGCCCATTTCCCAGTTGGGGTGCTTGAGGGCTTGGGTCTTGGTAACGTGTTGGAGTTCGGCTTTGGTTTTGCCTCTAAAAGGGCCTCCCGATGCGGTGAGGTAGATTTTTTCTATCTCGTTGTCTTCAAGGCATTGGAAGATGGCCGAGTGCTCGGAATCCACGGGGTAGATGGCTGCGCTGCACTCACGGGCCTTTTGCATGACCAGTTCCCCTGCCACCACCAGCGTCTCTTTGTTGGCCAAAGCAATGGTTTTGCCTGATTCTATGGCGGACAAAGTAGGCATAAGCCCCGCATAGCCCACCATGGCGGTCAGTACCACGTCGGCCATGTCTTGCTTGAGCAAATCGCACAACTCATCATGCCCGCAAACGACCTCTATCGGCAAACCTTGAAGGGAGTTTTGTACAGCCGCAAAATGGTCAGGGTTGGTGATGGCCACAAAGGGCGGTAAGTATTTTTTGGCCTGCTCCACCAGCGAACCCACATTGTTGCGGGCGGTAAGCAACACCACCTCGTAGCTTTCGGGGTAGCTGTCAATGACTTGCAAGGCTTGGGTGCCTATCGAGCCGGTAGAGCCTAAGATAGCCACTCTCTTTTTTATACTCATCGAGAAAATTATTTTTAAGGATACAATTTGCAATTGATCCAGCCCAAATCAAAGGAAGTGCCGTATTTTTTGTAGAACTCAATAGCCGGCTCATTCCAATCCAACACCTGCCAATGCAATTTGCCGACTTGTTGGCTGCGGGCTTCATTCAAAATCGCTTCAAACAATTGAGAACCAATACCCTGTCTTCGTTTGTCTTGCTTGACCACAATATCGTCCAAATACATAGACCTGCCTTTCCAAGTGGAATAACTAAAAAAATAAATGGCCGCCCCTACAATTTGGTCGTCTTGCTCTGCGACAAAAAAATGATAGCTGCCCCACTCTTTTCGCATCTTCTCAGGTGAATTGAGGACTTCCTGCGGACTAAGCTCATAGGCCGCCAACTCACAAATCAAATCAAAAACGGCGGGAATATCTTGCTGAGTTCCTTTGCGTACTGTCATTAATCTTCTTCGTAGCTTTCGTCTATTGAAAAGGAATAAACGGTCTGATCAAGCTCTAACTTACCGCTATTGAAATCATTAACAAACTTAGCAACCACGTCTTTTGTAATTTCGGCAACATTGAGGCAGGCATTGAGTTGGACACCGTCCGGGGTTTCTTGCCCAATCTCCACAAACTCCTGAACGCCAAACTCTTCGTCTTCTGAAAGCTCGTCAAGCATTTCCTCAAGCATATCAATATGAGGACCGCTTTGGTCCATATCAAAATCTTCTGCTTTATACTGAGGGTATTTTTTTATGACCCTTTCAATGGCTTCTTCCATCAGATTGAGCATATATTCTGCCTCAAGTGGATAAAGATAGGCATCGAAAACCACCTCTCTACCTTCATGACTGCCAACGAAAAAGAAAAAAGCCTCTTCGTTGCTCGAATTTTCCTCTTCGTTGTAGATGAAATTTTGTTTCCGCTTGGCGCAAAGCTCTTTGACCTTAACAACATCCATAATTTGAGATTTAAGCTCGCAAGATAAACCATCAAATCTGTGGAAAAAAATCAAAGCAAAAAAACACCATCCAATACAGAAATAAGCATTTGTTTTTCAAATGCTTGAATAAACCTACTTAGCCTACACCCACAAGTTCAAACGACAAAAACAATACAAGAACAGCGCGTTTTCCAACAAAATCCCCCAACTTTGCATCCGTGCAGAAAAGGTATTTGACCCTAATAGGCGACGTACACGGTTGCTATTTGACACTCAAGGGTTTACTCAAAAAAGTACCAACCCAAGACAACCGTATTGTGTTTTTGGGAGACCTAATCAACAAAGGCAAACGCTCGTTTGAAGTGTACAGGCTGGTCAAAGAAGAAGGCTACGAGTGTATTTTGGGCAACCACGAATACTACTGCATGAACCGCAAAAATCCACCCTCCAACCAAATGTGGCTGGGAGGAGGTGGCAAAATGACCATTCGCTCCATAGAAAACTACCTCAGAATCAGCGACCCCAACCTAATCGAATCCATGTTGGAAAGCATGTCTTCATTTTTTGCATCGCTGCCCAAATACCTGTTTGTCGAAATTCCCGACCGGTACAAAATTTTACTCACCCATGCGGGCGTTTCGGAAGAATTGTTTACCACTTTCAAATCCGACTTGTCTGCCATTTTGGATATGCCGCTCAACAAGCCCAACTCTTACATTTTTACCCGAAAGCCCCTGGCAGCCATCGAAGGAATCGTCCAAATAGTGGGTCACCGCCCCACTGCCTATGCCCCCAGAGTCCACAACGGCAACTACCTCATTGATTCGGGTTGTGTGTATTCTCAAGCCGGAATGGGATACCTCACCGCATTGGTCATAGACTTGCAAGAAGACGGGGCGTTTAAGTTTTTTACACAACAAAATTTGGATTGATACCGCCCAAAACTATCTTTGTTTTATGGCCATTTCCTTCTTTGCGCAGCCTTTGGATGCTTTTGTGCCTCAGGCCTCTGCCTCGCTGCTGAGGGAAGAGTTGGCTATCAAAACACTTGGCGATTTTGTGTCTCATTATCCGCTGCGCTACGAAGACCGATCGAGCATCAAAAAAATCATCAAACTCACCCACAACGACGAATGGGTGCTGTTGCAAGGAAACATCATATCAAAGAAATACCACCAAACCCAACACAAAAAACTACTGACAGCCACACTGGACGACGGCAGCGCGCAAATGAAATTGGTTTGGTTCAAAGCCCTTGAATACCACGATAAAAGCCTGCTGCTCAACGCCGAATACCTTGTATTTGGCAGGCTAACCCAAGACAATTTTGGGGTTTCAATCGCGCATCCCGAATACAAAAAAGCATCTGCGGTACGACAAAGCGACTTTGGGATTTTCCCTGTTTACTCTACCACCGCCAAAATTGATGCGGCCAAAATCACCCAAACCAAACTTAGGCTCTGGATTTCAACTATTCTCAAGCAAGGCCACTCACGTATAGTCGAAACGCTGCCCGAACAGGTCATCAAAGAATTTGGGCTGGTTTCGCGCCGGCAGGCCATTTTAGACATACATTTTCCCGCTTCACAGGCAGCCTTGCAAAAAGCCGTTGACAGGCTCAAGTTTGAAGAACTGTTCTTTTTTCAAATGGAAGTGCTCAAAGTACTCAAAAGTCCCGCCCAAAGAGATAGGGGGGCGGTGATTGAGGACTTAAAGGCGGCGAGAGATTTTTTGCAACATCACCTGCCCTTCAAACTGACCTCAGCCCAAAACCGCGTGCTCAAAGAAATTGCCCAAGACCTAAAGAGTGGCTTTCAGATGAACCGCCTGCTGCAAGGCGATGTGGGCAGCGGCAAAACCATGGTGGCATTTATAGCTATGCTCATGGCAATTGGCTCGGGTTATCAGGCTGTTATGATGGCTCCCACAGAAATACTTGCTTTTCAGCATTATGAAGGACTGCTGGGTTTTGCTCGAGAGTTGGGTATTGAAATGGCACTTTTGACCGGTTCTACCCGTGCCTCAGCGCGCCAAGAAATCCTCAGCAAGCTATCGGATGGAAAACTTGCGCTGCTTATCGGAACGCATGCCCTCATAGAAGAAAGAGTCCAATTCGACAAACTGGGGCTTTGTGTCATAGATGAGCAACACCGCTTTGGAGTAGAGCAACGCGCCAAACTAAAAGATAAAGATGCACCCATAGCCCCACATTTCTTGATTATGAGCGCAACGCCCATCCCGCGCACGCTGGCTTTGACGGCTTATGGGGATTTGAACGTCTCGGTGATTGATGAGCTGCCAAAAGGACGCAAGCCCATAGAAACCAAACACTTTACGGAAGCCTCCAGACTGCATCTTTTTGAGTTGGTCAGCAAGGAACTCCAACAGGGCAGGCAAGCCTACTTCGTCTATCCTGCCATCGAAGAAAACGAGCAACTGGCCATCAACGACTTATATTCGGGTTTTGAGTCGATTGAGCGGTTCTTTGCCCCCTACCCAATCGGTATCGTACACGGAAAAATGAAGCCCAAAGATAAAGACTTTGAAATGCAACGCTTTAAAGACGGGCAAACCAAAATCCTTTGTGCCACCACAGTGATAGAAGTGGGGGTCAACGTACCCAATGCCAGTGTGATGGTCATAGAAAATGCGGAGCGGTTTGGCCTTGCCCAACTCCACCAACTCAGGGGAAGAGTGGGAAGGGGAAGCTACCAATCCTACTGCTATTTGCTCACACCCGTCAAAATCTCAAGAGAGGTGCGCCAACGGCTGGCCATACTCTGCCAAACCAACGACGGCTTCCAAATCGCCGATGCAGACCTCAAACTACGTGGCCCGGGAGACCTCAAGGGCACACAGCAAAGCGGACTGGTCGCACTGCATTTCACAGACCTTGTAAACGATCAAGGACTCATAGAAGCCGTAAGAAACTGTGCATCAAAAATCTACGAACAAGACCCCGAGCTCGAACTACCTCAACACCAAGTCATAAAAGTAAAACTGGAGGTGCTCAAAAGCAAAAAAAAGGATTTCAGCCAAATCGGATAAAGACCACAAGTCATCTATCATGCGGACAGTCTTGGGTCAATGTGGAAATCATTTTCTTGTCAGAAGCACTCTTTCCGTAGGGATGAGATATTATTAAAGGGGACTCAATAGCCACGGGTTTAAAACTGTGGTTATCTTATGTGCGACCTCATCAACTTATGCCCAGCTACAAATCATGCCTACGGCATTGGGTGCATTTGTTCGGAGTTAAACATCGGAAAATTTCTATTGCGTAAGTCAGGTCAAAACAGGAAAACTTTTCAGATAAAAATTAATCAATATTGTTTGATATGTAGATTTTAAAAGCAATTTTTGGGTTCAAATTTTAGCAAATAAATAACTTTTTCGTACATGAAAATCGAGCAAAAGCATTTGGGACAGGGGTCAGATTGGCAAACTGTAAAAGGTTCATTGGAAGGAGTTAAAGCACAACTTGTGTTTGTGTTTGCTTATACTGCTTTTTTCAAAGAACCATCTAACTTGGTAAAAGTCAAGGAAATGTATCCCGAAGCCCTGCTGGTGGGATGTTCGACATCGGGAGAAATAACCGATACTCGGGTGTACGAGAATTCGGTTTCTTTGACAGCCGTTCACTTTGAGCGCACAAGATTAGAGATTAAAACCGCAAAAATTGAAAAAACGAGCGATAGTTTTGCTTTAGGGCAAAGCCTGGGCAACTTGTTCAATCCCGAAGGCTTGGCTCATGTCCTGATCTTAACAGATGGTTTGTTGGTCAATGGCACTGCACTGTTGGATGGACTTCGCGCTTCGGCACTGCACAATACCGGTATCACGGGGGGTATGGCAGGAGATGCTGCTGATTTTCAGCAGACTTTTGTGTTGGATGAAAACGGACAGCCACACAGAGGCATGTTGACGGCAATAGGATTTTATGGAGATCTCAGCGTAGGTTTTGGCTCAATGGGTGGATGGGATAGCTTTGGCTATGAGCGTGTTATCACTAAAGCTGAAGACAATATACTTTATGAACTTGATGGACAACCTGCGCTCTCGGTTTACAAAACTTACTTGGGCGAACAAGCCGAAAAACTCCCCGGCTCTGCCCTGCTTTTTCCTCTTAGCGTAAGGATGAAAGCCGACAAAAGCCCTGTGGTTCGGACAATTTTGGGAGTTGATCAGCAGAGCGGCTCAATGACCTTTGCGGGCTATATGCCTACGGGGTCGGTAGTGCGGCTGATGCGCGCCAACGTGGACAGGCTCATAGACGGAGCCGAAGCCGCCGCCAAAACGGCCATGACCGGTTACGGCAAAAAGCCTGAGTTGGCTATTTTGGTGAGTTGCGTAGGTAGGAAGCTGGTTATGAAGCAAGTCGTAGAAGAGGAAGTAGATGCCGTAAGGTCGGTTGTGGGAAAAGATACTTTTTTTACAGGATTTTACTCTTATGGCGAAATATGTCCTTTCGAAAAGGGGGAATTTAGCGAATTACACAATCAAACGATGACAGTAACTCTTTTAAGTGAATAAAACATGAGGGAAAATTTTCATCGCTTACTCAAACGCCAACTCAAGCGTTTCTCATTTGGAGAAATGCTTGAAAAAAATGCGGATTTCAACAACTTTTTACAAATTGTAAGCGATGCATATTTTGATTTTGACCAAAGCGTAAAACACCTCGAAAATATATTGGAAGTAAGCTCTAACGAGCTTTTCAAAAAAAACCAATCCCTCGACGACATCAATAAAACGCTTGAGAAAATTGTTGAAGACCGAACAAAACAGGTCTATGAGCAAAACATAGAACTCGCTCAATACGCAGAAGAAATTTCTGCCCAACGAGATATAGTTGAAGAAAAAGCAAGCGACTTAGAACGAGCCAACAAACTCGTAACACAAAGCATTCAATACGCCCGCCGCCTCCAAGATGTGATGTTGCCTCAGAAGGTACTACTGAGCCAACTTTTCCCTGCGTATTTTTTGTTTTACCGACCTAAAGACATCATAAGCGGGGATTTTTACTGGTTTTTCGAGCGTAGGGACAAAGTGATATTTGGGGTAGTGGATTGCACCGGACACGGTGTGCCTGGTGCTTTTATGAGCTTGCTTGTCAACGATATGCTCAGATTGATAGTGGAATTCAAAAACATTGTAGAGCCTGCGGAGATTTTGACCGAATTGCATCGAGAAATCAAAAAAGCCTTCAAGCAAGAATCTACCCTCAACAGCGACGGGGCTGATGCAGCCATCTGCCAATGGGATAGAAAAGCCAGAATCTTGCGCTTTTCCGGTGCAAAACTTCCACTTTTTTGTCGAGAATCCAATGGAGAATTTCATATCTTGCAGGGAAGCAGGGTATCACTGGGCGGCGGCCACTTAAGAGACAATCCCTATTTTGAAGAGTACATCATCCACTTAAAACAAGAGGTCAGCGTTTACTTATCCACTGACGGTTTTTATGACCAGTTGGGTGGAGAGAAAAAGCAAAGACTGGGCAAAGCCAAATTCACCGGCTTAATCAAATCTGTAGCCGAACAGCCCTTTGAAGAACAAGTAACAATCGTTGAGCAATACTTCAACCAGTGGAAGGCAACTTTTCCCTTCCAGTTGGATGACGTAACGGTGCTGGGCTTAAAACTCAATGTGTAAAAGTACTTTAGCTTTGCTGCATCTTTGCCTGCCGCAAACGCAGCACTCAATAAATGTTTATCTTCGCGGCAAACAAAAAAATATGACACAAGAAATTTTGCTTGATTTAGGGATACATGATTTGTGCGCTCCTTACAGTACTGGAATGTCAAAAGGCAGTACAGAAAACCGATATTTTCAAACAATTTATTCCCCTGCAGATGGACAGGAACTCGGAAAGGTAGCCTTTGCCAACCAAGAAGACTACCAAAAAACCGTAGAGGCTGCAAGTGCCGCCTTCAAAGTTTGGTCTGCCATGCCTGCCCCTGCACGCGGTGAAATCGTCAGACAAATCGGTCAAAAACTGAGAGAAAAAAAACAATCCCTTGGCAAATTGGTGTCCCTTGAGATGGGCAAAATCCTACAAGAAGGCTTGGGAGAGGTGCAGGAAATGATTGATATTTGTGATTTTGCGGTGGGGCTGTCGCGCCAACTCTATGGGCTTACGATGCACTCGGAGCGCAAAAACCACCGCATGTACGAACAATACCACCCGCTGGGGCCTATCGGTATCATATCAGCCTTCAATTTTCCGGTGGCGGTGTGGTCTTGGAATGCCATGATTGCGGCGGTTTGCGGAGACACCTGTATTTGGAAGCCCTCAGAAAAAACACCCCTTACGGCAGTAGCCTGCCAAAATATTGTCGCTCAAGTGCTTGAAGAAAACAACCTACCGGAAGGCATCTTTTGCTTGGTCTTGGGTGGAAGGGAAATAGGGGAGTTGATGGCGGCAGACAAGCGTTTGCCCCTCATCTCAGCCACCGGCTCTACCACCATGGGGCGTGCGGTAGGTGAGAGCGTAGCCAAACGGTTGGGCAGAAGCCTGTTGGAGCTTGGCGGCAACAACGCCATCATCATCACCGAGCACGCCAACCTGGATATGGCTCTTCGGGCTGTTGTGTTTGGGGCCGTAGGCACTTGCGGCCAGCGATGCACCAGCACCCGCCGCCTCATCGTACACAAAAACCACTATCAAGAAGTCAAAAACAGACTCATAGCCATTTATGAGCAACTCCCTATCGGACACCCTCTGCAAGAAGGCACTTTGGTAGGGCCACTCATTGACAAACAAGCTGTTGCGGCATTTTTGAAAGCACAAGAAGAGCTTAAAGCGCAAGGAGGCAACGTCATATTTGGGGGCGAAGTCTTAGACCATTATCAAACAAGCACTTACGTGCGCCCCGTGTTAGCAGAAGCCCAAAATCATTTCCCCATCGTTCAGCACGAAACTTTCGCACCTATTTTGTACCTTATAGAATATGAGGGCGGCTTAGAAAACGCCATCCAAATACAAAATGCTGTTCCTCAAGGACTTTCTTCGGCTGTCTTCACAGACAACCTGCGCGAAGCAGAGCTATACCTCAGCGCGCAAGGCTCTGACTGCGGGATTGCCAATGTCAATATCGGCACTTCAGGAGCAGAGATTGGCGGGGCATTTGGCGGAGAAAAAGAAACCGGCGGAGGCAGAGAATCCGGCTCCGATGCTTGGAAAGCCTACATGCGCCGCCAAACCAATACCATCAACTACGGAACAGATTTGCCTCTGGCACAGGGGATTAAGTTTGATATTTAATTGATTGTACTTGGCTCAAAAATTTTGTAGCACTCACGAGAATAAGGAAAAAATTCTTTTTTCTACGTCATTTGTGTATGGAAAAAATTAGTATCCAATTGCTGTTGGACGAACTGCTTCTGTGGTTGGGGGCTGAGGGATTCTACCAAATCCCGAGTGTACACCAACTCAGGCGAGACACCGGATTTGGATTTGAGAATGTGGTGGTTTCGGTCTCCAACTACGAAGACCTGAGTATGATAGAGTTTTTTTTGGGTGTCAGACACGATTTGGTGGAAAAAACCGCTTTCCAATTTACCAATGGGCACAAGGCTTTTGCCCCCAATAGCCACACGCTCCTTGTGCCGATGGCTCTACTCAACGGACAAAAAATTCAACGCTATAAAGCTAAAAATATTGACGAACTCGAAGCTATTGTATTGGATTTCAAACAACAACTCAAAGAGGTAGGGTACGATTTTTGGAAGGCCAACCAAACTTTGGCACAGCTACACGAACTCTTTAACTCAGAGCCGCAAAAGCCGCTGCGTGCCGTTTCCAATGAACTGATACGCTGCATAAAAGGGACTGTTATTTCAAAACTCATCAATAACCCCCAACATGAAGATTTGGAAGATGTTTATTTTCACAAACTTAGCAATGACGGAACGCCAAAAGAACTCTTGGATAACTATTTGCGCTTGATAGGACTTTTGAAACTTCATTCTTATAATTAAGCACAAATTTTGCTACATTGTACCGCAAGGGGTTTTTAGTCATAATAAATGTCTTTTAAGTGCTGTTTATCAACTATTTTCATCATGCTGACCACTTTGGTACAGGCATCAAAAATCGGTTTGTGCCTTAGTGATACCCTGCCAAAATATTCAGAACTGAAAAATTATTACACAGTCAACGGTATAATTTTCGTAGAAAAAGATAAAAAACCCAAAGAGGACGTTTTGGTGATAGCTTACAAAATCGTCAGGCATTCAGGAGGTGAAACTACCCAATACAAACTTGACAGCGATTTTCAAAAAGACACCTCTGACAAAAAAGGGCGTTTTGACCTCAAACTTTCCGGTGAAGACGAATACGAAATTCATTGCATCAAAGAGGGCTACAGTTCAAAGCCTTTTCCGCTGTATCCCAAAAAAGTTTCTACCGGCCAAAGCATCAGCATAGAAATTGGTCTATTTCGCAGCAAATCAAACGTGTTTTATGGCCAGTTTACCGATGCAGTTACTTCTAAACCTATCGCCAACGTCGAAGTCCAAATTCGAGATTTGACCCGCAATACCAGTCGGTTGCTGTTTACCGATGGTTTGGGCAATTTTGTGTGTACGCTTGAAGAAGGCGGAGAGTACATGATAATAGGCTTAAAACGAAACTATTTTTACTTTTTATCCGACAAAATTGAGCACCAAAGCGAAAAAGAAAGCATCCGAAAGCAGTTTAGCATGATAAAACTTGAAGTCGGACAATCGGTTACCATATTTGATGCAGTATTTGAAATCATGAGCGACAGTTTGCAGCCCGCTCGAATGGTGGTATTGGATGAAATCATTCACTTTATGCAACTCAACCCCTACACTATCATAGAAATTGGCTGCCATACAGATTCAAGGGGTGAAGATGACTACAACATGGCACTCACCGAAAAACGAGCCGAAAACATCAAAAAATACCTCATTAACAAAGGTTTGCCATCCAATAGATTGACTTCAAAAGGGTACGGAGAAAGCCGGTTGCTCAACAATTGCGGCAATGGAGTCAAATGCCCCACCTCGGAACACCTAAAAAATAGGAGAATCACTTACACAATCGTAGGCTTTGTTAAATAACTATCAGCGAGTCAAATAGATTAATATAAAGGGCATCACAAAAAACATCATTACCAAGTAGATAAATCCCCAAATGCGGTGTTGAAAAGCCAACCCGCCCACGCAACTTGCAATGAAAATCAAAAACATTCTTAGCGGTCGCAAGGGATAAAACAACAAAACACCGATAGAATTGAAGAGCAAGTGGCTAATGGCCAAAGCCACCGCTGTTTCAGAAGCACTCACCGATGCCAAAAGGGCAGTCAAAGTAGTCCCTACATTTGCCCCCATCACAAAGGGCAGGGCTGCCGTCACAGTGATTCTGCCCGAAGCCACCAAAGGAATCACCAAACTGGTGGTCAAACTACTCGACTGCAAAAGAGCCGTAATACCCAAGCCCCAAAACAATGAAGCCAAAGGCGAGCCAAACACCCGCTGCTCCACCAAAGAAGTGGATTGAAAAATTCGGTTCTTGCTAAAATATCCAAATGCCCTTATACTACCAAATATCATAAAAATGGCTATCAGCAGCAGTATGATAGGGTTGCTAATCAAATAAACCAGCGGGCGATTGAGCCAAGACAAAAAATCACTAATCCCCGCAAAACTTACATTCATACTTGCTTTGCCAAGGTAAACGTAATCGGTTAGGTATAAAGAAAATTTAGATAAAACCCCGAACAACAATTCCAAAGGAAATAAAATCAATATAACAAAGACGTTGAATATATTGTGCAGCAAAGAGGCTTCCAAAGCCCTTTTAAATTCGAGTCGCTTGGACATAAAACTCAGCGAAATCATCATGCAAGTCAGGGTTGTGCCCAAATTTGCCCCCATCATCATGTTGAGTGCCGCCTCAAAGTCAATAATGCCCGAACCCACCGCCCCTACCAATGCCGAAGTAACCGTAGAACTGCTCTGCAAAATAACAGTTGCCAGTATCCCTATGAAAAGCGCAACAAAATGGTTGGTGGTAGAACCAATAATTTGATTCGACAAATCCTGCCCAAGTAGATGCAGAGATGATTTTAGCGTCTCTATTGAAAAAAGAAAAACAAAAACAAATGCAACTGCATAAGCAAATAGCTTCAAGTCAGAGTAATCTAACTTAAAAAAAGGTAATAAAATTTTAAATATAGTTTTCAAAGTTTTTAAAAAACTTTGCAAAGTTACTTTAATATATTACAGATGAGTATTCTTTTTATTATTAAATTTTAGCGATGTTTACATTATGAAAAAGTTAATAAGCTATTTGGTGATTTATTTTTTGCTCTCAAGTTGTGAAAAAATAGAGATAGAAACCCAACAATTTAGCTCTAAGCAATGGAAAAGCGATAAATCCGGCTGCAACGGACAAAGGCTCAAAATGCGTTCAGCCCTCATGGACGTACAAGATTTGGTCAAAGGAAAACCTGAGAGCCAAGTCGTAGAAATCTTAGGCAAGCCTGATGGCGTGGATCTGTTCAAAAGAGGGCAAAAATTCTTTATCTATCAAATCAACAATCCGGCTTGCAAAGCAGACACCGCCCTACCGGCCATCTACGCTGAAATCCGTTTCAATTCCATAGATATAGCCAGCGAGTTGAGCTTGGTACAAAGCAACAACTTAAAGTAAAATCGGATTGTGCATCCACTGTTGCAAACAGACAGCCATCCGTTTGGCGGGTTTATTCACAACCCCGTAGGCTGAAAACCGTTGGTTTATGTTGTCATTCTGATTTCTCCGCAATAAAAGCCAAAGGCCATTTTTTCATGTGTTGCGTTAAGTAAAAGGCACTTTGTTGTTTCTCATTTGTAATTTTATTGCCGTTGTTTGTCGTGAAAAGTTAGAAAGAAAATTTGTATGCGAGCAAGTGTTTTGTTGGTCTTGTTTTGGTTAGGCATTACTTTTTTGTGTACTGCTCAAGAGCCTGTCATAGACTTAGATTTTCACGGCCACGTTGGAGCCGTAAGGTCGCTGGTTTTTTCAGGGCAGCAACTCATATCGGTAGGCGAAGACAAAACCATCAGGATATGGGACTTACGTACAGGAGAAGTCTCTCAAACCATTCGCCCGTATGCGGAAGGTGAAGAAGGCGCACTCAACAGCGTAGTGCTTTCCCCCAATGGACGCTATTTGGCAGTTGCAGGCTACCCTGTCGAATACGGCATCAGGATCATAGACTTATACCAAAACATCCAAATAGCGCAATTGTTGGGTCATACAGATGTGGTTACTGACTTGGAGTTTTCTCCCGATGGGGTGTATTTGGTCTCAGGAAGTGCCGATTTGTCTGCTATTGTCTGGGATGTCAGGAACTTAGAAAACAAACCCACTACCAAGCAATGCTTTATCAGCAATTTAAAAGGCTTTTCAAAAAAGGTCTTGGCCGTAGCTTTTTCCCGCGACAGCCGCAGCCTTGCCGTAGGAGATGCAGAAGGCTTGGTTAGGCTCTTTACCCTACCCGGTAGCCCCGAAAAGTTCAAAGAAGCGGCAGTTATAGAGGTAAAAAACCTAAGAAGGCATCATGCACCCATCAGGGGCTTGGCCTTTGGAAAGTCAGGATTGGTTTCGGTCTCTCAAGACGGCAAAATATGTCTTTGGAGCAAGGAAGTGGAAGTAGAGCAAGAGTTCAAAGCCGGCTATGAGATAGCGAGCATGGCCGTTTGGGACGAATGGATAGCTGTTGGAGGGGTTTCTCCTTACAAAGTGTCTATTTTCAACTCAATACAAAACAAGCAAGTCGGGACTTACTCCGGCCATACTTCGGCTGTTCTGTCTATGGCGGCAAGCGAAAATTTTTGGGCCAGTGGCAGCGACAGCGAAATTCACATTTGGGACAAATCCGGCAAACAGGTCGCCAAACTTACCAATACAGGCATCGCCCTGAAAACCGCTCAATTCGTGGGAGACATGAAAATAGGCTTCGCAGCATCGGGCAAAGGTCTTTTTAGCGAAGGATTCGATTTTATAAATTTGCAAAAAATACAACTTTCGGATGCGATAAAACCGGCAGCTATACCTATCACACAAGCCTATGAATTAGGCTCTTACATAAAAGTTAATCCACAAACCGACGGCAAGATACGCTGTGCCCTGCCTGTGCCCCAAGGTGTAATGGTGGGCTGTGATTACAGCCTAAAACTCTTTGACAAAACGGGAAAGGTATTGCGCGAGTTCTCAGGACATCAGGGGGCTGTTCTTGCGCTTTCAACCGATCAAAAATACCTCATTTCTACCTCAGCCGACCAGAGCGTCAAACTTTGGCTGCTGGAAGATGAAGGGTATTGGCCTTCGCCTTGGGAACAAATGGGGGATATTTGGCGGGAGTACTTTGTCAAAATAGGCATGCAAAAAATAGCCAAGACAAAAGGCAAACAAAGCTGGAATGAACTGCTGGAGGTCTTGCGAAAAAATTCTGACTACGACATAGCGGCCATAGAAAAAATTGCCAATTCTATCAACAAAGTGGTAAAACCGGTGGCTACGCTGGTCGCTACTCAAGACGGAAATTGGATATGTTATACAGAATCAGGCTATTATGCAGCCTCCGCCGCAGGTGAGCAATTTATTGGTTGGCGCATCAACACCAACAGTTCCCGCCTGTCAGACTACCAGCCTGCTTACAAATACCGCCAATTTTTGATGCGCCCCGACGTGGTCAAAAAGGCCATTGAATTGGGCAGTGAAGACAAAGCACTCGAGCTATTGCAGGCCAACAAAAGCCCCAAAGAACAAGTCGTCAAAGCCAAAGCCCCCGTTGTCGAATGGATAAACCCCATCGCTGCCGACAATGAACTGAAAAACCCCATTTTGCAGGTAAAATTCAAAGTGTTTTCTGAGCTTGCCATCACAGAAGTCAAACTTATGCTCAACGGGCGAAGACTGGCAACGGCGAGAGGCTTTCGCCCTGTCGCTGAGACATTTGTCGGGGGAGGTAAAGAATATACTTTTGAGATAGATTTCTCAAACTTTCCCGGAAAAAACTACATTCAAGTATATGCCAAAAATGAGCTGATGTCCTGTTTGTCTGTACCTAAGAACGTGAGCTATTTTTTGGGAGAAGAGGAATTGCCTGATATGGAACAATTGGTCTTCAAACCCAATCTTTATGTGCTGAGCATAGGGATTTCGGATTTTGCCAACAAAGAATACAACCTCAATTTTGCCCATGCGGATGCAGAGGCGATAAGCGGGATTTTTGGCACTCAGAGCGGTAAGATTTTTCGTCAAGTCAATATAAGACAACTCACCAACAAGCAAGCCACCCGCAAAGAAATACTTGAAGGGTTCGCGTGGCTCAAATCGCAAGCCACGCCCAGAGACGTGGTGGTCTTGTTTGTCGCCTCTCATGGCTTCAATTCGCAAGGCAGGTTTTATTTGTTGCCTCATGACGGGGATAGCAAAAATTTGGAGCAAACCGCCATCAAGTGGGCAGATTTTTCTGATTTGGCCATCTCACTGCCCTGCCGAACGGTTGTTTTTTTGGATGCTTGCCACAGCGGTGCACTGGCACTTGATTTGCGAAGCGATAACACAGAAGCACTGCGCGAGTTGATAGGCGAAGAAAAAGGAGTGGTCGTCATGTCTGCCTCTACCGGCAAAGAGGTATCGCTGGAAGATGAAAAATGGGGGCATGGTGCTTTTACGCTTTCGCTCATTGAAGGCATGAGAGAGGGGAAAGCAGACTTGCTTTTTGCAGATGGCCAAGTGGAGTTGCGGGAACTCGATGCCTTTGTGTTTCAATACGTCAAAAAACTCACGCAAGGCCGTCAAAACCCAACTACACAAAAGCCTTCGAGTATTTCGGAGCTTATCCTCTACAAAGTGCAATAGCCAAAGTGAACCGAATTTTAATTCATAGCCACGGGTTTAAACCCGTGGCTGTATGTTTTACATGTTGGCGATTACCTCAGTTCCAAACTCGGAGCACTTGAGCAATGTCGCGCCCTCCATGAGTCTCTCGAAGTCGTAAGTTACTCTTTTTTTGGCGATAGCTCCATTGATGCCTTTGTATATGAGTTCCGCAACTTCCTGCCAGCCCATGTATTCAAACATCATCGCACCGGAAAGAATGACCGAACCGGGATTGACTTTGTCTTGTCCTGCGTATTTGGGGGCTGTGCCGTGAGTGGCCTCAAAGATGGCATGGCCGGAGATATAGTTGATATTGGCACCGGGTGCGATACCTATGCCGCCAACCTCTGCTGCCAAGGCATCAGATATGTAGTCCCCGTTGAGGTTGAGGGTGGCGATCACATCGTATTCGGAAGGACGAAGCAAAATTTGCTGCAAGAAAGCATCGGCTATCGAATCTTTGATGATAATACCGGCACCGGGTTTGCCTTCGGGTATTTTGCACCATGGCCCGCCGTCTATTTCCACCGCGCCAAACTGTTCCTTGACCACTTGGTAAGCCCAATCCCTAAACCCGCCTTCGCTGAACTTCATGATATTGCCTTTGTGAACAATTGTAAGGCTTTTGCGGTTGTTTTTGATGGTGTATTCCATCGCACTTTTGACCAAACGCTCTGTTCCCAAGTAGCTGACGGGTTTGATTCCGATGCCCACTTGCACGGAAGCGGGGCGAAGCGTGCCACCCACTTCTTCGAGGACAGACTGCCAGTTTTGTGATTTTTCGAGTGTGCCAAAACGGATTTTACTGAGCATCGCGGGAAATTCTTTTGCCAAAAAGTCCAAAAACTTGGCATTTTCGGGCGTGCCAGCAGCAAACTCTATCCCTGCATAAATATCTTCTGTGTTTTCGCGGAAAATCACCATATCCACGTCTTGTGGTCTTTTTACCGGACTGGGAACGCCCTCGAAATATCTAACAGGACGCACACAGGCATACAGGTCAAGTTGCTGACGCAAAGCGACATTGAGCGAGCGTATGCCACCGCCCACAGGAGTGGTCAAAGGGCCTTTGATGCCTACAAGGTATTCGTTGAAGGCCGCCAAGGTCTCATCGGGTAGCCAGTTGCCTGTCTGATTGAAGGACTTTTCGCCCGCCAATACCTCTTTCCAGTGGATTTTGCGGCTACCGGAATAAGCCTTTTCAACAGCCGCATCAAACACCCTTACCGATGCTGCCCAGATATCAGGGCCTGTGCCATCGCCTTCGATGAAAGGAATAACAGGCTCGTTGGGTACTAAAAGTACGCCTTTGTGTATGGTGATTTTTTCTGCCATAAAGAGTTTTGGATTTATCTACAATATTTAAGTTTCGCTTGTTCGGCCTGAGGATTGCCCAATTCCAATGCTTTGGTAACTTGCTTGCAGGCTTCTGACATTTTGCCTATTTTGGACTCCATCACCCCTAAAAATAGGTATGCTTCACTGTTTTTGGGGTCAATAGAAATGATTTTGTTGTAGTCTTCGCGGGCTGAGACGGTTTTGGCGGGCACGAGCCTTTCGTAGCACTTGGCACGAACAAAATAGGGGCGCACGTTGTTGGGGTTGATTTCGATAGCCCTCGAAGCAGCGATGATGGCTTCGTCGTAGTTTTTGAGTTCCAAATGAGCCGAAGCTATGCCGCTGAGGTATTCGGTGTTGTCGTTTTTGATTTTGCCGGCGGCTTGGTAATCAGCCAGAGCAAGTTGAAAGTCTTCACTGCGTGGCAAAGAATCTGTTTTTGGGCGCGATTGGCCGCGCTTGAAATAAGCCAATGCCCTGTTGGCCAAGACCAAATCCTCTTTGGGGTGGTCTTTTAGGTACTGAGTGTAAAGTTCTATGGCCTGGTCAAATTGGTTTTGTTGCAATAGTTCATCGGCTTTTTGGGTTGGCGAACCGCCGCAACTCAAAAAAATCACGCTCAAAATCGTCCAAATAGCAAATTTTTTCATGTCAATTTTTCTTTTGAATTAGCGAAGCCCAAAGGTATAAAATTAAATTAAAATACTCCCTACAACAAGCAAAGAGTATTGTTTTGGGCTGTTCAACTCTGTGAACTTTGGTTTTCTGCCATGCGAGCTTTGACAAAACAAAAACGTTTGCGACCTTTGCCTAAAATCAAAAATCGAGATGAAAGAAGTTTATATTGTAGCGGGAGCAAGGACTCCGATTGGTTCGTTTGGGGGCGTGCTGTCTGCTTTGTCAGCGACCGCTTTGGGTGCTGCTGCCGTCAAAGCCGCTGTAGGTAAAGCCGGGATTGAAGGTTCTCATGTCCAAGAAATATTTATGGGCAACGTGATTTCTGCCAATTTGGGGCAAGCCCCTGCCAGACAAGCGGCTATTGTAGCCGGTCTGGGCAATCATGTCCCCTCAACGACCGTAAATAAAGTTTGCGCTTCGGGCATGAAAGCCACTATGTTGGCAGCCCAATCCATCATGTTGGGAATGAATCAAATAGCCGTCAGCGGCGGCATGGAGTCCATGTCCAACGCACCTTTTTATTTGGGCAAAGCCCGCTACGGTTACGGATACGGAAACGGCGAACTGATTGATTCTTTGGTAAAAGACGGCCTTTCGGATGTGTATAACTCTTGTGCGATGGGGATATGCGGCGACCAAACCGCCGAAAAATTCGGCATTTCGCGCCAAGACCAAGACCAGTACGCCGTTGCGAGCTACCAACGATCGGCAGCGGCAGTGGCAGAGGGAAAATTTGCAGCGGAAATCACCCCCGTAGAAATCAAAGACAAAAAAGGAAATGCCACATTGATAAGCGAAGACGAAGAGTACAAAAAAGTCGTATTTGACAAAATACCCGCGCTCAAACCCGTATTCAGCCCAAACGGCACAGTAACCGCCGCCAATGCCTCCACCATCAACGACGGAGCAGCCGCTTTGGTGCTCATGGATGAGGAAGCCCTCAAAGCATGCGGCGCAAGACCTTTGGCCAAAATCGTAGCCTTTGCCGATGCCGCCCACGACCCTATGATGTTCACTACCGCCCCGGCCAAAGCCGCTGAAATCGCGCTTTCAAGAGCAGGACTGAGCATCAATGACATAGACTTTTTTGAGGTCAATGAGGCTTTTGCTGTGGTGGCTCTGGTCTTTATGCAGCACTTCGGCCTTTCGCACGACAAAATTAACGTCTTCGGGGGGGCGGTCTCTTTGGGACACCCCATCGGATGCAGCGGTGCGCGTATCATCCTGACTTTGACCAGTGTACTGGCAGACAAAAACGCACGCTACGGCATGGCCGCCATCTGCAACGGCGGCGGAGGGGCTTCGGCCATCATCATTGAGCGGGTGTAAAATATCTAATCTGTTTTACCAAAGAGCCGTCCGGTTAGCCGGATGGCTTTCTTATTCCACCACAAAACGAACATTCCTACCGCTTTGGCTGTGTCTCAAAACATATACCCCCGAACCATATCCGAAAAATTGGCTTACTTCATTGACCCCTGCCTCCAGAAAGAAAGCAAAAGACAAAATCATGCGCCCTTTTGCGTCCCATACTTCAAAATCACCTTTTTCTCGAACAAAAGAAGATATTTTGAATGTCAAAGTACTGGCCTCAATAGGGCTTGGACTTACCACAAAAACATCCTGCCAACCGCTTTTTCTTGTTATGGCCAGCACTTTGCTGTACCGGAAGCTGCCATTTGCATCTACTATTTTGAGCCGGTAATAGCTAACCGGTGTAAAAAACTCAAAATCCTTCCACTCGTAGTTTTGAGGGGGATAGACTTGGGCGATGCGCTGAAAATCAGACCCTGTCTGGCTTCTTTCTATTTCAAAATGATGAATTTCTCTTTCATTTTCAGTTTTCCAAATCAATAAATTGTGGTCAAATTCAGCACTGCCTTTCCACCACACCAAATCCAAAGGCAGCGGGTTGTTGGCGGCTTCTGTGCTGCCAAATGAGAAAGGTGAAAAAGATGAGATGCTGTTTGAAGTGATATTTCCCGAAGAGCCAAATGAAATAGAGGCTTGTCCTTCGGAGACCCACTCCGTGCCATTGTAGCGGCAAACCCGCAAGCTGGAAGAGTTGTTGATATCGCTGTACGTGTCGCTTTGCCAATAGAGGGTAACAGCCGCCGAATTGGTGCTGCCGCTTCTGTCCAGGGTCCAGTGTTCTATGGCACTCACCCGCGCCAGCCCCGAAGCAAGAGCGGTTCGGTTGGGAGCACCGCTGTCGAAGTACTCGGCTGTAAAGGCATCAGTAGTGCTGCTGCCCGAAATGTTGATGCCGATACGCGCCCATACAGAGCCTTTACCCGTCGAAAAAACAAAGTTGGAGGGGCTGTTGCCAATTTTGCGCAGAGGGCCGGAGACAAACGAAGAAGCCGAGCCGGTCGAACTGGTTGCGCCGTTGTTCAAAGTCAACAGGTTTGAGGAAGTGGTCGAGATGATTCCGTTGTCGAGCCTGAGTTCATTGTCCACCTCCACGCTGCGGTTCAGCACCACCCCCGCCGAATTGTTAATGCGAAAATAATCAATCGCGACGCTTTCCGTTCCGCCGATGGTTTGGGAACTTGTCCCCACGAACCTAACCTCACGGTCGTTGCAGTTGAATGTGCCGTTTTGGGTAAAATTGCCCTTGAGGTACAAATCTCCTCCTGTTGCATCGCTTAATGTCAATGTACCCTCGTTGAGGGTATTGCCGCCCACTTCCAAAGGAATGGCAAGGTTATTGTTCATCTGCACCACTGAGCCTGATGAAATGGTAAGGTTTCCGGCCATTTTTAGCGAAGAAATAGAATTTGTTCCCAGATACAAATTGAAAGGGCCTTGTACCACCACATGCTGGAGGCTTGAGCTGTTCCACTCGGTGGTGCGGTTGTAGTCGCCCGTCAAATTGTACAACAAGGTCGAATTTGAGCCATAAGTGGGGGCGTTGGTATCTACAAAAGTACCCGTGTTGATTTTGAGCGTGCCATTGAGGGTGCAAATGTTGCTTCCAAAATTTAGCCCTGTGCCGTCATTGTTGAGGGAGACTGTTACATTTTCCCCAAAAATCAACGTGCCGCCTGAGGAGTTGGTGATGTTTTTGTCGGCGTTGATGTTGATGGTTGCCCCCGCAACCGAGGAGGTGATGGTTCTACCTGTTCCGTTGGTGGTGATGTTGCCGCCGTTGTTGTTGAGGTTGAGGTTTTTTCCGTTGAGGTCAATCGAACCCGAATTGAGCATTTGCAGCACGTCGCCTGATGTGGTGTTGATGGTAACGTTGTCGCCAAAAATGAGGCTACCAGATGGTTTGTCCACTATCAAATAGTCAAAAAAGACCGTTCCCGCGCTGTTGGAGGTGGTTTGGTTGCTGCTACCCACAAAAAACACGGCTTTACCGCCATTGGAAACGCTGCCGTTGTTGAAGGTATAGTTTCCTGCTATTTTTAGGTCTGAGCTATTGAGCAAAAGTTCGTAGCCGGAGCCACTGCCTGTCCCCACCGTCATATTGCCTGTGCATTGGCGGTAGCCTGTGTTGTTGAACTGGAGTTTAGAGTTGGATGCGCCGTTGCCGACCTGTACGTGGTGAGGCACGCCTGTGCCACTGGCTGCGTTGGCCGTCCACTCGGTAGAGGCACCGTAGGTATCGCCGGAGTTGTAAATCAAGGTCGAATTTGAGCCATACGAAGGGGCAATATTTGAAAATCCGCCGTTGTTGATTTGTAGCGTCCCGTTGACAGTCAAAGCCCCTGCCCCTGTGATGCCCGCCCCAATGGCCAAGGTTTGCCCTGAAGGCACAGTCAAAGTCTTACCGGAAGCCACAGTAATGGCATTGGTTTGGGTCAATGAAGCAGCCACCGTAACATCGTGGTTGATTTGGGTGGGCTGGTTGGTGGGGGGAACTGCGCCCGCTGTCCAAGTCGAGCCAGTGCCCCAATTTCCATCCGAGGCGGTTGTCCATGCAGCCGCCACGCTATAAGAGTAGTTAGAATTGGAGTTGTTCTTGATTTCAAGTGTTTGGTAATCAATATCTGAATTGGCGGGGGTGTAGGCACTTCTCACCGTTGCGACATAGTAGCTGATGGTAGTCGAAGGCGCATTGTCGGCGGCGGGTATGGTGATAGTGGATTTGAAAGAGGCATCAAACGAGGTAAACTCTACAAAAGTGGCATTGGCCCAGTCGCCGTTTTTTGCGTAGCGGATGAATACCTTTTCGTCTGCATTTTTGGCAGCACCCAACGTAACTTCTATGGTGGTGGTTTGTCCGGGAAAAACCGTTCCCGAAGGAACCGTTACGTTGGTGATGGTTACGGGATTGAAAGTGGTTTCCAAAACAGACATATCATTGTTTCCGCCGGCGTTTTTGCCTACTATAAAAGTATAATACCTCCCATCCGTTGCAGAAAAGGTCATGTCAGCCCCGCCACTTGTAAACCTAATCGCCTGACCATCCAGTTTGGTGTTCAGTGCCCTGCTTTCGCTGCCGCTATTGGCTGCCCACTTAGGATCGTAAGACCCTGAGGAGTTGTTGAAGAGGAATTGGCGGGTGGCTGTGCCGTTGGCCTGTACGCGATAAGCCAAAACACCCCCTCTGTCATTGAGGTTGCAGCAAGTGGCTTGCCAAGAGCCGCTCCAGTTGCCCTCCAGCCTGAAAGGTTGGGCACTGACCAAGGCAGCCGAAAAAATTAAGCACAAGGATAATAAGTAACTTTTTAGCATAATTTTTTATTTTTTTTAACACGCAAACGATTGAGAAAACGGTAGCATTGATTTTTGTGGATAAATCATTTTCAAAAATTTTTAAATAATTTCAAATGAAGTACTTACATACAAAAGCAATCTCATTAAATAACGGAGAAGTTCCAAATTTTACCGTTATTTTCATACAAAATTTGAGAAAATAAACCCGGATTCCCAATCGGTAGAAAGAGCATTTACGGCTTCAATTGTTGAGAATGGGCTATCGCTATGGTGTCAGCACATTCATCTCGTAGGGATGGCACTGCGGATAAGAGATTAGAAAAATTCCTATTGCGTAATTAGGGATAGAAATATCAAAAGCCCTTTGGATAGTTTACAATATAAAAAGCGAATTACGTATTGTAATGGAGGGACTAACAGAAGTCTTCTGTCATTAACTATTGATTTACAATTTTAAAAATATCTCAAAAAATTTTGTAAGTCTAAAAAACCCGCTTTAATATATAAAAGATGTATTCAAGTTACGTATATTAGAGGGTTCAGGCTGTGAAAAAATCCAGTTTTCATTGAAAAATTACTTATTTTTATCTTGTTTAAAGGCTACATTTTGATTGTGAGCAGTCCTTATTTTAAGCAATTAATTTTAATCTAATTGTTTTTAGTGCCCCACACAGCCTTAAAGAAACGAAATAAATCACACTTTCATAATCGGGTGTCTAATTTTGGAGTTTTCCTATCAGTTGGGGCATACCAAGGATGTTCATGCTCCGCTGGAGGTTGTGAAAGTTACAATAAATAACCCAAAAACGTACCTGAAAGCGGTCTGTTTTGGGTTGCAGGGGCATGGCAAAAAGCTGTTTTTTTAAAGATAAAAAAAATACAGCTTTTTATTATGACTTCAAAATAATTCTTATCTTTGTGAGGCAGTTTTTTCACAGACTGGCGTTGTAGCATATAAAAATTAATAATGGATAATCGTTTTACGGACATAATTCAGCTAATCAAACAATCTCGGACTAATGCTATAAGAGCCGTAAACGCTGAACTGATAAATCTATATTGGAATATTGGAGAATATATCAGCAAGAAAATTGAACTATCAGAATGGGGTGACTCTGTTGTGAAAGAATTAGCCAATTTTATACAAACATACGAACCAGAAATAAAAGGCTTCTCCGATAAAAATATTTGGAGAATGAAGCAGTTTTACGAGACTTACAAAGACTTTCCAAAACTCACACCACTGGTGAGAGAAATTAGCTGGACAAATAATTTACTGATTTTTTCAAGGTGTAAAACCATTGAAGAAATGGAATTTTACCTCAATATCGTAAAACAAGAAAACTACAGTAAACGAGAACTTGACCGACAAATATCTGCAAGCTTTTTCGAGCGGACAATGATAGGCAATACAAAACTCTCACCAGCGGTGAGAGAAAGTAACAATGACCTATCAAACACCTTCAAAGACAGCTATGTATTTGAATTTTTGAACTTACCCGACCCACACAGTGAAAGCGACTTACAACGTGGACTTGTAAGACAAATGAAGAATTTCATTCTCGAACTTGGAAAAGACTTCTTGTTCATAGGAGAAGAATATAATTTACAAGTTGGCAACAGCGACTTTTACATTGATCTGCTTTTTTACCATCGTGGACTGCAATGCTTGGTTGCATTTGAACTCAAAGCCGATAAATTTAAACCTGACCATTTAGGACAACTGAACTTTTACTTAGAAGCTTTAGACAGAGATGTGAAAAAGCCGAATGAAAATCCGAGCATCGGAGTTTTGCTATGTAAGGACAAAGACAGTGAAGTTGTAGAATATGCTTTAAGCAGGAGCCTTTCACCGACAATGGTATCAGAGTATAAAACGCAACTACCTGACAAGAAACTTTTACAGCAAAAACTACACGAACTATTTGACAATGAAACGGACGAGAAATAGAGCCGCTACTGCCAACAGCACCTACCCAAAAGGCGGAGGTTCGTGTTCCAAAGACAGTTTTGTGGTTGAACAAGGTTTGAATCTCCGCATCAACATTTTTGGTGAAAATCGCCCGCCCTTCGGGTAGCTCCGCTCCGTCAGCCTGTGAAAAACTGAATTTCATCTAAATAATCCACCTAAAACGACCCATTAAAAGCCGATACTTTAATTCTGACAGGTGCTTATTTTAAGCAATTAATTTTAATCTAATTGTTTTTAGTGCCCCACACAGCCTTAAAAAAGCCCGGTTTTTTACAAAAACAAACAACCCTTTCATAATCGGGTGTCTAATTTTGGAGCTTTTCTATCAGTTTGGGCATACCAAGGATGTTTAAGCTCCGTTTGAGGTTGTAAAAGTTGCAATAAATAACTCAAAAACGTATCTGATAGCGGTCTGTTTTGGGTTGCAGGGGCATGCTAAAAGTTATGTTTTTTTACAAAATAAATATACAAATTTTTGATGTGAACTCAAAATAATTCTTATTTTTGTATGTCAGTTTTTTCACATGCTGACGTTGGGTGCAAGTGTAACAAGACAACCCAGCAAACAACAAACTAACTTACAAACAAGGATTTTAGAAGTAAAAAATTGCTTTGCGGTGTAAAAGCTGTATTTTTACCGCATACTTTGCGGTGATAATTATGTACATACACGAAAGGGAAAATTGGACAAATTTTTTTTGGGATAACGACAAGTTATCACCCATCTTGGCTTCTGTAAGGCATTTACAAGGACGTTTATTGGGCCGTATGGAAAGTTTAGGTTTCGATTTTATAGAGCGTGCCACTTTGGAATCGCTTATATTAGATGTTGTAGATACATCAAGAATTGAAGGTGAATTTTTAAATCCCGAACTTGTTCGCTCGTCAATCGCCCGAAAATTAGGTATTGAAAAGGCTGATTTTATAAGGACACCCCGAAACATTGAAGGAATTGTTGATGTCATTTTAGATGCTACACAAAATTTTGACAAACCACTCTCAGAAACACGCCTTTTAGGTTGGCATAACTCACTTTTTCAAACAGGTTTTAGTGGTTATCAGCAAATAGATGTTGCCAAATATCGTTCAGGCGGTATGAAGGTAGTTTCGGGCAATTTTGGTAGGGAAAAAATACATTTTGAAGCACCATCAGCCGACAGAGTTTTACACGAAATGGAACAATTTTTAAATTGGTTGAATAGTGACACCAATTTGGATTTAGTTTTGAAATCTATCATTGCTCACTTTTGGTTTGTTACCATTCACCCTTTTGATGATGGCAACGGACGAATAGCGAGAGCCATTTTAGATATGTGGTTAGCAAAAAGCGATAATAGTAAAATTCGTTTCTACAGCTTATCAAACCAAATCTTCAAAGAGCATAAACACTATAACAACATTATTGAAGAAACACAAAAAGGAACATCGGACATCACAAAATATGTAGAATGGTTTCTTGGTTGTTTTGAAAGGGCATTAATTTCAAGTGAACAAAATTTAGAAATCATTTTGGATAAAGCTCACTTTTGGGACAAGCACAAGTCAACTAACATTAACGAAAGACAAAGACTTGTAATTAATTATCTGTACGACAATTACAGTAAAGAAGTGGGATTTTTACGAACATCAACCTACGCCAAACTTACCAAATGCTCGACAGACACAGCTTTGAGAGATTTGCAAGATTTAGTCGCAAAAGAAATGTTGAAAGCAGAAGACAGCGGAAAGAAAACAAATTACGTGATTGTAAGTCCAAAAAACATAAGAATACCGAAAATCATTGATGAAAAAATACCAGCACCCAACAGCGGTTTGGCGTAATGGCGGGTTCAGTGCTCCTCAGACACATTTGAGCTTAATCAAACATTGGTTCTCCGCATCAACATTTGTGGTGAAAATCGCCACCTTCGCAAAGCAGCAAAACATTCACATAAAATCTAAAAAAAATAGGACAGACCTATTTTAGAATTGCTTTGAAAAAGCAAGTTGGAAAAAGGTGGTGAAGTGATTCGAGGGTTTGGATTTAGAACTTTGTGGCGTTGCGAATCCTAAAAAGTTTGATCAAGTCCGGCACAAAGTCTTGGTTGGTATCCAAATACAAATAACTGGAAGCTGTTTTGCGACAAAGCTCTTGTAGTTCACTTTGGATTTGAGCCTGCTGCATAGAAACACGGTTTCTAAACTGCGAAGACGATGTATTGACCCAAATGGTTTGTTGGGCTTCTTTGTCCAGCAGCGGCACAATACCCAAAGCAGGAAAGTTCCTCTCGCGCTTATCGCCAACCTGTATGGCTATCAAATCGTGCTTGATGGCCAAGGCTTTGAGATTTTTTTGGAAGCCTTCATCTATAAAATCAGAGATGAAAATCACCACACTTTTGCGCTTGATGAGGTTTTGAGCCGTTATCATAGCCGCCGCAAGATTGGTTTTACGGGAGCGGGGCTTGAGTTTGTAGATATTGCTGATTAAAGAAAACCCAAAAGCTATGCCTTTGCTGGGGCGGATGTATTTTTCTTTTACGTCGCTAAAACACATGAGTCCCACCGTGCTGCCTTCTTTGATGGCAGAGAGTGCCAGCACAGAGCACACTTCGCGGGCTGTGTCAATTTTTTGGGGGCTACCCAACTGCTGCGAAGCACTTACATCCAAAATAAAAAATACATTTTGCTCACGGTCTTCTTTGAAGGTTTTGATAAAAGTACCGTGTCCCTTGGCTGTGGTGTTCCAATCTATATGCCTGACATCATCTCCATACTGGTACGGGCGAACATCATCAAACTCCAAACCGCTGCCTTTGAAAACCGAATGGAAATTGCCCTGCATTTGGGTAGTAACCGCTTTGCGCAGCCTGATTTCGTAGTCTCTTATTTTGGCGTAAATGGCATTCATCATGCAAATTTAAAAAAGTATCCCAAGTAAAACCGTCATAAGACAGAAAACAAAAAACCCGCCTTTTGAGCGGGTTTTTCTTGTGTATGAAAAGCGGTGGCTTAGTAGTCCATGCCGCCCATTCCACCAGGCATGGCAGGAGCAGGCTTATCTTCAGGAATCTCAGCTACTACGCACTCAGTAGTCAGCAGCAGAGAAGCGATAGAAGCTGCATTTTCCAGTGCCAAACGGGTTACTTTGGTGGGGTCAATGACACCTTCGGCAACCAAGTTCTCGAATTTGTCGGTGCGGGCGTTGTAGCCAAAGTCATCTTTGCCTTCCCTTACTTTTTGGACAATCACCGAAGGCTCAAGCCCGCAGTTGGCGATGATGGTACGCAAGGGAGACTCCAACGCCTGACGAACGATAGATACACCGGTTTTTTCGTCTTCGTTGGATACTTGTACATTGTCAAGGCTGGGGATAGTACGAATGAAAGCCACACCACCACCGGGAACAACACCCTCTTCTACGGCAGCTCTGGTAGCATGAAGGGCATCGTCAACGCGGTCTTTTTTCTCTTTCATCTCAACTTCAGTAGCCGCACCAATGTAAAGAATGGCCACACCACCAGACAATTTAGCCAAACGCTCTTGAAGTTTTTCGCGGTCGTAGTCTGAGGTAGTGTTTTCTATTTGCATCTTGATTTCTTTGATGCGTGCCTCAATCATGTTTTTCTGACCCATACCATTTACGATGGTGGTATTGTCTTTGTCCACGATGATTTTTTCGGCACGACCCAAGTAGTCAAGCGTAACGTTTTCCAGTTTGTACCCGCGCTCTTCCGATACCACGGTACCACCCGTCAAAACAGCTATATCTTCCAACATAGCTTTGCGGCGGTCGCCAAAGCCGGGGGCTTTGACAGCGGCAATTTTGAGCGAGCCACGGATTTTGTTCACCACCAAGGTAGCCAAAGCCTCACCATCAACATCTTCTGCTATAATCAACAAAGGACGACCGGTCTGAACCACAGATTCCAATACAGGCAGCAACTCTTTCATCGAAGAGACTTTCTTGTCATAGACCAAGATATAAGGATTGTCAAGCTCTGCCTCCATTTTCTCGGTATTGGTAACAAAGTAAGGCGACAAATAACCTCTGTCAAACTGCATACCTTCAACAGTTTTGACCTCTGTATCAGTTCCTTTGGCCTCTTCTACCGTAATGACACCATCTTTGCCGACTTTTTCCATGGCATCGGCTATCATGCGACCAATGGCGTTGTCGTTGTTGGCAGATATGGTAGCCACTTGCTCGATTTCTTTGTTACTGCTGACGTGTTTTGACATTTTTTTCAATTCAGCCACAACTTGATGAACGGCTTTGTCAATCCCGCGTTTGATATCCATAGGATTGGCACCGGCTACCACGTTTTTGATACCGGCAGAGAAAATAGCTTGAGCCAAAACGGTAGCGGTAGTGGTACCATCGCCGGCTTGATCGGCAGTTTTTGAGGCAACTTCTTTAATGAGTTGCGCACCCATATTTTCGATAGGGTCTTTGAGTTCGATTTCTTTAGCAACCGAAACACCATCTTTTGTTACAGAAGGAGCACCGAATTTTTTATCCAAAATGACATTGCGTCCTTTTGGACCCAAAGTAGCCTTTACAGCGTTGGCCAAAGTGTCAACACCTCTTTTAAGACCATCAATAGCCTCAGTGTGAAAAAGCAATTTTTTTGCAGCCATGATTTGTTTAATTTTTAAATACTTTTTTAAATTTTACAAAAAAAACAGTTAGAGGATAGCGAAAATATCAGATTCTCTCATAATAAGGTACTCTTCGCCGTCAATGGTGATTTCAGTACCGGCATACTTGCCATAGAGGATAGAATCTCCTACTTTTACTGTCATAGGTTCATCTTTTTTACCTGAACCTACGGCTATTACCTCGCCGCGTTGGGGTTTTTCCTTGGCGGTATCGGGGATGATAATACCAGAAACGGTTTTTTCTTCCGCAGGAGCGGGCTTGACCAGCACCCTGTCCGATAAAGGCTTAACACCTACTTTCTTTGTGTTTTTTGACATAATAATATGATTTGATTTTTGATGTTTGCTATTACACTTCTTGTGCCAAGCATCAAATTGACATACAAACTGACATTTTTTCAGTCCTTAGTTCCAAAAAATTGCGTCAATTTTGCCATAGTCAAGGCAATAAACTGCCGCAATGACAGTATTTTGCGCAGTCAGTAAAGCCATATCCGAGTTGTAGGAAAACGAAAATCTATTTTTCATAAAAAAGCAAAGAACTGTCCCCATAACTCAAAAAACGGTAGCCATTGTCCAAGGCTTGCCGATAAACTTTTTCCCAATCTTTGCAAAAGGCCGCCACCAACAGCATCAAAGTAGATTGGGGCTGATGAAAATTGGTAATCAGGGCATCACAAAACGCAAAACGATAGCCCGGAAGTATCATCAAAGATGTTTTGCCCTCAATGGAGCTAAGGCTATTTTTTTGGCAATATTCCAAAAGGATTTCTAAGGCCTGCCGACGGCTCAAAGGCAAAGTCTCAAATTGGTAGGGGTAGAGTTTGTCTATGGAAAAAATTGGGTCTTTGTCTTGGTAGAGTTTGACCGCAAACCAATACAAACTCTCCATGGTTCTGAGGGAAGTTGTGCCCACGCAAATGAGGTTTTGTCTTTGAAGCAGGCTTTGGAGTGTTGTCAAAGGTATGGCCACTCGCTCGCTGTGCATGTCGTGCTCATGTGCCAACTCGGCCTTGAGAGGCTTGAAAGTCCCCGCCCCTACGTGGAGAGTAAGCTCGGCGCGGGCTATGTTTTTCGCACTAAGTCCCTCAAAAACAGCCTCCGTAAAGTGCAAACCGGCGGTTGGGGCAGCAATTGCACCCTCATGGCGGGCAAAAATGGTCTGGTAGCGGTGCTTGTCGGAGGCAGTGGCTCCCCGTTTGAGATAAGGCGGGATGGGCATCGCACCGATGCGCTCCAGCACTTGAGAAAAAGCCAAACCATCCGGCCAGCTAAACTCTACCATCTTCTCTTGTCTATCCAAAAGAACTGCCGAAACGCCTTTGTTTGTCAGACGCAAACCCTCGTTCCAGCGTTTGAGATTGCCTATTTCGCACCGCCAAACGCAACGCTGAGTAGCAGAAAGGGCTATCGAAACATCGCTTTGATAAGGCTCAAGCAGTAAAATCTCTATCTTAGAACCACTTGGCTTGCCAAAAATACATCTGGCCGCTATGACTTTGGTATTGTTGTAAATCAGCATCGAATCGGCACTAAGCTGCTCAGGCAAGCACTTAAAAACGCTATGAGTTATTTCTCCATCACGATACACCAACAGTTTGGCTTCATCCCGCTTTTCAAGCGGAAAAGAGGCTATCTTTTCATCCGGCAAGTCATAGCTGTATTGCTGTGAAAGGATTTTAGGCGGGTTTGGCAAAATCAAATTATAACTCATTTATTACGGCTTAGATATTAATTCTGTGTGCAAACCACATTCGGTTTTATTCATTCCGCTCCAACGCCCCTCTCTTTCTGCTGTGCTGTGCCTTGTGCAAGGCTCACAACCTATGCTAAAATAGCCCTTCGCTTCCAAAGGATGGCGAGGCAAATGGTGGTCTTTGATGTATTGAGCAATGTGTTTTTTGTTCCACTCCAACATAGGATGAAGCCTGAGTGTACCGTTTTTGCCCTCCATTTCGTATTCCAAAGTGCTGCGGTTGGCGTTTTGGTCTTTGCGCACACCGCTGACCCAAACCTCATAGTTGCCCAATAAAGCATCAACGGGCATGACTTTATTGATATGGCAGCAATAGTCAGGATCTTTGACAAAATAAAACGCCCCGTGGGCATCTCTTTGGGCGATTTTGGGAATGGGTGAAACCAAATCCAGTACTTCCAAACCCAAGAGCTTGGAGACTTGATTTTTGTAAACCATCGTCTCGCTGAAATGAAAGCCTGTATTAATAAAATAAATTGGCATTTGGGGCATAAACCGCGCAATCAAGTGCAGCATAGGCAGACTATGGCTCTGAAATGAGGACGTTGCAAATATTTTTTTGTCTTTGAATTTCAAAATTTTTTCTTGAAAAATATCAATCAATTGAGAATAATCCATAAAATAATTACCAAAGCCACAAATTTACAAACAAAAAAAGCCCGACGGAATTTGGTCGGGCTTTCAAATGTCGGGCTTTCAAATTAAACCAAAGGAAATTAATCCCTGTCCATACCCAAAAACGCTGTCAAATAGTACAAAAGACCAGCCAAAGAGCCCAAAGCAGCTATCACGTAAGTATAGGCAGCCCATTTAAGTGCATCGTAGGCCATGGCTTTTTCTTGAGGATTGGCTACCCGAACTTGTTGCATCCAAACCAACGCCCGTCTGCTGGCATCTATCTCTACAGGCAAGGTAACAAAACTAAACAGAGTAAATACCGCATAAGCAGCAACAATAACCAACAAAACGGCCTTAATAGGTAGCCCCAAATAAGCGATTCCCCCAAAAATAGAGAGCAGGATAAAGATATTCATCACCTGAGCGGAAAAGTTTTGGATAGGCACCATCATAGACCTGAACTGAAGCGGTGCATAAGCAGTGGCATGTTGGATGGCATGTCCGCACTCATGGGCTGCAATGGCTACGCTGGCGGCACTATCACCATAATAAACAGGCTCGCTGAGGTTTACGGTTCGGGTGGCGGGGTTGTAGTGGTCGGTGAGTTCCCCTTCGGTACAAACGACAGCTACATCATAAATCCCGTAATCGCGAAGCATCATAGCTGCTGCCTGCGCTCCCGTGATACCGGAGGCAAGAGGGGTGTGGTAGTACTTGCGAAATTTGTTCTTGAGTGTGAAAGAAGCTATCATACCCAAGACCATAAATACCAATGAGATGATTAACATAGTTGTAAGGTTTTTTAAGATTAATTGACAATAGATTTGCCAAAAGGGTTGAACCGACAATTTGTCTGCTATATCAAGGCTCGTAAATTAGATTAGTACATAAAAAATCAACCAATTGCCTCTGAATTGTATAAATAGATAGAATGAAATTTTGTCAGCTTTTTTGAATAAAAGCATCATTCGATAGCGATTACTTTGGCTTTCTCCAATCTGTAGGTGAGCCTGTAAAAATCATTGGTGTTGAGCCTTAAAATCCCTTTGAGGGTTATTTTTTTGTTGAAATATTTGACATTGCGGGGAAAAAATGCTTCCATCACAGTTTCGGGGCCTGCCTGCCCACAAAAAAAGCAGTTTGCATAGGCAAACCTGGAAATCACCATGTAATCCGGTTCACTGTCAATAGGCATCACATAGCCCTTAATGGTAATTTCTTTGCCGTTGAGAGCCAAAATTCGCTTGCTGAAGGTAGGTTCAGAAACATCAAAACCCAATTCTTCGCTGTAATACTGTTTCCAACTGACCTCCATGAGCGTGTCCCAAATATCATCGGGTTGCAAAAACCAAATAACAAAAATCAGCGTTACTATCATTCCTTATATTTGTAGCTAAACCTATAAAACTTTATGACAAAGTTAGAAAAACAGCAGTGGGAAAGATACTTTCATCGGGATGTAGAAGAAAAAATGCGCCAAGCCTTTGCTTCCGAAGACTCGCAAGAGTTCAAAATCTCAAACTCTTGGACGGTTTTTAAAGTGATGGCCGAGTTTGTACAAGGCTTTGAAACCCTGGAGCGTATTGGCCCCTGCGTGTCTATTTTTGGCTCTGCACGCACCAAGCCCGAAAATCCATATTACCAAATGGCAGAAGAAATCGCCTCCAAACTGGTACAAAAAGGCTACGGAGTCATCACAGGCGGCGGGCCGGGTATTATGGAAGCCGGCAACAAAGGTGCTCATTCAGAGTCAGGGCGTTCGGTAGGGCTTTGCATCGATCTGCCTTTTGAAGCCAGCAACAACCCTTACATAGACCCTGACAAAGTACTGCAGTTTGACTATTTTTTTGTCAGGAAAGTCATGTTTGTCAAGTTTTCGCAAGGCTTTGTGGTCATGCCGGGGGGATTTGGCACTATGGACGAACTCTTTGAAGCACTCACGCTGATACAAACTGGAAAAATCGGGCGTTTCCCGTTGGTGTTGGTCGGCACTGAGTTTTGGGGGGGGCTTTTTGACTGGATTACCAAAACCATGATAAAAAAACACGGCAACGCCTCAATAGATGACCTGAGTCTTATTAATATGGTGGACAGTGCCGATGCAGCCGTCGAAGTAATACACGATTTTTACACCCGCTTCAAACACCGCAAGAACTTTTAAGGTTATGCGCAAGAGAATTGGCCACATTTTGACTGCGGTTGCCTTGGGGGCTTGCGAAAGTATCGTAAACCCCAAACTGCAAACAATCGCTCCAATTCCGGTGGTGGATGCTTGGTTTACAAGCCTTCACAATAAAAGCTATGTGAAAATTTTCCAGACAAACCAATTTGAGAGCAGCAGTGACTTTGAAGCAGTTAAAGGAGCTACGGTACGAATAGAACACGAAAAAAGCGGACAAGTCCATTATTTATCAGAAAGTTCTCAACCGGGTCTATACCACTTTGAGCCTGTGCCCTCCGTCCAAACGGGCACTTACAGGCTGGTGGTAAAGTGGAGACAAGAGCAATTTGTAGCTCAGGATGAAGCAAAAGAAAAAGTGGGTTTGGATTCGGTATTTTTTAGATTTAAGTTTGGTGTGCCTACTTTTGAAAATGGCTATTATGCCACAGTAGTTTTTAAGGACCCGCCCAAACGTAAAGATTTCTATTTATGGGAATGTACCATAAACTCAAAACCAGCAATGGGCAACCAAATAAATTTGCTTGAAGACGATCGCTTTGACGGCAAAACAGTCAATTTTGAAATTCCCAAAGCCTTCAAAAAAGGGGATACGCTCGAATTTACCTTATTCCCACTTTCCAAAGAAAGTTATCAATACTACCTATCTTTGAGAAACCTGGTCAACAATGGCAGTCCCATTCTGAGCCACCCGGCCAACCCTCCCAGCAATATCAAAGGCGGGGCTTTGGGTTATTTTTGTGTTTCAAATCCTTCAAGCATCAAAGCAATCGTACAATGAGGCATTTAGCGTTGGCTTTTGTTTTGTTTATGGCATCTTGTCGGCAAAGCGAACCTTCTGTATCAAATGAATTAAGCGACTTTTACCCCTTGAAAAAGGGGGATTCCGCTATTTTTTTGGTAGAAAAAAAAATATTCAACGAATTGTTGCCTGACAGCGTGCAGCGGTATTACCTCAAAGAAATCATTGGGCAATCCTTTGGCGCAAATAGCTTTGAAATACAGCGATTTAAAAAAGAAACGGCATCCGAGATTTGGCGTTTTGACTCTTTGTGGGCGGTGCGTGTAGAACCTACCCGCATCGTTCGCATAGAAAACGGACAACCTTTTGTTGTGTTGAGTGCCCCTATCGGGCAGAGTTGGGACATAAACTTTTACAACCGCCTTGAAAAAGATATTTTTCGGTACAGTGTTGATTGTGAGAAGATTTTTTTGTGTGTAGAAGCTGCCGACAACCAGAAAAATTTGTTATTCAAAAAGTACAGAACCGCCAAATACGAAAAATCCAAAGGATTGGTAGAACAACAAATGCAAATTCTTAACTACGTCAACGACTCTCAAAGTCCCAATTTCGGCAAAGACTCTGTAAGCTCGGGAGTTTTCTTGTTGATAAAAAGAATTTTTTGAAAAAAACTTTTTTTCTACCTTTGCCCCCCAAATTAAGAGTATATGAGCAAGCTCCAAAGAAAATTATTGCGTCGCAAAATGCGCCCACAATCTCAACTGGCTACCATCAAGCGATTGACTGCCAAACCGGTCATCAAAAAAGTGGACATTGAAGAGCTTAAAAAGCAATTTGGAAACAACCCTGCTTAATGATTCAGTTTTCGGTTGGGCCAATTTTATTTCATCTTGCTGAAAATGATTCCGCTTGGAAATCACAAGATTTGGTAGTGATTCAAAGCGCCAACGACGAAATAGTGTATCAAAAAGCCAAAGAAATCTTGGGAAAGCTACCACTTTATACCCAAGATTTTTTGTTTTTGTTCGATGACTTGGAAAAAAACTGGCAAGCGATTTTAAAAAAATTTCAATTGGTTCATTCGGCAGGGGGAATCGTAGAGGCAGAAGGTAAATACCTCTTTATCAAGCGCAAAAACAAATGGGATTTGCCCAAAGGAAAAATAGAAGAAGGCGAGTCAAGCTCCGAAGCAGCAGAGAGAGAAATTTTTGAAGAAACCGGCGTAAAAGCCAAGTGCTTGTTTCATATCATTGATACTTGGCACTGCTACAATGATTTTGGCCCGATGACCCTCAAATGCACCCACTGGTTTGCCATGAGCGCAGGGCACATCCAAGATACCAGGCCCCAAAAAGAAGAAGGAATCCATAGCGCATTGTGGCTTGGAAAACAGGAAGTTGAGCAGATTTTACCTTACGGTTTTCACACTGTCAGGCAAACTTTTGAGGCTTATGAACTTAGAAAACTTTAGAAATTATTGCCTTTCAAAGCCTTGTGTAACAGAAGATTTGCCTTTTGATTCAGATACGCTCTGCATGAAAATAGCAAGCAAAATTTTTGCCATAGCCAGCATAGGGTCTTTTGAAAGCATCAACCTGAAGTGCGACCCCGACCTGGCCATCGAACTCCGCAGCAGCTATGCTTGTGTGGTGCCCGGCTACCACATGAACAAAAAACATTGGAACACCATCCTCATAGATGGCGAGATGAGCGACCCAGAAATCAAAAAATGGATTGATCATTCGTATGATCTGGTTTTTGATTCTTTGCCTAAAAAAACCAAAGACGCTCTGGCAGGAGAATTTAAGCGGGAAGTCTGATAATATAAGTTTTACCCTTGACTTTCAAAGATTTGGCTTTGAGCCAAGGATTTAGATAGCGCAGTATTTTGTAAGAAGTCCCGTGGTTTTCAGCAAATTCTATCAAATCAGGGATAGACTGGGTTACTTCGATGTCTTTGATTGCGGGTTTTGGTTTAGAACTCTCTTGGGGTACGTTGAAGGCATATTTCTTTTCATTGGACAGTATCTCTTTGAAAGCCAATATCCTAAAAACATACCTTGAAGGCTCACTTTGCAGCTTTAGGTCGTAGTAACTGTCGCGTTTTTGGGTTGCGATAGCGTCTTTCATATTGGCCATGCCCATATTGTAGCAAATGGCAGCCGAAGTCCAAGACCCAAATCGCTCATAAGCCTGACGCAAAAACTTGCATGCCGCCAAAGTAGAGGCTTCCAAATCTTGCCTAAAATCAACCTCATCGGTTATTTCCAAATCCATCATCTTGGCCGTGCTCTCAATAAACTGCCAGTAGCCTACTGCTTTGGCGTTGGATACGGCTACGGGATTAAATGAACTCTCGGCAGCCGCCAAATATTTGAAATCGGAGGGTATGTTTTGCTCTTGCAAAATCCTCTCTATCACAGGCAACACCTCTCTGGATCGCTTGATAATCATAAAAGTATTGGCGTGCATGTAGGCATTGACCAACAGTTCACGCTCAAATCGCTCAAAAACCTCAGGGTCGTGCAAAGGCACCGGCTCACCGCAAAAATCCATGCGCTCAGGTACTTGAACCAAAAAAGGCTGATCTTGTGCATACAACTCCCTAATGACAACAGGCTTTTGTGTTTTTTTGTCATAGACAATAAAAGCAAGCAAGGCCAGAATAGCTACCCAACTCAGGGCAAGCCCAATTTCAATTTTTTTCATCTAAAATAAATGCTGTGTGAATCAATTTTGTCTATTCCCACTCTATAGTTGCGGGTGGCTTAGAGCTGATGTCATACACCACCCGATTGATGCCTCTAACTTGGTTGATGATTTGGTTGCTGACCTCAGCCAAAAAATCATAAGGCAGCCTTGCCCAGTCTGCCGTCATCCCGTCGGTACTATGGACAGCCCTAAGCGCAACGGCTTGCTCGTAAGTGCGCTCATCTCCCATAACCCCCACAGACTGAATAGGTAACAGTATCACACCTGCTTGCCAAATGCTGTCGTAAAGTTGCCAGCGTTTGAGTGCGGAAGTAAAAATTTGATCAGCCGCCTGCAAAAGAAGGACTTTTTCCTCTGTAACTTCGCCCAATATCCTGATGGCCAAACCCGGGCCAGGAAAGGGATGCCTGCCCAAAATGGCTTCATCTATACCCAAAGCCTTGCCCACATTTCTCACTTCATCTTTGAAAAGGCTGCGAAGTGGCTCCACAATTTGAAGAGACATTTTTTCGGGAAGACCACCGACGTTGTGGTGAGATTTGATGGTGGCCGAGGGGCCTTTTACCGAAACAGACTCTATCACATCGGGGTATATAGTGCCCTGAGCCAAGTATTTAACTCCTTGAATATGATGAGCCTCTCGCTCAAAAACATCTACAAAGACAGCCCCAATGGCTTTGCGTTTGGCTTCAGGGTCGCTAACGCCCTTCAAGGCGGCGAAAAACTCTGCTCTTGCATCTACACCCTTGACGTTAAGCCCCATTCCCAAATAAGAATCAAGCACTTGGGAAAATTCATCCTTTCGCAAAAGGCCATTGTCAACAAAGATGCAAAAAAGATTGTTGCCGATAGCCCGATGAAGCAAAACAGCGGCCACGCTCGAATCCACCCCACCCGAAAGACCCATGACCACTTTGTCGCTGCCTATTTTCGCCCTTAGTTCATCCACCGTCGAATCTATAAACGAGTCAGCCGTCCAGTCCATAGCAAAACCACAGTGTTTGAGAAAGTTGCGCAATATGGTTTTGCCTTCGGTGCTGTGCGTAACCTCAGGGTGAAATTGCAAAGCAAATAAATTATCTTTCTGAAAAGCAGCTATTTGTATGTCGTTGGTGGAGGCTACCACTTCAAAGCCATTGGGCAAAGTCATGATGGTATCGCCATGAGACATCCATACTTGAGAATACAGGCTCATGTTTTCAAAAATAGGGCAACGGTGGTTAATTTGGGTCAGATTTGCCCTGCCGTACTCGCGGGTTTGGGAGGGCTTGACCTGCCCGCCATAATGTTGAGCCAGCAACTGCGCCCCATAGCAAATGGCTAAAATAGGGGCTTTGCTCTTCAACCAATCAATATCTACGCGGGGAGCTTCGTTATTTGAGACTGAAAAGGGACTCCCTGACAAAATAATCCCCTTTACACTCGAATCTAAATCTGGTAAGCTATGGTAAGGATGAATTTCGCTGTACACATTCAACTCCCTAATTCGTCTGGCTATGAGTTGCGTATATTGAGAACCAAAATCAATAATATAAATTTTTTCTTTCATTTTGCAAAACTATAAAGCAAACATTATCAATCTATATCCGTAACAGTCTAAGTGTTAAAATTTCGAAGCTAAGAAAAATATCAATCTGATTATGTGTGACTTACTATTTGAAAAGGATTTTATCTCAGTACTCAATAACATAAATTATACAATTGGCTTATTTTCAAATGACTGCAATATAGTGTATATCAATCCTCTGGGCGAAAAGATTGTATTGGATGAAAATAAAGATTTAAAATCGGAACTAAAAAAAATACTTAATTCAAATAATCGTTTTATTTTTGAAAGCCATGAGTTCAAAAAACTTTCATTGGGGCAAAAACATTTTCTGGTTATTGGCTCTGATGCAAAAAATATGGATCATCAATTGAGTCTCCTAACCTCCATTGCAGAAAATGATTTTTACTGCGCATGGATAACCGATGCGGAAAACAAAGCCTTGTTTTTCAATGATTCATTTCAGAAAATCTTTGAACGGTTGAGCGGCAGAAAACCCGAATTGGGCCAGCAAACAGATCTTTTATCCTTTTACTCAGCATTGAAAGGCACAAGCGATGCAAAAATAGCTTTACCGGAAGGTAAATCCGGTGTGATAGAAATACCTGTTGTGAGTTATTTGGGAGAAAAATTTCGGTTTGAACTTTGCTACAATATCATAAAAGAAGGTGATAAAGTAGTGGGCATCACGTATTTGGCAAAAGACATAACCCCGCGCTACACAGTGGAAACCCAACTTGACACCGCAAGAGCGCGTTTTGAAGCGATTGTGAACGGCTTGCCCAACGGTTTGGTGATTGTGGTAGAAAAAGACCGGACTTACAGTTTTTTTGAAGGCACAGAACTCAAGCGTTTTACCCTCAATTCAAGCCAATTTTTTGGGAAAAAAGTTGGGGTCGTAACGTCAGGACAATCGCTTCAAGCCTATCAAAAGGCTATTGAATCTGCTTTTAGCGGGTTGCCCCAAAGCGTTGAGATAAGCCTGCTCAATGACCAACTTTTCTACCATGTCAGTGCCATGCCCTTGGTTGAAAACGGCGCGGTTGAGCGCGTACTTTTGATAGCCATCAATACTACCGAGCGCAAACTCAACGAGCAAAAAGTCCAAGAAAGCGAGGAGTTACTTCGTAAATGGTTCAACAGCAATGTAATAGGTCATTTGATTTGGAATATAGACGGTACGATATTGGATGCCAATCCGGCTTTTCTCAACATGCTGGGCTACACAGAGCAAGAAGTTGTCAATCTACAACTGAATGCTTTTCAAGTTACCAGTTCAAGTACTTTTGAAAACTCACGCCAAGCCATAGAGCAACTGCTATCGGGCGCACCATCAGTAACTTACCAAAAAGAGTACATAGCCAAAGATTCGCGCATCATACCCGTTGAAGTTACCATCAGCTTTTTTGAAGGGCGTAAAGACAGGGGATTTTCTTACATACGCAATTTGAGCGAGATCAAGCAAGTAGAGAACCAGCTCAAAATAGCCGAATCGCGCTACGTTGAAGTGGTCAATATGCAAAAAGAATTGATTGTCAGGATTTTGCTTGATGGAACAATACTTTATGCAAACCCTTCTTTTTGCAAAATCTTTGCAGAGCACCAAAACCTAATCGGAAAGCACTTGGGGGATGTTTTTAGCAGGACTGAGTTTGAAGTTTTTGATTCTATGGTTTCCACAGTTTTGGAGCTGAAAAAGACAGCCACTTTTGAAGACTGCTACCAAGACAACTCTTTATGGATTACGTGGAACCTGTCGCCTGTTCTGTTGGATGGGAAACCGATTGAAATTCAGTGCGTAGGGGTGGACATCAGTCACATCAAGTGGGCAGAAGCCAAAATCGTGGAGCAAAATAAACTCCTGCAAGAAAGCAACAACCGCCTGCAAAAACTCAATGACAACTTGGATGGTTTCGTGGCCAAAGTCTCTCATGATTTGCGCTCGCCACTGGCTTCAATTAGGGGAATTTTGGAACTGGTCAATCTTTCCAACCAAGACCCAACGCTCAACGAATACCTTGATTTGATGAAGACAAGTGTGAAAAAACTGGAAAATTTTATTACCGATATTTTAGACCTTGCCAAAAGTTCCAAACTTGAACCCAAAAAAGAACAAATTGATTTGCAAGTATTTTTCAATGATATATTAGGGAGCTTGAGATACGCTGAAAATGCTGAAAAAGTAGAGAAAATATTTAAAATAGAAACCAGTTCATCTTTTTTCAGCGACAAACAGCGATTGGGTATCATTTTTTCAAATCTTATCGGTAACTCAATCCGGTACGCAAACCTAAAACGCAGCGATTGCTACGTCAAAATCACTGCACATGTAAGCCCACAAAAGGCCGTTTTCGAAATAGAAGATAACGGCATAGGAATAGAAGAAAAACATCAAACCCGTATTTTCGATATGTTTTACAGGGCTAACGACAGCAAAACAGGAACAGGACTGGGTCTTTACATAGTCAAGGAAGCGGTGGAAAAACTTGGCGGAAACATAAAACTTCATTCTCAGCCTGAAGTAGGCTCTACTTTTACCATCACCCTGCCCAATTCAAAGTAAGTTTTGCTGTGCCGCTTTGAGGGTGTTGAGCAAAAGAGCCACCACGGTGGTAAGCCCCACCCCACCGGGCACAGGGGTTATGTAGCTGCACTTGGGAGCAACTTGGTCAAAATCAACATCTCCTTTGATAGAAAACCCTGATTTTTTGCTTGCATCGGCCACTCGGGTAATGCCCACATCAATCACCACCGCACCTTGTTTGACCATATCGGCTTTTACAAAGCCGGGTTTGCCCAAAGCCGCTATCAAAATATCCGCACTCCTACACAACTCACTCAAAGACTGTGTCTTGCTGTGCGCCAACACCACCGTGCAATTGCCCGGGTAAGCATTGCGGGCAAGCAAAATACTCATAGGCGAACCCACTATGTGGCTGCGCCCCAACACCACGCACAGTTTGCCTTCGGTAACAATCTGATAGCTCTCCAGCATCAACAACACACCCAGCGGAGTGGCAGGCAAAAAAGTATCCATACCCAAAGCCATCTTGCCCACCGAAAGCGGATGAAAACCATCCACATCCTTTGAGGGATGAATGGCCAACGTAATGGCTTTTTCATCAATATGCTTAGGAAGAGGCGATTGAACAATAAAACCGTCGAGTTCATCGTCTTGGTTGAGCTTTTGTATGTGTTCGAGCAACTCCGATTGGGTGATGGAATCGGGCAGTTCTATCAGGGTGGAGCGAAAACCTACTTCGCCGCAAGAGCGCACCTTACTCTGCACGTAAGTCCGACTCGCGCCATTGTCGCCCACCAGCACCACCGCCAAATGAGGAGGACGCGGCAAAAGTGCTGATTCTTGCTTAATCTTGGACTTATAGAGGTCGGCTACATATTTCCCGTCTAAAAGATTCATCTTTCGTTGATTGTTGTCTGACAAATGTAGTGCAAAATGTTGTTAGATTTTGTAAAAATTCTGTAAATAAAAAGGCAATTTGAGGTTGTAATTTTGCAGCGAAATACTAAGCCATGAGTACCTACCAATTCAAAACCAATATCAACTGCAATAATTGTATAGCCAAAGTAACGCCTTTTTTGCAAAATCCCAAAATAGAAAAATGGGAGGTGGATACGCAAAACAGCGATAAAATACTCACAGTCGAGTCGGCACTCGATGCCTCTCAAATCCAAAAAATCGTTGCGCAGGCCGGATTCAAAGCCGAAAAGTTGGGACAAAACTTTTGGTCAGACCGCCCCGCATGGAAAAGAGCCTCTTTCAACACTGCCAACTGCTTGATAGGCTGTAGCTTGGGAGATTTTTCGATGATGATCTACTTGCAAACCTACCATCCCGCCCTCTCCATGTGGACGATAATGGCCGCCGCCATGGCTTGCGGGCTGGCCACATCGGTAGCACTGGAAACCACCATCCTTAAACTACGCGAAAAATTTACTTGGCGGCAAGCCTTCCGAACCGCCATGACCATGTCTTTTGTCTCCATGATAGTGATGGAGTTGTCCGAAAACGCAACCGATTATGCCCTTACGGGAGGACAGTTCCACGCCCACAACCCTTACTATTGGTTTGCGTTGCTTGTGGCTTTGGTGATGGGTTTTTTAGTGCCTTTGCCCTATAACTACTACAAAATCAAAAAGTACAACAAAGCCTGCCACTGATATAGTTATCAAAACAGATAATGAAAAGGCAAAAAAATATGCCTTAATAAGATACTTTTTTTTTATTTTAAATTACTGAAAAATGCCTTTTAATAAAATACTGACTTTTTTGATTGTTTATTTGCAAACAGGAATCATTTTTGGACAAACCCTGAGCGGTGTTGTGGTGGAAAAGAGCACCCAAAGCCCAATTTTCGGGGCGAGCGTTCATGTATTACGCACAAAAGTAGGAGCAGTGACGGACTCAGAGGGAAGGTTTAGCCTAAAATTACCCAAAAACGCTACCCATTTAGTGGTGCGTTTTGTGGGCTACGGAAGCGATACCCTTGAGATTGCGGGAAAAAAAGAATTGAAAATTGAACTGGGCGAAGATGAACTGCCGGCCATCAGCATCGAAGCAGAGCGGCCAAGTATGTACAGCGACCCGACTGGCACCCAAAAAATCCAAATCATGGCCGAGACAGAACTCCAAAAAGCCGCCTGTTGCAATCTGGCAGAAAGTTTTGAGACCAATCCCTCCGTAGATGCCGTGGTTACTGATGCAATAACAGGTCTCAGGCAAATACAAATGCTGGGGCTGGCCTCTGTCTATACCCAAATCACCCAAGAAGGCGTGCCTTATGGAAGAGGCTTGGCTTCAAACATGGCTATGACTATGGTACCCGGCAGTTGGGTGGAAAGTATTCAAGTAAGCAAAGGAACCAACTCTGTGGCCAACGGCTACGAAAGCACAGCAGGGGCTATCAATTTTGAACTGCGCAAACCCTTTGAATCCGACAAAATATTTTTCAACCTGTATCAAAATAACCTGAGCCGAAGAGAAGCCAACCTCCATGTGAGACAAAACGTCAATGACAAACTGAGCACCGTCTTGCTGCTGCACGCCGACAAAACCGACATGACACTCGACATGAACCACGACCATTTTTATGATATGCCGCTTTCTACCCAGTTCAATGTGCTCAACCGCTGGCAATACAAAGCCGGAAAAGGCTGGACGATGCAAGCCGGGCTTAAAGCCTTAAAAGACGAACGAGAATCAGGGCAAATCCACGGCAACTACAAAGTAAACCTAAAAACCCAAAGGCAAGAGATATGGACTAAAATCGGCAAACGTTTTACCCCTTACAGCTCTTTTGGAAGCATAGTCAGCCTACAAAACCACCAGAGCAATAACTCTTTCGGCACCACCGCTTACAGCGGAGCACAACGCTCCTTGCACGCCAACCTTATTTACCAATCCATTATCTCCACCAATACCCACAATTTCAAAATCGGCGCGAGCTACCAAGCAGATGAATACAGAGAACGGTTTGACAGTCTTGATTTTAATAGATTGGAACAAGTTGGCGGAGTTTTTGGGGAATATAAGTACGCACCCAGAGAGCATTTTGACATGATTTTGGGACTTAGGACAGATTACCACAATCTTTTTGGCTTGATGGTTACTCCGCGCTTTCATATTCGCTATACCCCCCATCCCAACAGCATATTGAGAGCCACCGCCGGAAGAGGGTACAGAACAGCCAATTTTTTGGCAGAAAATATGGCGGCTTTTGTCAGCCAAAGACGGGTTTTTGTCCCTACCACTGACCGCTATCCTTTTGCACAAGAAAACGCTTGGAATTGGGGAATCAATTACACCCAAGAGTGGGAACTTGCGGGCAAAGAAGGCTCGTTTTCTTTGGAATTTTACCGAACCGTATTTCAAAATCAAGTCGTGGCAGATTTGGACAAAAGTGCCACCGAGTTGCACTTCTACAATTTGCGGGGGCTTTCGTACTCCAACGGCGTACAAGCTGACCTTGAGCAGCAACTCGCCAAAAAACTACATCTCAGGCTCTCTTATCGCTATTTGGATGTCAAAACAACCCTTGCCGAAAAGCTACAAGAGCGTCCGCTGGTGGCCAAACACCGCGTTTTTGCCAATCTGGCCTACTCTTGGCGCAAGTGGAAAGCCGATGCCACCGCCAACTACATGGGCGCAAAACGCCTGCCTGCCAATTTGGGGGGAAGGGAGTTTGAGGGCTACTCACCGGCCTTTTATTTGGTGCACGGCCAAATCAGCAAAACTTGGTGGCAAGAAAAACTTGATGTCTATGTGGGGGTCGAAAACGCCCTTGGTTTCAGACAAAAAGATCTTATTGTTGCCCCGCAAAGTCCCTTTTCGCAAGGTTTTGATGCCTCTATTTCTTGGGGGCCGGCCATGGGGAGGGTGTTTTATGTAGGTATGAGGTTCAGAATCAAATAATCCAGAATTACGCAATAAAATTTTTCTTTACAGAAACCTTACAGGCTTTTTGTTTACATTTGACCTGATGCCATAGCCCATTCTCAATAAATGGAGTCATAAATACCGACTTCTATCTATTGCTTAATCCGGAATAAAATATATCCCTAAAGCGTCAGTTTTTGTTTTTTGGAAAACATTTTATGCACATCAAAACTTATAGAAATGGCATTGTCGGCTACTCTGATGGCTTGGTTCATGCGGCTGTAAGCGATTTCAAAACTTTTGACCCGAAGCATAAGCCCAAAACTAAGCCCCCTGCCACCGGCCTGCTCGGGCGGTTTCATTTCGGCGCGGCGCATAAAATCATAACCCGCCCTGAGATTGAAGCCTTGGGTAAGCACCAGTTCCACTCCCAGCGTCCAATGACGGGAAAATCTTTGAAAAGTGCTAAGTTCTTTGCGGCTTTGGTTGCCAAGAATATCGGTGGTAAGCCCTTGGTTGGGGTCATCGTAGGCTATGTTCATCAATCGGTTGAGGTGGTGGGCGGTCAAAGAAAAGCGCAGCGGCATACCGGAAGCCTTGTAAGTAGCCCCCAACTGCAAGTTGAGCGGCATGACAAACTGCTCCAAGGGCGAGATTTCCCTGAGCCTGAAGCCCAAATTCCTGAGCACAAGGGCTACTTTGAGGTCGGCTTTGGGATGAAAAAAAGTGGCCCCCATATCAAAAAACAAGGCACTACCTTGCTGCATGTCTATACGGGTCTGGGCGTAGCGCGTGGCCAATCCCAAAGAGATATGGTTTATTTTTTGGGAATAGGACAATGCAAAAGCCAAATCCGAAGCCGAGAAAGTCCCTTGACTTTGTCCGGTGGCATCGGTGCGCTCCATTTGGCCGTAGTCTATGGTCTGAAGGTGCAAGCCGAGTGTAGAAGCAAGATTGATTTTTTTGGCCGCTCCAAAATGAAAATGTGGAGCAAGCCCTCCCATGTAGGCCGCTGAAAAATAGTTGTCTATGCTGTCACTCAATAGCGAAGGATTGGCGGCAAACATGGCAGCGTCTTTGTGAGCGGAACTGATATTGCGCCCACCCAGAGCCATCTGGCGAGCCGAGACAGGGCGTTCCAAAAAAGAATAGCTCACCGAGCCACCCAACTGAGCCTGCACTGACCCAAAAACAAACAGCATCGTTACACAAAAAATAACTCTCATAACTCAGGGACAAAATCCGGTAGAAAATGTAAGAAATTGGTTTAGAATTTTGATGACAACATTATTTGAACTGTTGGTGTCGAAACACATCTTTGACAAACAGGCTGAAGGGTGTGTATGGAATGCCCCTTTTGTGGTTGAGGTAGCTGATTTTCCAGAGCAAGTGCATCTGGGCGGCCACATCGCGGTACGCCCGCCAAAGTCCATACCCGGGCTGATAAATATGCGCAATCTCAGAATTGGCACCATTGACCTCCAAAACCTTGAGATTTTGGCCTGTTTCCAGATCTTGAACCGACCCACAGCGCACATCAAGCCTGCCGTAATAAAACTCAGGCAGGCAAGACACCAAAGACCGGAAAAAAGAGACCATTTTTTTGGAAATCAAATGATTGGCATTTAAAAAAGTAGTGCCTCTGGAGTGGTTGCCGATAGGCTCAAGCCAAATCCGCTCGCCTTCGGCAGGTACAGAATTGAGGTCGAACTTAGCGGCCAACCGCTCGAAATTGACCCGAATTTCGCGCTTCATCAATTCGCCAAGTGTAGTATGGCCATCCCCCACAACACTAAGGAACTCTTTGGCCGTTACGGAAATAATACAAGGCTCTCCGTTGGGAATTTGGCAAAAAAACACCCCAAACTCAAGAGGCAAGTCTATGTACTCCTGCAAAATAATGTCCCAGCCTGTATGGCTCGAAAAATAGGCTTGAAGTTCTGCATCCGAATTGATTTTTTCGACGCCTTTGCCCCGCTCGCCTTTGTCCGGCTTGGCTATGATGGGGTAAGAAAAATCAATATTGACTTCATCTATTGACTTGACCAGTTGGTACTTAGGCAAATATTGGGGGGCTATTCCCCGCATGGCTTCAGATTTGGAATAAAGCACAAATCCGCCGTTTCTCATCTTGGGATTGGTAGCGGTAAAATAGCACAAAGAGCCGCTTCGCAAACTGTACCAAAGCCATTGGGGCAAAAAAGGCGCGTAAAAAATCCAATAAGGCCAAAACTCATACCTGATGATTTTCTGCAACCCAAAATACTGACTCAGGGACATAGTTTCCGTTATCTTTGCGGCAAAATTAATCTAAAATGAACAACGGGCGGTGGTTGAGAAACTTCGGGGTTCTGACGGTTGCTGCTATCTATTTTCTGATATTGGTTGGGGGGATTGTGCGCAGTACGGGTGCGGGAATGGGCTGCCCTGACTGGCCTAAGTGCTTCGGGCAGTGGATTCCCCCCACCCACATAGACCAACTACCTGAAAACTATCAAGAAATTTACAGTCAAAAAAGACTTGCAAAAAATAAAACAATTGCTGTTTACTTAGAGAAAATGGGCTACAACGAATTGGCTCAAAAAATCCAAAATGACCCCGCCGTACTTGAAGAACAGCCTTTCAACGCCACCAAAACATGGATTGAGTACATCAACCGATTGATTGGTGCGTTGGTGGGGCTTTTTATACTCGTTGCGGTCGGCCTTTCGTTGGGATGGATAAAAAAAGATGCTTGGGTATTTATTTGTGCGGCTATTGGGCTTGTTTTGGTGCTTTTTCAGGCATGGTTGGGCTCTATTGTGGTCTCCACCAACCTGTTGCCCGGCACCATCACCCTTCACATGATAGTGGCTCAGATGATTGTGTTGCTGATGATTTTTGCCATTTACAGAACCTATCTCGATGGCTCTCAAAGTTGGCAAACCGCGCCCATCGCCAATTTGCGCACTCTAAATGGCTTGCTGGCTTGGGTAATGCTCCTCTCTGTTGTTCAGCTCATTATGGGTACGCAAGTGCGCGAAGAGGTGGACAAAGTCGCACTGCGCTTGGGTGAAGGAAGCAGAGCCTATTGGATTGACGAACTGCCTATCGTCTTCAAAGTGCATCGTAGTTTTTCTATCTTGGTTTTGGCTTCTAACCTAATCATTTTTAGAATTTTAAAAAATCAAAGTCTCAACAGTGCCTTAGGCATCTGGTTGCAGGTGCTGGTGGCTTTGCTGGTAGTAGAGATTGGCTCGGGGGCGGTCATGGCCTATTTTGCCATACCTAAATTCGTGCAGCCCATTCATCTTTTGTTGGGTTCTCTGATGTTGGGGGTGCAGTTTGTCTTAGTTTTGCTCGTCAATTCAAGGAAAACTCAGCATTCACCCTCTTTTGTTTGATATGTACACCCTACTTATTTTTGTGAACTCAACGTCTTTGAAAGCACGCTCTTATTTAGCCCTCATCAAGTTGCGCCTGTCGCTGCTGGTGGTTTTTTCGGGCTGTATAGGCTATGTCTATGAAAAACAGCAAGTTAATTTGTTGGTCTTATTGGGCTTTGCATTGGGCAGCCTTTTGATAACGGGCGCAGCCAACACCATCAATCAGATATTGGAGCAAGAGTACGATGCGTTGATGAAGCGCACCGCCAAACGCCCGCTTCCCTCGGGTGAGTTGGGCATTTGGGATGCTTTCAGTTTTGCACTGGGGCAAGTGGCCTTGGGGGTTGGTTTGTTGTTGGTTTCTGCCGGCATGTTGGCCACGCTCATTTCGATTGTGTCTTTGGTGTTGTATTCTTTTGTTTACACGCCACTGAAGCGTATTTCGCCTTTGTCCGTAGTGGTAGGGGCTATTCCCGGGGCTTTGCCGCCCATGATTGGCTGCGTGGCGGGTGCGGGCGACTGGACTTTGGGGGCTTGGGTGTTCTTTGCTGTACAGTTTTTTTGGCAGTTCCCTCATTTTTGGGCTATTGCTTGGCTGGGGCATGAAGACTATCAATATGCAGGATTCAAAATGCTTCCCTGTGAAGGCGGAAAAAATATAGCCAACGCCCGCTGGATTTTTATTTCAGCGTTGCTGATGCTACCAGTAGGACTTTTGCCTTATTTGGCGGGAATCAGCGGATTGTTGAGTGCAGTGGTCTCATTAGTTTTGGTGGCCATTTTCATAAAACCAACCTACGAATTGCTAAAAAAATTAAACAACCGCGCCGCTTTGAGGGTTATGTTTGCTTCGTTTGTTTATTTACCCGTCATGCAAATAATTATGTTAATAGATAAAATATAAAGTTTATGACACAAAGAGACTATTCCGCACAAATCAACCGTCCGCAACGCATGGACGCTAAAAAATTTGCAAGTTGGATTTTTATGGTCAGTATCGTAATGATTTTTGCGGCTTTGACCAGTGCTTACATCGTTAGGCAAGCGGAGGGAGATTGGGATTTGTTTGAATTGCCCAAGATATTTTTGGCAAGTACGGTAGTGATTTTGGCAAGCAGTGCTTCTATGCACTGGGCTGTTTTGGCCGCAAAAAGAGACCAACTCGAAACCTTAAAACTGGCCTTGGGAATTACGCTTTTGTTGGGAATTACGTTTTTAATCATGCAGTGGTACGGTTGGCTCGAATTGGTCAATATCAAAGTGTTTTTGGTTGGCAATCCTTCGGGGTCTTTTGTTTATATCATTAGTGGATTGCACGGATTGCATATTGTAGGGGCATTGATTTATGTGTTGGTAACTATGTGGGCGGCTTATGACTACCGAATCCATTCCAAAAACATGACGCGCTTAGAGATGTGTGCCGTTTTTTGGCATTTTTTGGATGGGCTTTGGGTGTATCTGTATTTGTTTATGAATTTTTACAGATAATTAATAAGCAAATTAAAGATTTAATTAATTGCGCAAATGTTGATTTATCGCGCATTGAATAACAAAATATGAAAATCAAAGGCCAATACCATCAGTCTATTTCTTTGAGTCAAGACGGTATATTGGTTTTAGACCAAAGACATTTGCCTTGGGAAATAAAATTTGTTGAAATAGCTACGTTGGCTGATGCGGTTCGAGCCATCAAAGAAATGTGGGTAAGGGGTGCGCCTTTGATTGGGGCTGTGGGTGCTTTTGGGTTGAGTTTTGCGCTAAGAGAAGGCTTGGCCATTGAACAGGCCGTTCGCACACTCATTGAGGCACGCCCGACAGCCATAAACCTGCGCTGGGCTGTGGAAAAAGTTGCCAATCAAGTCAAATCCATCGAAAACGGTTGGCAGGAAGCCAAAAAATGGGCTTATGAAATCGCCATGGAAGATGCCCGCCTCAACCGCCAAATCGGAGAGCATGGACTGACACTTTTTGAAAAACACCATCGTGCCGACCGACCGCTCAACATCCTGACCCATTGCAACGCCGGATGGATAGCCACCATGGACTACGGTACGGCCTTAGCCCCCATTTATTTGGCTCACGACAAAGGTATGCCCCTGCACGTGTGGGTGGACGAAACCCGACCGCGCAACCAAGGCTCGCTGCTTACCGCTTTTGAACTTTCCGAGCACGGCGTACCGCATACAGTCATAGCCGACAACGCAGGCGGCCTGCTCATGCAGCGCGGACAAGTCGATTTGTGTATTGTCGGCACAGATAGGGTTACCCGCAACGGCGATGTGTGCAATAAAATCGGCACTTACCTGAAAGCCTTGGCCGCCAAAGCCAACCATGTGCCTTTTTACGTAGCCCTGCCCTACTCTACACTTGATTTGAATACGGACAGCGGCAATGAAATCCCCATCGAAGAGCGACCGCCCGATGAGATTATTTACTGCAACGGAATGGATAAAAACGGCAAAATGACCACTGTTTGCACAACCTTGTCGCAAGCCTACAACCCTGCTTTTGACATAACGCCCGCCGAACTGGTTACGGCCTACATCACCGAAGCGGGGGTTTTTGACTTAGAGGGCTTGCAAAAAAACTACGGAATTAATTAATAAAAAAGTAATTAATCTGAGATTATCAAACCCTGCTCTTGGTAGTAGCTTTTGCCTTCGTGCGTCCACAAAAGCCTGAGCCGCCACTTGCCTTTGGACAAAGTGATAAACGCGGTTTTTTGCGAAGATACTTCTATCACCGTATCGAGTTTGGCACTTTTTAGGTTCAAAAATTCGGCTTTGCCGCTGCCTTGCTGCAAAGCGATGCCGACTATTTGTTGGTTAAGGTCTATTTTGGGTTTATCGCTCAATTTGTCGAAGTTGCGAATGGCTTCAATCTGTTGCTCATACCTCAGTTCGCGCTCATAGTAATCGCTCTCTACCAAGTCATCTTTTTGAGAAAAAACAATCACAACATACCCAATCACCGAAACAATCACAAAACCCGCCAGCGACCAAAAAATTCCCTTTCCCCAATCCATCAATAAAAATTTAAATTAATTAAAAAAATTACTCATTTTATATTTATTTCAAGACTTAAAACTTATAAGAATACCCCACTCTTACCATTTGGGTTTCTGAAAAATCTTTGCTCCTAAGTATAAAATCTGTACTGTTTATTACCTTTTCAATCCGCATGGTATTCAATAAGTCCGTGGCATTGGCAAATACTTGTGCCTTGCCTTCTTGAATTGCTTTTTTAACACCTACATCTAAAGAATAACGACTTTTAATTTTACCCTGCGGAATAATATCCGGAGCCAAATAAATAGTTGACAATTGAATATCCAAATCATTGGCTAATTTAAAAATTCCGTTTACTTTTATGTTACCCGAATAATTTTGTGATTCTTTGGCACTAAAAGCCACATTGAAAGGATATACATTTTGAATGGTAAATGCACTAATGGTATTTTGATACCCGTTTAAATTAATATTTAGAAAAAAATATCGGGTAATTTTTTGTTCCAATACCAATTCTATGCCTTCATTTTTACCTTTTCCGGCGTTTTGTGGTATGGAATTGACAATGGTGTTTCCTGAGGGCACAGTAAGAATACGAGTAAGTATATTATCAATCAACCGGATGTAGGCGGCTGAGTATAGATAGCCGCTGTTCCAGCTATTTTTGTGGCCCAATTCAAAGTTTTGGGTGAACTGAGGACGCAAATTGGGGTTGCCTGTTTTGAGGATTTCGGGGTCGTCGTATTTGGGGAAAATACGCAAATCGGGTTCGTCGGGTCTATCTACCCTGCGGTTGTAAAAGAAGGAAAAACGGCTTTTATCATTGAGCAAATAAGCGATGCGTAGGCTGGGAAAGGGCAGAATGTAGTCGTAATTGCCGCTTTTGTAGGTGTTGTGGGTGGGGATGACTTGGTAATCTACTTGTACTGCTTCTAAGCGCAAACCCGTTTCAACTTCAAAATACTTGCTTTCAAATACGTAGTTGGCATATAAGGCTCCGATGTATTCGTTGTAGTTTGCCCAGCCTTGCGCGCCTATATCCAAAATAGAATTTTGTCCGGGCATAAAAGTCATATTGGTGGGTATGTACCGCCAGCGCAATTTTGACCCCAATTCAAAACGCCCCTGCCGTAACGGTTTTAGATAATCAATGTTCAAATCGCTCACATTTTCATCGGCTATTATTCGGGTGGCATCATTTCCTTCACTATTTGGCAAATAGTTCCAAAACACAAAAGATTCATTTTCTCGCTGAAATGTATAATTAAAGTTTGTTTTGAAAAGATGCCCCGGTTGTTTGAATTTGTGTTCGTAGGCAACCGACGAGTTTATACCTGTAAGTTCTGCTTGTTCTTTGTGCCGCCAATAGCGCAGCCTTTGAGAAAAATCTTGGTTGAAATAAGGCAAATCACCTCGGTCTGTATCGGATTCGCGGTTGAAGAGTGCCGCAACAGTAAGGATATTTTGTTCGTTGATATGCCAATCTAAGCCTGTTTTTAGGGTGTAGAGTGTTTGGGTGCGGTTTTCTAAAAACTGATGGCCAATAAAAGTACCATCGTTGAACTGACGCTCTATAAACTCATTTGACAATAAAAACCGCTGCGAAAATAGGTCACCTTGAAAAAACCAGTTGATTTTTTTCTTGCGATAAGAAAGAGAAAGCGAGGGGTTAAGTTTGTAGTTGTTGCGGTATTGGGGGCGGCTGGATGGGTAATTTTCTTGTTTTATCCACAAAGCCCCCAGCCCGGTGATGAGTTCGGCTTTTCCATTGAAACCCTCTTGTTGGTTTTTCTTGAAAATGATGTTGATGATACCGGCACTGCCGTTGGCATCATTTCCGGCAGAAGGGTGGTTGATGATTTCGATGCGTTCGATGGCCGAAGCGGGTATATTGTCCAACATGGCTTGATTGCCAAAGCCTGTAAGGGCGGTTTGTTTGCCATCAATGAGTACCGCTACTTTGTCACTGCCGCGAAGCCTTACTTTGCCGTCTTGGCTTATGGTAACGCCGGGTAAGTTTCTCATGGCTTGCAAGGCCGAGCCGCCGGACTGACTGAGGTTGTTTTCAATTGAAAAAGTTTTTTTATCCAATGTTTCTACTATGGCATCGCGTTTTTCTTCCACAAGAAATTCTTTTAGTGTTTCTGTAGTTGGTTCGAGTTCAAAAGTGCCAAGGTCTAAAAACTCATTCTTTTTGCCTACAAAAAACTTTTTTTGATACCAAGTATATCCCACATAAGACAATTCAATAAAATATTCGCCTTCTTTAAGGGCATCAAGGCTAAACAACCCTTTTTCGTTGCTTACAGTGCCTGTTACAAAAGTACTGTCCTTAACGTTTTTGATGATTACATTGACATAAGATAAAGGCTCTTTGGTAGTTTTATCTCTGATAGTCCCTGAGGCTGTAGTATTATTTTGACCAAAGACATCGATGGCTTGCATAAAAAGAAAACAAAATATGTATTTCATTAATTATTCTTTTAATTTTTCAGGCGATTCATTGTTTTTTTATTAGTGGCTGAATGAGCTTGGCGACACAAAATTGTCAATAAAACCTCAGAGTTTATGGGTATATCCTCAAAAAGAATTTTTTGGCAATGCATCAAATTTGACGAGGACGTGAAGATATTTTGGATTCTTAAAATTGTTAAATTTTCAAAATAACTTACATTTGTCAAAAAATACATGAAGTTGCTCTTCCCAATACTGGTATTTATGGGAGTGAATGGTGTATGCTTTGGGCAAAAGGCCCTCAACGACAGCAGCGCACTCGCCCCCACTGTATCGAGTCTTTTGACTTTACCTGCCTTGGACATGGCGGAAGAGGCCACCACGATTGCCGGACTGCAACGAAGTCTTATTAGAGAGTCGCCGGGCATAGTTACCGTTATAACTGCCTCTGAAATAAACCATTCGGGGGCGCGCGATTTGATGGAGTTGCTTCGGCAGGTTCCGGGCTTGGATTTTGCCCACAACTTCGATGGGGTGGTGAGTTTGGGAGTGCGGGGCAACTGGGCAGCAGAAGGCAACGTGCTGATGATCATAGACGGCAATTTTATCCCCGAAACGGCCTATGGAACCATTGCTTTTGGGCAGCATTATTTTTTGGACAATATCGAAAAGATAGAAATCATGCGCGGCCCCGGCTCTGCCCTATACGGCGGAATGGCTGAATACGCTGTCATCAATATCATCACCAAAAACTCAGGCACTACCAACACAGGCCACATCAGCATAAATGGCGCAGCAAACGGGCAAGCCCTCACCCGAAGCACCCTGCAAACCCGCCTGCACCACAAGTTTTTGAACGGGGTTGATATGTCTGTCAGCGGACACATACACAGCGGGCTACGCAGTACGTTTACCTCAAAATATCCGTCAGGCGATGCCGTAAATTACGCTGATAGTTCAAGGATTTTATCCCAGCACCTAAACCTAAACTTGCGCTACCAAGACTGGCAAACTTCTTTGATATACGACTATTACCAACTCAGGGTAACAGAGGCAGAGAGTTCGGGCAGCAATGCTCAAATGTACATGCAAAATTTCTTTTTCAACACCCAATACAGCCATAAGTTCGGAGAAAAGATTCGCCTGAGTTCTACATTGAACTTGCGGTCTCACCACCCTTGGAACTACCACAACGGCAAGCCCAACTTGGCGGAGTACGCCGTGCGCTCCCACAAAGCCCAAGCCCAAGTGGTGTTGGGCTATGAGCTGAGCGACAAGGTATTATTTTCGAGTGGGGTGCAGTATTTTGCAGAGCGGGTATCTTATTTGGTGAGTGGGTATCAATTTTATACAGGCAAGGCGTACATGGACTTTAGCAATTTAGGTGTGTTTTCGGAATTGGACATTCGCACGCGCTTTGCTTCCATCACTTTGGGAGGCAGGGGAGATTTTCACAGCGTGGTGCGCCCCGCCATTGTACCGCGAATCGCTATCACCAAAGCCTTCGACCGTTATCATTTTAAAGGCTTGTATAGCACTGCTTTCAAAGCCCCCACCAACCAAAACATCAACACCAACGGAGACGGCTCCATCAAACCCGAAATCGTAACCGTCGCCGAGTTTGAGGTGGGCTACAAATACCAAAACCGCTTTTTCATTTCTGCCAATTTGTTTGACATTAAAATAAATAATCCGATTGTATTTGTATATGATTTTGAGCAAGATGTCGAAAGCTATGTCAATGGCAAAACAAGCGGCTCGCGCGGCGTAGAAGGCGAACTGGCTTTCAAAGGCAAAAGGTTGCAGCTTCGTGCCAATTACTCTTATTATCAAGCCCAATACAACCAAACAGAGGTCTATCGCATAGAAAACGACAACATGACCAAGGCGGCTTTCCCAAGACACAAAATCGCCGGAAATTTCAACTTCAACCTAAGTAAAAAAATCAGTTTCGGAAGTTCTTGTGTATTCACTACCCCCAGAAAAAGCTACCTCTATTTTGAAAGAGGCAACCCAGACAGTGAGCTGATTTTGAGCCAAACACAGAGCTTTTTGAACCTCAGCACTTTTATTACTTTGAGAGATGTGTTTACAGAAAATTTGACCATCATGCTGGGAGGATACAATCTATTGAACCAAAAAAGCTATCTTTACCCTGCTGTCAACATCGGCTTGAATGCAGTACCCGACCAACCTTTTGAACTGAATTTGAAACTGACTTATCAATTAGGAAATTGAACAAAATATTTGGCCTTTTGTTTTGTATTTCGCTCAGTTTTTGCCTGCAAGCACAAACCGATACGCTTTCATTGGCCAAAAATCTCTACGAGCAAGGGCAATACAAAAAGACTTCGGATCTGCTCATTGATTGGGTTTCAAAAGCAAAAACTTCAATACCCAAAGCCGATGCCTTGGTTTTGCTTTCCAAAAGCGAAGAGCGACTCAGCCAACTCCAAACCGCCCTAAACTACTCGCTGCAAGCCACAGAAGAGTGTGAAAAAAAAAGATACAATCAAGGATTTGGCTACGCCCACCTACAAGCGGCAAAAGTCTATGAAAAAATGAACCTTTTTAGGATGGCTTACTCACATGCCTCTGCTGCACAAGCGTTTATCGAATCCGATGTAGATACTGAAATTGATTTGCTGCGCCTGCTTGCCTATTGCGCCGTCCAAAACGATCAGCCCCAAAAAGCCTTACCCTATTATGAAAAATTGGCCGAATTGAGTAAAAAAGACAGTAAAGAATATGCCAGTGCGCTGAAAGATCTTTCGTCTGCTTATACTTTGGTAAACAATTATTTAGCGGCTATAAAGGCACTGCAAACAAGAATTGAGATTTTGCACATCCAACAAGACAGCATACAACTGGCACAAAGCTACCGCACGCTGGGGGCACTCCACCAAAAACAAGGCGAACTGACACAATCCCTGCAAGCTCTCAACAAAGCCATTGAATACCAGAAAAAACTCGTAATCAACGACGCGCTCACTTACGAGACTTTGGGAGCTACGCTTTTGGCTCAAAAACAAAGAGATGCTGCTCTGAAGGCCTTCAAAACAGCACTGGATTTGCAGCAAAACAATCCCTCAGGCATGGCCAACTGCTACAACCTTTTGGCAGTTTGTGAAAACTATTTTATGCAATTTGACAATGCCATAGTCTATGCCCAAAAAGCCATCGAATTTGGGGAACTTGCCCAAAACCCATCTACTTTGAGCGACAGCTATCAAATCCTCTCTGAAACCTACGCCAGAATAAGCGACCTGAGACTTTCACAACAAAGTCTGACCAAGCATCTGGAATTCAAAAAAATAGTAGAAGAAAAAAGACGAGAAGCTCAAAAACTTGAATTGGAAAAAAACTTTGCAGCCGAAAGGAGAGAGAATGAATATTTGAGTTTCGTAGGTGAAAAAGAAAGACAGGAACTAAAATTCAAACAGTTGCAACTGGAAAAGGACATTAAAGAACAAGATTTGGCACTTCTAAAAAGTGAAAAAGAACTCCAAAAAACCCAATTGGCCAATCAAGAACTCGAAAAATCCCGCACCGAACAAGAACTCATCTTAGCCAAAAATCAACTCATCGCCGCCCAAAGACAAAGAGCCATAGAAAAGTTGGAACGCGAAACAGAACTTCAAAAATTGGCTTTCCAACAACAAGAGTACATTCGCAGCGAAAAAGAAAAAGAACTCGCTCTCATATCCACACAAGCCGACCTGCTCAAAAAAGAAAAAGCCCTGAGCGATTCTGAAAAACAAATAGCCAAAGAAAGACTTAAGTACTTGTTCTGGCTGATTATACTGGGTATTTTGCTCTTTATTATGGCTCTTGTGGGACTTTTTTGGTTCAGGAAACAAAGCCGGTCATTGGCTAAAAGCCAACGACTCATCCAACAAAAAAATATTGAACTCATCAACTCAGAAGAAGAGTTGCGCCAACTCACCCAAGAACTGTTGGCTACCAATACCAATATGAGCCAAACCCAACAAGAACTGCAAATCCTACTCAAAGATATATCCAAAAAAAATAGAGATATTACTTCCAGCATCGCTTACGCCCAACGCATCCAAGCCGCTATTTTACCCGATACCACCTTTGGAGATTGGTTTGAAGATAGTTTTGTACTTTTTAGACCCCGCGATATCGTTTCAGGCGATTTCTATTGGATTTCTAACTTTGACCCCAACAAGATCATGTTTGCGGTGGCTGACTGCACGGGACACGGCGTGCCGGGTGCATTTATGTCTTTGATTGGCACTTCTGAACTCAATACTTTGGCAGGGCGAGAAAAAGAACCTCAGACCATCTTAGAGGGCATGAGCAAATACATCCGAAACTCATTGAAACAAAACCAAAACCAAAACCGCGACGGCATGACCATAGGGCTTTGTGTGTGGAATAAAAACGAAAAAACACTGGAGTTTGCAGGCTCAAGAACGCCATTCATTTATATCCAACATGGAGAATTGCACGAAATAAAGGGGGATACCAATAGCATAGGGGGCGATTTTGTTAGAAATGACTTTTTGGGTTTTACCAAGCACACCATCAAAGTTGATGTGCCAACAACCATTTATTTATATTCCGATGGTTTTCAAGACCAGATAGGAGGCCATGAAAAAAAGAAATTTAGCGGCAAAAACCTGAGGGCTTTATTGCATCAAATCCACCAAATACCAAAAAAAAAACAAAAAACCATCTTAGAGAATACCTTGCAGCAATGGATGGACGTTGGCAACGAAAGACAATTGGATGATATTTTGGTGATGGGCGTTAGGATTGGAGGTTAAAAAACCAATTTTATTGCAAAAAAAATTGATTACTTTTGTTTAAAGTAACTCAAAAAATTATGTTAAATCGAATTGGATTAAATCTCGAAAAAGCCAATGTCTTAGCCGAAAAACTCAACGGGCTGTTGGCCAATTATTCTGTTTTCTATCTGAATTTGAGGGGTTTTCACTGGAACATCAAAGGCGATAAGTTCTTTGAACTTCACCTGAAATTTGAAGAGCTTTACACCGACATTCAGTTGAAGATAGACCAAATTGCTGAAAGGATTTTGACGCTGGGACACACACCCGCACACAGTTTTGAAGCCTATCAACAACTTGCCATCATCAAGCCGGCAGAAAACCTGACCGATGGAAATGAATGTGTAAATTCTATTTTACAGTCTTTCAGAGAGTTGCTTATCGAACAGCGAGAAATCTTGCTGCTGGCGCAAGACATCAACGACGAAGGAACGGTTGATTTGCTGACCACTTATTTGAGTGAGCAGGAAAAAACCGTCTGGATGTATTCCGCTTATTTGGGTAAATAAAGTTTTTGGACGAACTCAAACGTTTGCAAAAACAAAATTGTTTGCATTTTATCTTTGCAAAAAAAATCTACATTATGGCGAGAGCAACAATTGTTTACAATGATAGACCTGATTATCACATCTATAAAGATTTAAGTGACTGGGACGAAAAAATAGGAGACGGCAGAATATGCCTTGAGATTTGTGATGAAGAAGGGAACGTTATCTTGGACGCGCCCGTTGAGGCGATAGACCTCAAAAACAAGCGCATCGTTTACAAATTTGATGCTCAAATTCCTCAAGAAGCCCTCGAACAGATAAGGGCTTTGGGGGTTAAGTTTTACAATGAGGGCTAAACGGTCGCCAGTAAAAAAATCTTTTGGATTGGGCTTCCTTTGGGTATGAAATTTTGGTAACAAGCGATAATTTTGCTTAAATTTATAAATTCCAATTGCCCTGCATGAAATCCAAGGAAGAAGAACTCAAAGAGATATTTGGCTATGAAGCCTCCGAGATCAGCGAACAACTCAATCGGCTTTTTACAATTTTAGAAAAAAACAACCACGATATTGCCTCAATAGAGGCGGTTTTTAGGTTGACCCATACCCTCAAAGCCAATGCTTCGGCTATGGGGCTTACGGGTATTGCCGAAATCTCACATGGTCTGGAGGATGTATTCAGCCTTTTGAAGGCCAATCCTTCGAGCCTGACTCCTCAGCTTTTTGATGAGTTGTTCAAAGCCAACGACAAACTCAACGCCCTGATTGCAGCGATAAAAACAGGCGAAGAAATTCCTTTCAAAGGGCTCAAAACCAAACTATCTGTCATCGTCAGAAACCTGAGCGAAAGAGACGGTCAAATCCAAGAGCAGTCGCAAGAAACAACAAACGATGCCGATTTAACAACAGCCGTCAGTTTTTCGGATGCGGTACAAGTGCCGGTCAGAAAATTAGACAACCTATTGAATCTCATTGGGGAGCTTACCATAGAAAAAGACCGCCTCGCCACCCAATACCCCGATTTACTCAATCGTCTTGCCCGGCTCACCTCAGACCTACAATATGGCATTATGGACGTGCGTTTGGTGCAAGTCAACATGCTGTTTCAGAAGTTCTATCGTATCGTAAGGGACATTGCGCTGGCAGAAGGCAAACAAGTCAATCTGGTCTTGCAGGGTACGGACATTGAGATTGACCGCTCGGTATTGCAGTCGTTGAGCGATTCGCTCATCCATTTGGTACGCAACGCCATCTCTCACGGCATCGAAGCCCCTCAACAAAGAGCCGCCAAAGGCAAAAACGAGACAGGAACTATTACCCTGTCAGCCCAAAGCGACAAAAGTTCTGTCGTCATATCGGTGGCTGACGATGGAAAAGGAATATCCGCCGCACTGATAAGGAAAAAGGCCATAGAAAAAGGGCTTATTGCACGTGAAGCCGCCGAAAAAATACCGGACACCGACATACTGGATTTTATCTTTGTACCCGGATTTTCGAGTGCAGAAACCGTAACGGATATTTCGGGGCGCGGGGTGGGCATGGACGTAGTGAGAAAAGCCACTCAGTCCATCGGGGGAAAAGTCAGTCTCCAAACCTTTGAGGGAAAAGGTACTGTTTTTCAACTTGTTGTTCCCGCTTCAATGGCTGTAAAAAATGCACTGCTCTTTGAGCTAAACAACTCACCTTATGCCATTGCACTGAGCTACATCGAAGCGGTGGTGAGTATAGAAAAAAACCAAATCCATCAAGCGCAAAACACATTGCTCACTCATTATTTAGACAAAACCATTACGTTAATCTTTCTGAAAGACTTTTTTGAGCAAAAAAACTCTAATTTAGATTTGCTGACTCCAAACCAAAAAATACCGGTTGTCATCACAACTTTTGAGGGTAAAAACGTGGGTTTTGTGGTTGATAAACTCTTGCAACAAAAAGAAATCATAGAAAAACCGCTTAAAAAGCCATTAGATCAAAACAAATACATCTCCGGGGCCGCCATTATGGGAGACGGCTCTGTCTGTTTGGCAGTGGATGTTGTGGTCATCTATCAAAGTTTGTTCAAATCTTTTAAGCAGATATAAGCTATATCTTTTTCAATAGTATTCTTTTCTCAAGGTATTTGTGAAGCGGCACAACTGCAATAGCCAAAATGGTATTCCCCAGTAGGCTAAAAACCGGTTTGCCACCTGTAAAATCAAGCATAAAAGGCTCTACAAGCAGAATCAAAAACTCTATCACTACAATAAAAGCCAAAAAAATCAACACCTCAGCCACTCTGGGGTTGAACTGTCCCCTACTGGCTACCACTGCAAAGAAACTCAACACCACACAAAACAAGAAAATTCCCGTGTACTGGAGGGCATTTTTGCGTTGTGTTTCTCTTTTTTGCTCCTCTTCGCGCTGCTTTTGTATGAGTTTTTCATGTTCAATAAGGTTTTCTGCTTCGTACTTGCCTTGCAATTTGCCCATTTCGAGGGCTTTTTCTTTGTTGTAAATAGAATCTGACAAAGCCTGATATAGTTTGTAATACTGTAAGGATTTGTCAAACATTTTCATCTGCTCATAGGTGGCCGCAATATTGCGGTACGCTTGTCTCAAGCCTTCTGCGTATTGATGATTTTGGGCTATTGTTTGTGTTTCTTGCAAAATGGACAACGCATTTTTAAAGTCTTTGCATACCAGATACACTTGCGACAAAGCCGTCATACCCTCAACAAGAAGTTTGGGATAAGACTTTTGTCTGGCTATTTTAATGACTTGTTTGAAAGTCAGAATCGCGCTGTCGTATTGGCCAACCCCGTCGTGATGTCTGCCCAACTGAATCAGCGAAGCGGTAAACCCTAAAGTATCGCCCATCTGAATAAATAAATCTGCTGCTGTTTGAAAATGTGTTTTTGCAGAATCAGGCTTATTTAGGTTTAAGTAAACAATACCCAAACTTTCATGTGAAAAAGCAATTTTAAACGTTTCCTTTAGTTCTTTGGCTATTTGCAAGGCTTTAAGGCTGTACTCCAATGCCAGATCATTTTCACCCCTAAACCGCAAAATGGTGGCTATATTGTGAAACGAACTAAACTTGGCCTTCTCTTGTCCAAGTTTTTCTCTAATTTTCAAAGCATCCAAATAGTACTTCAAAGCCAAATACAAATCCCCCTGACTTTGCCAATAGCTACCCATGTTGTTTAATGAATTGGCTATTTGGAGGCTATCTTTTTCTCTAATTCTAATATCAAGTGATTTATTGGCATAAATCAAGGCTTTTTTAGCATCTCCTTGGGCACTGGATACAATACCAAGCCCATTGTAAGCATCAGCTTGCAGTTTGAGGTTTGATTGTTTGAGGCCGCGCTCCAACGAAAGAGAATAATAAAAAATCGCGCTGTCAAATTGCCCCATTACGTCATAAGCTACAGCCAAACTGTACACAGCCTTATTCTGCCATTCGATATTGGATTGATTTAGCCCCAAATCGTAGTATTGTCTGGCAAAACCAATGGCAAGTGCAGGATTTGAAAATATGTTTTCATCGATTTTTTCCTTCAAAAAAATATGTGTGGTATCCCCAAATACACTTGTAACAATCAATAAATTTAACATTAATATAAGTCGCATCGAGAATCATTTTCTGTTTTTAAAACTACAAAAAAACACAAGAACAGGAGAAAGTTATCTTTTTTTTGTTTTTTTTGCATTATGAATAGGCGTATTATCATCTCCGTATTGGGTTCTTTAGCTCTGTTGCTGTTGGCGTACTTTGTAAGTGGATATTTGGCAGCACAAAAAAAACCACCTGCCAAAATCACCTCAACAGCCAAGAAAAAGCAAGTCCTTGTGCGACAGGTGCAAAACCGTGCAATACCCACTGCCATCAAGGGCTTTGGCAGGGTGATTGCTGCGCAACCCATTGATTTGATAGCGGAAGTGCCCGGAAAAATTATAGCCGGTCAAGTGCCTCTCAAAGCGGGACAGTCTTTTTCGGCAGGTAATTTGCTTTTCGCCATAGACGAAAAAGAAGCCCACTTGGCTCTGGTTGCCCAGAGAAGCTCATTTATCAAACTCATAGCCGGCATCTTGCCCGATATAAAAATTGATTACCCCGAAAGCTACGCAAACTGGCAAAGCTATTTTGGGCAAATTGAGGCCGAAAACCCTCTACCCCAGCCTCCTAAACACCAAAGCGAAAAAGAAAAAACTTTTTTGGCCATCAGAGACGTGATGACAAGCTACTACAACATCAAAAGTGCCGAAGCCAGACTGGCCAAATACAAACATATCGCACCCGTAACAGGTTCTTTTTCAGAGGTTTATCTTGAAGCGGGCAGTTATGCAGGCCCCAATGCCAAAATTGCCAAAATCATGGCTTCCGGCTCATTGGAAGTCAGGGCTGCCATAGACTCAAAATCAGCCGAATTTCTCAAAATCGGACAAAATGTGCTTATCTCAACAGATGAGCAACAAATAAAAGGCAAAATCAGCCGTATCTCAAACTTGTTAAATCCAAGCACCCAAAGTTTTGATGTCTATATTGATGTGCAGAGTCCCAAACTCTACGACGGACAGTATGTACAAGTGGAAATTGGCGGAAAAACAATAGAATATGCTTTTGAAATAGAAAGAGCGGCTGTTTTCAACCAAAACCAAGTGTATTTGGTCAAAGACAGCTTGCTGCAAGTGTACCAAATTAATGTGCTGAAAACCAATCCTACTACTTTGATAGTAAGCGGACTCCCTGAGGGCAGTCAAGTGGTTAGTGAGACTTTAAACAATGCCTACAGCCAAATGCCTGTGTCGCCTATCGAAAAATAATTATGCGCCGCAACATCAATGTACAAGACCTGTATAAGCGACTTGTTTCAGGAGATAGATTTGCCTTAAGTAAAGCTATTACACTGGTAGAGAGCACTTTAAAAGAAGACCAACAGCTCAGTTCAAAGTTGATGAGTCTGCTGTCTGTCAGTGGCGGTAAGCGTATAGGCATATCAGGGCCTCCGGGAGTGGGCAAAAGCAGTTTTATCGAGGCTTTTGGGTTGTACCTGGTTGAAAAAGGAATGAAAGTAGCTGTGTTGGCCATAGACCCCTCTTCTTCGATAGGCAAAGGCAGTATTTTGGGCGACAAAACCCGCATGGAAGCGCTTTCTCAACACCCGCAAGTCTATATCCGCCCAAGTCCATCGGGGGGACACTTAGGGGGTGTTGCCCGCAAAACGCGCGAAACGATGCTGCTTTGCCAAAGTGCAGGCTACGAGATAGTCATCATCGAAACCGTTGGGGTCGGTCAGTCGGAGATAGCCGTGCGCAATATGGTGGATTTGTTTTTGCTGCTTGTCCAACCTGCCGGAGGCGACGAGGTACAAGGCATAAAAAAAGGAATCGTTGAAATGGCTGACCTTATCGCCGTAACCAAAGCAGATGGAAATATGACAGAAAAAGCCAAAATCACTGCCCTGCAGTACCAAACAGCTTTGCACTACTACCCTTATCGAAAGTGGAAAACGGAAGTGCTGCTCTGTTCGGCTTTGGAAAAAAAAGGCATTGGAGAAATCTGGGAGCAAATTTGTAAATATTTTGAACTTACTGACATTGCCCAACTCCGAAAAAAACAAAACGTGCAAGCCATGTACGAAAGCATACGTTCCGACATAGAAGAACTATTTTACAACCACTCAGCAATCAAACGCTTACTGCCCGAATTTGAGCAACAAGTAGAAACCGGAAAAATACAGCCTCATATTGCTGCTACTCAATTGCTGGAAGTTTTTATCAAACACCTTTAAACCCAAATTAAGCAATAAACAAAAGTCGGCATTTACGACTTATTTGGTTTCAAGCCTCCTGCAGCAAGGGGGGGAGAGCGAAATATTAAATCCAACACCTATGATATCGCCTCTGCGAGGCTGTAGATGGGATGTTCATGGCGGGCTATTACGATAGTGCCCCTCCGGGGCTATTCATCCCTTAAAATACGGATTAAGCATTGGAAAAATTTCTATTGAGTAATCTGAATTATATTGATTTCAAGAATAAAATTAGCAATTTTTTTATACAAATATTTGATATACAATTATATAAAACTAATTTTTGTATTATCTTTTTTTCGGTTTAATATAATGCCAATCCCTATGATATCGCCTCTGCGAGGCTGTGGATGGGATGTTCATGGCGGGCTATTACTATAGTGCCCCTCCGGGGCTGTTCATCTCTTAAAACCGGGGCTGTTCATCTCTTAAAATACGGATTAAGCATTGGAAAAATTTCTATTGAGTAATCTGAATTATATTGATTTCAAGAATAAAATTAGCAATTTTTTTATACAAATATTTGATATACAATTATATAAAACTAATTTTTGTATTATCTTTTTTTCGGTTTAATATAATGCCAATCCCTATGATATCGCCTCTGCGAGGCTGTGGATGGGATGTTCATGGCGGGCTATTACGATAGTGCCCCTCCGGGGCTGTTCATCTCTTAAAATACGGATTAAGCATTAGAAAAATTTCTACTGCGTAATGCGGATTAAATAAAAAAAGCCACTCTTTCGAGTGGCTTTTTCAGAGAAAATTACAATAAATTAATATTGTTTCACTTTTGGACGGAACTCAGCCCATCCGTCAGTCCAATCGGTATCACTGAATGCACCGATATAAGAAACCTTATCAAAATATGCGTCTGTAAGTTTGGGATTGGTGAACGAAGCACCACTGCGCAAAGGCTTGCCGGCAGCAACGGTGTAATCAGGATTTGTAGGGTAGTTGATGTCCAAGCGGCTGCCAAAGAATACACCTGCATCCGAAGTGGAAGTTCTAAGACCCAAAGAGTCAAGGAAATCAACCACATCGCGGTTGCTTGCGCTGGTACCGGGGTTGATCAACACGTTGGCTTGATCTCCGGTAGCTTTGTTCCAAACAGCCTGAACGTCAGTACCTGTTTTTCCGCCTACGTTGGTAACAAAGTTTGTACCGCCAGGCATGATGAGGTAGTTTTTGGCCAAAAAGATAGTGCTGCCTTCGTATTTGGTAAGTGTGGCGGCATCGTCAATCCTAACACCATTAGGATAGCCGGTGATAACCGAATTGTAGATACCGGCTTCCGAGTTGCGGCGCAAGTGAACAGCTTGAGTGAAGTTGGCATTGATAGATGAAGCTCTACGTGTCTCAACACCGGCGTTGTCGCGGCGTTGGTTCAAGTGACGTGGTCCTATCAAAGTCATGTTTGAGAATACGGGAGCAGTGAAAGGAGTTTGAGTGCTGCCTTGGGCATCGTTGTCTATTTCGAAGAAAACCGAACCGGATTGGTCAGCGAAAGAAGGATAGCGAACACCCAAACCATATTGTACTTTGCCTCTCCAGCCAAAGTCGCAGTCAAAATCATCATCCCAAATACCGAAAGAAATAAGGTGGTTGCCATCTACAGTACCGCCAAACCACTCAAAGCCGTCATCTCCACCAAAAGAAACCTGAACGTAGTCCATAGAAGTACCTTTGCCCAAGCCTCCCATAGTCAATGAATTGGTTTCGTTGTTAGGAGTAAATTCGATACCTGCAAACTCAATACGCACATACTTCAAAGAGCCTGAGTTATCGTTGTCATCGTTACCGCCAAAATTGAAACCTACAAGACCCTCGATAGATGGGTTGGCTTGGTTGGTTGTGGCTTTACCCAACATGATAATCCCCAACCAGTCGCCTTTGTCGCGAGCACCTTCTTCTTGGTTAGAAGTAAATACGATGGGTTTTTCTTTTGTGCCTTCGGCAATAAGTTTGCCACCACGGTTGACTACCAAACCACCTTTGGTAGCTTTTTCACCAAAGACAATAGTGCCGGCAGGGACTGTCAAGGTTACGCCATCAGGAACTTCTACCAAGCCTTTCAACAAATACTTACGACTGGCATTCAAAGTCTGGGTAGTCAATTTACCCTCCAAAACGACCAAAGCATTGACATCAAGCCCAACAATAACATTTTTTTCAATCATTTTACTTTGACTGCCGCTCGTCGCTGTCAATTTTACCTTAAAAGTACCTTCAGTTGCGTACGATTTTGTAGGGTTGCGCTCTGTTGAGGTAGTGCCATCACCAAATTCCCAACTGAAAGTGGTCGCATTTTGAGACTCATTGATGAAAACCACCGTTTCGCCCACTTTAGGGTTAGCGGGCAAAAAACTGAAACCTGCACTGAGTACCGGGGCGTTGTTGTTGTCATCGCTTTTAGAGCAAGCGAAAACAAAGAGCAACGTGCTCAGAGAACCAAAAAACAATAGTTTTTTCATAATATAAAAAATTAAATTTAAAAAGCCAAATTAAAATTTGATGGTAGCACCAAAAGAGAAAGCCGTGCCTCTACGGAAGGTAAATATCGGGTCGGCTTTCAAGTCGCCATCACGGGGCGAAATCTTGCCGTCCAAGTTGGTGTCTTGATAAAAGCGGTATTGGTAGTTTAGCAAATCCTGAACACCCACCTTGAGTTCAATATTTTTCGCCACTACCCTGGAAAGCGAAATATCTACCGAGTGACGGGGCAATTCCCAAACCGTAGGGAAGGCACGCCCACCCACCGCAAAAATTCTGGGGCCGAATATGTTGTAGCTCAAATTGACAATGGTTTTGGTATTAGGCTCGTTGTAAGTAAGGGCTGCATTGATCACATAAGGTGACTGGCCTTGCAAAGGACGCTGAGGGTCTTGAGCAGGCGTACCATCCGGAGCTTTCGCAATAGAGTCGAATTTTACTTCGCTGCGTATCAAAGCGGCGTTGGCCGAAAAAGTCATATTTTTAAGTACCGATGAAGTAGGGGCTATGGACTCTAAGTTTTTCTTTATTTCTACCTCAACACCATACGCAACCGCAGAACTTGCATTGCCGTAGGTGAATTGAGGCGATCCACCTGCGTTGCCTAAATACGTCTCAATAGGATCGTCAAAAGTCTTGTAAAAACCGCCTACGCTAAAAATTTCACCTACGTTGGGATACCATTCTAAGCGAGCGTCATAGTTGTTTATGTTGCATATTTTTAAATCAGGCGAGCCTAAGAAGTTGGCATCCAATACGAAATCATAAAAACTAAAAGGTGCTAACTCTCTAAACTCAGGACGGTTGATGGTTCTGTTGTAAGCCAACCGAGCCAAAAGTGTTTCTGTAATGTCATAAGTGAAGTTTAGAAAGGCGAGGGGACTGACTACATTCTGCCCCCCTCTGGCTGGAACGCCGTTTCTGGTGGCACTGGAGAGTTTTTGGTCGTTGATTTCAAGCCTAACTCCACCGGATACATCCAATTTACCCAAAGGGACACTCGCCCCTACGTAGCCGGCATAAAGCGTATTGGAAGCTGTGTATTTCTCAGAGGGGGTGGTGCCTTCTCTAAGCAGCCATCCGGTATTGACACCCATGTTTTCAGGACGAAAGGCTACATCAGGAGATAGGGTTCTCAAAGAGTCTATCCTATCTATATTTATGGAAGTGCTCACGGTATAGTTGAGGTATCGGGCGTTAAAGTCACGGCTTCTGCCTTCATAATTTCCTCCAAACCTAATGACAGGGACATTAACACTACCCTGTTTCAACTTATATTCGAAATTTACACCCACGTATCGGTTTGATTCATTGAGTTTTGAATAAAAACGTCCGGCTTCACTCAAAGATGTTCCGGGTGCCACTTGGATATTGAAAGGTTTGTTTGTTCCGGCATCTGCTTTGGCACGAAATGTTCTGATCCTTCTAAAATCAGGCTCGTTACGGTCAATAGAAGTCAGACCCAACACCCAATCCAGGGTCAGTTTATTAACAATCAACTTATGATTTCCACTCAATTGGCCTGAATAAATCGAACGAGACAAATACCTGTTGGCATAGTTTACGTCATCGTCGTTGGGACGTTGGTTGATTTCTGTGCCTCTTCTGATAACCGATTCAGACTCACCCAATTGGTTGAATGAGTTTTTGAATTCCAACTTATTTTTAGAATTGAGTACAAAAGACCAATTGGACATAGCCGAGATGCGCACATCTCTGGAGTACAGATTGTCCACATAAGTATATTGTCTGGGTGTTACTATGCTGGAGGATGCCGGCTCTTGGTACCTGGCGCGGTCATAGGTAATGTTTTGGAAAGAGTTCGAATAGTTCAAACTATTGATGGTAGAAATTTTGACTCCTCCCAAAAATAAATTTGCCCGACCCATCGTAAAACCTATCTTATAATCAGGTACTGTTGTGTATTCCTGAGGCAAGAAGTTGCTATTCAAAAGTTTGCCTGCTTCACCTTTTTGCTGTAAAGTAAGATTTTCTACATTGGCGGGAAGACTGGCGGGCAAACTTCGTGCTCCATTGTCGTAACCCAACCAGTCAGTAGAACTCCTGCTGGCGTCTCTAAAACTTTTCTCTCCTGTAGTACCAGTGCGGTATCCAAAGCCTACGCTAAGTGCGTTGAAATTTTCATCCGGTACGTTTTTGGTGTATATGCGAATCACCCCACCGGCAAAATCTCCGGGGTATTCAGGAGAACCGGACTTATTGATGAGCATCCTGTCTATCAAACCCGTAGGAATCAAATCGAAAGAAAAAGCGCGGCTGTCAATTTCTGTGCTGGGGGCATTGGCCCCATTAAGTTGCACGGCATTGTAGCGCTGGCTTACGCCCCTAATCATCACGAAGCGGCCATCGGTGATGGTTACGCCGGGTATGCGGGACATGGCTTGCGCGGCGGTATTGTCTTGTGAACGAGATATTTGCTCGGCTGATATACCCACTATGACTTGCTTTGAGAGCTTGATTTCGCTCATCACAGCTATTTCACTAAATGTCTCTCTGGACTCTGAAATAACCACTTCACCCAACGTCTCAGCATCAGGCTCAAGTCCTATTTCAACCACCAAAACTTTATTTGATTGAATATTGACCGCTTCTATCACTTTTTTCTTGTAAGAAACATAGCTCACCGAAAGAGTGTATGTACCAACGGGAATGTTTTGCAAGATAAAATTCCCTTCCATATCAGAAGAAGTGCCTATGCCAATCCCTTCGACAATTATATTGGCAAATGGTATATCTTCATCATTAGAAACGTCCTTAACTTTTCCTTTTATGGAACCTTTGGATTGGGAAAAGCCCTGATTAACAAAAAATAAAAGCAACAAAGAAGTGAGTAGATATAATCGCATAATTCCTTTTTTCGGTACAAAACTACCTCACCGCTTTTTTGTTAGAGCCTGCTCTTAGATTAAGATTTCGTTATATTTTTGAGTGTTTTTGTAACATTTTATTAACATTGGGAAAATTCATTCATATAAATTCCTAACTATCAAATATTTATTTGTAAATTTTGAAACAGAATTTTTCAAAGTGTTATATGACAAAGAGAACTTTTTCAGTCCACTCAGAATAAGATTGCTATTTTTGCGCAACTTTTTGACAATGAGTCCACAAATTGAGTTCCTATTGTATGCCTTCACTTCTTATATCGCTTTGGTAAATCCTCTAAGCACTGTTCCGGTGTTTATGACCATGACAGCGGGCTTAGACAGTGCTTCCAGACGCAGGACTGTCTTTAAAGCTACACTGACCGCCACGTTGACCATGCTGTTTTTTGCTTTGTTTGGCGAGGTACTTTTCAAAATTTTTGGTATTTCTGTCAATGCTTTTAAAGTAGTTGGGGGGATTATCTTTTTTATGATGGGGCATGATATGCTCAATGCCAGGGTGGCACGAATGAAAACGGTCTCCGATGAAGATGAAACCCGCAGCTATGTCAACGACATCTCCATCACTCCCTTGGCAATTCCTATGATATGTGGGCCGGGAGCTATCACCAACAGCTTGATTTTAATGAATGAAGCGGGCAGTTGGGATTTGAGAGCCGTGCTGTTTGGGGTGATTGTGAGTATCAACCTGATTATGATGGCGGGGCTGCTGGCGGGCAGTCAAATCTCGAAGTTTATGGGTGAAAACGGCACCAAAGTCATGCTCAAACTAATGGGCTTGATTATGATGGTCATAGCCGTAGAATCGTTTTTTGCAGGTCTCAAGCCGATTATGAGAGAAATTTTGATGATCGGTTAAAAGAAAAACCGCAAACTAAACACTTGTAAATCAAGTTTATGCTACAAGATACACAGTAAAATAAGCATTGTGTCGTGGCTCACAGTTTTGAATTTGCGCTTTTGTAGGGTGTAATTTCGCCCCAAACTAAGACTATGGCTCGTTACGAAGAAGACAATATCAAAACCTTAGACTGGCGCGAACACATTAGACTGCGTCCAGGCATGTACATAGGCAAACTGGGCGACGGCTCTGCACCCGATGACGGTATTTATGTGCTGGTCAAAGAGATATTGGACAACTCCATTGATGAGTTTGCGATGGGCTTTGGCAAAACCATCGAACTAAAAGTAACAGAACACAGGGTCGAGGTTCGCGACTTTGGGCGCGGTATCCCTCTGGGCAAAGTGATAGATTGCGTGTCAAAAATCAACACCGGAGCCAAATACGACAGTGCCGCCTTTCAAAAAGCCGTGGGACTCAACGGAGTAGGTACTAAGGCAGTGAATGCTTTGTCAAGCTATTTCAGGGTGCAATCCATCAGAGATAAGCAAACCAAAATCGCTGAGTTTGAAAATGGAATCCTCAAAAAAGACCACCCAACAACTCCCTGCAACCTACCCAACGGCACTTGGGTAACTTTTGAGCCAGACAGTGCCATATTCAAAAATTACCGCTTCATCCCTGAATTTTTGGAAGAGTTGGTCTGGAATTACACTTTCCTCAATGCAGGGCTGAAAATTGTCTTCAACGGCAAAGAATACGTTAGCCAAAAAGGCCTTTGGGATTTGCTGTCTCGCAAATGCGATTCCGAAAACATGCAGTACCCCATCATGCACCTCAAAGGTGCAGATATAGAGACGGCCATGACCCACACACTCAACTATGGAGAAGATTATTATTCTTTTGTAAACGGGCAAAACACCACCCAAGGCGGTACGCATTTGGCCGCTTTCCGCGAGGCGGTGGTCAAAACCATTCGCGAATTTTACAAAAAAGACTATGACAGCTCCGATGTGAGGGCTTCGATGCTGGCTGCCATTAGCATCAGGATACAAGAGCCTGTCTTTGAGTCCCAAACCAAAACCAAACTGGGCTCTACAAGTACCACTCCCGAAGGCGGACTGAGTATCCGGGCTTTTGTGGGTGATTTTATCAAACGTGAGTTAGACAATTTTTTGCACCGCAACCCCGCAGTAGCCGATGCCCTAAAAAAGCGCATCGAACAGTCTGAAAAAGAGCGTAAAGAGATTGCCGGAATTAAAAAATTGGCAACCGAAAGAGCAAAAAAAGCCAACCTGCACAACAAAAAACTCCGAGACTGCAAAGTGCATTACGGCGACAGCCGCGACCCACGCCGACACGAAACCACGCTTTTTATCACCGAGGGAGATTCGGCCAGCGGCTCTATTACCAAAGCCAGAAACGTGGACACACAAGCCGTTTTCAGTTTGCGCGGAAAGCCCCTGAACTGCTACAATATGTCCAAAAAAGTGGTCTATGAAAATGAAGAATTCCATCTTTTGCAACACGCACTCAATATAGAAGACGGCTTGGAAGGGCTGCGCTACAACCGCATCGTCATAGCCACCGATGCCGATGTGGACGGAATGCACATCAGACTGCTGATTTTGACATTTTTTTTACAGTTTTTCCCCGAATTGGTCAGGAATGGGCATGTGTACGTGCTGGAAACCCCGCTCTTTAGGGTTCGCAACAAGACAAAAACTTTTTATTGTTATGATGAAAACGAAAAACTCAACGCCATCAAAAAATTAGGTTCTAATCCTGAAATCACCCGATTCAAAGGATTGGGCGAAATCTCCCCATCTGAATTTGAGGCCTTTATCGGCGAGGACATCCGGCTGGAGCCTGTCATACTCAACCAAGATACCGCTATCAAAAAAATCCTCGAATACTACATGGGCAAAAACACCCCCGCCAGACAGTCGTTCATCATCAAAAACCTCAAAATTGAGCGCGATGAGGTCATAAGTGCCATTTTGTAAACGATAAAGCATGAATTTCAGACGGCTTTTTGCCCAAGCCTTTCTTACATCGGGTTTCTATGTCATCAACGCTCAAGTGGTGGGTTTTTTGGGGCTTTGGTTTTCGCTCAAATACCTGAGCCAAGAAGACGTAGGCACTTTTGCCGCCATTGCTGCTTTTTCAAACTTCTTACTTATTTTCTCACTCAACGGCATATCGCAGATTGTCCACCGCGAAAACTACAATAAAGCCCAACTCTCTGAACTTTCGCTCATTAGTTTGTTGCTTGGCATCGGTTTTTGTGTGCTTTTGATGGCATTGGCTTGGCCGATAGATTGGTTTTATTCGCAAAACGACCCCAAAAACAAAGGCACTCTGGTCAATCCCACTTTGACACTCGCTTTGGTGTTTGTGGTGCAGTCGTTTTGGAGTGTGCCAAGGGCTGAGATGCAGCGAAAAGATAGGTACGGTTTGGTGGGGCGCATGATTTTAGCCGGCCAAATCGTAAACTCTGCCACTCAAATCGGCTTTGCTTATGGCGGATTCGGGCATTGGGCTATGATTTTTTGCCAGTTGGCTTCCAACGCATTTATATCCGTTTGGGCGGTATGGCTGACAGGTATATGGCCTCAGTTTTTGGGTATGGACAGTTTGAAACAGCACTTAAAAAGAGTCAAAAAATTCATCCTCAACCTTAGCACCATCACTTTGATACAATACGGCGCAAGGAATTTGGACAATATTCTGATAGGTCGTTTTTACGGACAAGGGGCTTTGGGGGTGTACGAAGTGGCCTACAAGTTCCTTTTTTTTCCGCTTATGGCTGTGGCGGGGGTAGCCACGCAAGTCATTTATCCCATGTTTGCCAAAATCAAAGACGATTTGGAGCAATTTGAAGCCGAGTTTTTCTATTTGCAAAGCGTGCTCAATCTTTTGGGTTGGTTTGCAGGAATGGCGATTGTTTTTGTGGCTCCTTTGGCAGTAGAGTGGTTTTTCAAAGCCGAATGGCAACCCGTCAAAGAATACTTGCCTTATTTTGGGCTGATTCTCTATACGCAAACCTTGGCTTCTCCCATAAGTGCCTTTTACATTTTACGCAAAAAAGAAAAACAATTATTGTTTGTTACACTCGTGCAGGGAGTGAGCATATTCTTGGCTTTTGGGTTGGCCGTGCTCTATGGGCCTATCTATTTTGCCAAATTGATGGTCTTGCAGGCCGCTTGTTTTGGTTTGCCTTTTATTATGGTTTGGGCAAACTATTATTTTTTAGGTTTTAATTTGAATAAACTTATTGTTTTTTGGATGCCTAAAATCGCTGTTGTTTTGTTACTAAACCTGCTTTTGGAGGTAAAGTTGGGCATTGGATTTTATGTTGTTTGCGCATTGTACTCAATATGGATTTTGGCATTGGAATTGGCCAAAATTCGTCGTTTTATAGCAATTATAGGCAAAAAAAATTGATAAATAATCTTGAAACAAAAATCCTCCCGAACAATCTAATATCGGGAGGATTTGACAATAAGTCTCTATGCTACTTAGAATCCAACAAACAGTTCGGTTTGGTCTTTGCTCAAATAAGTTTGTTCAAAAACTGAACTGTTGTGTTTGTTGATATAGGTAAAGCCAAAAGAACCATCTCTATCTCCCGACACCCAATGAATTTGCTTAGGGTATGTTGTTACCAAAGCCGGTGAATAGGATACCACCTGAATCTCTTGTGGGGGCAGTGAAGCATGGTTGTCATTGACCGAAATATGGGGGGCTATCACCAAAGAAACAATTGACATGAGCTTGATTAAGATATTCATCGAAGGCCCTGAGGTATCTTTGAAGGGATCGCCCACGGTGTCGCCTGTAACCGATGCTTTGTGTGGTTCTGACTTTTTGTAATAGATTTCACCGTTTATTTCGACTCCTTTTTCAAATGATTTTTTTGCATTATCCCATGCTCCGCCGGCATTGGACTGAAAAAGAGCCATCAACACGCCCGAAACCGTAACGCCTGCCAGTAGTCCTCCCAGTATTTCCGCTGAAGAAGTACTTGCAAACATGCCTTTGAGTCCAAATCCCACAATAAGGGGCACGAGTAAGGCTATCAAACCCGGGGCTATCATCTCGCGGATGGAGGCATTGGTGGATATGGCAACGCATTTTTCGTATTCGGGACGGGCTTTGTACTCCATGATGCCTTTGATCTCGCGAAACTGACGACGCACTTCCGTAACCATTGCCATAGCGGCACGACCCACCGCCGCAATAGCCAGCGCAGAAAAGATAAAAGGTATCATTCCACCCACAAAAAGCCCTGCCAAAACGGGGGCTTTGTAGATGTCAATGCTGTCTATGCCCGCTATTCCCACAAAAGCCGCAAAAAGAGCCAGCGAAGTCAAAGCCGCCGAAGCGATGGCAAAACCTTTGCCTATAGCGGCGGTCGTGTTGCCTACCGCGTCGAGGTTGTCGGTGCGCTCACGGACTTCCTTAGGCAAGCCCGACATTTCGGCTATACCGCCCGCGTTGTCGGCTATCGGCCCGAAAGCATCAATGGCCAACTGCATGGCGGTAGTGGCCATCATGCCCGCCGCAGCTATTGAGACCCCGTAAAGCCCTGCCGCCGAGTAAGAGGCCACAATCCCAACGGCCAAGACCAATATAGGCAGAACCGTCGATTCCATGCCTACTGCCAATCCCCCAATGATGTTGGTGGCGTGTCCGGTAGCAGAGCGTTGGATGATGGAGCGCACAGGACGACGACCCATAGCGGTGTAGTATTCCGTAATAATAGACATCAACGTACCCACCACCAAGCCAATGGCCACCGAAACCACCACTCCCACGTTGGTAAACTCAAATCCGCGCAATATCATCGTAGGGGGCAAAATCCATAAAATCAAGCCCGCAGAAGCAATGGCAGTCAGTACGATAGAAGTCCAGTTGCCCAAGTTCAGTGCGTTCAGCACACTGGAATTTTCGTTTTTCACCCTGACCAACAAAACGCCTACCATCGAGAAAACAATTCCCAAACCGGCTATCAGCATCGGAAGCACGACAGGCGCAATGCCGCCCATATTGTCGGGGGAGATAATCTCACGTCCCAACACCATTGTAGCCAACACAGTAGCCACATAAGAACCAAAAAGGTCTGCACCCATGCCGGCTACATCACCCACATTGTCGCCTACGTTGTCGGCGATGGTGGCGGGGTTGCGGGGGTCGTCTTCGGGGATGCCAGCCTCTACTTTGCCCACCAAATCCGCACCTACATCGGCAGCCTTGGTATAGATACCGCCCCCTACCCTTGCAAAAAGAGCAATTGACTCAGCACCAAGCGAAAATCCGGCCAGCACTTCAAGAGCTTTTTCCATTTCGAGGCCGTTTACACTGCCTCCCGTCTGTACAACGAAAAAATAATACAGCACCAAAAAAAGAGACCCCAATCCTAAAACAGCCAAACCGGCAACGCCCATGCCCATCACGGCTCCGCCCCTAAACGAGACTTTGAGTGCCTGAGCCAAACTGGATTTAGCAGCCTGAGCCGTGCGGACATTGGCTTTGGTGGCTATTTTCATACCAATATAGCCCGCCAAGGCCGAAAAAACTGCACCCATCAAAAAAGAAAGCGCGATGACAGGACTTGAATTTTTGACCAAAGTCCCTGAATAGCCTAATAAAACAGCCGTAAAAACAGCGAAAATGCCAAGTACGCGCCACTCAGCTCTCAAAAATGCCATAGCTCCTTGGGCTATGTAGCCCGCTATTTCCCTCATCTTGTCGTCTCCGTCCTCTTGGCGGGAGACCCAGCCGAAATTGACAAATGTGTAAGCCAGTGCAAGCAGTCCAAATAAAGGGATGGTGTAGATTAAATAACTTTCCATTGTTTGTTAGGATATTGTTTTGGGGCAAATATAAAGGCTGTGTTAAATTTTAAAACTTTTTCACCAAAAAAGCACGCACAATACACGAGTCAGTTCGACAAGTACAATCAAACACTTTCTACAAAAAACCATTGTTATCATATTAGGCCACAGACTCAAAAAAACAAATCTAAAATTTGTAACTTTGTCTGGAAACTCCAAAAACCACTACCCTATGCCAAAATACATCAACCCATATACCGATTTTGGTTTTAAAAAACTCTTTGGTGAGGAAGGCAACAAAGACCTGCTCATTGATTTTTTGAACCAACTACTGCCCCCGCACCACCAAATCGCCGACCTAAACTTCCGCAATTTGGAAGGATTGGCTGATTTGTCGGCGGAGCGAAAAGCCATTTTCGATATTCACTGCAAGGCCATTTCAGGCGAAAGGTTCATCGTAGAGATGCAAAAAGCAAAGGTAAAATACTTCAAAGAGCGCAGTTTGTTTTATGTTACCTTCCCCATCCGAGACCAAGCCCAGCAAGGAGAATGGAATTTCAGCTTAGAACCCATTTATTTTGTGGCTATTTTGGATTTTGAATACGACGAGGCAGAGGAAAGGCGCAAATTCAGGCGCGACGTAGCCCTCAAAGACCAAGACGGAGACCTGTTTTTTGACAAACTGCATTTCAAGTTCCTGCAAATGCCCCTGTTCAACAAAAAGGAACATGAACTGGAAACCAAATTCGACAAATGGTGCTATTTTCTGAAAAACTTAGAAAACTTCGACCACATCCCAAGCATTTTGAACGAGCCTATCTTTCAAAAAGCCTTCAACACCGCCTCATTAGCAAGTTTGAGTGCCGAACAAAGGGCTGTGTACGAAGAAAACCTCATCCAGTACTGGGGTATGAAAAGTGCCATTGAGACCGCGGTAGAGGAGGCGGTAGGAGAAAGGGAAATTGAAATTGCAAAACGTATGATTTTGGCAGGCTCTGATGACAAATTTATAAACCAAATGACAGATTTGTCGGTTGAATACATTGAAAAGTTGCGTGCTGAATTAAAGAAATAAACCTGATGCCAAAATACATCAACCCATATACCGATTTTGGTTTTAAAAAACTCTTTGGTG
>CAZRQL010000009.1:0-101290 GCA_964602415.1 uncultured Roseobacteraceae bacterium
AAAACATAAACATACCCCCCTTACACAATAAGTATAAGGGGGGTGTTTTATGTTCATAACAATCAATAAGTCTAAGATTTTAAGCCAAAACCCCGATTAGATTGCCGCAAAAGGCAAACGGAAAGATACTCGCGTGCCAACGTCAACCTCGCTTGTTATGTGCATGCTGCCACCATTTTTTTCGACTATTTCTTTGCAAAGGGTTAACCCTATACCAGTACCTTTTTCCCCCTTAGTACCATAACTTGGAGATACATAACCCTTCCCAAGAATTTGTTCGATGGTTTTGGTATCCATTCCTACACCGTTGTCTTGGATTGATACTTCCCGGTAATTTCCTTGCTGCGTGGCCGACAAAGTTATTGTACTGCCTTGGGGTGTGAATTTTATAGCATTGCTAATTAAATTCCTAAAAACAAGGTTGATTTGATTTTCGTCAGCCCATACTTGAGCATCTTCGCTGATATAATTGTGAATAGTGATTTGTTTGTCTTCAGCTAAAATACCTAAAAAATTTAGGTTTTGAACAGCAATCTCTCGAAGAAGGACAAATTGTTTTGACATCTCCAAATTGTTCATTTGGCTAAGAGCCCAATTTAGTATGTTATTGAGGGTAAAGACAGTGCTTTTGATACCAATCAATAGCCTGCTTGACAAACTGTTGAACTCTTCTCTGGATAAATTTCCCTCTACCAGTAACGAAACCACTCCCTGCAAACTACTAATAGGGCTTCGCAGATCATGACCAATAATTGCAAAGAGCCTATCTTTTTGAGTATTGAGGTTTTGCAATTCATTGGCTTGGGTCTCTAAAATTTGATTCTGATTGCTTATTTTGTCTTTTTGTAGTTGCAACTGTCTTTTGGCTCTGTAGATAGAAAAACTCATTATCACCACAATGATCAAAATTAAAGAAATGCCATAAGTGAGATAGGTCTGATATTGCCTTTCTTTTCTAAGAATATCTTGTTGCTCTTTTAGAAAATCAATCTCTTGCTTTTTCTTAGCTATTTGTGCGTCGGTCTCAAGTCTGACTATGGCCTCACTTTTTTCAACATTAAAAAGGGTGTCAGAAGTTGATTTGTAGATTTCGTGGTATTGCAGTGCTTTTTGATAGTTTTTTATCTGTTTGTAGCTTTGATAAAGAGTTTCAGCTAAGTTGTTTATATCCCTGACATCTTGAATATCGCGTTGAGATTGGGCTATTTTCAATGCTTTTTCTGCATATTGTATGCTGTTAAGTTGGTTGCCTTGGTTTTGATAAATCTTAGCCAAGCCAGTAAGTATTTTTACTGAGCTATCATCATACCCTATTTCTTCCTGTATTACTAAACTCTTTTTGTAACACTCGAGCGCCAAAGGATAATTATTTTGTTTGGCATATATGGAACCTATATTGTGTAAAACTCTTGAAATTTCGCTTTTATCTCCTATCTCTTCATAGATTCTGAAGCTCTCTTGGTAGTGTTGAAGTGCCGCATTGAGATCTTTTGTGGAGTAAACAGAAGCTATGTTAGCCAGAGAAAAAGCCTCTCCTTGCTTATCGCCAATTTCTTTCTTGAGTGCCAAACTTTTTTGATAGTATTCCATGGCAAGGCTATCGTTTTGATTGTTGCTGTGAACAGTGCCCATGACATCCATTAACTTGGCTACGCTACGCCTGTCTCCAACTTCTTCTTTTATTTTCAAGCTCTTTTGATAATATTCTAAGGCTACCTGATCTTTACCTTGATAAAGGTAGATATTGCCGATGTTATGAAGGCTTGTAGCTATTGCACTTACGTCGCCCACTTCTTGAGCAAATTTAAAACTTTTTTGGTATTGCTCAAGTGCCTCAGCATACCTGCCCATTTTGTCATAAGTACTACCTAAATTATTCAAGATTAATATGATACCTTTGGTATCGTCTGTTTTGCTTTGAATTTCTAAGGCTTGTTGGTAGGTTTGCAAGGCCGAAGGGTAATCTCCAAAAATAAGATGGATAATTCCTATGTTATTCAAGTTTGTTACCATACCCGGTATGTCTTGAATTTGCTTTCTGATGGCAAAACTCTTTTGGAAATATTCTAATGCCAGAGAGTACTTTGCTTGTTGATTATACACTGCGCCGATATTATTGAAGGCTCTGGCGATGTAAGTTTTGTTGCCGATTTGCTCACTCACTTGCAAGCCCCTTTGATAATTCTTTAGAGATAAAGGATAATTACTTTGTTTCATGTACACGCTACCTATTCCGTTTAATACTAAAGCCATTCCGGAATACTCTTTGGTTTGCTCGAAAACAGCTAAGCCTTGCTGGTACTTTTTGAGTGCTTCGGGGTATTTGTGATTGGCATAGCATCCCAATCCTGCTACATAATGAGCCCAGCCTTCACCTTGCTTGTACTTTGCTTTTTGAGCGAGTTCAAGAATCTGTCGGCTAAGTTCGGCGCATGTATCAGGATTGAGTCTGTTTTTTACGTACTCTAATGCTATTTCTTTAATGATCAAAATACGGAGGGTATCGTGTTGGGACGCATTAAAAACCCTTGCCAAGCTATCAATCGCCTTTGTCGTTTGGGGGTAGCTTGTGTGGGACAGCATAAAAAGCAGGATGAGTCGCCAATAAAACATCCGATTTGCCATTTGGTTTGCTATCGTTTCAGGTAGTGTGTAATTCATTTTTAACAACTGATGCGCTTACAAACATAAGTAAAAAATATATTATTTCTGAAAGCATGATTTTATTCCCTATTCATAGATTATTGAAGTAAGATTAGTTAATTTGTGCTACTATTTGTTGAAAATTTTTATGAAAAAAATAGAACTCGGCGAACCGATTGCTATTGTTTCAATGGCTTGCCGATACCCTCAATGCGAAACACCTGAGGCATTTTGGGATTTGATAATCAATAGTATAGATACTGTCACAGAAGTTCCAAAGAGCCGTTGGAACATGGATAGCTACTATGATTCGGACAAAAACGCTCCTAATAAATCACATTGCCGACATGGGGCGTTTTTAAATGGAGTTGATGAGTTTGATCCACTCTTTTTTAATATTTCGCCTCGTGAAGCCCAAGACATGCGCCCTGAGCAAAAAATGATGTTAGAGCTTACTTGGCAGGCAGTAGAAAGGGCAAAGATCCCCTATTCCCAGTTTGAAGGCAGTCATACAGGGGTTTATACGGGTGTGATATGGGACGATTTTGAGCATTTGCGCCGCCAAAAAAATGCTCCGGTTACTCAGCACTCTGCGCTTGGACAATCGCCCAATGTAATAGCCGGAAGGGTTTCGTATTTTTTTGGCTTGACAGGCCCAAGCCTCAACGTGGACACAGGCTGCTCGGCTTCGCTGGTTGCCATGCAGATAGCCTGTCAAAGCCTAAAAGAAGGCAGTATTGACATGGCTGTAGTCGGCGGACTGAACGTAATTTTAGACCCCGGAGTACACGTTTTGATGAGCAAGTTTGGGGGGCTTTCTGCTGCAGGTCGGTGCTTTACGTTCGATGAGCGGGCTGATGGGTTTGTGAGGGGAGAGGGCGGGGCTGTTTTTTTGCTCAAAAGACTCAGCGATGCGCGTCGGGATTCAAACCCGGTTTTGGCCATCATCAAATCCATTGCCGTAAACAACAACGGCTTCAATGAAAACCTACCTGCCACCAGTGCAAAAGGACAACTACAAATGCTCGAATTTGCCTACTCGAATGCCAAAGTAAACCCCGCTGATGTTCAATTTGTGGAAACACATGGCACAGGCACCAAAGTAGGCGACCCAAATGAAACCCGCGCTTTGGGTGAATTTTTCAGCATTAATCGAGAGGCTTCCAAGCCTTTACGGATTGGCTCAGTAAAAACTGTAATCGGACACCAAGAGGGAGGTGCGGCCACAGCGGGACTGGCCAAAATGGTTTTGGCTATTCAAAATAAAACCTATCCACCTAACTTGCACTTTGTTACACCCAATCCGCTTATTGATTTTGAAGGACTTAAACTCAAGGTCCAAACACAGATAGAGCCTTGGGTTGTAGAAGAAGGCAAACCCCGAATCGCCGGTGTTAATTCTTTTGGCTGGGTGGGAACCAACGCGCATATCGTGATTGAAGAGGATTTGCAAGCAAATAAAAATATTGGTTTTAAAATAGACAGAGACTTTTTTGTCCTGCCTATTTCGGCCAAAACTGAGCAAGCCTTGCGTTCTTATGTCAAGTCTTTTTACCATCATCTTAACGAGCACGTTGGGAATACGAGGGAGGAACTGTACCGCTTTTGTGCATCTGCTGCACTACTTAAGCCTCATTTTGAGTACCGCACGGCCTTTGTGGGTTCGCAGAAAGCTGATATAGTCGCTGATATGGAAGAATTTCTCTCCAATGAATACACACCTTTGGAGCCGATACGACTTAAAGGAGAGAAAAAAATAGCATTCGTTTTCCCCGGACAAGGCTCGCAACGGGTGGGCATGGGACGAACCATGTATGAGCATGAGCCTGTGTTTCGCCAGACCATCAACGAGTTTGATGCGGCTTACCGCCCACTAACGGGATGGTCGTTGGTAGATGAGATATTTGCAAATGAAAGCAAAAGCCGGCTCAGCGACATTGATGTAATCCAGCCGGTGATCGCCGCAGTTCAATGTGCCTTAGCCAAAATGATGATTGATAGGGGAGTTGTCCCTCATACTGTCCTTGGGCATAGCATGGGAGAAGTGGCAGCGGCCTATATCGCCGGGATTTTGCACATTGATGATGCGGCCAAAATTATTTGCTACCGTAGCCAACTAATGAAAACCCAACGGGGCAAAGGCGGTATGGCATTGACAGAGCTTACTTACAATCAGGCAGAAGAGTTGGTCAAAAATTACGGCGGTCGGGTGTCGGTAGCCGTGTCAAACAGCCCAAAATCTACTGTATTAGCTGGTGATAGTCAAGATATTTTACAAATAGTCGCGGAACTGGAGGACAGGGGACTCTTTGCCAGAAAGGTCAATGTAGATGTGGCATCGCACAGCCCTCAGATGGATGTACTGATGGAGCCTTTGAGAAATTTGATAGAGGGGATTGAGCCAAGAGATAGTGCCATAAATTATTTCTCCCCTGTTTACAACCGAAAAATAGATGGACATGAACTCAGTCCTGACTACTGGGTGCACAACTTACGCCAGCCGGTTCAATTCTCTTCGGCTGTTTCCAAGCTCCTGGACGATAAGCATGTATTATTTATAGAAATCAGTTCAAACCCCATTTTAACTACCTCAATTGATCAATGCCTTCAGCCCCATCATGAAGATGTGGTCATCATTGATACGCTTCGCAAAGAAACCCATGAAGTACTGGAAAGCACCCGTGATTTGGCAGATTTCTACATTCAAGGCTGCAATATCAATTGGAAAGCGATTTATGGGGATTTTCGTGCATTTGTTGACCTGCCTACCTATCCTTGGAGAAAAGCTCGGTATGCTCTGGAAGACCACAGCGAAGATAGCTTTTCGCCCATATCAGACCAAACACCTCTTTTGGGCAAAAAAGTAGATTTGGCGGGGATGGACGAATTGGATTTTTGGCATTGCGCTATTTCAGAACAAAATTTTGCTTATCTGCAAGGCCACGTAGTGGGCGGCGAGCCTGTTTTGCCGGGTGCGGCCTACATAGAAGCCCTAATCGAATTGGGGAGTCAAGAGTTTGGCTCGTTTGTGATAAAAAACATGGTACTCAACCAAATTGTGCTGTTAGATCAACCACAAAACCTTCAAATCAAAGTCCGTACTAAGCCGCATAAAACCAAAGAAGTTGAGTTTTTTAACAACAACAAAAAGTTTTTGCAATGGAAACAAGTTGGGCAAGCCCAGATTGCACAGCATACCTTCCACAAGCCACTTGAGCCTTTGCCTGTAGCAGGTATGCTTTATCGTTTTGATTTGGCTTACAAAGGCGAACAGTATTATGCACTTCTCAGACGGATAGAGTTGGGCTACAAAGATCAATTTGCTTGCATAGAAGAAGTCTATCGTTTGGAAAATCAATCGTTGGTTAAAATAAAACCGATTGCTTCACTCGCGCAGTCCCTTCACCGTTATTGTTTGCATCCTGCTGTTTTGGATATGGCATTGCAGTCCGGCTTCGCACTGATGGATTTGGAGCAAGTTGGCAGTGGCAAAACTGCGGTGGTGGAATCAGTCGGCGAAATAATATTTTATCAAAAAATTGATTTACAGGAATTCTACTACGCTTGCTGCACCAAAAAAGAGACCAACTTTACCGTTACGCTCACAGACGCTAAAGGTCGCATTTATGCGAAAATCAAAGACTTAGTCTTAAGTTTAGTAGATAAAAACGTGCTGTTCAATCAAACTGCTGCGGGTATCAAAGACTGGTTGTTTACCACGCAATGGATGCCCCGTGAAACTGCCTCAAAACAGTTCAACCGCCGCAAAGTTGCAGCGTTAGGCCACAAATGGCTTATTTTAGGAGAAGCAAATTCATTGGTACAGAACTTTAAAATCAATAATTTAGAAGTATTTCAAGTATTGCCGTCTGAGGATTACCGCTTTGATTGGGACACACAAACAGGCAGTTTATCACCGTCTAACCACTTGCATTTTGAGCGACTTTTTGATGACTTAGCGGCTAATGGTTGGCAAGATATTGCAGGGATGGTTCATGCCTTCACTATACAAGAGCCTATTGACACCAACGACGATTTAAGTACTTCGCACATAGCAGAAAAACAACGTATCGGCACGATTAGTTTGATGGCCTTAGCAAAAGCCCTGCGAGGACGCGATTTCAAGCCAATGGTCAAAATTTTGACGAAAATGGCTCAACCTGTGGGAGAGCATCTAAATGCCGAGTCCCTCAATATCAGTCAGTTCCCTCTTTGGGCTATGGCCAGAACATTTGCCAATGAGTTCGCAGAACTTGAGTGCAGAAGATTTGACATTGGTGCAGCAAACAACTCATGGAAAGAAATCAGCGATGAAATACTTTACGGCGATTTGAACGAAAAAGAAATCGCTTTCAGAGGCAAAGAGCAGTACGTATGTCGTTTGGTGAACTACTACGATCAGGTTGCTTCTATCGGCGATGGCATAAAGTTTGACCCTCAGGCGATTTACTTGGTAACCGGTTTCAGGGGGCTGGCATCGATTTTTGTCAAATGGATGTTTGAGCGCGGCGCGCGTAACTTTGTGATGACCAGCCGCAGCGGTTCAGCCTCTGCACAAGTGGAGCGCATGATATCCGATTGGCAGCAGCAAGGAGCAAGCGTACAAGTGGTCAAGGCAGATGTAAGTCGCGAACAAGGACTTGGCGTTGTTTTTGAGGTCATCAAGTCCTCCGGTTTGCCGCTCAAAGGCATCATCCACGCCGCCGGGTTGGCGCAAGCTGGTCTTTTGTCAGAGATTGGGGACAGCGAGTTTGAGCAAATCACCGCTCCCAAAATTGCCGGAACTTGGTTGTTGCATCAATATTCGCTTGCTCACCCTATTGAGTGGTTTGTGTTATTTTCTTCACCAACTATTTTCTTTGGCACAAATGGACAAGGTCACTACGTGGCCGGAAATATGTTCTTGGATGCTGTGGCTCAATACCGCCACCTCAAGGGACTGCCCGCCATAAGCGTAAACTGGGGGCTGGTGACAGAAGTGGGCATGGCCGCAAACATAGAAGATATTGACAGATATGCCCGTCAAGAAGGCTTTGTACCTATCCAAATGGCTGAGGCTGTCGAAGTTTTTGGCAAAGTACACCAACCCGATCAAGTACATATCGGAATTTTAAAACTTGATATTGAGCAACTTAAAAACTATTACCCTGTTTGGTCAAATAGTAATTTCTTGCTTGAGGTAGCAAAAGACACCTCCTCGCAAGCCGAACAAACCGATATTGTATTGATGCTCACAAAGCTCAAAAGTGCTCAGGAACGAATTACCGCCTTGGAAGAATTTCTCAAGTCAAAACTTTCAAAGCTGCTCAAAATGCAACCCTCTGACCTCAAACCAAGTGCAAACTTCAAAAGCCTTGGTGTGGACTCATTGACTGCCGTACAATTCCGAAGCCAACTTGACAAAGCCCTCTCCCTGAAACTTCCTCTCAAATCCATCTGGTCTCATCCTACCATAGGCCAATTTGCAGCTTATCTAAACAATGAACTGTTTGACAAACAAACTGATATGTCAGCCTTAGAGCATAGGTGGTGGACGATTGCCCAGCCAAAGGCAACAGCAAAGCGCAGACTTTTCTGTTTTCACGGTGCAGGACAAAGTGCTTCGATGTTCTTGGGCTGGGATGAAAAGTTTGACCACGCAACCGAATTGGTTGCCTTAGAACTCCCGGGACGCTCAGAAGGCCAACAACCTGATCAAAAGACCATACATGAGATAATAGATGCCCTATTGCCGGAAATGCAAGCCCTCTTGGATAAACCCTTTGCCTTTTTTGGGCATAGTTTTGGCGGTCTTTTGGCTTTTGAAACCCTCAAAAAACTGACAGAAAAAGATGCTTCCAAGCCTGAGCACTTCTTCGTCTCGGCCTCCCTGCCCCCATTTTTAGTGGAGAGCAAAAGAACCGCCGTGATTGCAGCTCTTGCAGATGACAACTTGGGATTGCATTTCCCTGAGCTTAATAGTTTAGAAGACAGTGAGTTAAAACAACTAACTACTCGGCTGCTCAAACACGATTTTAAACTTATAGAAGCCTATGAGTACGACCCTTTCCCTCTTTTTGAGGTTCCAACAACGGCCTTTGCCGCCAAACACGACCTGCTTATCGCTGCTGAGGACGTAAAAGAGTGGGGGCGCATTACCTCCAAATCCTTTAGTTTCTATGAATTGGATAAACACCACAACTTCATTGACAATGAACCGGATATCGTAATATCAACTATCAAAACAAATTGGCTGTAAGAATATGAAGTTTAATTTTGGACTGAGTTAAAAACTTAGTCCAAAACATACTCCTTTTGCTTGTAGATTAGGGGGCTTTCCGTCATTAAGGCATGAAGTTCAGTGAAGTTTTTTTAGAGCCTTACCGCCTTGTGGGCGACAAGCCAGCAGATGACTTTTTTGCTCAAAATAAGTCCTCTTTGAGAGAAATACTCAGTTCTGTACAACTCAATAAAGACATGAAAAAATTGCCTTCGGAGGTAGTACCTGATTTGCCTTTGTGGGCAGACCAAAAACTTATCAAAGCGGCCATACGTTTTTTTGACAAAAATCCCAAAAATATATTACTGCTGCTGGGCTACTACTCACTGCCTTATTGTTATGCGGCAGCCGACGGGGCAAAAGTGCTTTACAACACGGGCAGAATAGTCGAACAAACCCGCAAACGATTGGCCGAAACTGCCCAATTTGTACTTGACGTTTGCGAGGAAAGCAGCTTTCTACCCAACGGCAAAGCGCGGGCTTCGGCCTTTAAAGTCAGAATAATACACGCCGCCGTCAGGCATGGCCTTTTGTCAAAAGGCTGGGATAGCAGCACCTATGGCATGCCCGTAAACCAAGAAGATATGGCAGGCACCAACCTGAGTTTCTCCTTCATTATTTTGCGGGGGCTTCGCAAAAGTCTGGTCTCAATAAGCCCCAAAGAAGCAGAGGCCTACCTGCATCTTTGGAATGTGGTAGCCTATTTGCTGGGTTTAGATGAAAAGCTCATTGCATACAGCCTATCAGAGGCAGCAGTCTTGGACAGGCTCATATCCAAACGCAATTTCAGAGAATCCACTGAAGGAAAAGAACTTATGAGCGCACTGTTGGATTGCTTAGAGGAAACTTCGCCCTTTCCAAAAGGCTTTGCCCATGACTATACTTATTTCCTTTTGGGTGATGAAATTTCAAAACTACTTGACTTTAAACCAAACAATAGTGCCCAACCTTTGGTATGGCTCAACAAAGTGGCCAACTGGCTTGAGATAGACCCCGGCAATAGGGAATTTTCCGAAAAAGTCAAAAGCGGTGTGCGTGAACTTGCAGGCAGAATGTATCCCCTCCCCGAAGCCAATCATTTTAAGGCTTCGTAAATGACATCTTGTATCAAGGTTCTGAATCCTTCCCTTGAAAGTTTTCGATTTTGAGAGGTAGGAAACGTCCGATTTGAAAGAAATACATAGATGAGTTGGTTGTCGGGGTCTGCCCACGCGCAAGTACCCGTGAACCCTGTGTGGCCAAATACGCTTTGGGGACACCGCGATGAAGTCGGCCCGTCGCCGGACTGATTGGGCATTAGCGGCTTATCCCAACCCAGCCCCCTCCTGTTGTCGTTGCCGGCATTGGGGCGGCTGTTGAATTTTTGTATGGTGGAAGGAGAAAAAAACACCTCGCCGCCGTAGCTTCCGCCTTGTAGGTTCATTTGCATAACAACAGCCACATCAAGTGCATTGGAAAAAATACCCGCATGGCCGCCTACCCCCCTTTGTAGTGAAGCCATAGGGTCGTGGACGTAGCCCCTGACAATCTGGTTTCGGTATTGCAAATCGTATTCTGTAGGAGCGATGCGCTGACAATCAATTCTTTCTAAGGGTTTGTAGGTCATATTGCTCAACCCCAACCTTTCGAAAAGTTCGGTTTTTAAATAAAAGTCAAGAGTGTGTCCCTTGAGGGTCTCGATAATTTTTTGTAGAAAAAAAAAACTCAAATCGCTGTACAAGTATCCTATGCGTCCGTATTTGTTTCTGTGCTTGGTTTGCCTGGTTTGTATGGCTTTTTCCAAAATCCAATCTTCTATATCGTATCGGGCAAAAATATTTTCACACACTTCAACAGGAAAACTATCACTGCGATGGGTTTGAAGGTATGTAGGATTGGGTTGTCGCCTGTAAAAGATCTCATCGTAAAGAGGCAGAAAAGCAACAAATCCCGCTTGATGGGTGAGCATATCCTGCATTTGCACCTCCGATTTGTTTGAGTCTATGGTTTGAGGTAAATAGTGCTTTAACTTTTTACTCAAATCGAATATGCCTTGACTGTACAGCATCATAGCGGCCTGAAGCGTGCCAACTACTTTACTCACTGAGGCAATATCGTAGATGGTTTGGGTGGTAACAGAGTCTTGTTGTTGGTAATCCAAAAAACCAAATCCTTTTTCGTAAACGACCATGGTGTCTTTGCAGACCACCACTTGACAGCCGGGTGCCGCTCTTGTCTGCACTATTTTTTGGGCAATGGTGTCAATTTTAGACAGTTTGAAGGAAGACATGCCGACCTGTTCGGGCATTCCAAATCGAAGCCGACCGATTGAAGCCAAATCGAAGCCTTGCCCTGCGCTGAGCGTGCCCACGCTCACGGGCAACCTGCCCCGTGCACCGATTGCCCCAAAAACTATTTGCGCCCCAACATCTTGTGCTTCTTCTGTATTGTCATAGGCACACACCAAATTTTTGTATTTGTCGAAGTATTTAAGGGCATAAGGATTGCCAAAAACAACCAAAACGAGTCTTTTTTGGGTTTCAAGTTTGTCTAATGCAGCTCTCAGATTTTCCGGCAGGTCGTAATGATTGGAGGCACTGTTGCCCACGTTATGCAATCCCACCACCACCAAATCGGCTTGAGAGACCAATTGAGGATATTTTGCGGCAACATCAGTTTTAGAAAGCGAGACTTTCGTGATGGGTGCGTAAGACTCCAGCCTTTGCAGGAAAAAATCTTTGCCGCTTGCTCCTACACCCAAAGCCACTATTTTTTTCCCTGCAAGGCCTTTTATGGGCAAAACACCGCTATCTGCCCTAACGACCGTTATGGCCTGAGTGTAAATTTTGCGTCTCAGCACTTTAGAAGAAATATCGTTCAAATCTTGGTAAAGATTTTCGGTTTTGATGGGTTGGAAGCGGTGTAAGCCCGCAAAATATTTGGCTTTTAGAATCAGTCTGACCCTCTGCTCAATGTCGCCTATGGTGATTTTACCTTGAGCAATTGCTTTTTCAATGGCTGTTTTTGCCGAACCAAGATTTCCCGGAAAAAGCAAAACCGTGTTGCCGGCCAACAAGGCCGCAACATTGGCATCGCCTGAGGCATAGTGCTGCGAGACCCCTTTCATATCCAACGCATCCGTGAAAATCAAGCCTTTAAACTTTAAACTATCCTGTAAAAGCCCTCGGATGATTTTTGGAGAAAGTGAAGAGGCTTGGTTGGGCGTACTGTCGTAAGCAGGAATGAAAAGGTGCGCTGCCATGAGACTCATCACCTCCTCAGCTATGAGTTTTTTGAAGGGGACAAGTTCCAACGAATCAAACCGCTCTTTGCTATGAGAAAGAGAGGGTAGCGTCAGATGAGAGTCTTTGTCGGTATCGCCGTGCCCGGGAAAATGTTTGGCACAAGCAATGACCCCGCCATCTTGTAAGCCTTTGGCGTAAACACTACCCCAAGCGGCTACTTTATGCTTGTCTTCGCCAAAAGAGCGCATCCCAATCACCGGATTGGCGGCGTTGCTGTTTACATCTACAACAGGGGCAAAATTGACATGAACCCCCAACCTGCGACAGTGCTTGGCAATATGAAGCCCCATTTGATACACCAAAGAATCAGAGGGCAAAGCCCCCAACACCATTTGCTTTGGGAAGCTGAATGTACTGTCTTTGAGGCGCATACCCAAGCCCCACTCAGCATCGGTAGAAACCAGCAAAGGCAAACGCACCGACTGTTGGATTTTGTTGGTGAGTTGGGCTTGTCTGACGGGGCCTCCTTGCATAAATATAACTCCTCCAACCGCATAGTTTTTAATATCTTCTAATAGATTTTGTTCGTATTTGGAATCCTTGTTTGAGTAGGCCGGAATCATAAAAAGTTGGCCTATTTTTTCTGCATCACTCAACATGGACAATACAGAATCTGCCCACAAACCGGCATAATCAACCGAATCCGTTGTTTTATTCTTTTTAAGAATTTCTTTTTTTTGAGCACAAGCGTAAAAAGATACAAAAACACAAAGCCATAAAATAAATCTAACTACCATATTTGGTTTTTGGCAAAAGTAGCCAAAAATCAGTTTAGCTTGGTCAAAACAGGTTCTTGCGCAATATGGCAAATCAGTCTGTGAATAGGTTTTTTCATGGGTTCAAAATTTGATTTGTAAATTTGCCTAAAATTTGATTGCATGAGAGAAATTGCCGTGATAGGGGCTGGTACAATGGGCAACGGAATCGCCCACGTGTTTGCTCAATATGGATACCATGTATCTTTGATTGATGTGTCAGAATCGAGCTTGCAAAAAGGGCTTGCAACCATCGAAAAAAACATGGATCGCCAAGTATCCAAAGGCACACTGACAGCCGAAGACAAACAAAATGCGCTGCAAAGAATAAAACCATATTCTTCGCTGGAGCAAGGAGTCAAATCTGCCGAATTGGTGGTAGAAGCCGCAACGGAAAACATAGACCTGAAACTTCAAATCTTTAAAGACCTTGATGGATTGTGTGCGCCCGAAACCATCTTGGCATCCAATACCTCTTCTATTTCCATCACAAAAATTGCATCTGTTACGCGCCGACCCGACAAAGTTATCGGTATGCACTTTATGAACCCTGTGCCGGTCATGAAGTTGGTCGAAATCATCAGAGGCTATGCCAGCAGCGAACAAACCACCGCAACCGTAGTGGAAATAGCAAAAGGCTTAGGGAAAATCACTGCCGAATCCAAAGATTACCCGGGCTTTATAGCCAATCGGATATTGATGCCAATGATAAACGAGGCCATTTACACGCTTTACGAAGGAGTCGCCGGTGTTGAAGAAATTGATACTGTCATGAAACTTGGCATGGCTCATCCTATGGGGCCGCTGCAACTGGCTGATTTTATTGGACTTGATGTGTGCCTTTCTATATTGAAAGTATTGCACTCAGGCTTTGGCAACCCCAAATACGCGCCCTGTCCTTTGCTTGTCAATATGGTAACAGCCGGTTATTTGGGTGTAAAATCAGCAGAGGGATTTTATGAGTACTCTCAGGGAACAAAAGAACTTGTGGTATCTTCACGCTTTACAATGTAAAAAATAATATACTATGAAACAGTCAATTAGAAAAGTATTGCTTTTTAGCCTGATCCCTGCTTTGGGTTATCTGGCAAGTTGCGGTTCAAGCGACCCAACCCCCGTCAAATCGCTAAATATCTCTTTTAGCGGCTTTCAAGGTGCAACCTCGGACAGTTCGGCCACTTTGCAGATTGGTCAAACCCTCAATCTCAACATCAATGTCTCAAGCAGCGATGACAAACTGGCTACTCTGACCATCACCAAAGTTGTTACTCCAAGAGGCACAACGGTTGAGAAAGAAGAAATCATCGGCGAAATCAAAAGAACCCGTGATTTTGACAACGACCGCGTCCACACCTACAGAACCACTTACAGGGTTTCTGCCGAAGACGCACTACTCAATGGCCCCGTGAAGTTTCGCGTAAAAGTTACCAACACTAAAAACGGCTTTGCTGTACGCACTTTCTTGCTTACCGTGCAGCAAGCTGACATTTCTATCGGCTTCTTGAACAACGATGGAACGCCTGCTGATTCGGTTGTTACGCGCAATGTGGGCAAAACTTACGTGGTTCAGTATTTTGCGGCGACTACCGGTGAGTTGAAAAAAATTGAGTTCAACTCAGTAGGCACAGACAATGTAGTGCGCAACATGACCACTATTGAAGAAAAAGACATCAGCGACAAGAAGTACTATCTTGGTACACAAACCCTTAGCAATCTGGATGCTAGAATCAAAAATTACGAAGTATCAGTCGAAGACGCTACGGGCAAAAGACGCACCCGCATCCTCTATTTAGCCGATCTCATCAAAACAACCACAGCCGCCGGCGGAACCCAACACCTACTTTTGGGCACTCAGTCAAACAGTCTGGTTGGTAGCTTTGTACAGTACCAAGATGGAGCCATCCCAAGAGTGAGAAACCAAGCCGAAGCCAGCAACGCCTCTAACAGCGGCACAATTATTTTGGCTTACTACAAGGCCACCGGCAGCAATTCACCCTCTTTTTCAACCCCCGGCGACAACTCTTCTAGCAATCCTTTCAAAGATGTGTTCTCAAGGATGAACCCCAAACTCAATGCAGCACGTATCAAAGCCGCATCTCCTTCTGTTTATGAAAATATCAAGCACGCCTTAGCCCTCGAAAATGCCATCAATTCCAGCGGTAGTCCCGAGCGCACCTTCGTGAGCGACGTGCAAAAAGATGATGTGTTTTTTGTCTATGAAAAATCCAAAAAATATTTCTTAGCTTTTAAAGTGATTGCAGTAGGCGGAAATGACGTAACTGTTGAATTTAAGTACATCGAAAAGTAGAACCTTTTCCCCAATAGCTTACTCGAAAAAGCTCCTCCTATGTTACGGGAGGGGCTTTTCTTTTATAGTCTAATTTTCAATCCATCGTAAGCCAATCTGATATTGGCAGGAAGCATTTTTTCAACTTCAAGTTGAGTGCCAAGCCTGTGGCTGATATGAGTAAAAAAAGCCCTCTCAGGTTTGATTTTGTCCACCAGTGCGAGCGCGTCAGAAAGCGTAAAGTGAGAGACATGCCATTCTATCTGCAAAGCATTCAAAACCAGTATTTTTGTGCCTTCTATTTTTTTTTGCTCTTCGGGAGAAATATAGTTGGCATCTGTGATGTAGGTGAAATCCCCAAACCTGAAGCCCATGACTGGAAGTTTGTGGTGCATCACTTCTATCGGTATGACCTCAATACCACACACCTCAAAAGGCTTCAAGTCAATCTCATGAAGTTCAAATCCGGGCACGCCCGGGTACTTGACTTCTTGGAAAGCATAATAAAATTCTTCTTTTATGCGAGCTGCTGTGCGAATATCTGCATAAAGCGGTATGTCTTGTTGTTCATTTTGAAAGTAATAAGGCCTCGAATCGTCCAAGCCCGCTATGTGGTCTTTGTGGAAGTGGGTAAAAAGAATGGCATCTATGTTGCTTATGCCCTCACGCAACATTTGCCCTCTAAAATCCGCGCCGGTATCTATGACAAAAGACTTGCCCCTGATGTTAATGTGTATGGCTGATCGAGTTCGTTTGTCTCTGAAATCCAAAGATCTGCAAACTCCACATTGACAAGCTATGACCGGAACCCCCTGTGAAGTACCTGTTCCCAGAAAAGTAACTTCCATTTTTTGATATGCAAGTTATCAAATCAAACTTACAAAGAGCTGCTACACTCTATAATTTGGACTAATTTGATTTGATTGCCGTAACTTTGCTTTTGATTTTTCTGTAAATGATATGAATACGGTGCTTAAAGATATACAAATACTTGAAAACCAAGCCTCAGAGACTTGTGAATTCAAAACCACCATAGAAAACGCACTCCCCTCGCAGCGCAAAGTTTACATAGAAAGCTACGGCTGCCAAATGAATTTTTCAGATAGCGAAATAGTGGCTTCGATTTTGGCAGGCGAGGGATTTGGCACTACCGCAAGCCCTGAACTGGCTGATCTGATTTTGCTCAATACCTGCGCCATCAGAGAAAAAGCCGAACTCACCGTTCGTAACCGCTTGCGTCATTTCCAAGGCTTGAAGAAAACCAACCCACAGGTAACGGTAGGGCTGCTGGGCTGTATGGCTGAAAGATTAAAAACCAGCCTCTTAGAAGAAGAGAAGATTGTGGATTTGGTGGTAGGGCCTGACGCTTACAGAGACCTGCCCAACTTGGTAGCAAAAGTGGACGAAGGCCAAAAAGCCATCAATGTAATGCTTTCGCGTGAAGAAACCTATGCCGACATCGCCCCTGTGAGGCTCCACTCCAACGGAATAACCGCCTTCATCTCTATCATGCGCGGCTGCGACAACGTCTGCTCGTTTTGTGTAGTGCCAATGACCAGGGGAAGGGAAAGAAGCCGAGACCCCAAGTCCATTGTGGAAGAGGCCAAAGACCTGTTTGACAAAGGCTTTCGTGAAGTTACGCTTTTGGGGCAAAATGTGGACTCCTACCGTTGGTCTGCCGATGAAAAGCTGCGCGGCAAAGCATTGATACAGGCCAAATATGACGAAAAAGTGGTAAACTTTTCACAACTTCTGATTCAAGTTGCCCAAATACACCCCGACTTACGGGTGCGTTTTTCAACTTCGCACCCCAAAGACATGACCGACGACGTACTCAAAGCCATGCGCGACCATGAAAACATCTGCTCTTACATCCATCTGCCCGTGCAAAGCGGCTCCAACACCGTACTGGACAGAATGAACCGAAGTTACACCCGCGAGTGGTATCTGGAAAGGATTCAGGCCATCCGTGAGATTGTGGGCGATCGTTGCGGCATATCGTCAGACATGATAGCGGGCTTTTGTGGTGAAACAGAAGAAGACCACCAACTTACGCTTTCGCTCATGGATGAAGTGAAGTACGATTTTGCTTACATGTTCTACTATTCGGAGAGACCGGGCACACCGGCTGCAAAAAAATATGCCGATGACGTGCCCTTGGAAACAAAAAAACGCCGCCTAAACGAGATCATAGCTCTACAAAATCAACACTCTCTGTTGCGCAATCAGGGTGATATAGGTAACACCTATCGCGTACTTATAGAAGGCCCTTCCAAGCGAAGCGAAGACTTCTTGCAAGGACGAAACCCAGCCAATAAAGTCGTTATTTTTCCAAAAGAAAACCACCAAAAAGGGCAGTATGTCAATGTGTTGATAGAGAGCTGCTCATCGGCAACCTTATTTGGTAAAGTAGTATGACTATGACAAACTCTGCCTCATCTTCTCAACCTTCTCGCTCAGTTCTGCTTTAAATGCTACGAGTTTTTGTGCCAATGGTTCATTGGTGAGGCTTAAAATTTGTGCAGCTAAAATTGCAGCGTTTGCCGCTCCGTTTAGGGCTACGGTGGCCACAGGCACACCAGTTGGCATTTGCAAAATAGACAATATCGAATCCCATCCGTCAATGGAATTGGAAGATTTGATAGGCACACCAATGACGGGCAAAGTAGTCAAAGAGGCCACCATCCCCGGCAAATGCGCAGCACCACCAGCCCCCGCAATGATAACACCAAAACCTTGATTTCGAGCTGTTTTGGCAAATTCTAACATATATTCCGGTGTGCGATGGGCTGAAACAATATCTATTTGAAAATCAATCCCAAAATACCGAAGCTGCTCTGCTGCCTGCTCCATAACGGGCAGGTCTGAGCTACTCCCCATGATAATAGCTACTTTCATTGGCTTAAATAATAAAGGTCTGCAATCCTATCCTGCCATCGAGTCTGTAAAATCAGGCTGTCATTTGAAAAATACAAAACGTTGTAAATCTGTTTCATACCCCCAAAATCGAAGATAAGGTGCTGAGCGTTCCGACTCCAAATTCCATTCAAAGAATCAAGTGCCACATCATCACACTTAAGATGGCCTTCATAAAGAACTATGGTATTGTTTTTGAGGGCTTTAAGTGTATTATCAAGCAAACAAGGCTCATAAAGGGCTGTGATATCCTGTTTTTGATCTAAGACTTTTGAAAGCCTCCAAACTTTGCCTTTGGCTTGCGAAAACCTACCCGAAAATGAAGGCTTCAATATCGAATAGACCCGATTGTTGTACCCAAAGCGTGCCGTAATAAGTTGAATTTCAACTTTACTCTCCCAATTATCTTGTGTCAGTTCTGTACTTTTTATATCAAGGTACACCTTTTCAAAGGGAAGTTGGCTAAATATGAAATTCCCTTGAGAGTTTGTAAAAGCGGTGGCATTGATGGGGTTGGTTTCGCTTTGCCAATCCAACATATTAGAATAAAGTGTAATTCTTGCACCCTTGGCTGGTACTTCGTCCTTTTCTTGCAAAACAGTAACTTGTAGCAGGGCTGTCGGCGGGGGATCGGTTTGGCAAGCGAATGTTTGTATGCAAACTGCCGCAATCCACCCCAATACAGCAAACCGCATGAGAATTTTCTCATTGGTTTTGAACTCCGGGGGAAGCCTGTTCTCCATGATGGTAAAAGACATTATCAATCATAAAAATAAGCAAAAAAAATGATTCCTTTCAAAATCCTTTTTACATCATTTTAGCCTCCAAAATTTTAAACTCAATAATGGGAGATATTTTTTCGTATATAATATTGTAAACGGTTGAGACAAAGGGAAGTTCTACTTTAGCCAGTTTACATATCTCATTGATACATTTGACGGCATAGTACCCTTCGGCTACCATGGCCATCTCCATTTGGGCGGCTTTGACAGAGTAGCCCTTACCCAGCATATTGCCAAAGGTACGGTTTCTGCTGAACTGCGAATAGGCGGTAACCAGCAAATCCCCCAGATAAGCCGATGAATTGACATCGCGAGGAACAGGATGGATTTTGTCTAAAAACTGTTGGATCTGTTGCATGGCATTGCTGACCAAAACAGACTGGAAGTTATCGCCATAACTCAAGCCGTTGGCTATCCCACAAGCAATGGCAACTATGTTTTTTATTACGGCACAGTACTCAACCCCGTATATGTCATCGTTGGTAGTTGTGCTGATATAATGGCAGCGGAACAAATCAGCGAGCTGTCTTGCAAATTCTATGTTCTCAGAAGCCAAGGTGAGGTAGGAACGCTTTTCCATGGCAACCTCTTCAGCGTGGCAAGGCCCTGCAATACAGGCGATTTGGTCTTCATCTACACCAAAATGCTTTTCCAAAAACTCACTGACCAATAAATTTTCCTGAGGAATCATTCCTTTGATGGCAGTAACAACCCTTTTGGATGACAACTCTTCAGGTGTAATTCGGTTGAGCACCCCCGCAAGAAAAGCCGCAGGAATGGCAAAAATAATCAAATCGGCATTACGCACACATTTTCGCAAATCCGTAGTAGGCTGAACGCGGTCGGTTTTGATGCGTGCAGAGCTCAAGTAGCGCGGGTTGCGCCCAAACTCTTGGACATAAAGGGCATCGTTTTCGTTTCTCAACCACCAATGAACAATGATATCTTTCTCACACAATATTTTCACCAACGCAGTCGCCCAACTGCCACCTCCTACTACCGATACATGCTGAATATCTGGATTTTGAAACACTTGTATAATCTTTTTGAATAAAAAAAAGAAAGCCTTTGCACAAAGTTCGCATCTAACCCAACAAATTAGTGCGGCTTTTTTGGAATAAGTGCTAAAAAGTCATTAGACGGATTTTGATAAAAATATTCTTAAAAAAACTTAACGCAATGAAAACTAAATTTCACGTATTAACTTTGAACAAATTTATCCATAAATTATCATGAAATCAAAGTCTTTATTTTTTGTAATTGTTTTATCCACAATCATTTGGTCTTGCGGAGGTGAGAAAAAAAATGATACTAAAGTAGATGCGAATCCTTCTGCTCTTGCTGATGGAACCTACAAAGTTGATTTATCTTCTTCCTCAGTTACATGGAACGCCTCCAAAGTTACCGGCAAACACAATGGTTTGATTACCTTGAAAAATGCCTCTTTCGACGTAACTGATGGCAATGTAGTAGCCGGTGTTTTTTTGTTTGACATGAACTCTATCACTGTGGCAGACATTCCCGCCGAAGACGAAAACAACGCCAAACTGGTAGGCCACTTGAAAAGCCCCGACTTTTTTGATGTTGCTGCTTTCCCTGAAGCCAAATTTATGGTTACAGACTCCCAGAAAAACCAAGACGGCACACTCCAGATAACAGGGGACTTGGAAATAAAAGGGCACATGGAACACGGAGTAACATTCTCTTTGACTACTACATTGGAAAATGGCGTTGCCAGATTGAAAGGAAGCATCACCTTTGACCGTACCAAATTCGACATCAAATACAATTCAAAAGTGCTTGGGACCCTTCCCGACAAAATCATTTACGACGATGTAACGGTAGATTTGGATCTGGTAGCCAATACGCAGCCGGCTCAATAAACACTTGCTTGTGCTCAAATAAAAAAAACCACTTTATCGCTAAGGTGGTTTTTTTGTTATTAAGCCAAAAACTTATTTCAAAACCGTTATCGTTCCTTTGTATTGAGAATTGGCAAATTGAATTAAATAATAATATATACCTGTGGGCAAATCTGAGCCATCCCACTCAAAATTCCGCTCCTGACTATAGAAAACCCTTGCCCCCCAGCGGTTGAAGACCTCTATAAACCGAAACTGGTCTTTGCAGTTGTCAATCGGCAGGTTTTCGATGCGGTAGGTTTGGTTTTGGGCATCGCCATTGGGGGTAAAAACATTGGGAAAGGGGGTAAAAGGCGGCTGCGGTTTATCGGCAAGGTTAAGCTGCACAAAAACAGTGTCGCTTTCTTTGAGATTGCAGGTATTGACATCACTAAGCACCAACCTGTACAGATAGCTTTTGTTGGTATTGTCTTGGCCGAGCATGCCACACTGCGTAAGCAGCCTAAAAAAAGCCCTCAGTTCAAATGCACCTTGGCCTGCGGTCGTTGGGTTGGAAGGCTGCAAATCTGCATCCAACTCATTGAGATTGAAGCCGACTGCCTGCATCTCCAACACCAAAGAGTCCCTATCGGAATCAGTACCCAACACATCGAACTCTATCACATCGCCTATAAAAGCGTCAATAGAGTAGCTCTTGACCCCTGTTTGGTTAGCACCTAAAACTGAAAGCAAAGGGGGTACATTGGGATCGGGAACAAAAAACAAGGTAATCGTTGCCCTAATGGTATCTGAAAGAGGCTCTTTGCATTCTCCTTTTTCAGCACCAATGAACAAAACTTCGTACTCGCGGCTGAACTCACCCGATTGTATATCCAAATTTCGGCAATCTCCGCGCCAGCTAAACTCAGAACTTGCCCTGCCAATCCCTTGCGCTCTTGGGAAATTCATCCCCACTTGCGACAACTCAAAACCAACTCCTTGGGCTCTTATGGCCACCGTGTCGCCATCGAAATCTTGAATGATACCCGTAAAATTGAGGGTATTGCCCACTTGCAAGCGTGCTTCATACCTCTGCAAACCGTTATTGAAAACAATATCACTGCCTATCAGCGACTTAGTGGCTTTGACATTGGCGGTGGATGCCAACGAAACGTGGATGGGTACGCAAATGGTGTCAGCGTTCCTTGTGTTGCATATATTGCTGTCGGATGCAACGAATTTAAAGATAAAGGTCTGATCTCCATACAAAGAATCCAAAAAAGAACAGTCTATCAACCAGTTGAATAGTGCTCTGATGGAATCACTCCCCACACGGGTAGGGAAGGCTATACCCAAATCCAGCAATTGCTTGTTTTGTACAAATCCACTCAGAGTAAGTTTTTTGCCTATGTCTCGGTCTTTGGCCAATACATCAAAACTGATTAAATCGCCTGTTTGGGCAAAAACCGTATCGTAACAAAAGCTGCCCGAAGTTTTGTTGAGTGCAGGGACACTGATTGAAGGAGGAATATTTTCAGGCTTTTTTACGTTGAAAAGCAATTTCAACGTGTCGTAAAGAGGCAACGCACAACTGTTGTCGCCAATGAGGACATCCACTCTGTGGAGTCCGCCTTGTTTGGGGCAATCGTTGAAGCAAATTTCTACCGTAACGGAGTCCCTTGGCGTAACCCGCGCAGAGGCTAAACCCTTGATATAAATTTCGTTATCTTGGGGGAAGATAGGTTTCAGCCGACTGACAAATCGGTTGGTTCCGTTTATATCCTTAAGTATTACCGGAAAACAGGTATCGCTGCCTTTACCCGCATTTATTTGTATGGTATCGCCCTGAGCAAAATACACAGTTGGGTTTCGCGATACGACCATCTTGGCTGTCGGCGGGTCGTAAATACAACCGTCTATGATTGTCATTTGAAATTCTCGCTGCATCCAGCCAATTCTTTTGCCGTTCCTGTACTCCTCGCATACCACGGCAAACACAAAAGTCCCTCTCTCCGAAGGCGTAAGAGTCAAAAAGCCGTCCTTGTCAATGGCCAAATCAGGCTTGCCCCTTATCATCCGATTGACACTGTAACCCGTCCTAAAGGAAACACGCCTGTAAAATCCTCCTGTGGGAGACCCATTGCATTGGTTGGCGGGGTTGGGTAGGGGCTTGGGGTCAAATCGGTCGCTGCATCCATTGAGAGGGGCAGCCAAGTAGTAAACCAGTGAGTCCCCGTCATCGTCCGAGCCGCCAAAATCCACATAAAAAGGCTTGTCCACACAAGCAAAATCGCTCAGTGGGGGAAACAAGCGCGGAGATGAGTTGATAAAATGCTGTCCATTCTGCCAGAGAGGAGGAATTTCCAAATAAAAAGTCTGCCCTGCTTCGCCGGGATTGGTGATATTGGCAATCGTGCCATTCCTGCAACAACGCTCATGAGCAAAATAATAGCCTCCCTGATTGGTAAAACTTGGTGGATTCAGGCTAATGGTGCGCCTGTAAAGCAACCTGCGGGTGCGTATATTGACACGAGCGGCACATTCGGGGTTGGTATAATTGACGGCGGTATTGCTGATAAGGGGCAACACGTAGTTGGAGATGCGTTGGTGGTTGGTGCGATTGAACAGAGATACATCTACCTCCGTGTCCAAAGCCTGAGGATTGCCCAAAAGCTCATCAAAATATACTATAAGCGAAAGTTCATAGCTGCTGCCTGATATGTGCCTAAACTCTATCTCCCCCCCAACTATGTGAGTGGCATAGCAGGGCAATGAGATTAAGAACACAATGAGTAAAAAGTAAATATTTCTCATGGAGGATTGTTGATTACATTGAATTTTGAACTTAAATACAGACACAATATAATTGCGCAAAAACGAAATTACAAAATTTTGAATCTCTTGTTCTGAATATACACCAATAGTTGACCAAAGTAAATTTCTTTACTCCAATTTTCTCTGTCTCAGTGCCTCGTAGCTAAGAATACCTGCACAGACAGAAACATTCATCGAATCTACCTTGCCGCGCATAGGCAAGGAGATGGGCTGAACCTCATCCCTGTACCAAAACTCACTCAGCCCCCGAGATTCGGAGCCTAAGACAACCGCTGTGGGTAGGTCAAATCGGCATTGGGTGTAATTTTTATTGGCATCAACGATGGCAGCATACACTGAAATCTTTTTCTCCAACAAAAACCGCAAACATTCTTGGGCCGAACCAACCAAGACCGGAACCGTAAACAAACAACCCAAACTGGAACGAACCACATTGGGATTGAAAATATCCGTCTGGGGCTCGCAAACCCAAACAGCAGTAACCCCCGCCGCATCCGCAGTCCGCAAAATTGCTCCCAAATTGCCCGGTTTCTCTACGGTTTCCAGCACGAGCACCAAAGGATTTTGCCCCCAATCTACCTGCTCGGGGGGGAACTTACGCCTTTTTACCAAGGCCAATGCCCCCGCCAAAGTCCCACGAACCGCTATTTTGTTCATCACTTCTTCACTGACCCAAACTTTATTGGAGACTTCAAACCTACCGAGCAAAAAGTCATCGTGAGAAAAAAGTGTTTCTACCTCAAAATTAGAGTTTTGAGCCAAGGCAATTTCTCTTTCTCCTTCCACTATAAACAGCCCGCTTTCTTTGCGCGCAGAGGGCTTGTCCAACTGTAAAACAAATTTGACAAGAGGGTTCTGGGTGCTGCTGATTCGCTTTTCCATATTCCAAATAAACAAAAATTCCCGCTCATCAAACAAGTAAAATTCACCAAGTAAGCATGGCTCAATGAAACTTTTGTATTGTCTTTGCAAAAATATGCTGGTTTTGAAGACATTTTTTTTGCTCTGTCTTTTTATCGCTTCCTCACAAATACTTGAAGCCCAAACTATAAGAGGAATCATTTTCAACCAAGACAAACTGCCGATTCGTCGGGCTTTGGTACGCAGTGCCACCAAAATCACCTACTCCGATAGCAGCGGTAGGTTTCTAATGGTGGTGGGGAAAGGTCAATTTCAAATCATTGTTTCACATCCTTCTTACCAAAACGATACTGTAAAGTTCACGGCAGAAGGTGATTTAGATTTGGGGATTATCGAACTCAGAGACAGAGTGTTGAAAGAAACCGAAATCCTCGCCAAAGACGAGAGCGACCGTATGCAAGCCGGGACACTGAGATTGGACGGAGAAACCATCCGCTTAGTGCCTGTGCCTTTTGGGGATTTCAACCAGCGGCTTGCCAGTATCGGTATGGGACTGGCTTCCAACAGCGAACTGTCGGGAGGCTACCGCGTGCGAGGCGGCAACTTTGATGAGAACTTAGTTTATGTCAACAATATAGCTGTTTATCGTCCTTTTTTGGTTAGAGCCGGCCAACAAGAAGGACTAAGTTTTGTCAATGCTGACATGGTGGGCGAAGTGGAATTTTCTTCCGGTGGATGGCAACCAAAGTACGGAGACAAACTTTCTTCTGTGTTGGCGGTTGAATATAAAACGCCGCCTCGCTCGGCTGTTGCCGCCGATGTGAGTCTGTTGGGTTTGAATGCGTTTGCCTCGGGCGGCAAGGGAAGGCTACGCTCTATGATAGGAGTACGCTATAAATCAGCGCGGTACTTACTGGGCACTCTTGAGACAAAGGGAGAGTATTTGCCCAATTTTACCGATGTGCAATCTTTCACTACCTTGGATATTTCCCGAAAATCAGATAAAAGTTCTGTTTTGGAGTGGCTTAATGTCTATGCCCGCAACCGTTATTTTTTTCGTCCCAGTACCCGAACCACTAAATTTGGGACATTTGGCAATGTGCTTCAGCTTACCGTCGCTTTTGAAGGTACAGAGCGCATGGAGTACGATGTGCTGCAATCGGCCATCAAATGGAAAAAGCGTTGGAATGAGCGATTCCATTCAGAGTTGATTGGCTCTTGGATGTTTACCCGCGAGTTGGAATGGAACAATACGCTGGCTGCTTATCTACTGAGCGACATCAAAACCCCCAACCAACCCGAGTTCAACCGAACATTAGACAGCTACGGGATAGGAACGCACTTTGATTACGCCCGCAACCGCCTAAAAGCACAAATAGGCTCACTGGAGTCAAGAAATACCTACCGCCGCCGCAATCGGGAAATTCAGTTTGGAGCAAGGCTTGATCTACAACAAATTGATGACCTGCTCAACGAAAATGGCTTTCTGGACTCTGCCGATTATGTATTGGCTTCGCAGGTGTACAGCCGGTTTGCAGAAAACAGCATCGGTTCTGTTCACTGGAGCGGTTATTTGCAACTGACGGGCGGGGATACTGTGCATCACTACACCATTGGGGTGAGAACCAACTTTTGGAACTTTAGTGGACAGACTCTTTTTTCGCCCCGTGCCCAATACAGCTACACGCCACCCAATTGGAAGCGCGAAACGCATTTCAATCTTTCGGCAGGGCTGTATGGCCAACATGCCTTTTTTAGAGAAATGAGGGATTTTGCAGGGCAAATCAATCGCAACATTCGCGCCCAAGAATCCGCCCACCTCGTGGCTTCGGTTGATTATCCTTACCGCTACAAAGGCAAAAAGTTTAGGCTCATCTCAGAGTTGTATTACAAATACTTATGGAATGTAGTGCCCTATGATGTGGACAATGTCAGGCTGCGCTATTATGCACAAAACAACGCCGTTGCCTATGCCATGGGGGGAGACCTGAGGGTGAGCGGAGAGTTCATCAAAGGAACCGAATCGTGGCTGGGGCTGGGGCTGCTCTCCACGCGCGAAAAAGTAGAAGAAGACCCAAGAGGTTACGTCCGCCGACCCAGCGACCAAAGACTCACTTTTTCAATGTTTTTTCAAGACCAAATGCCCTCAGACCCAAGTTTCAGGTTTTTTATTCGCTTTTTATATGGATCGGGGTTTCCTTTTGGGCCGCCCAACCAACCCAAACTGCGAAACATATTTTCTGCCGGAAACACTTATTATAGAGTAGATTTGGGAATAGCCAAACTGCTATACCGCCGCCGTTCGACAGGTACTGAGGCTTTTTGGATGTATTTTGAAGTTTTGAATGCCGCCGGAGCCAACAACAATATCTCGTTCACTTGGATACGGGATTTTTCGGGTGGCTATTTTGGAGTGCCCAACTCACTGTCCCAAAGATTTTTCAATCTCAGAATAACAATGAGGTACTGAGAAAAAGAAGCCACCTAAAACCGATTATGACTGATTTTCCTATCAAGCCGAAATTGGTTTACAGATTTTAAGTTTTTTTTGCAAGGCATTTTTTTGAAGTTGTACCTTTGAATCAGAATCGCAATTTTGATGGAAGAGATAAGCACCGAATTTGAGTTGAGAATACCCGAGTCGCCTTTGCCCAGACTGGTGATAATAGGCGGGGGATTTGGAGGAATGCAGTTGGCCAAAAAAATATCCCGAACAGGTGTTTTTCAAGTCATTATGTTTGACCGCTACAACTACCATACTTTTCAGCCTCTTTTGTACCAAGTTGCCACAGCCGCTCTTGAGTCGGGCTCGATAGCCGGCCCCCTGCGCAAAATTTTTGAAAGAAAGCCAAATTTTTATTTTCGCTTGGCTAAGGTAACAAAAATCAATCCTCTGCAAAAATCCATTTCAACCAATATTGGTGATTTGCACTTTGATTATTTGGTATTGGCCAACGGTGCCAAGACGAATTATTTTGGAAAAATAGAATACGAGAAGTTAGTCTTTCCACTCAAACAGCTTCCTCATGCGGTTGATTTGCGTAGTCAAATCTTGCAATGCTTTGAAAAAGCGACCATGGCCACAGATGTAATAGAACAACAGTCATTGATGGATTTTGTGGTGGTGGGTGGGGGGCCTACGGGTGTTGAAGTGGCGGGAGCACTGGCCGAACTTCGCAAAAGTGTACTGCCCAATGATTTTCCTGAGTTGGATTTGCGCCAAATGGATATTCATTTGGTGGAAGGCTCTCCGCGACTGCTCAACGGTATGTCCGAAAAGTCAGGGGAAAAAGCCGCCAAATACCTGCGAAATTTTGGAGTAGATTTATGGCTAAGTACCACAGTAACAGACTACGATGGAAAAACTATTAGCCTGAGCAACGGAAAAAAAATCAACTCGCGAACTGTGATTTGGGCAGCCGGTGTCACGGGTAACTTGATAGAAGGGTTTCCACCGGAATTGGTAGCGCGTGCAAACCGTCTGAAAACCGATGAATTCAACCGAGTTGAAGGCCATGAAAATATATTTGCAATAGGTGATATTGCTTACCAAACCCACGAACCCAAATACCCCAATGGTCATCCTATGGTCGCCCCCGTTGCCATACAGCAAGGAAGTTTATTGGCCAAAAACTTAATAAGGTTGTTGAAAAACAAACCTCTAAAACCTTTTAAATACTTAGATAAAGGTAGTATGGCTACCATAGGACGCAACAAAGCCGTTGTTGATTTACCGGGCGGAAAAGTGCATTTTGGGGGGACTTTCGCTTGGTTTTTGTGGCTCTGGCTGCATTTGCTTTATATTATTGGCTTCAACAACAAAATAACAGTGCTTTCGAGCTGGGTATGGAACTATTTCACCTACGACCGACATACGCGCTTGATTATACGACCGTTCTCAAAAGATAAAGCGGTATATCCATGACAATGGAGCTAACCATACTGGGATGCGGCTCTGCCAAGCCCTTGTTGCCCGATCGCAATATGGCTGCGCAGGTGCTCAACCACGATGAGATTTTATTTTTGATTGATTGCGGAGAAGGGACACAGCTACAAATGCAAAAATTTGGCATCAAAATGGCTCGTATAGAGCGCGTTTTTATCTCGCATTTACATGGTGATCATTTTTTGGGGCTACCGGGACTGATTTCTACCTTTGGCATGAACGGTCGAAAAGAGCCGCTTACCATACACGCCCACATAGATTTGGCATCTTGGCTTACCGAATATTTCAGAATTTCACGTTTTTTTCCCGATTTCCCGATTTTGTTTGAACCTATCTCAGAAGAAACAAACCATCCTATATTTCAAAATCCTGCACTTGAAGTGTGGAGTATCCCGCTCAAGCATCCTTTGCCTACCAGCGGATTTTTATTTCGAGAAAAACCGAAATTGCGTAAAATTTTGCCGCACCTGCTGCCTGCCTCATTGCCTTACACATACTTTGACGACCTCAAAAACGGGTTGGATATTGAATACCAAGGTATTGTTTATTCAAATGCTACTGTTACAGCCGATCCGCCCGTACCTCGCTCTTTTGCCTATTGCAGCGATACGGCATATGATGAGAGCGTCATTCCTTACATCAAAGGTGTTGACCTGCTTTACCACGAAGCCACTTTTTTGGAGCAACACCAAGAAAAAGCCCAAGAAAAACAACACGCAACAACCTGCGAAGCGGCGCAAATAGCCCAACTGGCCTGTGTCGAAAAACTCGTTATCGGGCATTTTTCGAGTAGATACAAAGACCTAAGCGGCTTTTTAGAAGAAGCAAGAAGTATTTTTCCCGATACAGACTTGGCCTTTGAAGGGATGAATATCCCTATACTGTGAGCATCTAATAAAAATAATAGTTTACAAAAGTATCTTTGAAAACTTGCTGCACTTTTTCCAAAGTGGCTTGGGCTTGGTTTCGTTTTTCTTGCCAAGTTTTTGCTGATTCTGAAAAACCCGTCTTGGATTCAAAGGGATTGTCTCGTTTGAGGTCTTGGTCAAAGGCGTAATAAAAACTACTTAGCCCTGTCGCAACAGAACCATACCTATCAATGAGCAAATCAATTTTTTTGAGTCCTGCTTCTATTTTCTCCAAACTGCGCTTGGTAGCCTCAGTGTCAGTATTTTTGGCAGATACTATGCCATCAAAAAAATCCTCCGCTCCTTTGCGAAACTTAAGTTTGGTATCTATATCATTTTTAAAGAACTTACGAATTAAATCGGGATCGGGTGTAATTTCAGCTGCAGAGAGAAAATCTTTCATCAAATCTTGAATTTCTGAGTTGAGAATAGCGGCATCGCGAAATACAGAATTGATAGCTGAATTGAGAACCATCGCTTTTTCGTGCTCATCGGCAATAATCTCCAAAAAGTCCCGCGTAGAGCGATAGAAATCCGAGCCTTTCCGGATATTATCCCCAACATACCTATCAATATCTGCTTTTCGGGTAAGATTCAACGCGCTGGATGTGGCCAACTGGGTCAGATTGGCGCGAGAGTAGGCCTGAGCAGTCAAAGACTTAAAACTATTGATAAAAACCTCAAGCCTGCCACCTGTTACCACGTTGCCAATTAAGCCTACGAGGTTGCCTCCCATCTTGGCTACAGAAGAAAACTTCTCAAATGGCTTTTTGATAGAGCCCACCAAATCATCTAAAAACAGCTTGTTGGTTTCGTCCAAATAACTCTTTAAGTCTTCCACCCGATTTTTGAAATCACTATAATCCATTGGGTTAGCCATTTCATTGCGGATGGCCAAAGCCGAAGCCGTGCCGGCAATGATGGTGATGGCTGCCGATTTTTCATTTAGGGATTTGAGCGTTTCGAGGCGACGAAGGTAAATCTGCTTGGTACGGCTCATATTGGCAACAAAAGTTGAAGACTTGGTCTTGGCATCGAAGTCTTTGATCATGATCTCGAAACTTTGTCTAAATTTTTCTTCTTCTTTTTTTGCTTCTATGGCCTTGCGTGCCTCTTCGCTGATAGGCTCTATGGCAAGGTCATCTAGCCTAAAATCACCCACTACGTAAGATTTGAACCTAAACCTCAAAAAGAAAGGATTGGGTATATTAAGTTGGCGAACAATTGGGCGGAAAATAATCTCCGTAGAAGTCTCAGGCGCAGAAGTATAATTTAACTCCCCATCGGTTATGGGCTGCCAATCCGTAAAGCCGTTGGGTGAAGTCTCAATGATCAACACAAAATTATCAAAAATTTGAGGGGCAGCAGTCCAAAACCTGAGCTTACCTGCTGAAGAAATGGGATTTTTTACTTGCAAAAAACCATTGTTGCCCAACACCAGATGCCCATTGCCGCGTCTAACCGTAGTATCCCACCGCGAATTGGCCAAATTCCAGTTGTTAACCCATGAGTTACCTTCAAAATTGTCTTCAAAGACCGGTTTCACCTGAGAGTAAGCACCAAAAACATTGAAAATCAACACTGTGAACAAAACTTTATCTACCATACCAATTTTTGTTAGAGTTTACCAAACATATTTGGATTTAAAGGTAAAAGCATTTTGTCATAAAATTGATTGGATTTGTCTTAGTACTGAAATTAAAATCTTTTAAAATGAAAAACATTGCATTGTCATTTGCATTTATGTTAGTAAGTTTTTGGACGCTGGGACAAAAAGTCCACGACATCAAAAACAGAGACCTGAAAGCCATCAGTGCTGCAAGAAAAGAGGCCAAAAAACTCAAAAAAGAAGGCTATAAAGTTGCTGCTGGCGCGCTTCCTATGGAAAAAATGCTGGAAAAATCTTGGCAGTTGCAACTCTCTACCAAAGAGAACAACCCTTCTGAAAACATCTACATTTGGGCAGATCAAACCGCTGTGGGCGAAACACAAGCTGCTGCTGATATGCAGGCCCTTGAGTTTGCCAAAATAAATCTTGCCGGACAGCTCGAAACGCAAATCACCTCACTGGTAGAAGCCTCTCTTGCCAACCAACAGCTCAATCGAGAAGAGGCAGCCACCGCGCAAAAAGTCATTCAAGCATCCAAAAATCTGATTGCCACTACTTTGTCCAATGTGCAACCGGTGGTAAAAATCTACCGCGACGTTCCAAAAACCAAAAATGTAGAATGTAAGATACTGCTTTTCTACAACAAAGAAGAAGTGATGGCAAGTGCCAAAAAGACCATCCGTAAAAAGCTCGCGGAAGAAACTGAGATATTGCACGACAAACTTGACAAAATGCTTGGTTTGGACAAATAGTCTAAAAACAACCAATCTGAAAGCCCTGCCATTTGGTGGGGCTTTTTTATTTGGGATACGTTACCAAATAATTTTTATAGTTCTGTTTGGTAACATCGCGCATCCTAAACCTCTCAAATACAGCTATATCTTGTTTTTCCAATATTTGACGCAGTTTTCTAAGTTGGTAATTGCCTATTTCTATACCGCTTATTTGATTGTTATTTCTTATGTAAAAGTAAGTCTTGCCATCAACTTCCTGCAAATAAACAGTATGACCATTGGCATTTAGGCTTTTAATTGCCTCATCCAACTTTTGTTCACATTCTGCTATCGCTTTTTCAAACCCACTTTCCAGAAGGGTATAGGCCACACGCAAGTTGGTGTTGTTCATACAAGACTCAAAAACTTTGGGATTCTTCTCTTTTGCATATTGCAAATACCATAATATGAACAGTTTGAACTCGTAGTAAGCAAAGTGTGTTTTTGCTATCTCTAAAAAATAATTTTGCCAAACATCGGGATCGTTGTATCCCTTGGCAGTTAGCATATAATAACTGTGTAACTCTAATTTCGATGAAAGTTCATTTTTATAGGCACTCATTTCATTCATGAGTCCATAAATACCCGATGATTGGGAAGATAATCCGTCTTGTTTTTTGCCAATGTATTCTTGATACCTGTAAATCTTATTTTTTACGCTGTCTGCCAGCCACATGTTAAGTTCGTACGAATTGTAAACCTCTCCTCGTTTTACTTTTATCTCAATGCCGGGTTCTATCAAATACCCTTGGTAGGCGTAGTTGTTCTCATCGAAAGCTTCGCCTATCAAATCGTTAACTTTATGGCAACTCTCATGCACTGCCACACCAAAATCTTTGATTACCGAAGCCGTATCCTTGCCATCTACATATTTTTCAAAACTCATCTTCCCTACTTTATTGAATATGTAGTGGGCGGTCGGTGAATGGCTCTCGGCTATACCAAGAAGAAGTTGCCGCTTACTTGGCTTCTTTTGTGCATACGCAACGTATCCTGCTGCCAAGAAAATTACAATCAGAGTTATTTCTCTTCTCACTATAAAAGAAAACTTATGTAAAAAAAATATCTTAGTTTCGTAGGAAAAACTATTCCCCCCCTGATTCTTCCTCTTCTTCCGGCGGAGCGTCAGACTTTGACTTCTTGTCTTTTTTCTTCTTGGGGGCTTTCTTTTTCTTTTTGACGGGAGCGGGTTCAGGTTCGTCTTCCTCTTTTGGAGTTTCTTCGTCGGTTTCGGACTCTTCTTCTGCTTCTGCCTTTTTGCCTTTTCTTTTAGCTGCTTTTTTCTCCAAAGAGGCTCTCTTTTTTTCGGGTGGATCGGGAGCAGCAAAATCTTCCCCCTCTACCAGTACCTCATCGTCTTGGTCTTCTTCCTCAATTTGGTAGTCGCTGATGACTTTTTCCCTTTTCTTCCAAAACTGCCACCAGCGTCTTGGTTTTTCGGTTTCGGTAGAGTCTATGACTACCTTTGCTGTATCTCCATAAATCAATGAATCAAAATTGGGAAGCATAGGCACTACATACATATCATAGTAGATCTGCTCGGAACTGGCCAGTGATTTTCTTTTAGGCTCTTTTTTGAGTTGGAATTTCAAATCTTCAACTGTTGCGTCCGTAATGATGGCACTGTCTTGCTCGGAAGTCTCAGCAGGCTTTGCCCAACTCATCTTAGCTTTGACGTAACGATTAAAGTTTTGGGGACGTTTTTTAAAAATTTTGCTGATGATGCCCAATTTTTGTGCTCCCGTTAGCACAGAAGTCTGAGGGTAAGTTCTAAATAAGTGGTCAGCGGGCTTTTTTTTAGCTGCAAAGCGACTTTGTTTACTTCCTGACTTGAATTTAAAATCGTCGGCTGTTGATGTGGAGGTATCATTCATAATACCTGCCCAGCCAATACTGTCTTCTTCCCAAATAGAATATATTTTAAATTCTTCGGGGCGATTGAAGATAACAAATCCCTCCCTTGTTTTTTTGAGCTTACCAGTCGGGTCGAGTGAATCTAAGACATAATAAGAAAAAAAAGACTCAATAGCGCGGTTGCTCACTTGAAATGAGGTCAAATAAGCCGGACATACATACCTTGTACACGAAAAGCACAAAGGCAAAAGCGTAATAAAAAATAATTTAGCTCGAAGTATTGGGCTCATGGAGGTTCATTGTGACTCAGCTAAAAAACGTAATAGCCGATTAGTGATTGTATCATGGTCGTCGGGCATCCTTATGAACAAAACTTTGCAAAAGTCGTGCAATTTGCTCAAACACTCAATCTTTTCTTTGTTTTGATTTGCAAAAAGCCGTTTTGGGTTCTTAATTTGAAGTTTTAAAACCATGAAGCATGGAAATACTAAAAGGCGTGGGAGTGGCTTTGGTTACGCCTTTCAAACCAAACAAAGAAATTGATTTTGAAGGGTTTAAAAGGGTGCTTGAACACATAGAAGAGCATATCGACTATTTTGTGGTGAACGGCACAACCGCCGAAGCCCCGAATTTATCCAAACTGGAAGTCGTGCAACTGTTGAATTTTGTGGCGAAAAACAATCCCAAAAATCGTCCCATTGTGCTGGGGCTTGGCGGAAATAACACCGCAAGACTTCTGGAAGCAGCCAAAGAAATTCAATATGAAGATGTTACAGCCATCCTCTCAGTAACCCCCTATTACAATCTCCCTACACAAAACGGTCTTTTTCAGCATTATACAGCTTTGGCCGATGTAGCTCAACGCCCCATTGTTCTCTACAACGTGCCCAAAAGGACAGGGGTAAATTTAGAACCCGAAACCATCTTAAAACTGGCGGAGCACCCCAATATAATCGGGGTAAAGGAGGCCTCCGGCATACTCTCAAAAACCATAGAAATCGCTAAAAATAAGCCATCCGATTTTTTATTAATCTCAGGCGACGACTTTATGACTGTGCCGATGATAGCCCTTGGGGCAGATGGAGTTATTTCCGTGATTGCCAACTCTTTGGCAAAAGAGTTCGGGACTGCCGTAAGGGCGGCACTGGCCGGAGATTACGCATCTGCCCAAAAAATGATATTCAAACTCAGCCAGATAAACGAACTGCTCTATGTCGAAGGAAATCCGGTCGGAGTAAAGTTGGTTTTAGAACTGTTGGGTATATGCGGGGCTGACGTAAGACTTCCTTTGGTAAAATACTCCGAGGAGTTGAAAACCAAAATGAAGGCAGCTTTGGAAAAACTTTTCTAATTTAGAAAAAACAACCTATTCAGTTACTTACCTTCTTGGCCCTGGTCATTTCTTTTTTACCCGGTGCGCCTTGGGGGCTTTCTACCTCAAAACCAATTGAACGCAAATCGCGCTTCAACTGTCCGTTGGCTGCATAAGTAACCAGCAACCCTCCGTCTCTTAAAAATTTATGGCACTTCAACAACATACCAGTAGCCCATAATTCTTTTTGTGAGGCAAAGGCATCAAAATATATCAAGTCAAAAAAAGCCTTCTCAAATTTGGCATCTTCGATTTTTTCTTTTAAAAAGATGAACTCAAAAAATGGATTTACCCTAATCTTTTCACCAGAGGGTGAATTGTGCAAAACCTCAAAAAAAGGCATCTGAGAGAAAGAACAATCCTTCAAAAAGTCCCACCCCAACGGAAAAGGCTCTAAACCAACATATTGACAAAAAAGTTGTTTCTCCAAAGCCTTATTGGCTGTCAAAACGGCGTTCAAACCCGTACCCAAACCAATCTCCAAAATCTTAGCTTGCTTGCACTCCAGCATATCAAAGCCATTTTTGATAAAAACATGGAGCGACTCTGTAAGTGCCCCGTTTTTGGAATGATAGCTCTCTTTCAGGTCTTCTACATAAACCGAAGTCGAACCGTCTAAGGTCTTGATAAGTTCAGGCATTTTTGTCGTATTTTATCTCACCAAACAGGTGCAACATCAAAGACCTTGAAAGCCTAAGTATCAAGGGTAAAAGTCCAATTCCTAACAAAAGACCTGGTACAGCATAGCTCCAAAAAGTAGGCTTGTCCACCAAAATACTCACTCCAACAATGGTGGAAATGAAAATCGCTACCTGAAAGGCGTAACTAAAGTACATAGCCCCAAAATAAAAACCCGGCTCCGGCAAATAACTCTGATGGCAATGGGGACAATTGTCGTGCATCTTGAGCAACTTGGGAAGGTGGAACATAGAATGTGAAAAAAGGTTGCCTCGGCGGCAACGAGGGCAACGAAACAGTATGATGGCTAACAGTAGGTTAGCAGCTTTCTTTTTTTTCATTGGCAAATTTAGAAATTATTTGACCTTCATTTTACCCGAAGAATCAAATTCAACCTTGCCTTCCTCAACCAACTGCCTAATGGCTTCCTCAAATATTTCCTGCTCATTGATACCAAAAAGCAATTTCATCTGCTGAATCGTTTGGGGCTTTGCCTGTATCAAGTTTTTGATTTTGAGCTTAATATCACCAAGCACCTTGCTGTATTGTTGCATTTTTTTTTCTTTCGTACAATAATCGCATACATTACATTGCTGGGCTGTGGATTCATCGAAGTATCTCAATATCAACTGTGTACGACACTTATCGGTAGTTTCTGCGTAGTTGAGTACGGAGGTCATTTGCTCATTGGCTCGCTGGTACAGGAAGTCCAACTTCTTTTTAAGTTCTCCTTGAATGGCCGGCTCGCTGCGAGGCATCAAAAATGTGATTAGCTGCTTTTGACTTCTTTTTTGATAAATAGCAATCCCGCTTTTCTCCATAAACTCTAAGCCTTGAACCACCTTGCTCACAGAAAGGGAACATTTTTTTGCAATCATATCTTCATCTATCTCAGACAACCGCGATAAAATACCTTCGTAATTGCGGAGCAAAAAACTTAACATTTGTCCAAATTCTTTGTTGCTCACTTCAAATTCGTAGAGCTGAAGCCTGTTGGCCAAAATTTGCACCTTCGAGCTGAATCCGGTAGGGTCATCAATTTTTATCAGCCCTATCTGCTGCAAACGGTTTAGGGCATAGTGAACTTTAGGTTTATCGCTTCCGGCATATTGCGCAAATTCGTCTAAGTCAAAATTAAACTCGGCCATAAATCCTGTGCCCATGGCAATCTTGTAAAAATTGGACAGTTTTTGGTAGATGGTATTTAGGAACTTAGGCTCAGGGCAAGCCCTTTGGGTGTTTTCTTGCAATCTGGTGGTGTCGTCTTGGTTGTAGAGGAGCACCGCATAGGCTTTCTTTTCGTCTCTGCCCGCACGTCCGGCCTCTTGATAGTAAGCCTCAATGCTTTCGGGCAAATCAAGGTGAACCACCAGCCTCACGTCGGGCTTGTCGATACCCATCCCAAAAGCGTTTGTGGCCACTATAACCCTGATTTTGCCTGATATCCAGTCTTTTTGTTTTTGAGTGCGCTGCTCAACACTCAGTCCGGCGTGATAAAAATCGGCAGCAATGCCTTTACTTTGCAAGTATTTCGATATTAAAACCGTCCGCTCCCGGCTTCTGAGATAAACAATCGCTGCACCCGGAACTTTCTCCAACAAACTGCTAAGCCTTTGATTTTTTGTTGTTTCATACACAACAGAGTAAGACAAATTGGCTCTGGCAAAACTTTTGACAAATAATTTATATTGAGAGTAACCCAATTTTTCGGCTATGTCCTTTCGCACCACTTCGGTAGCAGATGCGGTAAGTGCAATACAAGTATGGGCTTGAATGTGAGAGCGGTAGTTTGTTATTTCCAGATAAGGCGGCCTAAAGTCATAGCCCCACTGCGAAATACAATGCGCCTCATCAATAGCCAAAAGACTAATTTTCAAGCCCTTGCTTCTTTGCAAAAATAAATCTGTTTTTAGCCTTTCTGGAGAAACATACAAAAATTTGGCCTTGCCGTAGGCACAAGAATCTATGGCGTTAGCAACTGCTTTGAGGCTCATTCCTGAAAATATGGCCTCCGCTTCTATCCCCCGCCTGCGCAACTGGTGAACTTGGTCTTGCATCAGTGCAATAAGCGGCGTTACCACCACACACACACCGTCTAAAAGCAAGGCAGGTACTTGAAAACAAATTGATTTTCCGCCGCCTGTGGGCAAAATAGCCAATGTATCCGTCCCCGACAACACCGACTCAATAATGTCAAGTTGCAGCGGCCTAAATTCATCATAGCCCCAAAACTGTTTAAGGATTGACTTAGGATCTCTCATATACTCACAATCGCCCTATTTAATCTTAAACTGCTTGCCCGGTAAGCAAACCACTAACCCTTTGAATTCCATAAGAGTAAGCTGTGATGCCAACTTGCCAACGGGTATGCCTGTGCGTAAAGAAAGCGCGTCTATTTGCATGGTATTGTCCCTGAGAACATTGTAGATTAGCAGTTCTTCTTCATCCAAGTCTTCTGCGGGCATGTTCTTTTTCGGCTCACTCGGTACTCCTAACAACCCATCCCAATTAAGATTTTTGCCAATCTCATCAAAATCAGCCAACGGGATAGCCAACTTATTTGTGATGAGCTTATTACAACCTTTTGAAAAAGGCTGGTTGATGTTGCCGGGAACGGCAAAAACATCTATCCCATAGCTGCTTGCAATTTCAGCCGTTATCAATGCCCCCCCCTTATGGGCGGCTTCTACCACTATCACAGCATCTGACATGGCTGCAATAATCCTATTTCTCTGTGGAAACTTAGGGGCATCTGGAGCAGAGCCTATTGTATTTTCAGTCATCAAGGCCCCGTTGTTGCAAATTTTTTCTGCCAAACGAATGTGCTGAGGCGGGTACACTGTATCAATTCCATTGGCCATAACCGCAAGCGTTTGAATAGACGAGTCCAAGCAGGCTTTGTGAACAGCGGCATCTATACCATAAGCCAACCCGCTTACCACCAGCATATCATCAAAACCGGCAAGGTATTTTACCAAGTCAGCAGCGACACTGCGACCGTAATCAGTCGCCTTTCTTGTACCAACTATCGCAATTGATTTCAAAGGATTGGGATTGTAATTTCCCTTAATGTACAGTCTATAAGGGCTATCCGCAAACCTCTTCAGTCTTTTGGGATACAAAGGCTCATCATAAAAAACCAATTGAACATTTTTATGAGATTCCAATCTCAACAATTCATCCTCAGCAAATTTCAAGGCTTTTGCAGATGATTGTATTGCTTCGACTGCTCGTTGTCCAATCCCCGGTATCTTTAAAAGTTTGCCCGCTGATGCCTTGAATACTTTTTCAGCCAATCCCTCGCAGTAACTTACTAAGTGTTTTGCCAGAATAGGGCCGACACCATCAATTTCTGTAAGCGCAAGTTTGTAAAGTCTTTCTTGAGTATTCACAAAGACAAAGCAAACAAGAAGAATATAATTTGCAAAGCCGAATCAATTTTTTACTCGTTAACAATCGTTTTAGAGAGTTTGGTTCTATACTTTTCGTTATCGCTTTGTATCTGGCTGACAAATCGGTTGGTGGCCTCCAACCAAGTAAATATCTCTAAAATCGTGCGCCTTTGATGGGCGCGTATTTGACTTTCATTTATATGGAAGTGGTATCCACGGTTTTCATTTTCAACAATAGGAATGATTTTAGAAAATAAGGAGTTTTGCATAGGTGAAAAATTATATTTGTGAAAGTTTGGAAAGCAGAGCTATATCGTGATTATCCTGAATTCTATTTGCGTACCGTTTGAGCGCAATAAGGTGATCCAATGAGACTATGTAAACCTTCATGTCTTCTATGGCTCTCTCCTCTCGGTTTCTCCACAGTTCCTGAAAAGCTATGGGGGTATCTACCAAAACGTCTATATTGATAAAATTTGACCGCGTATTGTAGTAAGAATAGGCGATCAAATTTTTTTCCGAAATAGCTTGGTAGCGGGCTTTTTCATCTGTAAAAGCGTTAAGGTTTACAGGAATCACAGGTGCGAAGTCAAGTTCATTTATTATTTTCTCAAAACGTGCAATATTATCAGGTTCAAAATCAATTAGAATGTCAATATCAGCCGTCATTCTGGGAATACCATAAATATTTACGGCAAGTCCGCCACACACCAAATAACGAACCTCGTTGTCGTACAATGCCTTAAAAATTCTTACGTATTCCATTTGACTTTTGCAAATACTATTGCACTCTCTTAAATCGAAAACTGCTAAAAAAAGTTACATCGGTACATGTGAAGTTTGTGTTATGTTTTGGATTCGCAGCGTCAACTCAAAAAAATCTTCCACGCCCAACTGCTCCGCTCTGAGTGGAGCAAATCGCTCAAATCCCGCTTGGCTCAAATCAACAAATTGAGAAAGCGCGTTTTTGAGCGTCTTACGCCTTTGCGCAAAACTCATTTTCACAACTTTTTTATACAATACTTTATCACAAAGCAATTCCTGACGGTTGTTGCGAGTGAGTCTGATTACAGCCGAAAGAACCTTTGGAGGTGGTATGAAGTGCTCTCTACCCACCGTAAACAGGTATTGAGCATCATAATAAGTCTGTAAAAGAATGCTCAAAATGCCATTTGATTTGCTGTTGGGTTTGGAACAAATCCGCTCGCCAACTTCTTTCTGAACCATAAAAACAGCCTGTTTGACAGACTGCTCATTTTCAAAGACTTTAAAAAGAATCAACGAAGCTATGTTATAGGGCAGGTTTCCAATCAAGCCAAGTCTTTTGTAGTTTTCCAGTGGTATTTGCAAAAAATCTTGGCTGGTAATTTTGAGACCGGGGTGTCTTTTTTGGAGGTATTGTATGGATTCTGTATCAATCTCTACCGCTTCAAAATCAGCGTAGCAGCCTTTGGCTAAAATAAAGTCAGTCAGTGCCCCCGTACCAGCACCTATTTCAAATACTTTGTCGAAGTTTACACCCTCCAATGAAGTAACGATTTGCTCTGCAATCTGCGGAGATTTTAGAAAATGCTGCCCTAAATATTTTTTTGCTCTAACAAGCATGATTCAATATTGAGCAAAAATAAAGCCGCTCATTTAAAGCGGCTCTATTTTGTTAAAATTAGTTAATTTATTTCTTTTTCCATGCAGATATACTACTGGATATCTGTGCTTTGTACACATTATAAAAGCCTGCTCTATCAGCAGGGATTTCGCTACCTATCTTCTCCGCTTCCTGAGCAAAACCAAGGGCTTCATTGGTCTTACCCTGTTTTGCCAAAATCAATGCTTTAACCCAACGATTGAAAAAATGCTTGTTGTTCATTGATATAGAAAGATTTACCATTTCCATCGCCTTGTCCATATCTATGTTGTTCTCATAATAGTACATAGCCGAATTGGCATAGGTGTACCACATCCCTGTCATAGTTTTTTCGACTTCAGCCTTGGTTATGTCTTTGGTGTTGAATTTGATAGGAAAAGCAACTTGCAAGTATTCCCATCTAAGCAATATTTGTGCTTCATCGTCAGATATTGGCTCAATCATAAAAGCCAGTCTTTCTTGTATGTCTTTGGTTTTTGAAGGTTTAGCCACAAATTGAACCACATCTAATTCAGGTTTGTGGTTGGTAGAACCCCATTGCCCCTCGTTGGTGTTAATCACTATTGTCCATTCGTTTTCGCCGGGTATAGTAAAAATGGCGTATTTACCTGCCTTTACTTCTTTGCCACCAATCATGGCATCGTGGCTAATAGAAATCCAAGTAGCTGAGTTGGCTCCGGTTCTCCAAACCTGCCCGTAAGGCACGAGTGTACCCCAGACTTGGCGTCCTTTGACAGCAGGACGCGAATATTCAATTGTTATTTCACTTATCCCCACTACCTGTTTGATGGTAGATTTGGGGCTTGGCATGGGTAGAGATACCTGTGAAAAAGCCACCGAAACTGTGGCCAAAATCGCAAAAAGGAATCCAAGAGTTTTTTTCATGTTATCATGTTTTTTTCAAGACGCTAAAAAACAGTCAAAAAATAAATCTGCTGTGAAATAAAATCATATTAAAGAGCTAAAATCTTTTATACCAAATAGTTGTGGAACAACAAATCCCTCTGCGTACTTGACTCCAATTGCCTGTCCCCATTCTCTGGCGCGAGCCTGCAAAAAATCTAAAAACTCAGGAGTAGAAATAAAAGTTTGTTCTTCTGTATTCGCAGGATTGTAAAATTGACTCTCGTAAGCCATAACAGCATCCATTTTGGTCTGCCAAAAGTCGCTGACATCAAACAAAAAGTCTGGTTGTAAGTAATTGCTTTGAATCCCTTGCAGTACTTTTTTAGGTCTCCACTGTGGGTAATCGGTCGTTATTTTCTTCAAACCACTATAAAAACAAGCTTCTACTACCAAGCAAGATGCCCTGCCGTGGTCGGGGTGTCTATCTGAAGGTGCGTTGGTTAGCACAATTTCGGGCCGATACCTCCGAATCATATCAATCACCAGAAGCCTACTTTCAGGATTGTTTTCAAACATACAATCAGCCAGATAGAGATTATGCCTTACCAAGACACCCAAAATAGCCGCCGCCGCCTTAGCCTCTTTTAACCTGGTCGCTGCATCTCCTCTGGTGCCCATCTCCCCCTGTGTCAAATCAACGATGCCAACTTTTTTGCCTAATGCTACACTGGCGGCAAGTGCCCCACCGAAGGCCAACTCCGCGTCATCGGGGTGTGCCACAATAGCCAAAATATCAAGTTGAATGTCCATTTTCGAGTTTTTTTGATAAAAGTATAAAAAAATTAAGAAAAATGAATTCAGGTATAGTTTTTGTCGTTTCTTTGCAGAGAATTATTTTTTTTTAGTTTTTTTCAAATGAACATTTATGTTGCAAACCTTTCCTTCAGAACGCAGGAAAGTGAACTCAGGAATGCCTTCGGCCAGTATGGCGAGGTAACTTCAGTCAAAATTATCAAAGACCGCGATACAGGACAGTCTCGCGGATTTGGTTTCGTCGAAATGGACGATGAAGCCGGTGAGCAAGCCATTGAGGCTCTCGACGGTGCTACTCTGGGCGGCAGATCTCTAAAGGTTCGCCGGGCTTTAGATAAGTAAGGTACAGCTATCGGTTTTTTGTTATGTTTTATTTGTTTTAAAATCAAGACTTTAGTTACATAGCAAGTTTTCCCAACACTCACAATAAAGCGGACTCACATCCGCTTTATTTTTTTGCAATGATTGCCCATCGAAAAGCCCATCTCCAACGGAGCCGGTAAGATTTCCATTCAGACTGGTGCATAATGCTTTGCAGTTCAACCCTTGAAAACCCCCTGAGAACTGAAAGTTTTGCATCGTTTTTTGTTAGTGGAGAGCGCGAAAATAAATTGGTAAGCACCTCTATACCGTAGTAAGCCAAAGCATTTCGCTCTAAATCATTCACAACAAGCCCCATTGCAGAGTTGTGGTAAATTGTATTCAAAACAGGGATGAGTTGCTCTTCTGTAAAGTGGTGAAAAAACAAGGTAGCTACAAATATGTCTGCTTTCAACTCTTTAAATTCAGGTGAAAATATGTTAAGCGTTTGAAAATTCACATCATGAAAAAGTTTATTTTTTTGTTTGGCGTACTCTATAATGTAAGGATTAGCATCCACGCCTAAGCATTTGACTTTCAAGCCTCTCTTTTTAATTACTTTGCTTACAAGGGTCAATAAAGTTCCGCTTCCACATCCCAAATCAACTATGGTTAATTCCCGATTTGAGGGAAACATTTCAATTAATTTCTCCACACATTTTATTGTTATCTCATTGCCCCCCAACACTCTATTGATGGTATCTATCTCATCTAAATTTTTTCTCAAATCATCGGTATTGAGACTCAGATCATCCATGAGTTCCTGCTCATAGCTGCGTTTTAGAAAATTGGGCATTATTGTATGTTTACCAGACAGGAGAGTAAAGTTATGTCATCTGTGTATTCTGATTTCCCTTTGAATGAATTAAGAGAATTGATGAGTTTGACATGAAGTTTTCTGGGGTCGTTTTGGGTATGCTCTAAAAGGATTTTTTCGATGTTTTGCTCTGCAAAATCCTCTCCTTTTTCATTGTAGGTTTCTGTAAATCCGTCAGTGAAGGCAAAAAAAAGAAACTTCCCCATTTCTTGAAGTTCACCAACCTCTAAGGCAGGGAGTTGATTAAAGCCTCCTAATATAGTAGTGCCTTTTGAAAGCCTTTCAACGCTGTTGCCAAAAAGAAGATAGGGCGGATTGTGCCCTGCATTGATGAACCTGATGTTTTTAGACTTTTTATGATAGGTTAAAAAAAAGGCAGTAATAAAGTTTTCTCCCCGTGCATTTTGTATGACTAAGGCATTAAGTTGAGATACAATTGTCTTCAGATCGTTAGAAACCTTGGAAAGCGTCCTAAGTCCGGCCTGAAAGTTAGACATCAAAATAGCAGCAGGTATCCCTTTGCCTGATACATCGGCTATACAAATCAAAAATTCATCTCTGCCCAGTTCTATGTAGTCGTAGTAGTCCCCCCCTATTTCAAGATGTGGCATGTAACTGGCCGTGATTTTAATTTCATCATTGTAGGGCAAGTTTCTGGGAAATAGCATCTTTTGTACCTCATGAGCAAGCGCCAGTTGCGTTTTGTATTCTTTCTGTTTTTGCTCGCGGCGAACCAATTTCTTGTTTTCTATTGCCACCGCTACTATATTACCTAAAGCCGCAATAAACTCAATCTCAAGATCTTGAATAGAAAAGGAAGTATCAAAACACAGAAGAATGTAGCAAAGCACTTCAGACTTGTGCTTGACGGGTATTACGTAGTTGAAGTCTGCAAATTGATTTTCAAGAGGTGTTTTTATGAAGCAAGGTTCAGAAATTTTTAGAATATCATCCGGCAAATATACCCGACTCATGTCGTGGTCTACCGCGTATTGCGCTTTACATATCCAGTGATCGTCGTGCATGTAAAGAGCCATCTTAATAACCGCCGTGTTGGAACTAACAATAAACTTAAAAATCCTATACAAATCCGCCTCCGGAAAGTTTGAATTAATTGCTTTTATAGCCTCAAAAAGGCCATCAAGCTGTATGTCTCTTATTTTAAGTTTTGTCGTTAGTTCCATGTTATTTTTTGAAACTTTTCTTTGGGTCTAAAGCATCCCTGAGACCGTTGCCCAAAAGATTAAAAGCCAAAATAGTGAGGCTTATCGCCACACAAGGCACCAAAATAATATGCAGCGAATTGGGCGAGCCGATGGTTTTGAAGCCTTCGTAAATCATGTACCCCCAAGAGGGGGTAGGAGGCCGAACCCCAATTCCCAAAAAACTCAGCCCCGACTCAACCAAAATTGCAGTGGCAAAATTAGAAGTGGACGCGATGATCAGAGGATCAATAATGTTGGGCAAAATATGATTGAATACTATCCGCCCGTTAGAATAACCCAAAGCCTTGGCTGCATCAATATACAGAGATTGTTTGATGCTGATGATTTGCCCCCTAACCAAGCGGGCTATGTCCACCCAAGTAGTCAAACCAACAGCCACAAACACCACCCATAGCTCGCGGCTTCCCAAGACAAAACTAATCGCTATAACCCACATAATACTGGGAATAGCAAAAAAAACTGTTATCAACCAACTAATTACACTATCAAATAAGCCTCCAAAAAAGCCTGCGATTGCCCCCAATGTTACCCCCACAACAAGGGAAATAACCACCGAAGCCAGACCTATAAGCAAAGCTATTCTTGTACCGAATATAAGTTTGCTATACATGTCTCTACCCGCCTCATCCGTACCCAAAGGATAAAATCTCTTTTCGATGTTGAAAGCGTAAAACTCAGCCAATAAATCGTCCTTACTGACTGATGCGGTGTCATCTTTGGTATTTACATACAAAATATCAGATTCTCTGGTCAAATAGTTTTTACCATTAGGAAAATCATATTTTTCAGATGGGCTGCTGCTAATGGCCTTGACACATTCAATAAGTGGTTTCGATAAAAGAGTATCTTGTCCCCTACTGTCTATCGTCCTATAAAACAACATAGTATCTCCTTGTATAAAAAGCACACTCGTATCGTGGTAAGGCCCACTAAGCGGAACAAGAGAATACTCTGATTCCACTCCAAAATAGAGTGTGTGAAAAAAATTCTTTTTCTCTACCTCGAAAGAATGTTTTATCTTCAAAAAATACGAAGAAGAAAGGATAGGCATTTTTCTAATGAGTGGATGCCCGTCTTCTACATTTGGGGTTTTGTCCAACATAATGGAGTAGCCCAAAAGAACAACCACAAAACACCCAATAATATAAGACAAGCCAATAAATGCCGGTTTGTTATGGTAAAGTTCCTTAAGAGTTGTAAATATTTTTCGCATATCCGTTCAAGCAAAAATAATCTAAAGAGTCTAAACCTGTCACGCTTTATATGTTCGCCCTTTCCAAACATAAGTCCCCATTGACGAAAAAAAAGCCACCCAGATGGCATAAATCGGATACAATATAATCGAAATGGGTACAAACACCCAGAGCCTTTTTTTATCAAAAAAAACTAAACTGCCCCATAAAACGAAAAAGTCAATGCAAAACTTTACAATTATCAAATAGAAATTTTGAACTAAAACAGCATAAAATACTGCTAAGTTAGAAAAAAAAATCAACCCTATCAGTCCTGCTTTTATCCAATTCAAATTGTGCTTCCACTTACTTGCCCATCTGGTTTTTTGATTGAGTAAGTCATATAGATTGGAGTGTGCCTTTGTTTTGACTATGGATTTTTTGTCAAAATTAAAATACAGCCCATTTGGAAACTTTTTTTTCATGCTGTGAAGTAGAAACTCATCATCCCCACTGATAACCTTTAGATTTTTCTTATAGCCCCCACAAGCCAGAAAAGCCTTCCTTGTAAAAGCCATATTTGCTCCGTTGGCCATAATGGGTTGCCGGAGATTGAACAAAGAGCCTGTTACCAACATAAGTAAACAAAACTCTAAACTCTGGAAAACTTCTATAAACCCAGTCTCCTGTTCTATGCAAACAGAACCGGCCAAAAAATCAAACTCTCCAAACCCTATGATGCTCTCCAACCATTGCTCACCTACTCTACAATCGGCATCAACGCAGACAAATACATCAGCATCACTGAGTTCAACCGCCCAAGTAATTGCCATTTTTTTAGGCGAAAACCCATCCCGAGTTTTGAAAGGAATAATATTGATATTAAGGCTGTTTGCATAAGATTGAGCTATTTCTGCCGTTGCATCTTTTGACTCATTGTCAAATAAATAAACATCAAATGAGGAATAGCTTTGCCGGCTCAAATCTGTTAGGAGACCTGCTATATTTTGGGCTTCGTCTCGGGCAGTGCAAACAACACTCACTTTACGTTTGTTGCCCAAAGTATCGGTTTTAACGGGACTCTGGCTACGAAAAATAGCTACAAAAAAAATAAACACTGCCCCATAAGTAGCAAGTATAGAATAAAAAAAAGGGGATAAAATCCCCCAATTTATTAAAAAAAACAAGTCTGCCAAGATTATCTCCACGGACGCTTTTTGTATTGCTTCTTGAGATAAAGCTTATAGTTAAACCTTGACATGTTGGGCTCTAAAGTATAATGTGCAGTAAACATAATAGTCATAAAACCATCATTGGCTTTACCAGCTTTGATACCGTCAATAAAATCTGTTCCGGTAAATCGATAAATACTTTCCAGTCCAAGAGCCAGTTGAGAATTAACATAAAACTTCATGTTTCCACCTACTGACAGTGAGTGAGTGAAATCAGAGTACCCCCTGTAATCGCCGGGTTTTCCTTTGACCACGACTGGCCTGCCCCTGTAACTTCTTTTTCCATTTAAATCATAGGGATAGAAAGCCATGTAACCAGCACCTATCAAGGTAGAAATGCTAAACCTTTGAGACTGGGCATCGAACTTAAGCCTGGAAAACCAATCAATCTCGAGCATAGCACCAGCTTCCAAGTAAGTGGTTTTGAAATTTTGAAGACCTTTTTTGAATATATCGGGTCTAGTTGGATCGGCTTTGATTTGTCCACCAGCCCAATAACCTCTGATACTCAAATTGTTAGTCATCCGATAAGATAACATGCCTCCACCGTTTATTGCCGTAAAAACCTGATTACCAAAATCAGGCGTACCCACAGCATCAGTATTTTGAAAAACCGTACCGATGCTTGCACCCAAAGTCAATTTTGATTTTAGGGAACCTTGATAGGGTGTAAAAAAACTTTGTGAAAATCCAAAGTTACAGATCAAAAGAGAAATTAATGTCAGTTTAGCTATTTTCATATTCTAAAAATTTGTCAATAAAAAAATGTAAGTGGCTTTTTATAATTTACACTTGTCAAAGTTTGTGCCAAAAAACTATAACTTCTTTGCAAAAGTACATCTTAAAATATTTCCTTGATTAGTGATTTTTAGAAATATTTAACATATTGGCATATAAACGTGGAAACCAAGTTATTTTGTCTTTGATTTAGAGACGGTTATCGTCTTCATTATTTCTTGAGCTTTTTTCCTCCATTTATCTTTAAGTAAAATCGGAGAGTTAAATTGAAACAGCAAAATCTTCCCATTAACAATTGTATAGTAAGTTAAGATGTATTTCCTTACAGGCCGTTCCGCTATAATGGCTCCTTCATCCTCTTTAACTTCGCTTTCAAACTCAAAGAATGCAAAGTTTCTGCCTTTCACTTCTTCAAACCCCTCATTTAAGAATTTAACTTGTGTAAACATCTGTTTAATAGAGGCTTTTTGAAATTTGGCGAATATCTCCAAATCCGAATCCGGCCACTCTGTTTCACCAAAATTGACACCAAAATCAACCATGTCTTTTTGATCTCTGTAAATGGCAATCGGTTTTCGGTAGCTCTTGTAAGATTGTTTTACCTCGCCGTCTGTGAGCTTAACAAACGTCTGAGGTAGAGAAACTTTTATTGATTCATTGACCAAAACAGGTTTTAAATCTTGTGCAAATAATATTGCATTATGGACAAGTGCCAATACAAGTATTTGAATTTTCATACCTTACACAATCTAAACTTTGAGATAAATTACAAACAGTTTGCCAAAAATTTGCGACTCAGAGGTTTGTCCTACATCTTTGCGCACTGAATTCAAAGCTCAATTTGCTTATGGCCAAAAATTTACTGATTGTAGAATCCCCTGCTAAAGCCAAAACGATAGAAAAATACCTTGGAGACGATTTCGTCGTTAAGGCCAGCAACGGGCATATAAGGGATTTACCCGGCGGCGATAAGGCGATTGACATAGAAGGTGGTTTTATTCCAACTTATGAAATCAATCCAGATAGAAAACTTATTGTCAGCGAGTTGAAGAAATTAGCTAAGGCTGCCAGCGATGTTTGGTTGGCCACTGACGATGACCGCGAAGGGGAGGCCATCTCTTGGCACTTGAAAGAAGTCCTTGGGCTAAAGAAACACAAACGGATTGTTTTTAGAGAAATAACAAAAAATGCCATCCAAAAAGCCATCCAGTCGCCACGAAGTATAGACGAAAACCTTGTTTTGGCTCAGCAGGCAAGGAGGGTGTTGGATAGGCTGGTAGGCTACAAGATCTCGCCGGTGCTTTGGCAAAAAATAAAAACAGGACTTTCGGCAGGTAGGGTTCAATCGGTTGCTTTGAGGCTGGTTGTGGAAAGGGAAAGAGAGATTGACAAATTCATTACTGAAAGTCAATACAAAGTAGTGGCTCTTTTTTTGAACGAAAGCGGGAAAAAAATTGCTGCCGAGTTGAACAAGAAATTCGCCACGGAAAAGGAGGCCTACGATTTTCTTGAAAGTTGCTTGATGGCTGAGTTTAAAGTAGAAAGTGTTGAGAAAAAGCCGGCTAAACGCAGTCCCTCGGCTCCGTTTACTACCTCTACCTTGCAGCAAGAAGCCTCCCTAAAACTGGGGCTTCCTGTCGGACTCACTATGAGCATCGCTCAAAAACTCTATGAAGCCGGACACATTACCTACATGCGTACAGACTCCGTAAATCTATCTCAAGATGCCATAAACGCGATTGACAAACAGGTGAGCGACGAATACGGAAAAGAATATTTCTGCCGAAGAGTTTTTGAAAATAAATCGACCAGTGCCCAAGAAGCCCACGAAGCTATTCGCCCAACCGATTTTTCAAATCGCAAGGTCTCCCCTGAACTTCAAAAACTTTACGATTTAATTTGGAAAAGAGCGATTGCTTCGCAAATGTCTGATGCTAAGTTGGAAAGAACTGTTGTGAGCATTGGGATTTCTACTTCAAAAGAACTCAAATTTATTGCTACAGGGGAAGTCTTAATCTTTGATGGCTTTTTGAAGGTCTATAATCTCGAAGCTGAGCAAGAAGATGAGCAAGAAAAACAGGAAAACAAGCAATTGCCCCCTATTAAAGTAGGAACTCTTTTTAAACCAAGTAATATCAAAGCAATTGAGCGATTCTCGCGCCCCGCGGCACGGTACAGTGAAGCCTCTTTGGTCAAAAAACTTGAAGAACTCGGTATTGGAAGGCCATCTACTTATGCCACCACCATTTCCAACATCCAAAATCGTGAATACGTCATCAAAGAATCAAGGGAAGGCACGCCTCGGGAATACAATTTGCTCACCTTAGAGCAAGGTAAAATATCCAAAAGCAGACCTTCTGAGATAGTCGGCACTGAAAAAAACAAACTCTTCCCAACCAGCATCGGGTTGGTGGTATGTGACTTTCTGGTCAAGTACTTTGACCAAATCATGGACTATAAGTTCACGGCAAAAATTGAAGAAGAATTTGATGCCATTGCCGAAGGCAAGCTCAAGTGGGACGATATGCTGGCAGATTTTTACGGCTCCTTCCGCAACAAAGTGGAAGATACTTTGAAAAACGTAGGCCGCTCCGAAATACCAACCACTCGTCTGCTTGGAGAAGACCCTGTAAGCCAAAAGCCTATTTTTGCCAAGCTGGGCAAGTTTGGGGCTTATGTACAAATGGGTAAAAATGAAGATGAAACAGGCGAAAAACCGAAATTTGCCAAACTTAAAAAAACCCAATACATTGATACCGTTACACTCGAAGATGCTTTAGAACTTTTTAAACTTCCCAAAAACTGTGGGGAATTTGAAGGTAAAGAAATTTTAGCCAACGTAGGAAGATTTGGCCCTTACCTGCTACACGACAAAAAATTTTATAGCTTGCCTAAAGGTGTGGAACCTACCGACGTAGAAGAAGCCCAAGCCATAGAAATCATACTCAAAAAAAGGGAGGAAGATACCAAAAAAGTCATCAAAGTATTTGAACAAGATTCTGAACTGCAAATACTTAATGGCAGATGGGGGCCTTATATTTCTTACAAAAAAACCGCATATAAAATTCCAAAAAACACCTCTCCTGAAGTCTTAAGTTTTGACGAATGTATGCAGATTATTGAAAATGAGGAGAAAACTGGCAAACCAAAAAAGAAACCACCTTTTGGTAGAAAGAAAAAATAAATTATTTCTTCCTTTTTAAAACTATATTGCTCAGTATTTTAGCCATTGTATCTATTTCATCATGGGTGTTGTAAACTGCAAAAGAAGCCCTAACAGTGCCCTCAAGTCCCAAACGCCTCATCAAAGGTTGGGCGCAATGGTGTCCTGTCCTGACCGCTACACCTTTTGAGTCAAGCAACATACCCACATCGTAATGATGGAGGCCTTCAAGTAGAAAAGAAATGACACCTATTTTTTGCTGAGAAGTCCCCACTATTTGGAGGTTGGAAATTGCGGACATCCTTTCGGTTGCGTAATCGAGAAGCGACTGCTCATGAGCGGCTATTGCTTCTCTACCCACTTCGCCCACAAAATCCAACGCAGCTTTGAAGGCAATTACGTCAGCTATATTGGGCGTTCCAGCTTCAAATTTAAACGGAAGTGTGTTGTAGGTCGTTTTTTCAAAAGTAACTTCGGCTATCATTTCTCCGCCACCTAAAAATGGGGGCATCTTCTCAAGCCACTCCTTTTTGCCATATAAGACACCCAAACCCGTTGGGCCATAGACTTTGTGCGCTGAAAAAACAAAAAAATCACAGTCCAACTCTTGGACATCTATTTCAAAATGAGGCGCAGACTGTGCACCGTCCACCAAAACGACCGCTCCAAAAGCATGTGCCTTATCAATAATCTCTTCAATTGGGTTAATCGTACCCAAAGCATTGGAAACGTGCATAATGGAGACGATTTTAGTGCGTGAATTGAGCATTTTCTCAAATTCAGACATCAAAAGCTCTCCTGCATCGGAAATGGGCACAACTTTCAAGACAGCACCCGTCCTTTGGCAAACCATCTGCCAAGGAACTATATTGGCATGGTGCTCCATTTCTGAAATCAGTATCTCATCGCCTTGCTTTAGAAATTCCAGCCCAAAGCTCTGAGCAACAAGGTTTATCGCTTCGGTGGTGCCTTTGGTAAATACAATCTCATCGCTATGGCTGGCACGTAAAAATTCACGTACAGCCTCGCGGGTCGCTTCATAGGCTTCGGTGGATCTGGATGCCAAGGTATGGGCACCCCTATGTATATTTGAATTGTCTTGGCGATAAAACTTAGAAAGCGAATCAATAACTGAAATAGGTTTCTGAGATGTGGCAGCGTTGTCAAAATAAACCAGTTGATTTCTATTGACCATCTGATTTAGAACCGGAAACTGCTCCCTGACTGAGTCTATATTTATTGTCATCTTGGTTGTTTGGATTTAAGCAGTGATAAGATTTACCTGCTAACAAATAAAAGACTCTATTTAGTTAAGCTCCCCTTATATTTTGGTATAACAATGCAATCTTAGTTTTTCAATAACCTCACCACACTGTATGCGTTTTGGTTAGGTGCGCGCTTGAACTTTCCTTCCAAAACACGGTCATCGTCGTGGATAACAACCACCGTGCTACTGTCCACAACCGTAATGCCTTCAGCTTTATGTATAAAAACAAGTGGACTGCCATCAGGCTGAACAATTAACTGAGGGGGTTTATTAACTTCAAAATCAGATAAATCTACACTCCAAAGATAAGCCCCTATCTGCTGACCCACTTCGTAAGAAGTTAAAATAAAGACCCTATCGTTGAAGCGATCGAACTCTACACTCGAAACAGCTAAGGGATACTTGATTGAGCTATCCGGTTTAAAATCATACACTTGTTGGAAATCCTCACCCAAAATACCCTTTTCGCTGTCAAAAGAGGTGGCCACCAATTTGGTAGAATACTCAAAATCTTCGTAATCTTTGCCTAACTCCCGAATACCGAAAACAATCCGATTGGGTGGCAGCAGCGCAACGCCTTCAATTTTAAAATAGTCAATTTGGTTATATTTTGTCGAAGAAATAGAGGCAGTGATTTTTTTACGAAATTTTTCAATAAAATTTCCATCGGAAGCAAAAGAAACTCTTTTGACTTCTTGCTCTTGCCCCTTTATCCAGAAAACAATTTGGTTGTAAGAATCAAATTTTATGTCCTTTTCATCATAACGATCGAACGCGGTTGTCGCCAAAACATAGTTTTCATCGGGACTGAGCGTTAAGTCTTCTATTTTGGACAATCCCTCTAAAACCTCGTTTTTCAAATAACTCACTGTTTTGAGTTCGGGATAAGCCGAATACATAAATGAGCTTTTTTTGGGAATGGGCTTATCGCTGGCGAAAATAATTTTTTCATCATAATATACAATTGCAGAAGCCTCACAATAGACCTGCTTCCCTTTTTCATCTTTGAGACCTTCCTGAAAACAGTCCAAATAAGCTTCTGATACAATTTCACCTTTCCAAGTAGTGGGTAGGGGTGTGGCTAATTCGCGCTTTTCTTGGCTTTGCTGTTTGGATACACAAGAGCAGATGAGCACAGCAAAAATCATATAACACCTCAACATAAAAGTAGTTTATGGGCAAAGATATGACTAACAAGCACATAGAGCAAATTTACTTTTCTACGCTGCCGTCCCAGTACATAATCCCATTGGTGAGATTGAAAACCTTGTCAAACCCTTTTTGAACCATTACAGATGAAGCCCGCGCTGACCTTGCCCCGCTTCTACAATAAACCAGATAGGTTTTAGATTTGTCAAGAGAAGATATTTTTTTCTCAAAATCGCTATTGCTGACATCTATCAAAACAGCCCCGGAGATTCTGCCACTTGCAAACTCCGCCGGTGTCCTGACATCTAAAATCACTGTATTGGGTTGGCGGGCAAGTTTTTTGAAATCTTCATTTGAAACATTTTGATAAGACTTTGTTTGAGAAAAAGAAGATAAAGAGCTAATAAACAATAAAATGAGAACAGAATAACGCATACTTTTTTATTCAAATTACTCAAACTTTTTTAAGATAGTTGGTTACTTTGGTTACAAAGGGGGCAACAAACACCGCACTGAAGTAACCCAATAAGGTACCGACCAAAGCCCCAACCAACACATCCGAAGGGTAATGCACACCTAAATAGACCCTACTATACGCAACGATACCTGCCCAAACCCATAGCCAACGCCATCGATACCCCATAAAAAAAACAAAAAAAGAAGCCACCCCAAAACTGTTGCTGGCATGAGCAGAAAAAAAGCCATACTGACCGCCTTTGTACCCCTTAATAGTCTGCACCTCGAAGACGTGGGAAGGTCTCTCTCGTTTGGTGGTCTCTTTGGTAAGCCAAGAAGTCTGGTCACTCAATATTATAGTTACTGCTAAGGCAAGATAGCCATTCCAATTTGAGTACCGATATATTGAATAAGCCATAAAAGCATAGAGGGGAAGCCATATCCAAAACCCCGAAGCCTGCCACATAAATTCATCTAAAAAAGGGGATTTGCCTGAATTTATCTCAAAAAAAATCCTTTTGTCTTGTTCAAGCAGCCAGTTCCAAAAACCCATGTTTATCAGATAGTTAACTCAGTTTCTGCTTAACTTCCAGCAGCAATTCTTTCAGACTGCGAAGGGCATCCAAAGTCTGCAATGAGTTTTGGACCATCTCGCCGGCTCTAAGTTTTTCTTTTGCTCCTTGCAAGGTGTAACCCTTTGTTTTTACTAAGTAGTGGATGGTTTTGAGGGTCTCGATGTCGGTTCGGGTATAGTGCCTGACTCCGTTTTTGCCTTTTTTAGGCCTGATCTGCTCAAACTGTCCTTCCCAAAATCTTATCAAAGAAGTGGTTACGTTGAGCTCGGTGGCTACTTCGCCTATGGTGTAGTATTTCTTTTCCAGCATAAAGTCGAAATTAAATTTATTTTTGGACTGCAAAATATATTCAATGTTCCGTTTTTTCAAAAACAAGTCAAACAAAAAATTGCCTGAATTTGGTGTTTTTATTGAAAAAAACATAACAAGGATTTCGGCACTTGTTTTGGTATTAGGCTCGATTTTGGCTTTCGTCATGCCCTCCATTATGTCCAATTTCAAAGTTTTTGGTTTGACAGAGCCCAACGCCATCGGAGACACCTTCAACGGAATTGCCAGCCCCTTCATCGGGCTGATAGGGATTTTCTTAACCTTTTTGGCTTTTTATATCCAATATATGGCCAACGAAAGACAAGTCATTGAATTGGAAAAACAGAAAAAAAATACGGAATACAGAGACCTTCAAGACCGCGTGCGGCAAATTAAAAACGACATCAAAGACCTCACGTACACCAGAGAAGGGAATACTTTTGTTTATACCGAAGCGATATGGCATTTTTTAAATGATACCACACACAACGACTTGGACGAAGAAATCATTATTTCACCTGTTTTTTTCCAGCTCTCTTATGTTATTTCTCTCTTTGAGCCTTTGATGAGTGAAATTGAACGCTCAGAACTCAGTGACAAAGACAAAAAAACACTCTTTGGCAATTTAAAAAGCCTCTTTGACTCTTCGCTGAACTTAGTGTTGGTAATAGCCGAAGAGGCCGCTAAAAAACGCGGGTACCTCAATCAAAAAAACAGTTTGCGCTCTCAGGTAATTATCCCAACCAAAAGATTGAAAATAAAAATATTAGAACGCTACGAAAAATATGCAGAATCTGAAAAAGAACTTTTTCTGCAAATCCTACCCACCATCAAAGGCTATCCATTTGTCAAACAAGCCAAAATCATTCAGGGAAAAGCCGGCGTTTTTTTCTATCCCAGCTATGCGGCATACCTTGTCGGTACACCAAGCGATGAGAAAGTTGCGCTGTCCACTTACAACAACTTTATATCCGAAGGTGCAATTACCAAAATGCTCATCACCGAGCCAGTAAAACTTTTTATGAGCTTGGAAAGTTTGGAAAAAGTCGAAATCAACCTACCTACTCCGTCCAAAACGTTCAATTTTTCGGCTACAAGAAACCAAATCGAGGATTTTATTCGGTTGGATTTGGCTGAACTGAAAATAGATAAAAACCTATGGAGGGATGACTTTTTAGGAAAATTCGTTTATGACAAAAAGCAAAGCGAAAAATTCATTGAAACCTTTGTTCAAATAAGTTAGAAATGCCATCTCAAACCAAAGAAAACTATCTCAAAGCCATCTATTTCCTTGCCGACGAGGAAGGAAAAGTATCCATCTCCCAACTCAGTCAAGAACTTGGGGTCAGTACCCCAACCGTCAATAGTATGGTCAAAAGATTGGTCGAAATGAACTGGGTGGTGTATGAGAAATATAGACCCTTACAAATCACGGATCAAGGTAAAAAGGCGGCTTCTATGGTCATAAGAAAACACCGTTTGGCCGAAATGTTTTTGGTGGAGAAAATGGGCTTTGGTTGGGAAGAAGTGCACGAAATAGCTGAAGAACTCGAGCACATAGAGTCGGAGGCTTTTTTCGAGCGCATGAACCAACTGCTTGATTTTCCTACTATAGACCCGCACGGATCTCCCATTCCGGACAAAGAAGGAAACTTTAAAGAGAAAAAATACCCCAAACTCTCAGAAATAAGCCAAGGCACGAAGGTCAAGTTGAGGGCTTTGTCTAAAAGTTCAAAAGATTTTTTGATGTATCTGAAAATCAGAAAAATAGAACTTGATGTAGAGATTAAAGTGTTGTCTATTGAGCCTTTTGATGGCAGTATGACAGTGAGATGCAACTTAGACAGAGAAATAATTTTAAGCCAAGAAGTCTGCGAGCGAATGCTTGTAGAAATCAATAGTTTATGCGAAAATGAATCGGAAAAACCAACTATTTAGCCCCTTCAGCAGACTTAAATGAAAAAGAAAGGTTTGGTTTTGGGCTTGGCTATTTTTGTATTAGTTGCTTTGTTGCCTGTGCAGTCTATGCCCCCAAAAGCTATGAAAGTGCTGGCTTTGGCTGTGCTGATGTTGATCTGGTGGGTTACGGAGGCCATACCCATTGCGGTAACGGCTCTGCTTCCTTTACTCCTGTTGCCTTTGATGCAGGTTTATGACATGAAAACAGCCGCAACCCATTATTCAAGCCCTATCATATTTTTGTTTATGGGTGGGTTTATGCTGGCTTTGGCCATTGAAAAATGGAACCTGCACCGGCGCATTGCGCTCCATATTGTAAAACTGACAGGTGTAAATGCAGACGGGATCATATTGGGTTTTATGCTCAGCACGGCTTTTTTGAGTATGTGGATCAGCAATACCGCAACAGCCGTGATGATGCTGCCTATTGCCATCTCTGTAATCAATTTGTTGGAAAAAACACCTTCTTTGGAAGCAGAAAAGCAAAAAAAGTTTGCACTTACCTTGATGCTGGGTATTGCTTACTCAGCCAACATAGGCGGGACGGCCACCTTGATAGGTACACCGCCCAACGTGGTATTGGCCGGATTCATCAATGAGGTGTACCATATAGAAGTTAGCTTTATCGCTTGGTTTGCGTTTGGATTCCCATTTGCGGCCATTTTACTGGTTGCGAGCTTTTTGGTTTTGACTAAAATAATTTTCCCAAACAAAATTGGCAAGTTTGAAAATGCAAAATCAATCATCGAGGCACAAATCCAAGACCTTGGCTCTGTTTCCGAAGCCGAGAAAAAAACTTTTGCCGTATTCCTTCTAACAGCTTTTTTGTGGATATTCAGAGGTCAAATCAACAACGGGTTGGGACTTAGTTCCATCGTACTCAGCGATGAAATGATCGCCATATTTGCCACAGTTTTGCTGTTTATTATTCCGGTAAGAAGCGAAAAATCAGATGCCATCTTGTCTTGGCAGGATAGCTCAAAACTGCCTTGGGGGATTTTGCTCTTGTTTGGAGGCGGGCTTAGTTTAGCTTCCGCACTGGAGCATGTGGGATGGATTGGGACTTTGAGCAATCTATTCAACAAACTGGAGACAAACAGCTTACTCATTACGTTAGGACTGACTTCGATAAGCCTTTTTTTGACCGAAATCATGTCGAATGTAGCTTTAGTAACCGTATTTTTACCTGTGGTGGGAGCAATAGCGGTTGGGTTGGGCTTGAATCCGATTCTTTTCTGCGTGCCTATAACATTGGCTTCCAGTTGCGCTTTTATGTTGCCTATGGGGACTCCACCCAATGCCATCGTTTTTGCCAGTGGTTATTTGAAGGTGGCTGACATGGTCAAAGCGGGAATTTGGATAAATATGATAGCAATTGTATTGATAATGATCTTGGGACAATGGATTCTGCCTTTACTATTTTGAGAAAGTGAAAGCGCGTCTCTTGGGTACACTTCAAAAATTTGGCATTGAGATACTTGCCTGTGTGTGGGTCTTGCTCTGGACGGTGTGCGCTTTTGATGGCCACTATGGATACGATGACATGGAATACGCCAAAATCGCCCATAGCATCTTGAGCGGTAGTTTTTCTCTTTCAGAACCTTTCAGCTATCGTTTGGGCTTAACCGTTCCTATGGCTTTATTTTTTGCTATTGGGGGTATGGAAGACCACACCGCACTTGCTTTCAATTTCTTTTGTTCGGCTTTGTTGATTTTTTTGGTAGCCGACAGTACAACAAATCACAAGCAAAAACTTTGGGCGGTGTTCCTTCTCGTTACTTGCTACTATTGGCTGTGGTACGGTGCAAAAATTTATCCCGATTCAGCGGTGGCACTCTGCCACTTTGGGATGATTTGGACAATATACAAACATAAAAAACTCGGTGGTTTCCGTGCAGCAGGTTTGTTTGTCCTATTTTTTTTCTGGGGCTTTATGAGCAAAGAAACTATTGTTTTTGCTGTCCCTTTTGTGTGTATCTGTTTTTTTAAGGCTCTATTGGATGCTTTGGAGCAACAAAAAACACCTGAGTGGAGAGGATTACTTTTTTGGATTTACTCTTTGATTTTGGGTTCGCTGCTGTTTGGGGGCTTTTTTTATGTGTGCTATCACCTAAAAGGCTCTTTCTTTCATCGTTTTGAGCTTATTGCCCAAAATCATTACTTCAACCCTTGCAGCTACGACCAAATGCCCGCGTCCGTTACCCTAAATCGTATTTCTGCGGGATTGTCGGGCGGGCTTTTTGGCTGGGGTATGGCCTTGGTTCTTATTTTTTCTTTTTTCAGCAGCAACAAATTTTGGAATTATGCGCTGTTGAGTGCTCTGCTGTCTTTCAATTTTTTGACAACTTCTTGGAATAGTTATTTGCCCATCTGCTTGGAGGGCAGGCATTTTTTGGCTCTGGTGCCTTTGGGGGCGGTGGTTTCTTCAAAGGGAATACAATATGTTTTTTCAAAAAATAGGATTGATTTCAAACTTATCTTTTGGGCATCGGCGGTGCTTTTGGGGGCTTGGGTATGGGGTGGGAAAATCTCATGGTTGTATGGGGGTATTGTCTTGGCTGTTGGTATTAAGATGATTAAACCTAAGATATCTGTATTGCTTTTGGTAGCATGTTTTTTGGCGCATCCTATTTACGTGATGTTCAAACCCTCTGAAACGTATTACAGTGAACAAAAAAGTATCTTAAGAAACAAAGAACCGAAAGCGGACTTTATCGTTAGCGATGAAATGAGTGCAAGAATGGGTGAGTATATCTTAGGGTATCGGATGCCATTTTTTAGCTATGACAGCGCACTGAGGTCAGATTTGAGACACAAAAATATTTTGATACTTTCCAATCCTTACAATGCCGCTTACCTCAAAACATACGCCCCAAATTTAAAAACTTATGAAGAATTTTTAGACCACCATAAAATACAACCCTCTGTTTTTGCAAGGACTAAGCACATAATTCTTTGGAGGCTTGAGGCAAAATAGCCCTTCAATCGCTTTGTTTGTCTGTGATTTTGTAGCTGCCATAACTTACGGCCAAAGTGGTAAACAAGATGATGGTCACGGAACTTACAGGCATGAGTATGGCTGCAAAAACAGGCGAGAGTTTGCCGGTTAGGGCAAAACTAAGTCCTATCGTATTGTAAAACAATGAAATAGCAAAACTTCGATAAATTACTTTGAGCGAATAGCCGCAAAATTCCATTATCCCCGGAAGCAACCTAAGCGATTCGGCATCAAGCACTGCATCGGATGCAGGAGTAAAATGCGCTGTATTTTCACTCACTGCCACCCCTACATCGGCTTGCTGCAAAGCCCCCGCATCGTTGAGGCCATCCCCCAACATCAAAATACGAGAACCCAAGGCCTGCAACTCTTTGATTTTTTCCATCTTGTCATGTGGGCTTTGCTGAAAATGTAAAAGAGAAAAATAAGGGCTAAGTCGCTCGCGCTCTGCATCAGAATCACCCGATAAAAGCATCATTTTGAATTTTTTGCCCAAAGATTGAAGCACTAAATCTATTGAGTGGCGGTATTTGTTTTGAAGGGTAAAAAATCCCTTATTCTGCCCATCAATAGAAAGATAAACTTTTGACAAAAACGCTGTTTTATCTTCTTCTACCCCCGTAAAAATTGCCGAACCCAGTTTGACCTCGTGCCCTTGAACCCATACAGAAATGCCTTTGCCTTGTTTTTCAGCATATTGAGCAATAGGAAGTTTATCCCACTGCATGGACACCTTGCCAACACAAAAGTCTTGGATAGATGCAGAAAGGGGATGGGTGGAGTTGCTTACGGCACGCAGCACCCAAGCCCATTGCTCGTGGGTGAGGGCATCGCCCCGCCAACTGACTTTTGCTGCGCCGCTCTCAGTAAGGGTTCCTGTTTTATCAAAAACAATGTCAGTAATTTTTGCCAAATCCTCTATAACACCCGCAGACTTTACATAAAGTTTGTTTTTTGCCAAAAAATTCATGGCTGAACCCAGCGCAAAAGGACTTGACAGCGCGAGCGCACAAGGACAAGCTATAATCAAAACCGCCGTAAAGGCATTGACCGCCCTAAACCAATCCCCAGAAAGACCCCAAAAAATCAATGTGCCAAAGGCAACCAACAAAAGAGCATACGTAAAGTACCTGCCTGCCAGCGATTGAAACTTTTCGCTTTCTTTTTTAGGGGCACTAAAACTATCTGATTCCCAAAGTTGTGTCAAATAGCTTTGAGAGGTTGGCTTCACCACTTCAAGTTCAATTTTGCCTCCTTCCTGTCTCCCACCGGCGTAAATCATCTGCCCCGCCTCTTTGGCAATAGGTTCAGACTCACCCGTAACAAAACTATAATTGACAAAAGCCTCACCCGAAATCAATACAGAGTCAGCAGGAATCAACTCTCCATTGCGAATCAGTATCCTGTCACCCACAGATAGGTTGGATATATGGGTGTGTTTTTCTCCATCAGGAAATTTTTTGAGCACAGCAACCGGAAAGTAGGACTTAAAACTTCGGTCATAGCGCAAATTGTTGTAGGTTCTATTTTGGAACCACTTGCCTGCCAGCAGAAAAAAAACCAAACCCGCAAGCGTATCCATATAGCCCTCACCGCCCAGCACCCAAATCTCCGCCAAACTCCTAAAAAACATGGCCAAAATACCCAGAGCCAATGGTAAATCCAGATTCAAAATACCTTTCTGTAACGACTGCCAAGCCGATTTGAGATAAATCCAACCACTGTAAAAAACTATCGGTAACGAAAGTACTGTATTGAGCACTCCAAAAAGATAACTAAAACCCGCACCTGACTGGCTATCAAATCCAAAGTACGCTGGAAAACTCATCAACATAATATTGCCAAAACAAAAACCAGCCACTGCAATACGAAGAACCAAGTCTTTATTTTCGCTCTTATTTGCAGTGCGCAGCCGATCTTTTTCATCGGTTGCTTCTAAAGTGATATAAGGCTCGTACCCTATCGAGGAAAGCTGTTCAGCTATCCTGCGAAGAGTCGTTTCATTGTGTAAATAACTAACTGTCAATTCTTTTCTCAAGAAATTGACCCGTGAGTTTTGAATACCCTTATCCAGAACATACAAATTCTCCAAAAGCCAAATACAGGAGCTGCAATGAATCGAAGGGATAAAAAGCGTAACTTTTGACAGACTGCCATCCGTAAAATCCAACAGTTTGGCTTCTACCTCTTGTAGTTCCAAAAAAGAAAAATCGGTATTTGTTTTCTTTTTGATGCCCGCAGCATTGTCTATTTCGTAGTATTGGCATAGGTTATTAGTCTCCAATATTTGGTACACTGTCTTACAACCTTGACAACAAAAAGCCTTTTCTTCAATAGCGAGCCTTTCATCAAATTCACATTCATCTTGGCAATGGTAGCATTTGGTCTTTTGAACGGTAAGCATTTACGGTTTTAAACCCGAAAGTAAGCAGCTATTTTTTTAAAAAATAAAAGCGAAAATTTTCTCTAAAAGTGATTTTTATCATCAATCATTTGTTTATAATTTTGGTCGTAATTTGAATAATATATTTTTTGAATCAAATTACATGAGATTAACTTTTTAAATACAAATAGTGATGAAGAGCAAACATAGCACTGACCATTTGATGTGCGAAAATTGTAGAAGCAGAGGAGCATCTTTATTTAGATTTTGTCAAACTTCTGAACTGGAGGAAATAACAGAAGCCAAGTCTTGTCAGATATTTAAGCGTGGCCAAGAGCTATTTGGTGAGGGTAGTTTGCCGCTGGGACTTTTTTGTATCAACACAGGAAGTATAAAAATAGTCAAATACGCCAGTGGAGACAAAGAACAAATCATGCGTATAGCCGGCCCCGGCGAGCAGGTAGGTTATCGTTCTCTGATTACGCACCGCCGCTATGACGTAAGTGCGGTTGCAGCAGAAGACAGTAGGGTCTGTATCGTGCCCAAAGAGGTTTTTTACAAACTCACCCAGTCAAATAAAGATTTTTATGCTGCACTTGTCGAACAGCTTTGCACAGTGATAGAAACCACCCAAGAAAAAATGGCCGATATAGCCTACAAACCTGTTCGAGGCAGGATTGCTGAAGCCATACTTTTATTGAGCCGTCGTAGCAAAGAAGAAGGGGTCATTAATTTGACCCGAGAAGACCTTGCGAGTTTTGTGGGTACAGTGAAAGAGACTGCCATCCGCACCCTTTCTGAGTTTAGAAACGAAAGACTTATCTCAATAGAAGGACGAAGTATCAGAGTTGTCAATTTTTCAGGACTGGAAAAAATCAGCGGTCTTTACGATTGAGGGTGCTGCGATACTACTTTTGAAGTTATCTAAAATTTCTTTAGAGCATAAGCCATTGTTGATTTTTTACGTTATCGTTTGCAATAAAATATATCTTTGCGACAAATGTTGTAAAGATGATAATTGGAGTCCCAAAAGAAATTAAAAACAATGAAAATCGCGTAGCTCTCACGCCCGCCGGTGCCAAAGAATTGGTAAAAAATGGCCATACCGTGTATGTGCAGACACAAGCAGGGGTAGGCAGTGGATTTTCAGATGAAGATTATGCCCTCAATGGTGCATCTATCACCAACTCCATCGAGGAGACCTATTCCAAAGCCGAGATGATCATCAAGGTCAAAGAACCTATTAGCCAAGAATATGGCTTAATCAAAGAAAATCAACTGATTTTCACCTATTTTCACTTTGCTTCTTCTCAAGAGCTAACGGAAGCCATGATCAAAAGCAGGTCCGTATGCATCGCATACGAAACGGTAGAGAAACCTGACCGATCGCTGCCTCTATTGATACCTATGTCTGAGGTGGCCGGCAGGATGGCCATTCAGGAAGGTGCTAAGTTTTTGGAAAAGCCCATGGGAGGCAGAGGAATACTGCTGGGGGGCGTTCCGGGCGTAAAACCGGCCAAAGTTTTGATACTTGGAGGGGGAATTGTGGGGGTAAATGCAGCCAAAATGGCCGCCGGCTTAGGTGCAGATGTTACCATCATGGATATTAGCGTTCCAAGGCTGCGTTATCTATCAGATATCATGCCTGCCAACGTCAATACTCTGGTTTCCAACGAATACAACATCAGGGAGGCTGTTAAAGACCATGACCTTATCGTAGGAGGAGTGTTGCTGCCGGGTGCAAAAGCCCCTCATTTGATTACCAGAGATATGCTTTCAACCATGCGCAAGGGTACGGTGTTGGTAGATGTAGCCGTTGACCAAGGCGGATGTTTTGAGACAACAAGAGCTACCACCCACCAAGATCCCGTTTATGTTGTTGATGATGTGATACATTATTGTGTGGCCAATATGCCGGGTGCTGTGCCTTACACCTCGACTTTAGCCCTTACCAACGTAACCCTGCCTTACGCCATCCAACTTGCTAACTCGGGTTGGAAAGCAGCTTGTTCCGCTTCAAATGAGTTAAAACTGGGTATTAATGTTATCAACGGAGAAGTGGTTTACAAAGCGGTTGCAGATGCTTTCAACTTGTCTTACACACCTGTCGAAAAATTCTTAGCTTAATTTTCTGTGATAGAGTTTGTTGATGATTTAGAAAAACAATGGCACGATTTAGAACAGTTTATAGAAAAAACTTTTAAAAAAAAAGCAGATCTACAAACTGTTCTGTTTCTGATTGGGGTTCAAGAATTGGGTAGGGGAGCGGCATCATTTTCAAAAGAACAAAAAGTAGATATTATTCATTTGGCTCTTTGTAAAGTTCTGAGTTACTCAGAATTTTACACATTATTAGGCTACGACAAAGAAGGTTGGCCTATTTGGGAAAACAGTTACAAGCTCCCTGCCTTAGATCTAAACACCCAAGAGACCCTTCTAAAGCAACATGTTATACACTATTTTAAGCAAAATGAGTTAATATGAAAATAGTATCTTTCAACGTTAACGGGTTTAGATCGGCTACAAAAAAAGGGTTGCAAGATTGGGTCTTTGAAAACGACCCCGACATTTTGTGTTTACAGGAGATAAAAGCGGAGTTAAATCAAGTAAATCTGGAGCGGTTTGCAGGATACCACGTCGTCTGGAATCCTGCTCAAAAAAAAGGTTATAGCGGAGTGGCTACCTTCTCGAAACAAAAACCATCTTTTGTATCAGTAAAATTGGGATCTGATTTTTTTGATAATGAAGGGCGGTTTATCTTGACCGAGTTTAAAGACTTCGCCATTTTGAATGTTTATATCCCTTCGGGAACTTCTGGAGATGTGAGACAAAATGCGAAATTTGATTTTTTAGATTTTTTTTATCCAAAACTGCAAGAACTTTCCTCTTCTTATCCAAAATTTATCATCTGCGGGGACTTCAATATTTGTCACAAAGAGATAGACATACACAATCCTGTCGCCAATAAAAAATCATCTGGATTTTTGCCAGAAGAACGTGATTGGATGACTAAACTATTTGATAGTGGCTTCTTTGATGTTTTTAGAATGTTAGATAGTTCGCCCAACAAATACACGTGGTTCTCTCAGCGTTCCTCAGCAAGGGCGCAAAATAAAGGTTGGAGAATTGATTATTTTGTTAGTAATTTTACAGATGCAATAAAATCTTGTAAAATTGAATTAGAAGCCAATTTTTCGGACCATTTACCTGTTGTATTGGAGACAGAATTTTAAATTAAATTTTCAAAGTAAAACACTTCTGCTATGCGCAAGTTTATCTATTTGTTTTTGATTTTTTCTATAATTTATGGCTGTTCTTCAAACACAGAGTCAGGAAACTCCGAATTGAACCCTGCCAAGTGTGGCAAGTACTATGGCGGTGTTTTCAAAATTAGCGAAGCCGAGTACATCAAAACCTTGTATCCGCTGGCTATAACCGATGTCTATTCGTACAGAGTAGCTTGCCAGATTTATGAAGGACTACTAAAATTCAATCAAGCTGATATATCTAAACTAAATCTTTGCCTATTAGATACTTATACTGTCAGTCCTGACTTCAAAATTTATCGTTTTACACTCAAACGAGGCATATACTTCCACAACAATCCCTGCTTTGAAAATGGAAAAGGACGAGAAGTAAAAAGCGATGATATTCGGTATTGCTTTGAGCAGTTGTGCACTCCTTCATCCCAAAATTCAGCTTTTACGCTTTTTGACGGTATTGTAAAAGGTGCCAAAGAGTTCTATAAAGCACACAAAGAAGGCAACCCCCTTAGCTCTCTGGAAGGCTTCAAAATCATAGATGACTACACATTTGATATTGAACTTGAGGCTCCCAACTCTATGTTTCTCTTCAATCTTGCCAGACCGGGTGCCATGATATACCCTAAGGAGATGATTGAAAAGTACAACTCTGATTTAAGAAATACTGCGGTGGGAACAGGGCCTTTTACTTTAGGCAATGTGCAAGATGAAATAGCCATCAGTTTAAAGCGCAACCCAAACTACCATGGTAAAGACAGTTGCGGAAACCAACTCCCGTTTTTTGATGGCATCTCAATCAAATTCATCAAAGAGAAAAAAATAGAACTCTCCGAATTCCAAAATCAAAATTTGGATATGGTTTACAGGCTGCCTACTGAAGACCTTATATCTATAACAGAAAGCTCAAGGATAGATAGCAGCTTTTATTTGCAAAGAGTACCCGAGATGTCAACACAATTTCTAACGTTTCAGACGCAAGGCAAAATCTTTTCCGACAAATATTTGAGGAAAGCATTCAGTTTTGCCATTGACAGGGATTTGATTCTCAATGCCATACTCCAAGGAGAAGGTGAGGATATCGGTCGCTATGGCTTTGTTCCGCCTGTTTTCAACAACTATCCTACCCGTCAAATAAAGGGATATACCTACAATAAAGACTCTGCCATCTATTATTTTAGAAAAGCCGGCTACGGCCCCAAAAAGCCTTTACCTCCCATTGATTTTGACCTTAACTCAGAGGGCGAAAGATATACAGCCGTTGCAAATGAAATTCGTAAGCAGCTTAAAGAAAATCTACAAGTAGAACTGCGCATCAATCTTTATCCCAGTGCACAGATTATTGACAAAGCCTTTTCAGGAAAATACGATCTTTTGCGTATATCTTGGGTTGCAGATTATCCCAGCCCGCAAAACTACCTTTGGATGTGCTACGGAAAAGAAGTACCTGAAGACAAACAAGCCCGATCTTTTCCAAACATACCCCGCTATCAATCAAAAGAATACGACGAGTTTTATGAAAAAGCAATGTCCTCTGCAACTGTAGATGAAGCAATGGAAAACTTTTTTAAAGCCGAAAAGGTTATGATGGAAGATGCTCCTGTGCTAATTCTTTGGTATGATGAAAGTTACCGCATAGTACGCTCGTATATCAAAGACTTTCCCTCAAACCCAATCCAGTTCAGAGACTATTCCGCTGTCTATATGATAAAACCAAAATCTTAATCCATGAATCCGATTTTAGAAAAACTAAATCAGTTCAAACGTTCACTCTACTTAAATTTATTGATTGGTAGTTCTTCTCTGAGTTTGAGCTTATTGCTTAGCTTTTTTATAATCATTTCTTTGTGCGAATATTTTTTTTGGTTTAGTACTACGATTAGAGCCTTATTATTCTATTCTTATTTACTCATCTTTTCAATTTTATTCGGAGTTTGGGTAGTGATACCTTTCTTAAGGGTATTTGTTTCGAGCCTACAACTAAGCAATGATAAGGCAGCTACATACATCGGCAAAAAAGTTTCATCTGTCGGTGATAAACTGCTAAATACCTTACAATTACTCCAAAATCCAAACGAATTGGCCAAAGCGAGCGTAGAAAAGAACTCCAGTTTATTGATGGAAATTCCATTTGACGTAGCTATAGAAAAAAAAAGAAATTATAGATACGCACGTCTCTTATTGGCTCCACTGCTTATCCTTCTTATGGTATTCTCGTGCGACAAAAGCATTATCTTGGGTAGCGCACAACGCATCTATAATCACAACAGAGTATTTTCTAAACCATTGCCTTACAATGTCTTACTTTTGACAAAAAATTTGAACGTTGTAGAGAATAATGACTTGGAACTAAAATTTTTAATAACCGGCAGCGAAATACCCGCATTTTTTGATTTTTCATCCAATGATGCAAGGAGCACTAAACTTTATACAGAAACCGACACATTGGCTTATACATTGAAGTCGGTAACCAAAGACACAGAATTCAAACTGACAAGCGTTGATTTTGAATCTGAAACTTACAAAGTAAAGGTACTTAGAAATCCAAAAGTGCTGGGACTTGTATCTCGACTAAACTATCCGGCTCACACGGGATTAAAAAATGATGTTTTTGTTAATACTTACAGCTATACCATCCCATACGGTACGGAAATAAATCTAAAAATTAACACCCAAGATGTAGATTCTATCCACATTTTAAATGTAGAAAACTATAAAAAAATCTCACGCTCCTTAAATCAATATGAAATTACTTTTCGCGCCCGCGCTTCAAGCCAAATGTTAATTTCACTTTACAACTCCAATATATCTACGCCCAGTTCTATGGCATTGGATATTAGTGTTGAAAACGACCAAAGCCCCGCTATTAGTCTTACATATATCTATGATTCTTTGAACTCAAACCTCTCTTTCTACGGAAAAATATCAGATGACTACGGATTCAGATCGCTCCAATTTAAGTACAAGATAGAAGATAATAATTTAGTAATCAAAAACTTACCTATCCAAGAAAAACAGACACAACAGTCATACTATGGCAACCATAATTTTGCAGATGAATTGTTGAATACAAAAAAAGCTCGCTCAATAGAGTTTTACACCGAAGTTGTGGACAACGATATATTCAATCCTAAAGCCTCAAAATCAGCAATATACAAAATAGTTATTCTTTCAGAATCCGAAATCAAAAAAGAGATTTCCAAACAATCAGAAAGCGCAAAAGATGCTTTTGAGGATGTAAAAGATGAGTCACGTAACATTCAAAAAGAACTAAGTGAACTTCAAAAGAAACTGTTACAGAATAGAAAACTGGAATGGAACGACATAAAGAAACTGGAAGATTTGAAAAAAGAACACAATAAAATTGAAGATAAACTAAAAGAGATTGATAAAAACCTAAAGCAGTTAAACGAGTCGCAAAAGAAAATCAACGACATTAAAGATGAAAAGCTTTTAGAGAAAATGCAACAACTCCAAAAACTAATGGATGAACTCTTGGATGATAAAACCAAAGAACTTTACGAGCAACTACAACAAATGTACGAGCAAAAATTAGATCCCGAAGAGATACAAAAATTGATGGAAAAAATTAAAGACAAAACCTCAGATCTTGAAAAAGAAATAAACAAAGCACTGGAATATTTCAAAAAATTAGATTTTGAAATCAAAACCAAAGAACTGGCAAATGAACTTGATAAATTGGCAGACTTACAAGATTCGGTATCTAAAGAGCAATTTGAAAGCAAAAAAATGATGCCTCAAGAAAAACTTGAGCAACAAGAACAAATAAACCAGCAATTGAACGATGCGCTCAATAAATTAGATTCCTTGGAAGAGGATTCCAAACAACTTGAGAACCCTGTTGACATGGAAGAGGAAAAGCAACTCTCAGAGGAATTAGAAAAAGAAAGCCAAGATTTAGAAAACCAAATGAAACAACAAGATTCAAAACCGAGCAACAAAGAGAAAATGGAAAACAAAAAAATGCAAGAGAACTTATCAAAAAAGATGCGGCAACTATCGAAGAGCCTTGAGAATAATATGCAAGGAGCCGAAAAAGAACAACTCGAAGAAGATATGGCTTCTTTAACAAGAACGCTTGAGAATTTAATCCGACTGTCTTATGAACAAGAAGATGTGATGCTGGGACTCAAAAAAATTCGCAGTATAGACCCTACTTACAATAAACTCAGCCAACAGCAACTCAAAATTAAAGGCGACTTTGAAATCATAAAAGATAGTATGGAAGCTTTGGCCACAAGAGTCATACAAATTAAACCCTTTGTCAGCGAAGAAGTCCGGCTAATTAATGAAAAAGTAGAGTCTTCATTGAATCATCTAAAGAATAAACGGATATCTATTGCCACAAATGAGCAACAAAGTGCCATGACATCTATGAACAACTTAGCTGTTTTGCTCTCTGATATATTGGAACAAATGCAAAATGAAAGCGATTCGCAGCAAGGCTCTTCAAAAGGCAAGAAGAAAAAACAAAATAAAAAATCTTCTTTAAGCGAACTTCAGCAGTCTTTGAACCAGCAACTTGAAAACCTAAAAAAATCAGGCAAGTCCGGCAGAGAACTCTCTGAGGAGCTTCGAAAATTAGCGGTGCAGCAAGAAATGATTCGGCAAATGATGAGAGAGAAAGGAGAAAAACCGGGTAAAAGCAAAGAAGAACCCGGAAAAGACGGAAAAGGTGGAGATAAAATGGATAAATTGATGCAAGAATCAAAAAACGATATGATCAATAAAAAAGTAACAGAACAACTTATTAACAGACAAAAAGAAATTTTAACTCGTCTTTTGGAAAGCGAAAAAGCAGAGAGGGAGCGAGGTATGAAAGAAGAACGCGAAGCTGAAAGGCCAAAAAATGACTACGAAGAACAGAAAAACCTTCTTTTGGAACAATACTTGAAGGAAAAAGAGAGACAGGTAGAAGAAATTCAAAAAAAATCTCCTGTGTTTATGCCTTTTTATAGGAAAAATATAGAAAAATACACACGGAAAATCACTCAATAAACATGCTGACCAATCACTTAAAACTTAAAATACCTTCTATCCCTGAAAACATAGTTGTCGTAGAGAGTTTTGTTGAGCAAATTCGTGAACTCTACAACTTAAATGACAATATCTATGGTAATATTGTCGTGGCTGTTACAGAAGCGGTCAATAACGCAATAGTTCATGGCAATGGGAAATCAAAAGATAAACTGGTTAGAATTGAGGTAACAACTTCAGTAAATGAAGTTACTTTTTCCATAAGCGACGAAGGCAAAGGATTTAATCCCAAAAACCTACCTGACCCCACAGCTCCCGAAAACTTAGAATCAATTGGGGGAAGGGGTATTTTTTTAATCAACTGTTTGAGTGACTGGTACAGCTATAGCGACAACGGACGCATCCTAAAGATGAAATTTAAAATTGAGTAATTTGTCTATTCACTTCTTGTACTCTGATTCTGCAACAATCAAACTCCCAAAACCACAAAGAGCCAAAAAATGGCTGAATGATTTTGCTATAACCAGTGGATTTACTTTCAACTTAAACTATATATTTGTTGGCGAACAAGAAATCACTCGGCTAAACAGGTTTTATTTAGACCACGATTACCCAACAGACATACTCAGTTTTGAAAGCAGTTTAACCGATAGACACTTAGAAGCCTCATTTTACGTCTGTCTGGAATTCACCAAAGATTATGCATCTGCAAATCAACTCCGGTTTGAAATAGAAAGTTACAGGGTACTAATACACGGTATTTTGCACTTTTTAGGCTTCAATGATGACTCCACAGAAAACCAAGCCAACATGAGAACACAAGAAAACCGTTTACTGTCTATTGTTTTCCCAAATATTTAAGAACAAGGGCTATATTCGCGAAATATTGTTCCACACTCCGAATACACAAGTGTTCCACGTGGAACAAAATCAACCTAAAATAGTTGCGTATGAGATTTGAGTATGATATTATAGTAGTGGGGGCTGGGCACGCAGGCTGTGAAGCGGCGCATTCGTCTGCAAAAATGGGGTCAAAAACCCTCTTGATAACCATGAATATGCAAACCATTGCCCAAATGAGTTGCAATCCCGCTATGGGCGGAGTCGGAAAAGGACAAATTATTCGAGAAATTGATGCATTGGGTGGGATGTCCGGCTTAGTCTCAGATGAATCCATGATACAGTTTAGGATGTTAAATAGCTCCAAAGGGCCTGCTATGTGGTCTCCAAGAACCCAAAACGACCGAGTTTTATTTGCCCAAAAATGGAGAAAGAAACTCGAAGAAAATCAAAATCTTGATATTTGGCAAGAAATGGTTGGCGAGATTACAATTGACAAGGGTAGGGTAACCGGAGTAAGAACCCCTTTAGGCATAGAATTTAGTGCAAAAGCGGTAATCCTAACCAGTGGGACGTTTTTAAATGGCATCATTCACGTGGGAGATAAAAAGTTTGGCGGGGGTAGGACAGGGGAAAAAAGTGCCACAGGACTAACAGAACAGCTTGTAAGTCTTGGCTTTGAAGCTGGTCGGATGAAAACAGGAACTCCACCCAGGCTGGATGGCAGAAGTATCAACTACAAAATACTTGAGGAACAAAAAGGAGACGAAAACCCCTCAAAATTCTCTTTCCTTGCAGAGACAAAGCCTTTAACTATACAAAAATCTTGCTACATCGCTTATACCAACGAAAAAGTTCATGAAGAACTCAAAAAGGGGTTTCACCTTTCACCTATGTTCAACGGAGATATACAAGGCAGAGGCCCAAGATACTGTCCCTCAATTGAGGATAAAATCAACCGTTTTTCGGACAGAGACAGGCATCAACTCTTTATTGAACCAGAGGGCTGGGATACGGTAGAAATTTACGTGAATGGATTCTCATCTTCTTTACCTTTTGAGACACAGTACAAAGCCATCAGAAAAGTCGAAGGGCTTGAAAACGCTGTGATGTACCGACCCGGGTATGCCATAGAATACGACTATTTCCCGCCTACACAGCTTTCACTATCTTTGGAAACAAAGTTAATAGAGAACCTCTTTTTTGCGGGGCAAATCAACGGAACAACCGGATACGAAGAAGCGGCATGTCAAGGACTAATTGCCGGAATTAATGCACACAGAAAAATCAATGGCTTGGATGCGTTGGTATTAGATCGGTCTCAAGCCTACATAGGTGTCTTGATTGATGACTTGGTAACAAAAGGGACAGATGAACCTTATCGGATGTTCACTTCAAGGGCTGAGTACAGAATTTTGCTGCGCCAAGACAATGCAGATTTGAGACTCACCAAAATAGGTCATGAAATAGGCTTGGCTGATGATAAGCGGCACAAAGCATTGCTAAAAAAAGAGGAACAAATAAGTAAAATAGTCAAATTTATCAAATCAAATTCTTTGACTCCTGAAAATAGCACCGGCTATTTTGAAAAAATAGGATCACAGCCTCTTAACTATAAAATGCCATTAGATGCTATTCTTAGAAGACCGGAGATTACAATCGAAAACATTGCCGAGCTAACGAACAAAGATTTCTTTGAAGAATTTAGCCAAGAAGCGATAGAAGAAGCAGAAATACAAATCAAATACGAGGCTTACATGGAAAAAGAAGAAAAAAATGTTCAAAAGCTTCAGAAAAGTGATTTTGTAAAAATACCAAGCGATTTTGATTATTCGTCTATATCCGCTATTTCTGCCGAATCACGAGAAAAATTAGAAAAACTGAAACCACAAAATCTTGGACAAGCCTCCAGAATAAGCGGTATCAGCCCTTCAGATATAACAATCCTACTTATGTATATTGAAAAACAAAAACAAACAGTTTGATGAATATTCGGCAAGATGTAGTCATCGTAGGAGCGGGGCCTGCCGGTTGCATGGCCTCTCTAATGCTATCCAAACACAAAATATCACATATCATAATAGATAAAGAAGAATTTCCAAGAGAAAAAATCTGTGGGGATGGACAAACAACAGCATGCTTTACATTTTTAGAGCAGGTGCTGCCAAATTTCTACAATGAATTAATTGATAATAAAGAATTTGTACACCAAGTAGATGGTGTGAGTAGTGTGTTTGAAGATGGAAAACGAATTACTTTAGATGTTTTACATCCTGTCAGAAAAGAAAAAATGATTGTTTGTAAAAGAGAATTTATTGATAATGAAATATTTAAAAAAATAAAAACCCCATATTCGGGAGTTTTGACAGGAACGAGATTGAGCAAAGTAGAACGTGTGGGCGAAAAAATAAAACTGCAAATCTCTACGCAACAACAAAGTAAAATAATCGAAAGTAAAGTAATTATCGCGGCAGACGGAGAACGATCTATTGTGGCAAAAGCCTTGGGAAAATTGAAGAGGGACGAAAATAAATACGCCTACTCTCTGCGCTGCTACTATGAAAATGTAGTGCCTTTCAGGGATAATAAGTATTTCGAACTATTTGAGGCTAAGCAAATAAAAGGTTGCGGATATTTTTGGATATTTCCCATGACAAACAATACCTATAATGTCGGCTATGGAGTGGATGCGAGCCTTACCTTAGTAAAAGAAAAAGATTTGAGAGCGTTGTTCTATGAAATACTGGAAACAAGCCCCTCGATAAAAGAACGCTTCAGAGAAGCGCGGCAAGTATCAAAATTAGTGGGGTGGGGTATTCCATTTGGTTGCGAAAAACAAAAACTTTTTGGCGATGGATTTATCCTGACCGGAGATGCAGCACAACTGGCCAATCCTATAACAGGAGAAGGGTTCTCACAAGCACTATGTAGCGGCAAATACGCCGCACTGACCGTAATTGAGGCCATCAAAAAAAATGATTTTAGTGCGAAAACGCTTTCCGGCTACCAAAAAATAATAGTCAAAAAAATAATCAATGAAAGCAAGCAATATGAAAAGGTTGCCAACATTATTTTAAATACATCATTGGGGAAGAAAATAACGCAAAAAGTAGCCCAGTCAGAGAAGCTACAGCAAGAGTTTTCTCAAAGACTGCCACCTACAAAAGCAAACTGGCATCTGCTCGCTTGGTCTATTTTAAAATCTTGCATATAAAGAATATAAGATGTAGGTTTAAACAAATACATTTCGTCTTTTAAAGAGTTATACAACTTTTTTGTCAAGCGATGAAGCACATTTTTGACGAAATTTCCAATCTCTGCAGCAAGGTTACCACAAAAAAATACAGTACCTCATTCAGTTCGGCAATTTCTGTATTGAACCCAAAACTTCACCAGCCTATCTACAATATCTATGGATTTGTTAGAGTAGCTGATGAGATAGTGGACAGTTTTCATGGTTTTGACAAACTGGACTTGCTCAATCGTTTCGAAGAAGATACGTTTTTGGCAATAAAACAAAGAATAAGTACAAACCCGATTCTCAATAGTTTCCAACAAGTCATCAATTCTTACAATGTTGACCATGAGCTAATTAGGACATTCCTAAGGAGCATGAGGATGGATTTGGATAAAAAAACCTATAACCACACCGAATACAAGGAGTACATACTGGGATCTGCAGAAGTCGTAGGCTTGATGTGCCTTAAAGTATTCGTAAACGGAGATGAAAAAGCATATAACGAACTTAAAGAAGATGCCATGAGTTTAGGTGCGGCATTTCAAAAAGTAAACTTCCTTAGAGACCTTCAAGCAGATTACAAGGTGTTGGGTAGAACCTATTTCCCAACAGTCAACATAGAAACACTTGACTTGGAAACCCGCTTGGCAATAGAAAATGATATCGAACATGATTTCAATTGCGCTTTGAGAGGCATCAGAAAATTACCCGCAGAAGCTCGGTTTGGAGTTTACCTTGCTTACAGGTATTACCGCAGACTATTTGATAAAATTAAGCGAACCCCGAGTCCTGTTTTGTTGAAAAAACGCGTTAGAATCTCAAATCCAAGCAAAATCGTTCTATACTTCCGCACCAAAGTCAACTATTCGTTCGCCGGAGTACTGTAATTTGTTGCATATTGCAACAAAAATTGCTTATCCATGCCTTTTCTTTCTTTAGATTTAGAAATGAGTGGTCCTGAGCCGGGATGGAACGAAATCATCCAAATTGGTGCAGTTTTGCTCGACGACAATTGGAATGAACTCAGTGAATTCCTCCAGAATGTATATCCTGAAAATCACGATGCTTTTTCGGTCTCCTCTCAAAAAATACACGGCCTCTCACTCGATGATTTAGAAGACGCACCTATGATTTATGATGTGCTCCCCGAGTTTGAGCAATGGGCTTGCCAAACACTAAACCGTACATGGATAAGCGAAAAAGCACCACTGACAGATTTGATTATTTGCGGCCAATCCATATTGTCTGACATTGCCTTCTTGCAATATTCATATAGGCACGAAAAAATGAAATGGCCTTTTTCTTACAAACTTTTGGAATTGTTTTCAGTCAGTCATTACGCTTTCAAAATTTTAGAAAATAACGGTAAAACTGCACCCAAACAAAGAGGACTGGGTGCAGTGGCAAGTTTTTTTAATCTCACTCGTGAAGAACAAACCCACAATGCTTTGGAGGATGCCAAACTATCGGCTGCCTGCTTTAGAGAATTGTACGCATTGACAAAAAAAATGACCATCCAATGAAAAAAGACTTCATCGAAGAGCTAAAATGGCGTGGACTACTACAAGACCAAACGCCTGATACACAGGTACAACTGAACAAAGAAATTACTGCCGGATACGTAGGATTTGACCCGACAGCCGATTCCTTACACATAGGAAACATGGTTCCTATTATGCTTCTGGTACATTTGCAAAACTGCGGCCATAAACCTGTGGCTTTGGTAGGCGGCGCAACGGGTATGGTAGGCGACCCTTCCGGAAAATCGGAGGAAAGAAAATTTTTGGACGAAGAGCAACTGCTTTACAATCAGAAATGTATCTCTCAACAACTCCAATCTTTTCTAAAATTTGATTGCGGTGAAAATTCAGCCCAAGTGCTCAACAACTACGAGTGGTTTAAAGAGTTTGGCTTCTTAGATTTTTTGCGTAAAGTTGGCAAGCACATCACCGTAAATTACATGATGTCAAAAGATTCTGTAAAAAAGAGATTGGAAACGGGTATATCATTTACAGAGTTTTCCTACCAGATTTTACAGGGCTATGACTTTTATTACCTCAACCGCAACCACAACGTAAAGTTGCAAATGGGAGGCTCTGACCAATGGGGTAACATCACAACCGGAACAGAATTGATCAGAAGGATGGGAGGAGGCGAAGCATACGCCGTCACTGCCCCCTTGCTCACCAAAGCAGACGGTAGTAAATTTGGAAAAAGTGAGTCGGGAAATATCTGGTTAGACCCCAAAAAGACATCCGCATACAAATTTTATCAGTTTTGGCTCAATATAGAGGATAAAGAAATCGCAAAAATAAACCGCATCTTTTCACTCAAGAGCAAAGAAGAAATCGAAGAAATCGAAATTAGACACCATGAGGCTCCTCATGACAGGGCACTACAAAAAGCTCTGGCCGAAGAACTTACAAAAAGACTGCACGGGCAATCAGCTTTAGATAAAGCCAAAATGGCATCGGAAATTTTATTTGGCAAGAGCGAAGCAAACTTTGAAGACTTGGGTGAACAAATGTTTTTGGAAGTCTTTGAAGGAATCGTCAAAACAAAGCTGCAAACTGGTATGCCTCAAGACTTTATGGAGTTTCTTGCACCGGCTACCCAAAACACAATCTTCCCCTCAAAGGCAGAGGCACGAAAAATGATAGAAAGCGGAGGGGTAAGTATAAACAGAAAAAAAATCTCAAAAACTGAGAACCCCGCCGACATACAGCCCATATTTGGTAAATATTACGTAGTCCAAAAGGGAAAAAAGAATTATTTTCTTGTAGAGAAAGACAACCTCTAACTCAAGAGAAATTTATATGACACAAAGTGAAGAGTTAGAGCCAATCGAGTTTTTGGAGATTATAGTGGACAAAGGTCAATCAACCATACGGTTGGATAAATTTTTATCACAAAAGATGGCACATGTTTCGCGTAATAAAATCCAAGAGGCCATTGATGAAGATTTAATATTTGTCAACGAACAACCGGTCAAGGCCAGTTACAAAGTAAAACCACTTGACAAAATTGCTATTTACAGCTACAAAACCGCAGAAGAACACGAAATCCTACCGGAAGATATTCCTTTAAATATAGTTTTTGAGGATGAGTTCTTGGCGGTTGTCAACAAACCCCCTGACATGGTGGTGCACCCTGCCCACAAAAATTGGACGGGTACTTTGGTCAACGCATTGGCTTTCAGATATAAAGACTTGCCAACACACCGCAACGGAGAAAGTAAACCCGGGTTGGTACACAGGATAGACAAAGACACTTCCGGGCTTATACTGGTCGCAAAAACAGAAGAAGCAATGGCTTTTTTGGCCAAACAATTTGCTGAGCACAGTATAGAGAGAAAATATCTGGCGCTGGTGTGGGGCGAACCCAAGCAGGATGCAGGAACCATAATAGCCCCCATAGCCCGAGACCCAAGAGACCGCCGCCTTTTCAGTGTAGCCGAAAATGGAAAACATGCCATCACCCACTACCAAGTGTTGGAAAAATTGCGTTATGTGACCTTGGTTGAGTGCAAGCTCGAAACAGGAAGAACGCACCAAATTAGGGTGCACCTCAAGCACATAGGGCACACGCTGTTTGGGGACACAACCTACGGAGGCAACAAAATCTTGAAAGGTGAAGCCTTTAGCAAATACAAAACGTTTGTGGAAAACGCTTTACAAACCCTGCCTCGCCAAGCCTTGCACGCCAAAACATTAGGATTTATACATCCCAAAACAGGCGAAAAAATAATATTCGACAGTGAACTGCCTTTAGATTTTTTACAGTGTCTTGAAAAATGGCGAAATTACATCAAAACACGCTAAAAATTCATGACAGCATCACTATTTGAGCAAAAAAAGCCTTTGGCAGAAAGAATGCGGCCTAAAAATTTAGACCAATATATCGGCCAAGAGCATGTGTTAGAGCTGGTCAAAAAAATGACTGATTCAGGAAATTTGCCTTCTATGATACTTTGGGGACCAGCAGGAGTAGGAAAAACGACTTTAGCGCAACTATTGTGCACACAAACTAAACGGAGTTTTTTTGCGTTAAGCGCGATAAATGTTGGGGTAAAAGAAGTCAGGGAGGTTATCGAAAAAGCAAGTTACCAACAAGGTACAGTGCTATTTATTGACGAGATACACCGATTCAACAAATCGCAGCAGGATGCTCTTTTGGGAGCGGTTGAAAAAGGAATCATTGTTTTAATCGGAGCAACTACAGAAAATCCATCTTTTGAAATAAACTCTGCACTGCTTTCCCGTTGTCAAACCTACATATTGAAGCCGCTCGAAAATGTTCATATCGAAAAAATAATCCGCCGCGCGCTAAAAGAAGATGAATACCTCAAAGAAAAACCTTACCGGCTGGCGCAAACCGATATTTTGTACCAACTAAGCAACGGAGATGCGCGTAAAGCCCTGAATATCTTGGAAACGGCTGTTGCGCTGTTGGAAGAAAAACAGATTGAAATAACTCCTGAACTGATTGAAAAAGCCACACAACAAATCGTTCTGAACTACGACAAAGATGGTGAACAACACTATGACATCATTTCGGCTTTTATCAAATCAATCAGGGGAAGCGATCCCAACGCCGCCATTTATTACTTGGCAAGGATGGTAGAAGCGGGCGAAGACCCAAAATTCATAGCGAGAAGAATGTTGATTTTGGCCAGTGAAGATATAGGTAACGCCAATCCTACCGCGCTTGTTCTTGCGACAGCTTGTTTTCAAGCCGTTAGCTTTATTGGCTTTCCTGAGGCACGCATCACGCTGGCTCAAACGGTGGCTTACCTTGCAGCCAGCCCCAAAAGCAACGCCTCCTATACAGCCATCGAAAAAGGCTTAGAAATCGTGCGCAAGACAGGCGATCAACCTGTGCCCCTACACCTAAGAAATGCACCTACAAAGCTGATGAAGGATGTAGGGTATGGAGAAAACTACCAATACGCCCATGATTTTGAGGGCAATTTTATAGACCAAGAGTTTATGCCCGATAAGTTGAGAGGGCAAAAGATATACGACCCTTTGTCCACGGGTAGAGAAGGTGAGTTAAGAAGCTATCTAAGGCGTTGTTGGAAAGAAAAATACGGATACTAAGTATAAAATTATGGTTATTTTGCAAAATAAAAAACAGCATGATAGCCAAAACCTTCGGTGCATCGGTGTACGGCGTAGATGCGTCGCTTATCACCATAGAAGCCACTGTCATACAAGGCACTAAGTTTTTTATGGTTGGACTGCCCGACAATGCAGTCAAAGAAAGCCAACAGCGCATCGAATCCGCCCTCAAACACAACCACTACGAAATGCCGCGCCATAAAGTAGTGGTCAACCTCGCCCCTGCTGATGAGAGAAAAGAAGGATCGGCCTACGATTTGGCCATAGCCCTAAGTGTGCTACACGCATCGGAACAAATTTTTGCAGTTGATTTAGACCGGTACGTTATAATGGGTGAGCTGGCTTTAGACGGAAAACTTAGACCTATAAAAGGGGTGTTGCCCATAGCCATTGAGGTTAGAAAAAATAAATTCAAAGGATTCGTATTGCCCAAAGAAAACGCCCAAGAAGCCGCTATCGTAAATCAACTTGATGTCATCGGGGTAGAATCGCTCCAAGAAGCCATTGACTTTTTTGAAGGAAAAAAGACAATACAACCTACTAAGGCTGATACGAGGGAGATTTTTTTAAACTCTCTTTTTGACTATGAAGCTGATTTTTCTGCCGTCCAAGGACAAGAAAACATCAAAAGAGCATTAGAAATAGCGGCTGCCGGTGGGCACAATGTCATCATGATCGGACCTCCGGGCGCAGGAAAAACCATGCTTGCCAAGCGGCTTCCCTCAATTTTGCCTCCACTAACCCTGCACGAAGCGTTAGAAACCACTAAAATTCATTCCGTTGCCGGAAAACTGGGAAGTCAAGCCTCACTCATAGCCACCAGACCTTACAGAGCCCCTCACCATACCATTAGCGATGTAGCCCTGGTAGGCGGCGGCGTAAACCCACAACCCGGAGAAATATCGCTAGCCCACAACGGGGTACTTTTTTTGGACGAACTCCCTGAGTTCAAACGCACTGTGCTGGAGGTAATGAGACAACCGCTTGAAGAGCGAAAAGTCAGCATAGCAAGAGCCAGATTTTCAGTAGAATACCCGGCAAATTTTATGCTCATAGCCAGTATGAACCCTTGCCCTTGCGGTTATTACAACCACCCCGAAAAAGAGTGCGTGTGCCCTCCAGGTGCAGTCCAAAAATACCTGAACAAAATCAGCGGCCCCCTGTTAGACAGGATTGATTTACACGTAGAGGTAACTCCTGTCTCTTTCGATGAAATGACCGCTGACCGCAAAACAACCGCCAGTGCAGAGATTAGGGAGCGCGTTATTGCAGCCCGAGAAATGCAAACCAAGCGCTTTCAGGAAAAACCGGGTATTTACTGCAATGCCATGATGAGCCCCCAACTCACCAAGGAAATTTGCCAAATCAACAATGCCGGAAAAAACCTACTCAAAACAGCCATGGATAGGCTCAAACTTTCTGCCAGAGCATACGATAGGATACTCAAAGTATCCAGAACTGTGGCTGATTTGGCGCAAAGCGAAGAGATAAAAGTAGAACATTTGGCAGAGGCCATCCAATACCGAAGTCTGGACAGAGAAAATTGGGCAGACAATTAACAATTAAAGCAGAATAATATCTTTTACAATCGGCTCTCCAAATTTGGTGAGAATGGCCGATAAAATTTTAGACTTCATGATTGAAATTTCCTGTCGAAGAGGTGCCGACGTAATCCTGACAAATAGCTTTCCCTCAAAAACATATACTTCTTTGGTTCTCTTGGCTACGTTTTCGCCCATCATCTCATACCAATAAGCCGCTACCATCTTCTCATGGTATTTTTTTTCCAAATTAAAAGCCTTCATCATCGACTCAATGGCTTTATCGAGTGAAACAGGTTTGCCGAAGCGAGGGTCGTTGTCGTTCATCGGTTTTTATTTACAATGCTCTTCTATGAGTTGGGTTGCTTCCTCTTGAGCTGTCTGCAAGGCAAGCCTAAAACTTTCGCAGGCTTTATCTTTCTGATTTAAACTCAAAAAACAATTGCCTCGGTGTATATGCAAGCGAGGAGCCTGAATTTGGGGATTGATAGCAATAGTTTTATCAAAATCCTCCAACGCATCAGTAAACCTGTCCAAACTCAACTTCGCATAAGCCCTCTCGTAAAGCGCGTCAGCTGATTTGGGATTGATAAACAAACACTTATCAAAAGATTTAACGGCTTCTTCGTAGTTGCCCAAGTTGATTAAATTGTAGCCTCTGTAATACGGAATCTCAAATACAGCGGGCGCACGCTTTTCTGCCAATTGGTACATAGGTTCCGCAGCGGAGTAGTTGTTCATTCTACTCCTCATCAGAGCCAAGGCAAAAACAGGAGTATGATACTTAAAATCCGATATCCTATCTGCTTTTTGATAATATTTAGCTGCCATAGTAGAATCCTCTGCTTTGTCATAGGCATCCGCCAAATAGTAGTGCCCAAAGTAGGAGTTGCTATCCAATGCAATCACTTTGGTAAGGATAGAAATCGCTTCCTTGTATTCAAATTGCTGAGAATGAACGTAACCAAGCTCTATGTAAGGCTTGACAAAATTGGGATTCATCGAAATTGCCCTGTTAAGGTCTTCTTTGGCTGCGGCGTAATCTTTTAGCATAGAGTAATTGTAGCCCCTCAGATAATATAGTTCCGGCTCCGTACTTCGTTCCAAAGCCAGGGTCAAAGCCTTAATAGCACCGGTGAAATTTTGGTTCTTCTGGGCTAATGCGGCTTTTTTCTTGTAATACATCGAACCCGGAATTCCTTTTTTGTCAATTATATTATCTAACTTATCATCTTTCGCGGACATATCCACCAAATACCATTTGCCCTTCAGCTCAAATACATCCAGTAAAAGCGTATCTTTAATACCTTGATAAGTGATAAATAATTTCATCGAAAAAAACTGAGGAGAGAGATTGGGAAAATTTGACACCGAAGCAGAGAGATAAGTCAAGTCCGTTGTCTTAATACTGTAGTCAACCAACGTTTTAAAAAGTTCCTCCGATTTGTCTTTGATAGAAACAGAAGGGCTGTTGACAATGGTCATGATTTCTTCATCACTTTTGTCTTTCATCTGAGCAGAGGCTATAACCCTGTATATCTCGGGCACAGCTTGTATTGTGTTTACTTCTTCTACTTTACCGGTCTGTAAAACAGATAGAAATCTTTTACCCAACTCTTGATAAGTGATGGGCTGGGCATGCACTGCAAAAGAGAATAAAAGAAATGTAAAAATTAAGCGCATTTGATTGGGTTTGAAAACAAAAATACGCATATTATCTTATCGCTGTAAACCGATAAAAATATACTGTCTTAAAAAAGTATACCAAGATTTAAGTGATTTTTAAGATTTTAAGGATTGATTTTCAAGGATTTAATTCAAAAAAAATATAAAACCACTTAATTTATAGTATAAAAAACTCCAAATCTGTGTTTGGAGTTTTCTGATTTTTAAAAAGATGTCAAATTAAGGCTACTTTGCATAACTCACTGCCCGCTTTTCCCTGATGACAGTGATTTTAATTTGACCGGGGTACTGCATCTCTTTTTCTATTTTTTGAGAAATCTCAAAAGATAAATTTTCTGCGTCTTTGTCTCCAATCATCTCCGAATCTACCATTACCCTCAACTCTCTTCCCGCCTGCACTGCATAACACTTTCCTACCCCTTTGAAAGAAATGGCCAAATCTTCGAGGTCTTTGAGACGCTTCATGTAAGACTCGGTCATCTCTCTTCGAGCACCGGGACGAGACCCTGATATGGCATCACAAGCCTGAACAATAGGCGAGAGCAAAGAAGTCATTTCTATTTCATCATGGTGTGCCCCGATGGCATTGATAACTTCAGGATGTTCGCCGTATTTTTCTGCCCACTGCATACCCAAAATAGCATGAGGAAGTTCTGACTCTTCATCGGGTACTTTACCTATATCATGCAAAAGACCGGCTCTTTTGGCTAATTTGGCATTGAGTCCCAGTTCTGCTGCCATCGTAGCACAAAGATTGGCTACTTCGCGAGAGTGCTGCAAAAGATTCTGCCCATAAGAAGATCGGAACCGCATCCTTCCTACTATCTTAATAAGCTCAGGATGCAATCCATTGATACCTAAATCAATAACAGTCCTTTCGCCAAATTCTATGACCTGCTCATCAATGTTTTTCTTTGTTTTTTCTACGATTTCTTCAATCCTGGCCGGGTGAATCCTACCATCAGCCACCAGCCTATGAAGTGAAAGTCGGGCTATTTCGCGGCGCACAGGGTCAAATCCTGAAATAATAATAGCGTCTGGAGTATCATCAACAATAAAATCAACGCCGGTTGCCGCTTCCAAAGCCCTGATATTCCTACCTTCTCGGCCAATGATTTTTCCTTTAAGCTCGTCGCTCTCCAAATTGAAAACAGAAACACAATTTTCAATCGCCAACTCGGCAGCCGTGCGCTGAATTGTCTGAATCACAACTTTTTTTGCTTCTTTGGTGGCCGTGAGTTTGGCTTCATCCAAGATTTGCTTTACATGAGTGGTGGCTTTAGAGCGAGCCTCATCTTTCAAGGCTGTGATAAGTTGTTCGCGGGCTTCCTCAACTTTAAGTCCTGATATTTTCTCAAGCTCTGCCAATTGCATGGCCTGATGCTTATCAAGTTCTTCTAATTTTTTGTCAACCAATTCAAATTTAAGAGTCAGGTCTTGTTGGAGTTTATCCAAATCATCACTTTTCTTTTTATTGATTTCCAATTGCTTACTCAAATTCGCTTCTTTCTGCTTAAAGGTGTTTTCCGTCTGCTTAAGTTTGGCTTCTGCCTGCTTTATGCGCTCTTCTGCTTGCTTGTTTTTTTGTTCAATAGCCAGCCATTCTTTGCGGCGACGATTTTGTTCCTCTTCAAGATCGGATTTCAATTTGAAATGTTTTTCGCGACTCTCTTCTATTTTAGCCTGCTTTATGGACTCCGCTTTCAATTCAGCTTCTTTCAAAAAGAGTTCTGCGCGTTTTTGGGCTTCTTGCTCCATGTGCTTGAAAACCCGCTGCAACATGTACCTACCTAAGGCTATACCTACGCCCAACGATACAAGAATTAAAATGACATCTTTCATAACGATTTAGTACTTAAAATAATAATATAAGCACCAAAAACATTGACTTGAAAAAAACTAAGCCATCCTCGCTATTTTATCCAATAAGGTTTGAACATCTTTTTCAATAAGTGACTGCTCATTCTGAAGTCTCAAAATTTCAACAGCCATATCGAAACAAGTCATTCTCAAAACATCCGCTGCTTCAGCCCCTGCTATGTGCGAGCGAGCTTCCAACCTCTCATTTACGAGCTTGGCAGCATTGCGCAAAACCTCTTCCCCTCTGAGGTCTTGTGTGCGCAGTGCAAATTCTTTGCTCCCTATTTTGAGGTTGATAATATATTCGCTCACCTTACGATTGTTTTTCTAATAGGTTGATACATCCATCAATAGCTCGCAAATATTCATCTATTTTTGAGACTAAATTTGATTTTGTGCTTTGTTCTTTGTCAAAAAGATCAATGATTTTAGTTGCTCCTTCTTTGTTTTGATAGTTTGTCAATTCTTTGCTCAACATATCAACTTCATCTTTGAGTCTGAGGTTTTCAAGCCTCAAACTCTCGTTTTCTTCAACAAGAAGTTTTTGTTTGAGTTCCAATTGTCTTAGACCGGAATCAATAACCTCAAACTTATCCTTATTTTTTGAAAAAAACATATTCATTTGGCCTTTATTTGAACAAATAAACTAACAAACAGTGCAAAATTAGCTTTTTTCCAAATATACAATGAATCAAAAAAATAATACCAACAAAACCCTTTTCCTTATACCTGTTCCTTTAGCCCAAAAACAATACGATAGCTTGAGCTATTTAGGAAATAACTTATTGAAAACCATAGATGTATTTATAGCAGAGTCGCCAAAAACCGCCCGTCGGATTATATCTGGACTGGGGGTAAAAGTGCAAGAAAAAACTTTTATTGATATAGAAAATATGACATGGGAATCAGTCCCCCCTCAAGCAGAACAAATAGGTTTGATATCAGAAGCGGGATGCCCCTGTGTAGCTGACCCCGGAAACAGTTGGGTGAGACTCGCACACCAAAACAATGTAAAAGTCGTTCCCGTTTCAGGGCCTTCTTCAATCATTATGGCTCTTATGGCTTCGGGACTCAACGGACAAAATTTTGCATTCAACGGATATTTGCCTGTAAACAAAGAATTGGCCGTTAAAACCATACTCAAACTTGAAAAGAAAATCTACGCTGAAAATCAAACTCAGATTTTCATAGAAACACCCTACCGAAATGAATCTATCTTGAAAACACTAATTAGTTGTTTAAAACCGGAAACCATTCTTTGCGCGGCTTGGGGATTGTCAACAAACTCTCAACAAATCATTTCACAACCTATCAACATTTGGAGAAAAAATGAAGCCTTTACCAACAAAGAACCTTGCACTTTTGTATTAGGTAAATATTGAAAATCAAATAATTAGTATTTAAAACTGCCCCTTTATTAACATTGTATTCACACAAACCATACTTAATAACCAGTTATCAAGACTTTCTTTTGCCTTTGCAACAAAGGGGTTGTTTTGTTTACAAATCCCTGAAAAAAGTCTGAGATACTAACATGAGTTAATTTAATTATTGGTGAAAATTTGGCTGATTTTTAGAAAGTTATAGAACCGGTAAGCAACTTGTGAACACTACCAACCGACTAATAATAAGGGCTAAAAGATTTTAAAAAATTCTTTATCTAATATTAGAATGTTAGCGTCTTTTCTCCAGTTCATCTCTTATGATAGCCGCTTTCTCATACTCCTCATTCTCAATGGCTTTCTCCATCATTTCCTCCAATTCGGTTATGTTGTAATCTTTCAAGCCTTGTTTTTCCTTGTTTTTTGGTTCAGACGGCGGCTGTGTTTCTTCAATATCCGAAAGCACGATACCGGCCTCGGAGACTATTTTTTCCAACGCATAAATAGGGGCACCATGTCGAATTCCGATGGCTATGGCATCCGAAGGGCGGGCATCTATTTCGACTTTTTTGGTTGAGTGAATGGAAGAGCAAATAATTTTTGCAAAAAAGATACCTTCATTCAAATCAGAAATTAAAATTTCCTCAATTACTATGTCAAAAGAATGGCATAGTGATTTGAAAAGGTCATGGGTCATGGGGCGACTGGAAACTATTTTCTCCAGTTCCACGGCAATAGCTTGGGCTTCAAACATACCAATGACGATTGGGATTCGACGGTTGCCGTCTTGTTCACCTAAAACTAAAGCAAAAGAACCTGATTGAGAGCGACTTGCTGTAAGACCTAAAATTTCTAATTTTATCTTTTCCACAAAACTAAACTAATCTTTAAACACAAATTTACAAACAACATACCATAAGCAAAGCAAAAAAGTTCAAGCAAGGCTTACTCAACTGAAAGGCGAACTTTTCCCCAAGATGACTTTTCGCTGTCAGACCAAAGTTCAGGGAAGTAAATAACTTTTTGATTTTCAGGAGATAAATACTCTTTCCAGTTTGTTCCGCCCGTAGCCGAAGCATCTCCGGTTGGCCTTTGCAAATAATGTTTACTTGTTTCTAAATGAGTGAGAGGCCAGTTTACGTTGGCTATGGCATCAAAAAAACGAAGTTTTTGCTCTATTTTTGACTGAAGTTCGGAGTGCACTGCCAGCTTTTGGTATATTTTCCAGACGTTGCAATCTTGCAACTTGTGAGCCAAATCTAAAAAGACAGCACCATATTTTTCTTTGAACGCTTTTGCAGTATAAGTAGGCTCACCTTTTTGTACATCAACTCCGCCGGCACTCCAATAAAGCGCATCAAGTTGTTTGGCAAGGCTCTCATTTTTTAACTCCTCCCGTTTTCCTACAACCACTAAATTGGCAAGAGGGGCAGAGTAAATTTCTATCATCCTGTATTGAGCTGTTTGAAAACCACTTGCAGGGGCAAGCGCAGTTCTAAACTCACGGAATTGGTTTATTTCCATCCCGCCCACCATGATTTCAAACGAGTCTTCCAAGTGTTTGAAATACCTCACTATCCTTTCCAAACGCATAAGAAACTCTTCCGCAGAGTTACAAGAAAAAGCAATTTGCTTTAACTCATGAAGGATTAAGTTGAAATACAACTCAGTGATTTGGTGGTATATGATGAAAACCATTTCATCAGGGTAATCTGTACGGGGCTTTTGCAAAGATAAAAGAGTATCTACTTGGATATAATCCCAATACATCAGGTATCTACTGCGCAAAAGTCCATCAAGATACATGTTTATATCCTGTCCCGTTGCAGCGTATTTTTCTTCAAGTTGTTCTATAAGATGTTGTTGAGCGGTTTGCATAAGCGTACAATAAAGTAATAAAAAACGCAAATAAAATAAAAAAAAAGACAATTTGTCAAATCTAAAAGTATTGCCTGCTTTTTGATGTAAAAGTGAAATAGGATTGAACTTAATATCAACTCTGTAGATTACTGTTTAATACGGCATAAAAAACTTGGAACAAAGCATAGAGAACATAAAACTCAAGCAGGCAATTCTTGCTGTTTTTGAAGTTGTAAAAGAGATAGCTAAAATAAGAAAAGTAACTTTTTCTTATAAGTTATGGATTGGAAACCCTGAATTGGATGATGAGCTTTTTACCCATTTGGTCAGGGGGATTGCGAAGCTCAGTACAGATTTGGTAACCCAAAGTAACAACGTGGTGTGTAAAATAGATGCGGACAGTTATGGGATAGAATTATTTGCTCAATATTCTGATTTTCAACAAACAGACTTAGAAAAGAATACCCACCTTGAAAACTTGTCGCCGTTTTCTTTTACCAAAAAAGAAAACGAACCCACAGAGTTAAGTTGGCATTACCAGATACCTCGTATAGAGGAAGCAGAATCCGGATTGCGGCGGAATAATACCGCTTTGTATGCCCCTGTTATAGAATTAGAGCATTTTGGGGACAAATTTTTTAACTTTGAGCCTCTCATGTTAAGCATCAACAACAACTTAGATGCCTTACATGAGATTATTGTCTTTTTTTTGGAAAAATTTCCTCAAGAACTCCAACAAATAAAACAAAGTCTAAACCTCAGAGACAGGGCTACGGTTGCTTTAATTTGTGGCAGACTCAAAGCCGCCTGTGAATATATGGGGCTTAGGCTATTAGAAAAAAGTGCGGGAAAACTTGGAAAGATGGTACAAGATGTTTCAAATTACGATGATATAGAAAACCAATTGCAAGAGCTTGAAAATGATTACTTTAAAACCTCTGAAAAAATGAACAAATTTTTGAAAGAACAAGGATTTTAGGATTCGACAGCCCTGCGAAGAAAATTGTTCATAGCATAACCCGCTTTGAAATAAGAAGCAATCAAATCAACCAAATTATCAGAAACAATCAAATCTCTATCATCCAGCTCAGCCCAATAAAAAAATTGCTTGTTTAGTATGAAAGGTTGATTATCAATAAGTTCTTTGTACTGAGAGGCTATTATTTTGTTTTTTTCACCCTGAAGAGAGCCATATTTCTTAACAAATTCTTCCGATTCAATGATTGTTGAAAACTCTAAGGTATGATACAAAATTTCACTGCGGACTTTGTCTATAGCCTCCTTTGTGGGTTGGTAAAGCCCTCCACCAAGTTCTAAGCCTTTGGCACTTAGCATAAAATAATAACCGGCAAAATCAGGGTTTTTACTCTGTGATGAAAGAAAGGCCGCAACGTGGGTCTTGTAAGGGGATTTGTCTTTCGAAAAACGAATATCCCTATTGATTCGAAAAATGGCTTTTTGAGCAGAAACGGGCAAATTATTGTCAAATTCAGATACTTTTTTCATCAAGTCCTCTACGAGTTTGACAAACGGTTTTTTTATAGATTTTTCGTAAATATTCCTTTGGCTATCAAACCATTCTTTGGTGTTGTTGGCAGCAAGTCCTTCAAAAAAACTATGAAAACTCGAATCAAAATAACGCATTGGTATTAGAAATAAGGAACTTTAATTTGCAAATTAAACAATAATAAAACTTTAAAAGGTTTGTATCTAAAAATAAGACGATGGAACTCAAATCAAATCAATCAATTTTTTTTAATATCAGATTGAAAAGCACTCGATTGAAAATAGTAGTATTGATTGCATCAACTTTTATCTGCGCTTGCAAAACACAACCTAATGGCAACAAAATAGAAAAGCAAAACAGCGAGTTTGTTTCAGACAGTGGAGCGGTGTCTTCTGTTCATTTGTTGGCTTCAAAGGCAGGGATAGACATTTTAAAGAAAGGCGGCAATGCCATTGATGCTTCTGTGGCCACTTTTTTTACGTTGGCTGTGGTTTTTCCTCGTGCGGGAAACATAGGCGGGGGAGGGTTTGCGGTGGTCAGAATGGCAAAAGGAGATACTTACGCGCTTGACTTCAGGGAAAAAGCCCCGTTGGTAGCCTCTAAAGATATGTATTTGGACAAAACAGGGCAGCCAAACCGCCAAAACAGCATGCAAGGCGCGCTGGCAGCCGGAGTTCCCGGATCGGTGGCGGGAATGGTGGCACTCCACCAAAAACTTGGCAAACTGCCTTTTGAACAATTGCTCGCTTCAGCCATAGAAATAGCAGAAAAAGGCCACGCGATATCGAAAAGTGAAGCCGAAGTCTTACAAAGATTTCAAGAAGAGTTCAAAGCGGTAAACTCAACTACATACCTAAACCGAAGCTGGAAACAAAGCGACACCATCAAACACCCCGAATTGGCGGAAACTCTAAAGAGAATAGCACAAAGCTATGGTGAGGACTTTTACAAAGGCAAAACAGCCGAGATGATAGTGCGCCAAATGAAACAAAGTCGAGGACTTATCACAAAGAATGACTTAGCTCAATATCAGGCAGTTTGGCGAGATCCCATATCATTTTTTTGGAAAGGGCACAGGGTTATTACTATGCCTCCACCTTCCAGCGGGGGAGTGGCTTTGGCACAGTTGCTGCAGGGCAGTGAATTTTTTGAATGGGGAGGGTTCGGCAGTCCCGGAACCATCCACTTGATGACCGAGTTAGAGCGGCGTGCTTTTGCCGACCGTGCCACCTACATGGGAGACCCCGATTTTGTAGAAGTACCCACCGAAAAGCTAATATCTCGCAATTACATACTTTCTCGAGTCAAAGACATTGACACGCTGTACAAAACTAATTCTGAAAAAATTAAAGAAGGTCGTGTGGATACCATAGAAAGCGTAGAAACGACTCATTTCTCTGTTATTGACCGCTTTGGCAATACAGTAAGCATCACCACAACGCTCAACAGTTTTTTTGGCTGCAAACTGTTGGTAAAAGAAGCAGGCTTTTTTCTCAACAATGAAATGGATGATTTTTCGGTCAAGCCCGGAGTACCCAACCAATTTGGGTTGATAGGTGGCGAAGCAAACGCTATTGCGCCGGGTAAGAGGATGCTTTCTTCTATGACACCGACGATTGTTTCGGGAGCGGATGCTTCGATTTTGGCTTTGGGCAGTCCGGGCGGCTCGACCATCATCACAACGGTTTACCAAGTGATATTCAATCTCTACGAGCACAAAATGCCTTTGCAAAAGGCTGTCCAAGCCCCTCGTTTTCACCACCAATGGCTGCCCGATGAAGTTAATTTTGAAAAAGGATTTCTCACTCCGGCACTTGCGGATTCATTGAAAAAGCGCGGGCACAAACTAAAAGAACTGCCGCATTTGGGGCGAATAGATGCAGTGCTGAGACACAGCAACCTCAAAATAGAAGCCGCTAACGATTACCAACGCTCAGGCGACAAGCCTTTACTTTACTAATTTCGCGCAATGAAAAAAACTGTCCTTGTTGCTGAATTTGGGGATTCGCATACCGAACTGTTGTATTCTCATAAGATATTGTTGGAAGATGCCGGATATAAAGTTGTTTTTTTTCTAAATGACAAGCTAAAAAAACGCATTGATGGCCTTGAGCAAAATGAGGTACTTTTTTTCTCTGAGCAAGAAAGCAAAAGCAAGACCCTGTCTTTTCTATCCAATATATTAAAAAGCAGACAAATACATTTGATGATAGACAACTCTGCCCACAGCAACTACATACGCGATTTTTTGCCTCACAAACTGATGATGCCCCGGTTGCGGGTAGTGGGTGTTTGTCACTACGTGAAAAAACTCAAGACCAGCTTCAACCAATGGCTTATATCTCGGGTAGTTGATAAGTATTTGATTTTAAGTAGGTTATTTTTTGAGAATGCTTCTTTGAAACAAAATAAACGAATAGCAGTCTTCTACCCTGTCTATTTTCCCAATCCGCCCCGCACGACAAATCAGATTAATTTTCCCATTCAGATAGTAGTACCCGGCGGGCTTGAATTGAGAAGTAAAGACTATTTGACACTTTACCAATCTTTGGGCAATGAACTCAAAAGTAAGATACATATTACTTTTTTGGGCAATGGAGCGGCGAGCGAAGGTTTGCTTTTTAGGGAAAAAGTGAGCCAAGATGGGATGGAGAGTTTTTTTACTTTTTTTGATGGTTACGTGCCCGCGCATCGTTTTAGAGAGGTCTTGTCCCAAGCGCATTTGATAGCCCCACTCATCAATCCTGAAATGCCAGCGCACCGTGATTACGTTGAATCCAAAATATCAGGGGCTTACAATTTGGCATATAGTCTCAAAATTCCCATGCTGCTGCACAGGTATTTTGCACCTTATTCAGATTTTAGAGAATTTTGCATTTTTTACGATAACTCTGCTTTACATCAAGCACTTGCAACGCTAAATCCTAAACAGATTTTAGAAAAAAAAGACCAACTCACTAAGGCAACGCGGTATCAGTTTGAGTACCAAAAATCTGTTTATCAGTCTTTTGTATGTAATTAGAATTTGTACAAGATTCCTATTCCCAGTAGTTGGCTGTACTGAACTTCGAGGCTTTGATCAAAATCATACAAACCAATAAAAGTCAGAGAAGTAGTTATGTATCTATTGACTTGCGCTGAAAGCCAAAAATCGAGGCGGTGGTCGATTTTCTCCAATTGCAAGGTTTCGTAGTTGGCAAAAGCAAGATAACGAGCCTTTAGCGTCAAATTGGGAAGCACTTTTTTCTCAAAGTCGGCTTGTAGTTGGAAAGCCGCTTCTGTTCGCACCCGCTTGCCCGGTTTAAGGCCATAGCGTTTTCTGTTTTCTATAGGGACACCTTCGCCCTCATAAACTCCACTATCAAGTACAAAAGTATGGCGGATCGTCCCTGTGCCAAACCTGATTTTGAAATATTCAACCGGTAAGTATTCAATACCAATTGAATAAGTCAAAAATCCGGGTGCCATAAAATTTGAAAAAGCTACTTTTTTGTTGCTTTTGAGCAAGGAATCAATCACATAGCCAGCCGTAAATTGGCTCAAGAAGTTCAAAGATCCAAAGGCTCCCCATTTGGGAGAGAAGCCATAGCCGTATTTACTATCCAAAAACATTCTATCTACCGTTTTGCGGCTAAATGTTTCGCTGTCATTGCGCACAAATCCATAAGCAAAATCCGCAGTGTTGTCCCAAGAGATTTTTTCGCGTTTGTAGTTGGCTTTGCCAAAAATAAGTATTCCAAGAGAAATTGAGGAAGTACCGCCGCCCTTCCAATTTTGAGAAAACTGGGCTTGGTTGAGGTTGAGACCTGCCGAGCCGGATTTAGACCAGTAGGTAGTGTCTTGAGCCCATACTGAATGCAATAATCCAAAAACTAAGATGGTTGCAGATAAATATTTTAACATTTGATTTGTTTATTGGGCACAAAAGTCAGCACTTTTTCCACTTCAAACAGAATCGAATTTCTTAAAAATTGTTAACAACCGCAATTTTATTTATTCTAAGATAGGCATGTTCAAAAACTGCACAACGAGTTGTTGTATTTGTCTTTGTGCTTCTTCCAACTTGTCATTGAGTACAATGGCATCAAATTTATCTGCATGGTCTATTTCTTTTTGGGCTTTTGCGAGTCTTTCTTCCACCGAACGAGAGCCGTCTTCGGCGCGTTTCTCAAGCCGATTTTTTAGGGTAGAAATATCTGAAACCGATATAAAAATACTAAAGGCCTGCTTTCCAAAGTGTTTTTTTATGCTCAAAGCTCCCATAACATCCACATCCATGGCCACTGTTTTGCCCAGACTCCAAATTCGCTCAATTTCTGAAAATAGTGTGCCATAATAGACCCCCTCATACACTTGCTCGTACTCGACAAATTTGTTTTCGGCGATTGACTTTTTGAACTCCTCAACCGAAATAAAATAGTAATGAATACCATTAACTTCTTCACCTCTTGGAGGGCGGGTGGTAGCTGATACAGAAAAAGCCAACTCAGGCAAGTTGTTGAGTAAGTATCTGATTAAGGTAGATTTACCTGCTCCTGAGGGAGCAGAAAGCAGGATGATTTTTCCATTCATCCTGCAATTTTAGACAAAATGATAGACTTTATTGCGAATTTCATCTGCCAATGAAGCCGGCGGAGAACTTTTGCCAGCCCTGCATTTGATAAATTCGATAGTTGATTTTTCTGAATCAAAATACTCAGCACAATCTGAGCATGAATTGATGAAGGAGAGAAACCGGGTTAACTCTTCTTCACTGGCTTCGTTGTCTATTACCAGCTGAGCAAGTTCAGTGAACTCTTTGCAAAACAGGGACTTGGCACTATTTCCCATAAATCAACGTTTATTTTTTGTCTTTAGATCCTCCATAACCCATACTTTGGGCATACTGCCAAAGTTTTTCTTTGAGTAAAATCCGCGCTCTATGTAGCCGCGAGCGCACTGTTCCAATGGGAATATCAAGAATTTTTGATATTTCTTCATAGCTAAAACCTTCAATATCACAGAGTATGATAATGACTCGAAAATCAACAGCCAGTGAATTGAGAGCGTTTGTAACCTCATCACCCAACTTGTTTTGCATAGACTCTGAACGCAGGTCGATGGTGAGATTATAGTGGGCATCATCAGAGTTGTAGTAGTTTTCAATTTCTTGATAATCAAGTTTTGGCGGTGTTTTACTATTCTTTCGGTATTCGTTTATAAAACTATTCTTCAGTATCCTAAACAGCCACGCTTTTGAATTTGTTCCCTTTATAAAAGAAGACAAGAAACGGAAGGCCTTCAGGTAGGTATCTTGCACTAAATCCTTGGCCACATCTTCGTCCAACGTCAATTTGTAGGCGAAATTGTACATAGAGGTAATATGCGGAAGTAGCTCGCGTTCAAAGATTTCACTCTTTTCTTCTTCCGTGTAGTCTTTTTTTTGCAATTCCTCCATTTATTTTGTGCAACCGAAGATGCTCAAATTTAGAAACATATTTTGACAAGAGAACAAAAAAAATTGCAGCCACCGGCTTCTATTTTATTATCAAGAACCGATAATTTAGGCGATGTGGTGTTGACTTTGCCGATGGCGGGATGGCTCAAAAAATTTTGGCCTCAAACAGAAATCCATTTTTTAGGCAAAAAATATACGCGTCCTTTAATTGAAGCCTGTCAATTTGTAGATGTATTTTGGGATGTTGAGTCCACAGTGCCCCAACAACTCAAAGGCGTTCAAGCAGCTATTTTGGTTTTTCCCGAGCTGAAAGCAGCCAAGTTATTGAAAGAAATCCCTTTGCGCATATCTACAGCCAATCGCTTACACAATTGGTTGTACATCAATAAATTAATTTCATTTTCACGTAGAAAATCATCTCTACATGAAGCCCAGCTCAATTTCAAACTATTTCAACCCTTTGAAAAATACGGCATACCCTCCCAACTCGATTTATCTCAAGTGCCCGAACTTTATGGCTTAATTCCTGCAGAACAGAATTTCAATTTTCTGGACGTAAAAAAGCGGATCGTACTGCATACCAAGTCTTTAGGTAGTGCCAAAGATTGGCCGTTGGAAAATTACTTGCATCTGGCACAACTTTTAAAAGGGCATCAGGTTTACGTAAGCGGCACACAAAAAGAAGGCGAAGCGATTCGCTCCGAACTGCCTGAGATTTTTAATTACGCCCAAGACATAACGGGAAAACTAACCCTGTCGGAGTTCATATCTTTTTTGAGTCAGGTAGATGTATTGGTGGCATGTAGCACAGGCCCGCTACACATTGCGGCGGCTTTGGGTGTGGGCGCGGTGGGGTTGTTTTCTTCCGTTCCCCCCATTCATCCGGGCAGGTGGAGGCCTTTAGGCAAAAAGGCAGTTGTATTAGAACCGGACTTTTGTCCTCATCGAACACCCAAACAATGCCATTGTATTAAAAGCATCAAATCTGAAAGGGTTTTTCAAGAGGTAATGAAACTTTTGAGCCAATAAGCTACTTTTGTGTTTGTAAACTTTGATGATGCTACAAAATCTTTCTCAAAAAGTTGAATCAGCCTTAGACTCAATAAGACCTTATCTCCAGTCTGACGGTGGTGATGTAAAACTGTTAGAAATCACTGAAGAAAAAATTGTCAGAATTGAATTGCAAGGTTCGTGTGTTTCTTGTCCTATGTCGAGCATGACCATGCGTGCTGGCATCGAAAAGGCCATTAAGGATAGTTTGCCCGAAATTCAAGCCGTTGTGGCCGTGAATGCCCAAAGAACTGAGCAGCAAATAGAGTTTTAATAAAAAAAGGGGCTTGCAGCCCCTTAAGATGGTTTTAATCTTTTTTCGAATCGACTAAAAAAAGACCAATTACGGCAGCCAATAGCGGTGGAACCATAAACACAAGTGCCAGTACAGCCAAAATAGAAGAGTCCATTTCTTTTAGTTTTTGCAAATATAACCCTATTTTCCAAAAAATTATTTTAAACCAAAAACTTTTCTCAAAAGTTCTGTGGTTCTGGCTGAGGGGTCGTTTCTGATTTTTTCCTCTTCTTTAGCAAGCAGTTTTATGAGTCCGTCGGTTGCTTTGTCGGCGGCATAACCTGCAAAATCGGTGGTTACTTTGCGCACCCCCGGCAGGCGGTTGTAGCTTTCCAATATCGAAGTAACCAAAATCATCGTGCCGTTGGCATTGAGCTTTTCATCAATGACGGGTTTGAATTGGCTTTTCAGTGCCTTGCTGGTGGTGCTGCGTAAAAACTCCGTTATTGCTCCTTTGCCCCCTTGGAAAAGCCCGACTGCATCGGTTATGCTGAGGGCTTTGATGGCATCAGAGAAAATAGGAACTGCGCCCAGCACCGCATTGGTTGCTCCTTGGTTCATCTTGGTAACCAAATCGTCTATTTGTTTGCCTTGGCCCATTCGGCGCATCGTTCGCTCAACTTTATCAAATTCAGGCGGCAGAGGGATTCTGATTTCAGGGTTGTTCAAAAAGCCTTTGGCCGCTTCGTTGATGGCATTTTGTGAGCCTACGTTGAGGGCTTCTTTCAGTCCGGCTACCAAATCGTCTTGGTTTAAGCCTTGGGTGGTCAGTTTTTCCAAAAACTTTTGTGCAGAACTTTTTTGCCCCAACGCAGGTAAGGCGCATATCAAAAGCACAAACAATAAATAAGTACGCATTTTGTATAAAATTTACACGACAAAGCTATCCTTATTTATTGTTGAGACCAAATTCGCCAGGCCTGCTTTGCTTGGGCGTAAAGCATCGCCAGACCGTTTTGTCCCTGTTTGAAGTGCTTCAAAAACAAGGTTTTTTCAGGGTTGTAAACCAAGTCAAATCCGTAGTGCTCATCGGTAATCTGTTCGTAATTGATAGGTGGGCAACTTTGGGTATGAGGATACATACCCAAAGGGGTTGTATTGACAATAATCTGAAAATGAGATAAATCGGGTATGTTCTCATATCCATAATCCGCTTTTGCCGCTTCTCTGGACACCGTTTTGAACTGTATGCCTCTCTTTTGTAGGACAGCAGTTACAGCGCGGCTCGCTCCTCCCGTACCCAACACCAACGCCCTGCCCTCAAGGTGAGGAAGCACTTCATCAAAGCCCAAAAAATCGGTATTGTATCCTACAAGTTGGTTGTTTTCCAGCGAAACCGTATTGACTGCACTTACTTGGATGGCACTGTCAGCGAGTTTGTCAAGGTGTTCGATGATGGCTATTTTGTAGGGGATGGTTACGTTCAAGCCCTTTAAGTCTTGTTCAAAGAACCATCTGCGGAAGTTGGCGAGGTCAGGAAGCTCGAAAAGTGAATAGCTGTGATTGGGTAAATTTAGTGCTACAAATTTTTTATCGAAATAACGCTTTGAAAAAGAATGAGAAAGGCTAAGGCCAATAAGTCCGAATCGGGGCATACATGCGATTTTATTGCTAAAAATACTTACTCAACCATAAAAGGATATAAATTTTGAGTTTGGATATTTGGGCTTATGAATATTGTAGATTGGTTGGTACTTGGCGGCACGCAGGTTTTTATAGTGGCTTACGGGCTTTACAAGAGTCGGCAAAGCGGCAAACTCGAAGGCTACATCTTGGGAGACAGAGAGATAAGCTGGTTTACGGTAGGGCTTTCGGTCATGGCAACCCAAGCCAGCGCGATTACCTTCCTTTCTACTACTGGTCAGGCTTACAGCGATGGGATGAGGTTTGCGCAATTTTACTTTGGTTTGCCCATAGCCATGTTGCTGATTGCTTGGTTTGTGGTGCCTGTGTACCGCAGTTTGGGGGTTTATACCGCTTACGAGTTCTTGGAAGGGAGATTTGATTTGAAAACCAGAACCTTGGCAGCGGTACTTTTTCTTTTGCAGCGAGGCTTGGCGGCTTCTTTCACCATTTATGCTCCGGCTTTGGTGCTTTCAGTGATGCTGGGCTGGCCGATTGCTGCCTGCAATGTTTTTATCGGGGCGATAGTGGTTTTTTATACGCTTACCGGTGGAAGCAAGGCCGTCAGTTATACCCAAAAGCAGCAAATGCTTGTTATCACGGTGGGTTTGGTGGCTTCGGGAGTGCTATTGGTGCAGTCTATACCTTTGAGTTTCAGTGAAACCATCCAAGTGGCGGCGGCGGCAGGACGCACTAAGGTCATTACCTTCGATGTGGACTTTACCGACCGATACAACCTTTGGTCGGGGCTTTTGGCGGGTACGTTCCTATCTTTGGGCTACTTTGGCACAGACCAGTCGCAGGTTTCGCGCTATCTTTCAGGGCGTTCTGTTAAAGAAATCAGGATAGGCCTGCTGATGAACGGCTTGCTCAAAGTACCCATGCAACTGGGGATTTTGTTCGTGGGGGTTTTGCTGTTCGTTTTTTACCAGTTTGAGAGCAAGCCTTTGGTATTCAATCCAAGTGATTTGAAAAATACTCCTGAGATAGAGCAGCTTCAAACCCGACATGCTCATATCCAGTCAGAAAAAAAGAGCTTTTTGCTTCAAAGCAATTTGGAATCCTCAACTTTTAGTTTACAGTTCAATGCTTTGCTCAAAAAACAAGACAGCCTCGAAAGACAAGCCATTGCCCACTGCAAGGGACTTTCTGACGAGTCAGAGATTAACAAAGCACAAACCAAGATGTCGGACTATGCTTTTTTGAGTTATATCCTTAATTATATGCCTGTTGGCTTGGTGGGTTTGCTGATTTCGGTGATTTTGTCGGCGGCCATGTCATCGGCCTCTTCGGAGCTTAACGCACTGGCTATCACCTCAACGATAGATATTTACAAGCGGTATTTTGGCTCAGACAAGTCCGACAAGCATTTTATCACCGTTACCCAAAGCCTCACGCTGTTTTGGGGCTGCTGGGCGGTGGGCTGTACATTTTTCTTAGACCGTTTCGAGAACCTGATTCAGGCCGTCAATATCGTGGGGTCTTTGGTCTATGGGACTATGCTTGGGGTATTTGTAACGGCGTTTTTCTTGAAGCGCGTAGGTAGCAATCATGTGTTTGTGGCACTGGTTTTATCGCAGATCCTTGTGGTGGCTTTGTGGTGGTTTAGTGAGTTGGCTTTTTTGTGGTACAATTTAGTGGGTTGCTTGTCGGTGATGGCGATGGGGATTGTTTTTTCTTATGTATTGCCCCAAACCAAAAAATCTTAACTTCCTTGTACAAATTGAGCAATTTCTTTTTTCATGGGTATTTAGAATAAACAAGTAATTATTGGTTAATCCATGGTTAAATAATAGCTAAAAACAGCATCTACGGTTTAAATTGTTGAAAATAGGCTGTTACTAACAGGGCATTCATCCCGCAGGGATGGCATATTTATAGAAAAACGGTACCACAGATGCCTGCGACCCCGTTGGGGTCGAATCCCATCAACTTTGTCCGGCTATAAATATATGATGCCTCCGGCATCAGGCGCATGTATTCAGTTAAGGATGAGAAATATTTTTATTGTGTCATTCGAGTTAATTCTTCAAACGTGATTTGGGTTAAAATAGCAAACGATACAACTCATTGGGCGGAAGTGCCAAGGCCTTAATTAGGTGTTGTAAATATAGCTTGAGAATTCTAAATACCCAAATCTTTTCATTTAAAACTTTACCTTTGTTTTACTATACCATCTTTACAAAAATTAACAGATTTACATCTTGGGCATTCCTTCATAGGTCAAATGAATCAGAGTAATAAAACTGCAAAATAGAAAAACTATACCAAATTAGCAATACCCGTTATTTTTAACGCTACGCTACTCAGAGTTTTTTTGCAAAGATATACAGTATATTTGTAATCATATAATAGACTTTATGTAAATTAGCAATATAAATTTTTCTAATGCTTAATCTGAGATTGAAAATTGTAGTTTCTAATTTACCTTAAATTGAGCTTTTCATATCAAATAGCTAACAATTAATATCAAAAAGCATAGATTCATGAAAATTTCTAGCATCAATCTATAGAATTGTTTTTTTGATGAAACTGCTTTATTTGATTTGATTATGTAAATCATTTCAACAAGAATTAAAAAATTTGCCAATACCAAAGACAATGGTATCACAAAGAGTTTTTGGTTTTCACCGAATCTTTTTATGATAGAAAAAACAATATAATGGAAGGCAAATAATACAGATGTTATTGACAGTACGTTTGAAACAAATTTTTCTGAAAAATTATTTTGAAAAAATATTCGCATAGAATTTTTTTATGAAACGCAATTTATAAAATCCCAAACCATCCAAGCTACCAGAGCATAACTTAAATATCTTTTCCCAATCCATTGAAGTAGTTTAATTGCAGATTGATATGTATGACCAGCTGTTATTGAATAATAGATATCTTTTAGTCCATTGAGCCCAAGTACTACACCTATGCAGTCTTTAATAACATCGGCTGACATTCCTCTATTAATCGCGTCTCTTTCAAAATCAGTGTTAAAGATTGAATAAATAAAGGACAATTGTGCCAGTTGTAAGTCGGTCATATTCAAGATTGAATCCTTTGTTTCATCTGACAATAAAAGCCACTGATTTGAATCTTCGAGTTTAGAAACGAGCTCAATGTGTAATAAACGCCCATTTTCTACCAGAGGCCTAATAGCATTTGTAATTAAAACCGAGTCATCAATAATTCCAAAACCATCACGATTCTTTAAATTCTCGACAATTCCTATCATTTCAGCTACACTTAGATACGGGGTATTAACGCTAAAAGTTTCTAAATCAGAACTAAGAGGATAAGTTTCCTCTGTATTTGATGAAGGTACGACAAACGACTTTTCAACTCCTGAGTCTTTACATCCAAATAAAAACATTGGTATTACTAAAATTGCAGGTAATGACTTAGAAAAAGTTTTGATTTTCATTGAATTAAAGTAAAAAAAAATTGTACCTACTCATTGGCTTTTCGGCTTCCGCCCCTGCATTTGTAGCTGCCGGTT